>NZ_WMKA01000039.1 GCF_009711085.1 Cellulosimicrobium composti
GACGGCAGCGCGCTCGACGGCAGGGCGAGCGCGGCGTCGATCGCGCGCTGCCAGTACGCCGCGCGCCGCCGCGTGCCCTTGCCCGCGAACGCGGGGAGCTCGACGAGCTGACCCGCCGTGCGGGGCAGCGCCTCCGCCGCGGCGACGATCGCGCGGTCGGGCAGCACGCGGCCCGGCGCGATGTCGCGCGCCCGGGCGGTCGCGTCGCGCGCCTCCCAGAGGCTGCGCACGACCGCGAGCCGGCGCGGGTCGCGCAGGGTGTGCGTCCCCGACGTGCGACGCCACGGCTCGGGCCGGGGCGCGGGTGGGGCCGCGGTCCGCACGGCCTCGAACTCCTGCGCGGCCCACTCCGCCTTGCCGGCCGCGTCGAGCCGCTCCCCGAGGACCTGGCGCAGCGGGACGAGCACCTCGACGTCGAGCGCCGCGTAGCGCAGCCAGTCCTCGGGCAGCGGGCGCGTCGACCAGTCGACGGCGGAGTGCTCCTTGGCGAGGCCGAGACCGAGGACCTCGGCGACCACGGCCGCGAGGCCGACGCGCTCCATCCCGAGCAGGCGCGCGGCGAGCTCGGTGTCGAACACGCTCGCCGGCAGCACGCCGTGCTCGGCGAGGCCCGGGAGGTCCTGGGACGCGGCGTGCAGCACCCACTCCGCGTCGCCGACGGCCTCGCGCAGCGGCGAGAGGTCCGGCAGGGCGACGGGGTCGATCAGCGCCGTGCCGGCGCCCTCGCGGCGCACCTGCACGAGGTACGTGCGCTGGCCGTAGCGGTAGCCCGACGCGCGCTCGGCGTCGGCGGCGACGGGTCCGCTCGCCGCGGCGAACGCCGCGACGACGCGCGCGAGCGCGGCGGGGGTGTCGACGACGGGGCCGACCCCGTCGGACGGCTCCGTCAGAGGGGTGACGACGGTCGGCGCGGGACCCGCCCCGGGTTCCGGGTCGAGCGGGGGAGGTGCGGGTGCTGCGGTCGAGCTCATGGACCCACGGTATTGCGTCGCGACGGGGGCCGGGCACCGAGGGGCGTCACGCCGTCGGGCAGGGGCGGCAGACCGGCGGCCGTGCAGAGCAGGTGCGCCCACGCCGCGAGGTGGTCCCCGAGGTCCGCCGGACCGGTGCCGCTCGCGGGCACCGGCGTCCACGACGCGCGCATCTCCAGCTCGACGTCGTTGTGCTTGCCGGCGAGGGCCCCGAAGCTCTGCGACAGCACGCGCGTCACCGTGCCGCCCTCGGCGCGCACGTGCGCGCCCGTCGCGTGCAGCGCGTCCTGGAGCCACGTCCACGCGACCTCGGCGAGCATCTCGTCCGACGCCATCTCGGGCTCGAGCGTCGCGCGCACGAGCGTCACGACGCGGAACGTGCCCTCCCACGCCTCCTGGCCCTCGGGGGCGTGCAGCACGATGAAGCGGCCCGACGCGAGCTCGGGGTCGTCCGAGCGCGCGGCCTCCACCTCGCCCGTGAGCGCGACCGACCACGGCGCGACACGGCGCGGCGCCGGGACCTCGCGCAGCGTGACCTCGGGGCGCAGCCGCCGCGCGCCCAGCGCGTCGAGGACGGCACGGAACTCCGGGGGAGCGTCGGTCCCGTGAGCGGTCATCACACCAGGCACAGTACGAGCGAGGAGGGACGAACCGGACGTCCGGCGCGCGGGCGTCACCGAATCGTGACCGGCGATTCGTGACGATCCCTGCGGGTGACCGGATCGTGGCACCCCGGGAGCGGCCCGGCGCACGAGGACTACGCTGGTCGCGTACCCATCCACCGGTGTGCGACCCGGCCGTGCCCCGCGCCCGGCCCGGACCGGCTCCGCGCCCTCCCGCGCGCGCCGCGCGCACCGGGACCGACCCTCGAGGAGCAGGGAAGCAGATGTCAGCACGCGCACAGATCGGTGTGACCGGACTCGCCGTCATGGGTCGCAACCTGGCCCGCAACTTCGCCCGGCACGGCTACACGGTCGCGGTGCACAACCGCTCGTACGCCAAGACCGAGTCCCTGATCGCCGAGGCGGGCAGCGAGGGCGACTTCGTCCCGTCCGAGTCGATGGCGGACTTCGTCGCCTCGCTCGAGCGCCCGCGCAAGGTCGTCGTCATGGTCAAGGCCGGCGCGGCGACCGACGCCGTCATCGACGAGCTCGTGCCGCTGCTGGAGGAGGGCGACATCGTCGTCGACGCCGGCAACGCGCACTTCCCCGACACGATCCGCCGCGAGAAGGCGCTCGCGGCCAAGGGCCTGCACTTCGTCGGCACCGGCGTCTCGGGCGGCGAGGAGGGCGCGCTCAACGGCCCGTCGATCATGCCCGGCGGCACGCGCGAGTCCTACCAGAGTCTCGGCCCGATCCTCGAGGACATCTCCGCCAAGGTCGACGGCGTGCCGTGCTGCACGTACGTGGGTCCGGACGGCGCGGGCCACTTCGTCAAGATGGTGCACAACGGCATCGAGTACGCCGACATGCAGCTCATCGCCGAGGCGTACGACCTGCTCAAGCAGGGGCTCGGGGCGTCCGCGCAGGAGATCGGCGAGATCTTCGCGCAGTGGAACACGGGCGACCTCGAGTCGTTCCTCATCGAGATCACCGCGGACGTGCTCCAGCACGTGGACGCGGAGACCGGCAAGGCGTTCGTCGACGTCGTGCTCGACCAGGCGGAGCAGAAGGGCACCGGCCGCTGGACGGTGCAGAACGGCCTCGACCTGGGCGTGCCGATCACCGGGATCGCCGAGGCGACGTTCGCCCGCGCGCTGTCCGGCTCCGTCCCGCAGCGCGAGGCGGGCCGCGCGGCGCTGCCCGCCGACGCCGCGGCGTGGGACGTGCAGGACCGCGACGCGTTCGTCGAGGACGTGCGCCTCGCCCTCTACGCGTCCAAGGTCGTCGCGTACTCGCAGGGCTTCGACCAGATCGCGGCGGCGTCCGCGGAGTACGGCTGGGACATCGACCGCGGCGCCATGGCCCGCATCTGGCGCGGCGGCTGCATCATCCGCGCGCGCTTCCTCAACCGCATCACCGAGGCGTACGAGCGCGACGCGCACCTCCCGCTGCTCCTCGCGGACGAGTACTTCACCGGCGCGGTGAGCAACGGCCTCGCCGCGTGGCGCCGCGTCGTGTCGCAGGCGGCCCTCAACGGCGTGCCGACGCCCGCGTTCTCGTCCTCGCTCGCCTACTACGACGGCGTGCGGGCCGAGCGCCTGCCCGCCGCGCTCATCCAGGCGCAGCGCGACTTCTTCGGCGCGCACACCTACCGCCGCGTCGACAAGCCGGGCGTGTTCCACACCGAGTGGTCGGGCGACCGGACCGAGTCCGACGCCTGAGACCTCCCGACGGCGGTCGTCGCGCTCCGGCGCGGCGACCGCCGTCGGCGCGTCCGGGGGAAGGTCCGTGCCGGACGCGGGAGGAGGGGCCGCGTGCGGGCACCCGCGCTGACGCCCCGCGGACGGCCCGCGCGGACGGCCCGCGCGGACGTGGCAGGCTGGTCCGGCACCGGCAGCCCGGAGCAGCCGCGAGACGACAGGAGAACGATGAGCCGCCACCCGCAGGACGCGACCGCGACGAGGATGCTCGCCGACCGGACGGGCACCGACCCGGCCGACTGGTTCCTCGTGTTCAAGGCCCGCTACGGGATGGAGGTCGTCTTCCGCGCGCTCGCCGGGACGCGCGGGCCGGGTGACGTCGTCACGCAGGTGTTCACGTGCTCGACGGCGGTCGACCCGATCCTCGTCGCGGGGCTGCGGCCGGTCTACGCCGAGGTGTCCCCGGCGACCGTCGCGATCGACCCGGACCGCCTCGCGGTGGGCCCGGACACGCGCGCCGTCGTGCTGCAGAACACGTTCGGGATCGTCGACTCCGCGGGCGCGCGGCGGCTGCGCGACGCGGCACGCTCCGTCGGCGCGCTGCTCGTCGAGGACAGCGCGCACTGCGTGACGCGCCTCGCGCGCGACGCCGACGGCTCGCCCGTCGCGGACGTGTCGTTCCACTCGTTCGGCGTGGAGAAGATGCTCCCCACGAGGTTCGGGGGCGCGGTGTGGGTCAGCCCCGCGCTCGACCCCGCGCTGCGGTCGGCGGTCGTCACGGCGCTCGACGCGCTCCCCGTCGTGGGCGCGCGCCTCGACCTCGCGGCGCGCAGCTTCCGCACCCAGGTGCGCGTGCTCAACCGGCTCCCCGGAGCGGCGGCCGGGACGGTGCGCGACGCGCTGACCGCCGTCGGCGCGTACGAGCCCGCGATCGCGCCCGTGGAGAACCGGGGCGGGCTCGCCCACCCGCCGCAGCGTCCGTCGCCGTGGATCACGGACCGCATGGTCGACGCGCTGCGGTCGAGCGGCGACGTCGAGGCGCGTCGTGCGGACACGGTCGCGGAGTACGTGCGCGGGCTGTCCGGCGTCGTCGAGGTCCCGGCCGGGATCGGCGAGCGCGCGCCGCTCGTCCGGTTCCCGTTCTTCGCCCCCGACGCGGCGACCGCCGACCGTCTCGTGCGGGAGCTCACGGCCGCCGGGTTCTACGTCGGCAAGTGGTACCGGCCCGCGCTGTTCCCGGGCCCGGACGACCCGGCCGTGTACGGCTACACGCCGGGCGACCCCGCGCTCGCGACGACGGAGGACCTCGTCGCGCGCGTCGTGAACCTGCCGACGACGGTCGGGGTCGCGACCGCGCGCCGGGTCGTCGAGGCGGTGCGGTCCGCGCTCGGAGCCTGAGGTCGTCGACCCGGCGACCCCGACGTCCGTCCGCAGTCAGGCCGACGGGCGCGAGCGCGCGTACTTCACGTAGTCGAGCGTGTGGCGCAGGTCGACGCGCCACACGCTGAGGCGACGTCGCAGGCTCATGTCCGGGCGGTAGCGCAGCGTGTGCCACACGCCGTGCCTGCGCGCCTTCTTCACGCGGTGGCGCAGCGAGACCGGGACGAGCGCGCGCACGACGGGGTACGGCACGTTGACCCACAGCCGGCCCTCGGGCGTGATCTGCTCGGGAATCTCGCGCCCGTGCACGAGGTCCTCGACGTAGCAGCGCGCGAGGTTTCCCCCGGCGGCCATCGTGTAGAAGCTCGCGGCGCCCTGGCGCAGGTTGACCTCGAGGATCTTGCTCGTGCCGGTGCGGCGGTCGTACATGACGTCGAGGTTCGCCGCGCCCACGTAGCCGAGGCTGTCGAGCAGGTGCCGGATCGACTCGGTGAGCTTGTCGTCCTTCATCGTCACGACGGCGTTGTAGTTGCCCACGAGCTTCGGGTCGTACTCGCCGAGCACGATCTGGGCGGCCGACAGGAACCGCAGGC
This sequence comes from Cellulosimicrobium composti, assembly GCF_009711085.1. Lineage (GTDB taxonomy): Bacteria > Actinomycetota > Actinomycetes > Actinomycetales > Cellulomonadaceae > Cellulosimicrobium > Cellulosimicrobium composti. The sequence goes on from NZ_WMKA01000039.1 coordinate 5,247, forward strand.
GGCCGTGCCGGTCGGAGTACGTGTTGACCACGCGCATGACCGACTCGTCCCCCGCGAGGTACTCCTGCACGACGAGGTCGTCGGTGTACCCGGCGGCGTAGATGCGGCGCGCGACGTCGCGCAGCTCGGCCGCGTCCTGGACGAGGTACACCTTCTTCTTGCCCTCGAACTGCAGGCGGGGGTAGGTGTCCGTGTCCGACGGCTTGAGGATGAGCGGGTAGGGGAACGGCAGGCCCTCGCCGAAGCCCGGGGCGTCGACGTCGGCGGCGGTGGCGATCACCGTCTCCGGGTGCGGCACGCCGAGCTCGGCGCACGTGCGGTAGAAGTCGGTCTTGTTCATGAGCCGCGCGGCGAGGTCCTGGCCCACGAGCGGGATGACGTAGAGGTCCTCGAGCTCGGCGCGGTGCGCGATGACGACGTTCGTGTAGAACTCGATGTTCGCGATGAGCAGCCGCTTGCGGCCCGGGAACTCCTCGGCGAGCTCGCGCAGGACGGCGACGATGCGCTCCGGGTCGTCGAAGTCGCGGTACGTGCGCACGTCGACGATGCGTGAGTCGGCGGTCTCGCGCAGCGGGAACCGGCCCAGGGCCAGCGTGCGGACGCCGTACGCCTCGTGCAACGACCTCGCGATGTTGTACGTGTTGAGGTTGGTCCCGAGGACGACGGGGAGGAAGTCGGCGTTGCCGTAGGTCATCGCGGCGGGTGGTCCGTTCGGTGGTGCGGGCGGCGGGCGTCGCCATCCTACGGGCCGGTCGGGCCGCCGGGACCTGTGGCCGTGGCGGCGCCCCGCCCGGGCCGCCGTAGGATCCACGGGTGACGTCGCGACCGGACCAGGACAGCGCCCAGCCCCTCGTCGGAGTGCTCGGGGGTGTCGGGCCGCTCGCCACGGCCTACTTCCTCCAGCTCCTCGTCGAGCTCACCGAGGCGGAGCGCGACCAGGACCACGTCGACGCCGTCGTGCTCAACCACGCGACGATCCCCGACCGCACGGACTTCATCCTCGGGCGCTCCGACGCGGACCCGGGGCCCGTGCTCGCCCGGGACGCGCAGCGGCTCGAGCGCTTCGGCGCGGACTTCCTCGTCATGCCGTGCAACACCGCGCACTACTTCACGCAGCAGGTGCTCGACGCGATCCGCGTCCCGTTCGTCTCCATCATCGACACGACGGTCGACGCCGCCCGGGAGCGCGTGCCGGGCCTGCGTGCCGTCGGGCTCCTCGCCACGGCGGGGACGGCCGCGTCCGGCGTCTACCAGGACGCGTTCGCGCGCCACGACGTCGACGCGCTCGTGCCGGACGAGGCGGACCAGGCGCTCGTGTCGCAGATCATCTACGAGCAGGTGAAGGCCGGCCGGCCGGTGGACATCGAGACGTTCCGCGCCGTCGCGGGCCGGCTCGTCGAGCGCGGTGCCCAGGTGATCGTGCTGGGTTGCACCGAGCTGTCGGTCGTCGCCGTCGACCACGACCTGCTCGCCGACCCGCTCTACCTCGACTCGACCGACCAGCTCGCGCGCGCGACGATCCGCCGCGCGGGGCACCGCGTGCGCGAGCGCTGACCGTCCTCGCGGGCGCGCCCGACACCGCCCGAACGTGTCAGCCGAGCTCGCTCGTGCCCGAGTACAGGTGCAGCACGGGGACGTGGAGCTCGTCGCGCGCGCGGGACGCCCAGTCGGTGTGGAACGTGTCCTCGACGGCGTGCGGGTACGTGACGACGACGACCTCGCGCACCCCGCCCGCAGCGACGGCGGTGCGCAGCGCGGGCAGCGGGTCGTCGTCGACGACGGCGCCGTCGGCCTCGCGGCCCGCGGCGCGGAGCTCGGCCACGCTGCGCTCGAGCTGCTCGCTCGCCTCCGCCTTGGCCGCCGTCGGGGAGGGCTCGCGGCCCAGGACCTCGTCCCACGCCTGCTTGAGCTCGCCCACGCTGAGGTGGTCGATGATCCCCGAGATGACGTTGCGCTCCGTGTCCGCCGGGACCAGCACCCGGTAGGCGAGCCGCTCGTCCTCGTGCAGGGACAGGATGTGCTGCACGTCGGCCGGGTTCAGCGTGTCTTCGGTCAGGACGAGGATCGTGTCGGTCACGCGGGTCAGCCTATCGGCACGAGCCATCGCGCGACGGTCGTACCGGCGGGCGATCCCGGCCGCGACGTGGGGCTGTGCAGCAGGTGCGCGAGGCGCACGGCGCGGGGCGTCGTGGCAGGGCCCGCGCCGGCGACGATCCGGCCGGGACCGGGCCCGACGAGGCTCGGCGCGGTGGTCACGCACAGCTCGTCGACGAGGTCCGCGGCGAGCAGGTCGCCCAGGAGCGTCGGGCCGCCCTCGGCGAGCACGCGCCCCAGGCCGCGGCGCGCGAGCTCGGCGAGGCCGGCGGCCAGGTCGACGGCGTCGTCCGGCGCTCCCTCCTCCCCGTCCGCGGGGTCGTGCCCGACGACGACCACGCGGTCCGCGGGGACGTCGCCCCGCGCCGTGTCCGCCCCGGCGGGGCCCGTGAGCACGAGCGGGGGACGGTCGCCGCGCGCGAGCACCGGGGGCACGCGCCCGGAGCGCGTCACGACGGCGAGCTCGAGCGGGCGCGGGTGCAGGTGCTCCAGGCCGCGGGGCCGGTCGAGCGCCGTGTACCCCTCGGCGCGGGCCGTCCCCGCGCCGACGAGCACGACGTCGGCGAGCGCGCGCAGGACGCGGAAGACCCGCCAGTCGGCGGCGTCGTTGATCGACCCCGAGCGGTGGTCCGGACCCCAGGCCCCGCCGTCGACGCTCGCGACCATGTTCGCGCGCACGACGCTCGGGCCGCGCTCGGGCGGGCCGTACGCGTAGAGCGCCGCGAGCCGCTCCTCGCGCGCGTCCGGGGGGAGGTGCTCGGGAGCGGGCACGAGCACGTCGAGCGGCGGGAGGTCCGTGCGCCCGGCCGGCTCGCGCGGCGGCTCGGCCGCTCCGCCCGCGGGCGTCGTGGTGGAGGTCACAGCGGCCAGGCTAGCCGCAGGCGTAGGCTGGATCCTCGTGACTTCGCCCGCCACCGGCGGCTCCCCGGCCCCCGCAGCACTTCCCGGCACCGCCCGCGCGTCCGCTCTCCCGGACGCGGCGCGCGTGCGCGCCCTCACGGACGTCCGGCCCGCAGTGCCGCCCGCACGGCTCCTCGCCGACCTCGTGCCGCCGCGTCACTTCGCGGACGCCCGCTTCTCGACCTACCGCGCGAACGACGCGTACCCGAGCCAGGCCCGCACCGTCGCCCGGCTCGAGGAGGTCGCGGCCGCCGTCGTGAGGCCCGCGCGCAAGGGGCTGTTCGGCTCGCGGAAGCAGACGCCCCCCGCGGTCTACATGGACGGCGGGTTCGGCGTCGGCAAGACGCACCTGCTCACGTCGCTCGCGCACGCCGTCGGGCTCGACGTCAGCGCGTACGGCACGTTCGTCGAGTACACCAACCTCGTCGGGGCGCTCGGGTTCCGCGCGACGGTCGACGCCCTGGCGACGAAGAAGCTCGTGTGCATCGACGAGTTCGAGCTCGACGACCCGGGCGACACCGTGCTCATGTCCCGCCTCCTGCGCGAGCTCGCGGACCGCGGCGTCGCGCTCGCCGCGACGTCGAACACGCTGCCCGAGGCGCTCGGCGAGGGCCGGTTCGCCGCCGAGGACTTCCTGCGCGAGATCCAGGCGCTCGCGGCGCGCTTCGAGGTGCTGCGCGTCGACGGCGAGGACTACCGCCACCGCGCGGTCGTCACGGACTCCGCGCCGGTCCCCGAGGCGGACGTGCGCGCCGCCGTGGCGGGGCTGCCCGGCGCGACGCTCGACGCGTTCGACGACCTGCTCGCCCACCTGTCGCAGGTCCACCCGAGCCGCTACCGCGCGCTGCTCGACGGCGTCGAGGCCGTCGCCCTCACGGGCGTGCACACCGTGACCGAGCAGTCGGCGGCGCTGCGCCTCGTCGTGCTCGTCGACCGGCTCTACGACCGCGACGTGCCGGTGCTGCTCGCCGGGTCGGCCACGTACACGGGGGAGCGGAGCCTGTTCACCGAGGAGATGCTCCGCGGCGGGTACCGCAAGAAGTACTTCCGTGCGCTCTCGCGGCTCGGCGCGCTCGCCGAGGACGGTCGCGCACTGGCCCGCGCGGCCGGCTGACCCTCCCGGGGTCACTCACGGGGGCGGTCCGCCCGGTAGACGGCGTGCTGCGGCGGGTCGGCGGGGTTGTCCGGCTCGAGGTCGGCGTCCGCGACGCGCCGCAGACCCGCCTTCTCCAGCACGCGCCGCGACGCCGTGTTGCCGACGGGGACCGGCACGACGACGGCGCTCGCGCCCGGGAGCTCGGCCCACGTGCGGCGCACGGCCTCGGCGACGACGCGCGTGCCCAGCCCGTGCCCCGTGCGCGCGGGGTCGCCGAGGAGGTAGTCGAGCGTGACCGCGCCGTCGGGCACGTCGACCCCGGCCGCGACGAGCTCGTCGCGGTACGGCGGGTAGTCCCGCAGGAAGGAGCGCTGCACGAGCCCGACGGCCACGCCGTCGACGAGGACCACGAGGTCCTCTCCCGGCTCCTCGCCCCGCACGGACGCCCCGAAGTCGCGCTCGAGCGCGTCCGGCGTCGTCTCGTGGTGCCACCAGCGCGCGACGTGCGGCTGGGCGAGCCACGCGCCGAGCGTCGGCAGGTCCTCGCGCGCGAGGCGCCGGAACGCGATCTCGGGGTCGCCTGGCGGGCTCACGTCGCCGCGAGGCGCTTCTTCTCGGCCTCGACGTCGAAGTCCGCCGGGGGCCAGCCGAGGTCGAGCCCGCGCAGCGCGTCGAGCAGGAGCTCGCTCACGGCGAGGCGCGCGAACCACTTGCGGTCCGCGGGGATCGCGTACCACGGCGCCGTCTCGGTGCTCGTCCGGTCGAGGACGGCCTGGTACGCCTCCTGGTACGCGGGCCACTTGCGGCGCGAGTCCACGTCGTTCGGGTTGTACTTCCAGAACTTGTCCGGGCGCTCGAGCCGCTCCATGAGCCGTGCGCGCTGCTCCTCGTAGGACACGAGGAGCGCGACCTTGACGATCGTCGTACCGGCCGCCACGACCTCCTCCTCGAAGCGGTTGATCTCGTCGTAGCGCGCCTCCCACACCGCCGGCGGCACGAGCTCGTCCACGCGCGCGACGAGCACGTCCTCGTAGTGCGAGCGGTCGAACACGCCGATGTACCCGGGCCGCGGGAGCGCGTTGCGGATGCGCCACAGGAAGTCGTGCTCGCGCTCCTCGGGCGTCGGGACGCCGAACGAGCGGTGGGCCACGCCCTGCGGGTCCACGAGGCCGACGACGTGCCGGACGATCCCGCCCTTGCCCGCGGTGTCCATGCCCTGCAGGACGAGGAGCACCGAGCGCGAGCCGCCCGCGCGGCCCTCGGCGAAGAGCCTCTCCTGGAGCTCGGACAGCTCGTCCGCGTGCCGCGCGACGAGCGCCTGCCCGGACGCCTTGTCGCCCGCGAACCCCGGGGTCGAGCGCCGGTCGAACGCCGCGAGGTCGAAGCCCGGTCCGACGCGCAGCGCCTGCGTCGGCGCGACCTCCCAGTCCGCGTCGAGCGCGGGGTCCGCGGCGCCCTTCGACGCCTTCCTCGGCTTCGTGGACTTCTTCGTCGTCGACATGGGCGTGAGCGTAGTCACACCCACGACAGGACGGCGACCGAACGCGCGGGCAGCTCGACCGAGCGCCGCTGGACGCGGGTCGCCGGGTCCCACGCCGCCAGGACGCGCGGCGTGCCGCCCAGGGCGAGCCGCAGCCGGCGCGCCTCGGCGCCGAGGTTCACCGCGACCGCGACCGTGCGCCGGTCGACGACGAACGCCGGGCCGTCGAGCGGGGCCGCGGCGGTGCGCGCCTCCTCCCCGGCGGCGTCGTCGTCGGCGCCGCCCGGGCCGTGCACGCGCACGACCGACAGGTCGCCCGAGCGCACGTCCGGCCGCGACCGCAGGCCGACGAGCGTGCGGTACCACGCGAGAAGCCGCGCGTGCTCGCCCCGCTCGCGCTCGGACCAGTCGAGCACGCTCGCGTCGCGCGTCGCCGGGTCCTGCGGGTCGGGCACGGGCGAGCCGTCGCCCCACCCGTGGTCGGAGAACTCCGCGGCGCGCCCGCGCCGGACCGCCTCGGCGAGCTCCGGCTCGGCGTGGTCGGTGAAGAACTGCCACGGCGTGGACGCACCCCACTCCTCGCCCATGAAGAGCATCGGCGTGAACGGCGAGGCCAGGACGAGCGCCGCGGCCGCGGCCAGGCCGCCGCCGTCGAGCGTGGCCGACGGCCGGTCCCCGTGCGCGCGGTTGCCCACCTGGTCGTGGTTCTGGGAGCTCACGACGAACGCGTGCCCGTCCGTCCCCGCCGGGACGCGGTGCCCCCACGTGCGGCCGCGGAACGTCGAGTACGTGCCGTCGTGCACGAACACGCCCGTGAGGGCCTTGCGCAGCACCGCGACCGACCCGAAGTCGAAGTAGTACCCCTGGCGCTCGCCCGTGAGGAGCGCGTGCACGGCGTGGTGGACGTCGTCCGCCCACTGCGCGTGCATCCCGCGCCCGCCCTGCTCGACGCCGGTCACCGTCGCCGGGTCGTTCTCGTCCGACTCGGCGACGAGCGTCAGCGGGCGTCCGAGCGCCTCCTCGACGCGCTCGACACGGCGCGCGAGCTCGGCCAGCAGGTGCGTGGGCGACTCGTCGACGAGCGCGTGGACCGCGTCGAGGCGCAGCGCGTCCACGTGGAACTCGACGAACCACCGCTCGGCGTTGTCGATCACCCACTCGCGCACCTCGCGGCTGCCCGGGCGGTCGAGGTTCACCGCAGCGCCCCACGGGGTCGTGTGCGCGTCCGTGAAGTACGGGCCGAACTCCGGGAGGTAGTTGCCCGACGGCCCGAGGTGGTTGTAGACGACGTCGAGCACGACGGCGAGCCCGCGCGCGTGCGCCGCGTCGACGAACCGCTGCAGCGCGCGCGGCCCGCCGTACGGGTCGTGCACCGCGTACAGGTGCACGCCGTCGTAGCCCCAGCCCCGCTCGCCGCCGAACGCCGCGACGGGCAGGAGCTCGACCGCGCCGACGCCCAGGTCCACGAGGTGGTCGAGCCGGTCGATCGCGGCGTCGAGCGTGCCCTGCGGCGTGAACGTCCCGACGTGGAGCTCGTAGACCACCTCGCCGCGCACGTCGCGGCCCGGCCACGCGTCGTCGGTCCACGCGAACGCGGGGTCGAACGTGCGGCTCGGCCCGTGCACGCCGTACGGCTGCCACGGGCTGCGCGGGTCCGGCCGACCCGGCCCGCCGTCGACCGCGAACCCGTAGTCCGTGCCCCACGGCAGCTCGTGGTCGTAGCCCCACCAGCCCGGGACGTGCGCGCCCACGAGGCGCAGCGGCAGGCGTCGCGCGCCCTCGAACGTGCCGGTGCCCGGCTCGGGCAGGAGCAGGTCGACGCTGCGCGCGGTCGGTGCCCACACCACGGGCCGCGGGCCGGGCACCGCGAGCATCGGCGTCGCGCGCGGCGCGGGCACGGAGGACGGCGGGACGGGCGGGTCGGCGGTCACGACGCGCCCCCGGCGTCCTCGTGCCCGGCCGGCGCACCCGCGGTCGCGGCGCTCGCGGCGGACGGCTCGACGAGCAGCGCGACCGGCAGGTCGGCGAGCAGGTCGGCGACGCGCACCGTGCCCGGTGCGTGCTCGCGGCCGGTGAGCACGTCGACCCACGCGCCCGCGCCCTCGGGCAGCGTCACCACGTGGTCGCGCCAGCCGCCGAGGCGGTCGACCGTCCCGGCGAGGCGCGTCGCGACCGTCACGACGCGCGCGACGCCCGTCCCGTCGCCGCCCGCGCCGTCGTCACCCGCGTCGTCGCCCGGGGTCGTGCGCGCGAACGCGAGGGCGCACGGCGTCGAGGTCGCGACCGGCGCGTAGCCCGCGCCCTCGCCGACGAACGCGGCCGCGAGGGCGCGGCGCACGCGCAGGGCGCGCGCCGTGACGAGCAGCTTCTCGTCGGCGAGCGTGCGCGCGGGGGAGCCGGCGTCGAGCCGCGCGAGCCGTGCCCCGAGGGCGACCGTGTCCACGGGCCGCCGGTTGTCGGGGTCCACGAGCGTCGGCGCGTACGACTCGGCGCCCTGGTAGACGTCGGCCACGCCCGGCGCGGTGAGCCTCGCCAGGGTGAGGCCGAGGCTCGCCGCGCGCAGGTGCTCGCGGTGCTCGTGCGCCCAGCGGGCGAACGCCCCCGTCACCGCCGGGTCGGCGAGCGCGCGGCGCGCGAGGTCGGCCACGGCCTCCTCGTACGCCTCGTCCGGGCTCGTCCACGACGTGGCGACCTTCGCCTCGCGCAGCGCCTTGCGCAGGTAGTCGACGAGGCGGTCGGGCGCGATCGCGGTGTCGGTCGCCCCCGCGGCGCCCTCCGCCGCGGCGCCCGCGTCCGGGAGCCACGTCCCGGCGACGGTCTGCCACAGCAGGTTCTCCGCGAGGCCGCCGACGAGCACCCCGCGGTAGGGCGCGGTCGCCGCGCGGACCTCGTCGACGAGCCGCGACCACCCGGCGGCGTCCTCGGACAGCACGCCGAGGGCCGCGCGCGTGTCCTCGCCGCGCTTGGTGTCGTGCGTCGAGCCCGCCGTGAGCGCGTGCGGCGTGAGCGCCGCGAACCGCTGCGCGAACGCGTGCCAGTCGTGCACGCCGAGGCTGAACCGGTCCGGCTCGCCCCCGACCTCGCACAGGCTGACGAGCTCGGTCCACCGGTAGAACGCGGTGTCCTCGACGCCCTTCGCCGTCACCGCGCCGCACACCTGCTGGAACCGCACGACGAGCTCGTCGCGGCGTGCCTCGCGCCGCCGTCCCGCGCTGCCGGCCTCCCGGCCCAGCACGAGGTCCACGACGACGTCCAGCGTCTCCGCGCGCTGCGGGTCGAGCCGGGCGCGCGCCCGGTCGGCCGCCTCCTCGACCGCCCGGACCGCCTCGTGCCGCGGCGGCGCGCCCGGCACCACGTACGCGCGGTACCGGTCGAACGCGACGAGCAGCTCGCGCAGGCACTGGTGCAGGCCGCGCCACGTGTGGTCGCGCAGGCGGGGGTCGTCGTGGCAGACGGCGGCCGCGAGGTCCGTGAGGCGGTGCACCTCCGCGTAGAGCGGCCCGGTGACGACCTCGCGCTTCGCCTGCTCGACGACCGCGCCGAGCCCCCCGGGCGCGGCGCCCGTGAGACGCGTCATCACCGCGTCGAGACCGGCCCGGCCGCCCGGGTCGACGAAGAGCTGCTGCAGGCGCCACGCGACGTCGTAGCCCGTCGTCCCGACGGTCGCCCAGTCCGGCGGCACCTGCTCCTCGCCCGCGAGGATCTTCTCGACGACGACCCACGCCCCGTCGGTGCGGTCCGCGAGCCGCTGCAGGTACTGCCCCGGGTCCGCGAGCCCGTCCGGGTGGTCGATGCGCAGCCCGTCGACCGTCCCGTCGGCGACGAGGTCGAGCACGAGCGCGTGCGTCGCGTCGAACACCTCCTCGTCCTCGACCCGGACCGCGACGAGCGACCCGACGTCGAAGAAGCGGCGGTAGTTGAGCTCCTCGTCGCCCACGCGCCAGTACGCGAGCCGGTAGTGCTGGCGCTCGACGAGCTCCGCGAGCGGCAGGTCCTCCGTCCCGGCGCGCACGGGGAAGACGTGGTCGTAGTAGCGCAGCACGCGCCGGAGCCCGGGCGTGCCCGGGACCTCGACCTCGTCGAGCGCGATCTCGCCCGCGGCGAGGACGTCGCCCAGGCGCGCGCCGAGCACCGGCATGAGGACGGCGCCCTCGCCCGCCGACCAGTCGACGTCGAACCACCGGGCGTACGGCGAGTCCGGTCCCTCCTCGAGCACGGACCACAGCGCGCGGTTGTGCCACGCGGGCGTCGGGACGGCCATGTGGTTCGGCACGACGTCGAGCACCATGCCGAGGCCGGCGCCGCGCGCCGCGGCCGACAGGCGCTCCAGGCCCTCGCGCCCGCCGAGCTCGGCGCTCACGCGCGCGTGGTCGACGACGTCGTACCCGTGCGTCGACCCGGGCGCCGCCTGGAGCACGGGGGACAGGTAGAGGTGCGTGACGCCGAGCGACGCGAGGTAGGGCACCTGGCGCGCGGCGTCGTCGAACGTGAGGTCGGGGCCGAGCTGGAGCCGGTACGTGGACACGGGGACGCGGGGCGGCGCGCCGTGCGCGCCGGGGGTGGCGGCCGTCATCGCAGCGGCGGCCGGGTCAGGACGATGACGCTGCGGCCCGTCACGGTCACCGTGTCCCCGGGGTGCAGCGAGTCGCCCGCGTCGACCGTGCCGTCCGTGTCGAGCACGACGTCCCAGCTCTCGCCGTACGCCGCCGGCGGAACGGTGAACTCGAGCTCGTCGGAGTGCGCGTTGAGCAGGAGCAGGAACGAGTCGTCGACCACGGGCTCGCCGCGCCGGTCGTGCTCGGGGATCGCGTCGCCGTTGAGGAAGACCATGACGCTGCGCGCGTAGGACTGGTCCCAGTCCTCCTGGTTCATGCGCGACCCCGTGATGTCGAGCCACTCGATGTCCGGCAGGTCGTCGGGCGACGCGGGCGCCTCGACGCTCGCTCCCTCGCCGCGCCCGACGAAGAACCGGCGGCGGTGCAGCACGGGGTGGTCGCGCCGCAGCCACACGACGTGGCGCGCGAAGTCGAGGAGCGCGGCCCGCTCGTCGTCGAGGCCGTCCTCGCCGCCCCAGTCCATCCACGTGATCGGGTTGTCCTGGCAGTACCCGTTGTTGTTGCCGCCCTGCGTGCGCGCGATCTCGTCGCCGTGCGCGAGCATCGGCACGCCCTGGGAGAGCAGCAGCGTCGCGAGGATGTTGCGCCGTTGGCGGGCGCGCAGCGCCCGCACCTCCGGGTCGTCGGTGGGGCCCTCGACGCCGCAGTTCCACGACCGGTTGTGGCTCTCGCCGTCGTTGTTGTCCTCGCCGTTGGCCTCGTTGTGCTTCTCGTCGTAGGACACGAGGTCGTTGAGCGTGAAGCCGTCGTGCGCCGTGACGAAGTTGATCGACGCGATGGGCTTGCGGCCGCTGTGCTCGTAGAGGTCGGACGACCCGGTGAGCCGGCTCGCGAGCTCGGGCAGCGTCGACGGCTCGCCGCGCCAGAAGTCGCGCACCGTGTCGCGGTAGCGCCCGTTCCACTCGGTCCACAGCGGCGGGAAGCCGCCCACCTGGTAGCCGCCGTCGCCGAGGTCCCACGGCTCCGCGATGAGCTTGACCTGGGAGATCACCGGGTCCTGCTGCACGATGTCGAAGAACGCCGACAGGCGGTCCACCTCGTGGAACTGGCGGGCCAGCGTCGCCGCGAGGTCGAAGCGGAACCCGTCCACGTGCATCTCGGTCACCCAGTACCGCAGCGAGTCCATGATGAGCTGGAGCACGTGCGGCGAGCGCATGAGCAGCGAGTTGCCCGTGCCTGTCGTGTCGAAGTAGTGCGCCTCGTCGCCGTCCACGAGCCGGTAGTACGCCTTGTTGTCGATCCCGCGGAAGCTCAGCGTCGGCCCGAGGTGGTTGCCCTCCGCCGTGTGGTTGTAGACGACGTCGAGGATGACCTCGATGCCGGCCTCGTGCAGGGCCTTGACCATGGTCTTGAACTCCATGACCTGCTGGCCGCGCGTCCCGTACGCCGCGTACCCGTTGTGCGGCGCGAAGAAGCCGATCGTGTTGTAGCCCCAGTAGTTCGACAGCCCGCGCTCCACGAGCGTCGGGTCGTTGACGAACTGGTGCACCGGCATGAGCTCGACCGCCGTGACGCCGAGCGTCACGAGGTGCTCGATCACGGCCGGGTGCGCCATCCCCGCGTAGGTGCCGCGCAGCTCCTCGGGCACGTCCGGGTGGAGCATCGTCATGCCCTTGACGTGCGCCTCGTAGATGACGCTGTCGTGGTAGTCCCGGTTCGGCGGGCGGTCGTGACCCCAGTCGAAGTAGGGGTTGATGACGACCGACATCATCGTGTGGCCCGCGGAGTCGTCGTCGTTGCGCGGGGGAGCGGGGGAGTCGCCGTCGTCGCCCTCGCCCGCGTCGTCGTCCGCGGTGACCTCGCCGCCGTCGCCGAAGCGGTAGGAGAACAGCGACTCGTCGCCGTCGATCTGTCCCTCGATCGCCTTCGCGTACGGGTCCAGGAGCAGCTTCGCCGGGTTGCAGCGGTGGCCGTTCGCGGGGTCGTACGGCCCGTGCACGCGGTAGCCGTAGCGCGTGCCGGGGCCTTTGCCGGGCAGGTAGACGTGCCAGACGTGCGCGTCGACCTCCTCGACGTCGACGCGGGTCTCGGTGCCGTCGTCGTCGAAGAGGCAGAGCTCGACGCGCTCGGCGACCTCGGAGAAGAGGGCGAAGTTGGTCCCCGAGCCGTCGTACGTGGCGCCGAGCGGGTAGGGGTGGCCTGGCCAGGTCTGCATGTCCCCGAGGATTTCACGGGGCCCCGGTCCGTGTCGTCGCAGGACGCCTTCCGTGGCGAAACTCCGTTTCCGGATGACGTCGCAGAAAAAGTGTGCCAAGCACTCATGATGGCGCGGCCCGCGCCCGGCTCGTCGTCTCACCCCCGGAGCCCAGAGGTGGACGGCCGTGCAGGTGGTCGTGGGACCTGGTAGACCTCGTCCCATGAGCACCCATGCACACCACCGTGACGACCTCAACGAGTCCGACGTCGCCTCCGCGCGCCTGTCCCCGCGTCGCGAGGACGAGGCCGAGGGGACCGGGGACGTGCTCACCGGGGGCGACGCGACGAAGGCGCCGCAGTCCCTCTCGGAGAACGAGCGCCGGCCGATCGACGGCGCGTCGTCGGGCACGTCCTGGGACGACCCGGACGAGCTCTAGAAGGTCAGTCGACCCGCGGCAGCCGGTCGGCGTCGACCGGGATGAGACGCGGCATCCCGGCCGGCGCGACCGCGCTGAGCGCGAGGTAGCGCGCCTCGGCGCGGTGCAGGCGGATGTGCTCGTCGACCGTCCAGTCCGGCCCGTTCGTGAGCGCCATGCCGCACGAGCAGTCGATGGTCACGTGCCCGGCCGCGTCCTCGCGTACCTGACCGATCGTCACGTGCGCGGACCGCGCGTCGGCCTTCGCCCGGCGCATGCTCGCGCTGACCGGCTCGGGGCGCGGGGCCTCGGGGGCGGGGGACGGTGCGGGTGCGGCGTTCACGGGTCCCGAGCCTAGACGCCGTCGCCGGGCCGGGGCACACCCGGCGGTGCCACGGCCCGCACCCCGCCCCGCGCTCGGCGCACAGCGTGGGCTCGGTGGCCCGCCTCAGTGGGAGTGGGCGATCCCCAGCGCGTGGGCGCGCTCGTGCTCGCGCTCGGCCGCCTCGCGCGCCGCGATGCGCGCCCGGACCTCCTCGCGACGCAGCGGGGGCACGGTGGACGGCGGGTTGCGGCGCTCGGGCAGCTCGCCGAGGAGGCGTGCGACGATCGCCGTCACCTCGTCGACCGCTCGCTCGAACGGCTCCTCGGTCGCGGCGCTCGTGCGCTGGATCCCCGTCACCTTGCGGACGAACTGGCGGGCGGCCGCCTCGATCTCCTCGTCCGTCGCGGGGGGCTCGAGGCCGCGCAGGGTCGTGATGTTCCGGCACATGCTCTCGACGCTACGGGGACGCCGGTGGCACCACAAGGGCGCCGTCACGCGAGGCGCGCCGCGACGGCGAGCGTCTCGCCGACCTCCACGCGCACGTCCGCGACCCGGATGCCGGGCGGCAGGTCGGCCGCGAGGTCCACGCGATGGCCCTCGATCTTGGCGAGCTCGCCGCGCGCCACGACGAGCAGCGCCGCGACGACGGGGTTGCGGCTCGACAGCTCGACGTCCCGCACCGTGAGGACCATCCGCTCGTCGACGACCGCGGTGGCCGTCGCGCGCACGCTCGCGGACAGGATGCCCTTGCGGACGCGCGCGTCGGCGCGCAGGGACACGCTGCGGGGCCCGCGCGCGACGACCTCGACGTCGAGCGCCGTGAGGGCCAGGCCGATGCCGTGGAGCTCCGTCGCGACGATCCGCCGGACGGTGTCGACGACCTCGTCGCGCGGCGCGGCGACGCGCACGTGCCCGCTCAGGGGTGCGTCGTCGTCGGGCTCGACGGCCTCGACCGCGAGCGTGCCGTCGGTGCCCTCGACCCACCGGAAGCGCACGCCCTCGACCTCCGCCGTCACGTCGACGGGGACGCCCTCGACGACGAGCGGGTGCGCGTCGACGCGCAGGCGGCGCAGCGTCGCGTCCTCGCGCGAGCGGACGTCCTCGACGTGAACGGTTGGCGCCGGCGGGCCCGACGTGCCGCTCGCGCGCACGCGCACCCCGGTGACGTCGACCGTGAGGTGCGTGACGTCCGGACCGTCGAGGCCGGCGTCCAGGCGCACGGCGTCGGTGCCCTCGACGGCGGGCCCGAGGGCGTCGAGCACGGCGGGGCGCAACCGCGCGAGGAGCTCGACGGCGGTCGTGGGGCGCGGCGCGGTGCCGAGGGGCAGCACGTCGTGGGCGGGGGGCTGGTCCGGCATGGGCCGAGGCTAGCGGACGACGAAGGCCGCCCCGGGGATGCCGGGACGGCCTTGTGGTGGTGGGCGATACTGGGATCGAACCAGTGACCTCTTCCGTGTCAGGGAAGCGCGCTACCGCTGCGCCAATCGCCCGGGGTGCTGCACTGCGAGGTGGAGATGGGATTCGAACCCACGTATACGGCTTTGCAGGCCGCTGCCTCGCCTCTCGGCCACTCCACCTTGAGACGCGTCCTCTCTCGCTCCCGAGAGAGCAGGCCAGAGAGTGGGGCCTCCGAGCGGATGACGGGACTCGAACCCGCGACCCTCACCTTGGCAAGGTGATGCTCTACCAACTGAGCCACATCCGCGCGGCCGGCTCGTGAGAAGCCCGGTAGGGCTCCCGGTGATCCGGCGCGAAGCACATACTAGCCGACTTCCGGCCCGGACCGTGCATCGGTCCGGGTGACGGTCGGCACGCGAGAGGCCGCTCCGGACGGTGCCGGGGCGGCCTCTCGCGTCGTGCTCGTGGGCGATACTGGGATCGAACCAGTGACCTCTTCCGTGTCAGGGAAGCGCGCTACCGCTGCGCCAATCGCCCGAGGGGTGGTGCTGTCTGCGAGGTGGAGATGGGATTCGAACCCACGTATACGGCTTTGCAGGCCGCTGCCTCGCCTCTCGGCCACTCCACCGTGACCTGCCCTCCGCGACCGCGAGGGCGGACGAGAGAGTGGGCCTCCGAGCGGATGACGGGACTCGAACCCGCGACCCTCACCTTGGCAAGGTGATGCTCTACCAACTGAGCCACATCCGCGCGGCCGGAGCTTCGAGGCCCTCGAGAATCGCTTCCCGTGTGCCCCCGGCGTTCCGGCGCGTCCCAGACATTAGTCCACGTTCGCGTCCTACGTCCAACCGGCCCCGNGTGACCTGCCCTCCGCGACCGCGAGGGCGGACGAGAGAGTGGGCCTCCGAGCGGATGACGGGACTCGAACCCGCGACCCTCACCTTGGCAAGGTGATGCTCTACCAACTGAGCCACATCCGCGCGGCCGGAGCTTCGAGGCCCTCGAGAATCGCTTCCCGTGTGCCCCCGGCGTTCCGGCGCGTCCCAGACATTAGTCCACGTTCGCGTCCTACGTCCAACCGGCCCCGGCGGGCGTGCCGCGCACGGCGCGTCGGGCGGTCTCGGGGCGCCGTGCGCGCGGTCGGTAGCGTGGTCCCGTGCCTGGACCTGGGAGAACGTCGCCGCGGCAGGGGATCGCGCACCTCGCCGGCCGCGCCGCCGCGGGCGTCGTCGAGGTCGTCGACCTGCGTCGCGCGCCGGAGCGGCTCGCCGAGCCCGGGCCCTGGTTCGTCGTCGTGGACTTCGACGCGCCTGCGCGCGGCGGGCGGGCGCGCGCGTGGCGGTTCGCCGAGCGTCTCGACCCGGGCGACCTCGCCGCCGCGGGCCCGGCGTCGGGACGTGCGTGGCGCGGGCCGTCCGCCGACGCGTGGACGAGCTCGATGGACCGGGCGCGGTACGAGGCCGCCGTCGCGCACGTGCGCGCGCAGGTCCGCGAGGGCGAGGTCTACCAGGCCAACGTGTGCCGCGTCCTGTCCGCGCCGCTCGCCGACGCGGAGGGCGAGCCGGACGCGCTCGCCCTCGCCCGGCGTCTGGCGCGCGGCAACCCCGCCCTGTACGGCGGCGTGCTGCACGTCCCGCGGGCCTCGGGCGTCGACCCGGTGTGGGTCGTCAGCGCGTCGCCCGAGCTGTACCTGCGCGTCTCCGGCGGGACCGTGACGTCGGGCCCGATCAAGGGCACCGCCGCGACGCCGGACGGCCTGACGGCCAAGGACCGCGCCGAGAACGTCATGATCACCGACCTCGTGCGCAACGACCTCCAGCGCGTGTGCGAGCCCGGCACGGTCGAGGTGACCGACCTCCTCGCGGTCGAGCAGCACCCCGGGCTCGTGCACCTCGTGAGCACTGTCGCGGGCCGCGTGCGCCCCGACCTGCACGACCCGGCGGCGCTGTGGCCCGCCCTGCTCGACGCGACGTTCCCGCCCGCGTCCGTCTCGGGCGCCCCGAAGTCCTCCGCGCTGCGGATCATCGACGCGCTCGAGCCCGAGCCGCGCGGCCCCTACTGCGGCGCGGTCGGCTGGGTCGACGGCGACGAGGCGGTGCTCGCCGTCGGGATCCGGACGTTCTGGTGGTCGGACGGCGTGCTGCGGTTCGGCACCGGGGCCGGCATCACGTGGGGGAGCGACCCCGCGCGCGAGTGGGAGGAGACCGAGCTCAAGGCCCGGCGCCTCGTCGGTCTCGCCTCGGGCACACTGGAGCCATGAGCACCCCCGGGGCGCCGACGCCTCCCTCCGAGAACCTCGTGATCTGGGCCGACGGCCGGCTCGTGCGGCCCGACGAGGAAGCGCTGAGCGCCGTCGACCACGGCCTGACCGTGGGCGACGGCGTCTTCGAGACGTGCGCGGTGTTCGACGGCCGGGCGTTCGCCCTCACCCGCCACCTGCGCCGTCTCGCGCGGTCGGCCGCGGGACTCGGGCTCGACGCCCCCGACGAGCGGCGCGTCCTCGAGGGCGTCACGGCCGTGCTCGCCGAGGCCGACGCGCGCACCCGGGAGGGCGCGGGCGCGGTCGGGCGGCTGCGCATCACCGTGACCGCCGGCGTCGGCCCGCTCGGGTCGGGACGCACGCCGGGCGCCCAGACGGTCGTCGTCGCGGCCGGCCCCGCGACCATCAGCCCCGCCGGGCGCGCCGTCCGCTCGCCCTGGACGCGCAACGAGCGCTCCGCCGTCGCGGGGCTCAAGACGACCTCGTACGCGGAGAACGTCGTCGCGCTCGCCGACGCCGTCGCGAAGGGCGGCGACGAGGCCCTGCTCGCCAACACCGCGGGCGACCTGTGCGAAGGCACGGGCGCCAACGTGTTCGTCGAGCGCGGCGGCGAGCTCGTCACGCCCCTGCTGTCGTCGGGGTGCCTCGCGGGCATCACGCGCGAGCTCCTGCTGGAGTGGGCCGCGGAGGACGGCCTGCCCGTGCGCGAGGCGCGCCCCGGCGAGCTGCCGTTCGCCGTGCTCGACGAGGTGAGCGCCGGGGACGCGGCCTTGCTCCTCACGGGCTCGGTGCGCAACGTGCAGCCCGTGACGTGGCTCGACGGCGTCGACGTGGCGGCCGGAGAGGTGTCGCTCGCCGCGCACGACCTGTTCGAGCGGCGCCGGCGCGAGCGTCTCGACCCCTGAGCGCGAGCCGGTTTTTCGATCCGGTCCGTTTCAGGCTAGTATCGACCTCGCACTCGGGCGATTGGCGCAGTGGTAGCGCGCTTCGTTCACACCGAAGAGGTCACTGGTTCGAACCCAGTATCGCCCACCGAGCCGAAGGCCCTCCGACCAGCATCGCGCAGGTCGGGGGGCCTTTCTCGTGCCCCGCAGTCTCGGTCTCCCGAGACGCGGCCGGGTCGACGGCGCTCCCGTCCCGGGCGGCGGGAGAGGTCACCCGACCAGCAGGTCGCCCGCCGTGACGGTGAAGATCGCGAGGACCTGCAGGCCGGTCGCCACGGCGAGGATCCCGGTCGTGCGGCGTTCGTGCGCGTCGAGCCTCTGGGCCTGCTCGTCGACCTCGCGCGTGCGGACGGCGTTCTGGGCGACCACGCGCGCGCGGAACTCCTCGACGACCTGCTTCACGTCCTGGTCGCGGTTGTGCTCCTGCGAGCGTGCCCGGGCCTCGCGCACCTTCGTCGCGGCGGCCTCCGTCTCCCAGTCGGTATGGCGGGTGAGGGTCAGCGCCGCCTGGCTGTAGCCCGTCAACGCGGTGTCCCACGCGTGCTCGCGGACCTCGGGCGGCAGCACGGTGGCCAGGAGCGCGAGGATGCGTGCCTGTCCGCTCTGCTCGAGGGAGACGAAGAGGTCGCGCAGCGCGTCCTCCCTCGCTCTCCGGCGGCGCCCGAGCTCCTCCCGCAGGTCCGAGGCCTCGCGTGCGCGCCGCGCCAGGACGACGCCGGTCACGACGGCGACGACGGTCGCGAGCGCGACGGCGACGAGGGTGAGGCCGATCTCGATCCCGCTCGGGGCGTTCGCGACGGCTGCTGCGATGTCTCTCATCGTGCACCTCCTCGATCATGTCCTCACTCGGAACGAGGTGCGTCGTCGCGTGCTCGTGACACCGACGCCCGGGTGGTGGTCGGGCGCGCTGCGAGCGACCGGGATCGCTCCTAGGGTCGCGAGCATGTCGAGCAGGGGGCCGTACATCCTCGCGTCCGTGTCACGCACGGTGCGCACCGTCGAGCTGGTGGCCGCGTCGGGCGCGATGCGCCTGGCGGAGCTGGCGGCGTGCCTGGGCGTGAGTCGTCCGGGCGCGTTCCGGATCGCGCAGACGCTCGTCGCGCACCGGTGGCTCGTGCAGGGCGACGACCGCCGCTACCGCATCGGTCCGGCCGCGCGAGCCCTGACGGGGCTGGCGGCGGACGTCGACGGTGACGGCGAGCGCGCGTGAGCCCGTCCCGCCCTCCCTGTCTCGCCATGTGAGCGGTCCCACGGCCCCCGGCGCGTGAATCTAGCGGGCAAACCGGGCGCGGGAGCCGGGCAATACTCCGCGTCACGGACATCACGGGCGCTTCTGAACGGACGTCCAGCCTGCGGGACGCACGAGCCGCGTGCACGCTGCACCCATGTCCGGGGTGACGGTCGACCGACGGTCGGTCGCCCTCGGTGCAGCGACCGCGGACCTCCCCGCACGACGCGCCCGTCTCCGTGGCACGACGGGCTCGGGGGCCGCTCTCGGGGTGCGGCGGCCCTGTCGTCCGGGAAGCGGTCGTGGTGGTCGCCGTCGCGGAGCCCGACCGGCCGTGACGGCAGCCGGTCCTCCTCCCCGTGCAGGGGGCAGGGAGGAGGACCGGTCACCGCCGCATCGCGGCGACGAGCCGGTCGGTCTGCGTCTCGATCGTGCCGAGCACGCGCTCGTACACCTCGTCGGAGCGACCGTACGGGTCCTCGACGTCCGGGGCGTGGCGCGCGAGGTCGAGACCCGCCCGCGCCCGCGGGGCCGCCGCGACGACGGCGGCGAGGCGGGCGGCGTCGGTCGTGGCACGGTCCCCGGTCCCGACGGCCTCGGCGATCGCCGGGAGCTCGGTGAACAGGAACGAGCGGCGCAGCGCGGCCGGCGCGAGGTCGAGCACGTCGGCCCGGTGGCGGCGCGTCATGGTCAGCACGAGGTCCGCCGCACGCACGAGGTCGGGCGTCAGGTCGCGCGCGGCGAACGCCGCCGGGTCGAGTCCGCGGCGCGCGACGAGGCGCGCCATCGGCGGGGCGACGGGCGCGCCCACGACCGCCCGCGTCCCGGCGCTCGTCACGACGACCGAGTCGTCGAGCGCGGCGCCGAGCACGAGCTGCGCCGCGGGCGAGCGGCAGATGTTCCCGGTGCAGACGACGAGGACGGACAGCACGCTCTGAGCCTCCCTGCGGGCGTGGGTCTGGGTAATGTAGCGCGAGCGACGGCAGCGCGCCGGGGCCGTCGCGCAGGGGGCGAGTCGCGGGGGGCGGCATGGTGCACGAGGAGTGGGGTCCGGGCTGGTCGGGCGCAGCGACGACGGTCGCGCCGGCCGGTCGACGCGAGCCGGAGCGGGAGACGCCGAGGCGTCCGCGGAGGAGACGGCCACGACTGCGCCGACGGGTGGGCCTCGCGGTCGCGCTGGCGCTCGTCGTCGTGGTCGCCTGGCTCGCGTGGCTCCTCGTGGACGCGCTGCGCGCCCGCGCCGCGCTCGAGGACGTGGCCGCGCGGCTCCCCGTGCTCCAGGAACAGGTGCGGTCCGGCCAGGACGCGACGGCCACGGTCGAGGACGTCCGCGGCTCCGCGGCGCTCGCGGCGGCGGCGACGCACGGCCCGCACTGGATGCTCGCCCGCGCCCTCCCGCTCGTCGGCGACGACGCCCGCGCGCTCGGCGAGGTGACCGGCGCGGTCGACCGGGTCGCGCAGGACGCGCTGCCCCGCCTCGCCGCCGCGGTGGAGGTCGCCTCGCCCGCCGCCCTCGCGCCGTCGGGCGGCTCCCTCGACCTCGCGCCCCTCGCCGACGCGCGCGACGACGTCGTCGCGGCCGACCGCGCCGTCACCGCGTCGCTCGAGAGCGTCGCGGGCATCGACACCGCCTCGCTCGTGGGGCCGCTGGCCGCCGCGGTGGACGACCTGCGCGACGAGCTCGCCCAGGTCGCGTCCCAGACGGCGACGGCCGCGCGCGCCGTCGACCTCGTCCCCGCGATGCTCGGTGCCGACGGCGCGCGCGACTACCTCGTGCTCGTGCAGAACAACGCCGAGCCCCGCGCGACGGGCGGGATCGCCGGGTCGGTGCTGCACCTGCGCGCCGACGCCGGGGACGTCGCGCTCGTCGAGGTCCGCCCCGGGAGCGCGCTCGGCCCGCTCCCCGAGAGCATCGTCGACCTCAGCGGCGCGGAGGCCGCGCTGTTCGGCGACGACCTCGGCCGGTACATGCTCAACGTCACGTCGACGCCCGACTTCCCGCGCGCGGCGCGCGTCGCGCGCGAGGCGTGGCTGCGGCAGACGGGCGAGGACGTCGACGGCGTCGTCGCCGTGGACCCCGTCGCGCTCGCCGGAGTGCTGGGTGCCGTGGGCCCCGTGGAGGTCGCCACCCCGGACGGCGAGGCGCTGCGGCTCACGGAGGACGACGCGGCCGCGTACCTGCTCAACGGCGTGTACCGCGACCACGAGGACCCGTCGGAGCAGGACGCGGTGCTCGCGCTCGTCGCGCGCGAGGTCGTCGCGGCGCTGACGAGCGGCACCGGCGACCCGGCGCGACTCGTCGACGCGCTCGCCGGCTCGGCGCGCGAGGGCCGGCTGCTCGTGTGGTCGGCGCGCGCGACCGAGCAGGACCTCCTGACGGGCACCGTCCTGTCGGGCGAGCTCGTGGGGCGCGGCGTCGACCCGGCGGGCGGCCCCGCGTCGCCCGTCGTGGGCGTCTACCTCAACGCGACGACCGCGTCCAAGACCGGCTACTACCTCGACTCCGCGGTCGCGCTCGACGACGTCACGTGCCGTCCCGACGGCTCGCAGTCCTTCACGCTGCGCGTCACGCTCACGTCGACGCTCACCGCGGACGAGGCGGCGCGCCTGCCCGAGTACGTCCTGGGGGCGGGCGGGGACGGGACGATCCGCACCAACCTGCTCGTGTACGCCCCGGCGGGCGGCGGGATCCGGGGGACGTCCGGGGCGGACGACGGCCCGGGACTGTTCTCGCACGTGCACGACGGGCTCGTGGTCGGGGCCCGCTCCGTCGCGCTCGCCCCGGGGGAGTCCGTGACGTACGACTACGACCTCGTGAGCGGCCGCAACCAGCCCGGGGAAGTTTCCGTGAGGAAAACTCCTGGTTCCAGGTCCGAGACGACCACCCTCTCGGCTACCGGGTGCGGCGGGAGTGTGTTCTCCTGAGGGAGCACGGCGGGGGCACGTGCGTGAACGGGCGTCGACGACGCCCGTCGGCCGAGGTCCCCGCGTCACCGACGAAGGCAGGGGGCCTTTGACATGAAGCTTCGACGCGCAGCGACCACGCTGCTCCTGGCCGGGGCGATCGCCGCGGCACCGGCCGTCGCGACCGCCTACGAGGCGGACGAGTACGAGGTCGGCGTCTCCACGACGACGCCCTCGGTCGGCCAGACGTTCACCGTCACGGTGGGCGGGCCGGCGGGCAACCCGACGATCACGCTCACCATCACGTCGCCCGACGTCGCGGACGGCGCCATCTCCATCGCCGGCACCAAGGCGCTCACCAAGAACACCGCGAACGGCTTCGCGTCGTTCGCGGTGACGCTGTCGGAGCCCGGCACCTACTCCCTCGTCGCGACCGACGCCGACGGCACCGTCCTGTCGAGCCAGCAGGTCGTCGCGGTGCCCGCGTCCGACGGCGCCGGCAGCGGCTCGGGCTCCGGCTCGGCGCAGGGCGGCGGCGACGACGTCTCGTCGGGCGGACTGGCCGAGACCGGGTCCGACGACGTCCTCCTGCTCGGCGGCGCGGCGCTGCTCGTCGCGGGCGGCACGACGGCGGTCCTCGTCGCGCGCAACCGCCGGCGCTCCGCCGGGACGAAGGCCTGAGGGGACGAGCCCTCGCCCCCGGGCGAGGGCTCTGACCGAACCTCCCGGTCGCCTCGGCGACCGGCCGTCGCCGTGACGACGACGTCCCGGACCGTGACGGAGACACTCAGCAGGCCGCCGGTCGGGCGGCGGTACGAGCGCGCCCTCGGGCGGCCGTGCCGTCGTGCGGCCCGTGCGACCACGGACGTCGCAGGGGGCACCATGACGTTGGAGAAGGATCACGAGGTCGACGCCGTCGACCTCGACGACTCGGGACGGCGTCTCGACGCGCCGTCCTTCGACACCGGGCAGCTCGTCCGGATCTCCCTGGGCGCGTACCGGCGCCCGGGCTGGAAGGCGCGGCTCGCGCGCCGCGTCGCCGTGGTCGACGCGCTCGCGGTCGCGACGGCGGTCGCGACCGCGTACCTCGTGCGGTTCGACGGGATCGGCGGCACCACGCTGGACCTCCAGTACGCCGCGATCTCCGCGGCGCTCCTGGTCGTCTGGTGGTGCGCGCTGCGCGCGGCGTTCTCCCGGGACGGCCGGAGCCTCGGCTCGGGCGCGCCCGAGTACACGCGCGTCGTCAACGCGACGGTCGCCGTGTTCGGGGTCGTGGCCATCGCGGCCTACCTCCTGCGGTACGACCTCGCGCGCGGCTACGTCGCGATCGCACTGCCCGTCGGCCTCGTGCTGCTCGTGCTCGGGCGGTGGGCCGTGCGGCGGCAGCTCGTGCGGATGCGTCGCCGGGGCCGGTGCCGGTCGCGGACGGTCGTCGTCGGGGGCCGCGACGGCGTCGCGCACCTCGTCGGGAGCCTCCGCGAGGCGCGGGACAGCGGGTACGAGGTCGTGGGCGCGTGCGTCCCCGGCGGGCCGCTCGAGCCGCACGAGACGGTGGCGGGCGTGCCCGTCGTCGGGGAGGTGGGCGACACGGCGCGCCTCGTCGAGCCGCTGCACGCGGACACGGTGATGGTCACCGGGTCCGACCTCGTCACCCCCCGGACCGTCAAGCGCCTGGCGTGGGACCTCGAGCCGTGGGGCGCGGACCTCGTCCTCGCGCCGGCGCTCACCGACGTCGCGGGCCCGCGCATCCGGACCCGGCCCGTCGCGGGGCTGCCGCTCCTGCACGTCGAGGCGCCCGGCTACTCGGGTCCGCAGCACGTGCTCAAGCGGGCGTTCGACGTCGTCGGCGCCCTCGGCCTCCTCGTGCTCTTCGCCGTCCCGCTCGTCGTGACGGCGCTCGCGGTCAAGCTCACGAGCCGCGGCCCGGTGCTGTTCACGCAGGAGCGTGTCGGGCTGCGCGGCGAGCCGTTCACGGTCCTGAAGTTCCGCTCGATGGTCGTGGACGCCGAGTCCCGGCTGGAGGACGTGCTCGGCGCGGGCAACGTCGGGGTCTTCTACAAGCCCAAGCAGGACCCGCGCGTCACCCGGGTCGGGGCGTTCCTGCGCCGCTACTCGATCGACGAGCTGCCGCAGCTGTTCAACGTGCTCGGCGGGTCCATGAGCCTCGTCGGCCCGCGGCCGCAGGTCGCGCTCGAGGTCGACCAGTACGACGACGAGATCGGGCGTCGTCTGCTGGTCAAGCCCGGTCTGACCGGGCTGTGGCAGGTCTCCGGCCGCAACAACCTCACGCTCGAGGAGAGCGTGCGGCTCGACCTCTACTACGTGGAGAACTGGACCGTGACGGGGGACCTCCTCATCCTCCTGCGGACGCTGCGCGCGGTGGTGGGTCGTGACGGTGCCTACTGAGCGCGAGGCAGCGTGATCGGGGCGTTCGCGTGGCTGACGACCGGCAGGCTCGCGGCCGCGGCGCTCCAGGCGGTGACGTTCGGGGCGCTCGCCGTGCTCGTCGGGCCGGCCGAGCTCGGCGTCGTGGGCTCGGCCGTCGCGGTGCTCACCGTCCTCCAGGCGGTGTTCGACCTGGGCCTGTCGGCGTACGTCGTGCGGACGCGCGCCGAGGCGCCGGACGACGGGCGCGTCCGGGCGGCCGTCGTGCTCAACCGGCTCACGACGGCGCCGCTGCTCGCCGCCGCGCTGGTCGCCGCGTGGCTCGTGACGGCGGCCCTCGGTGACGGCCTCGGCGCGGCGGTCCTGCCGCTCGCGGTCTGGGCCGCGGCCGAGCGGAACGCCGAGACGGTGGCGGGCGTCGCGATCGCGGACGGCCGCGCGTCCCTCGCGACGGCGAACCTCGTCGTGCGCCGCGCGGTCGCCGCGGCGGGGTTCGCCGCGCTGTGCGCCGCCGGGACGGACCCGGTGCTCGCGTACGGCGTCGCGATGGCCGCGGGCTCGCTCATGTCCGTGGCGTGGCTCAACGCGGCGAACCGTACCCGGCTCCCGGAGGGTGGGCGCGCGCCGCTCGGGCACGTGCTGCGCGAGGCCCGGCCGTTCTGGGTCAACACGGTCGCGGTGCAGGCGCGCACGCTCGACGTCCCTGTCGTCGCGGCGACCGGGGGAGCCGTGGTCGGCGGGCTCTACTCGCTCGCGAGCCGGGCGACGGTCCCGCTGCGGCTCGTCCCCACGTCGCTCGCGCTCGCGCTGCTGCCGCACGCGACGCGCGCCGTGGGCGTGGCCGCGCGCCGGCGCGTCCTGACGCACCTCGCGTGGCTCGTGGCCGGCGTCGCCGTGGCGTACCTGGCGCTCGCGGCGTGGGTGCCCGCGCTCGTGGACGCGGTCCCGGTGCTCGACGAGTACCGCCCGGCCGTCGTCCCGGTGCAGATCCTGCTCCTCGCGCTGCCCTTCGGCGCCGTCGCCTCGGTCTGCACCGCGCTCCTGCAGGGCTACGGCGACGCCGCGTTCGTGTCGCGCGCGGCGGTCGCGATGTCCGCCGTGTGCCTCGTCGGTGCCGGGGTCGGCGCGGTCCTCGCGGGTGCGGAGGGCGCCGCGGTCGCGTTCGGCGGCGCGCTCGTGCTGCAGGCGGCGCTCCTCGCGACCCGGCTCGTGCGGCACCACCGGGCCGAGGACGAGCGGCCGACGCGGGCCGGGGCACCGGTCCGCGAGGAGGTGCGCCCGTGAGAGTCGTCGGCTTCTGCTCGGTCGTCGCCCAGGAGGACAACCTCGGCGACGTCGTCATCCGTCGCGAGATGCTGCGCGTCCTGCGCGAGACGTGCGACGAGGTCGTCGTGTACGCCGGCCGCTCGGGGGCGTCCTACCGCGCGTCGTACGACCTCGACGGCACGACGGTCCTCACACGCCCGGGGCGGTTCCAGGCCCGGCTCGTGCGCGCGGCGCTGGGCCGCGGCCGCCCGCTGCTCGTCTTCGCGCCGGGGCCCGCGCGGCTCGGCGGTGACCGCCGGTCGCTGCTCAAGGGCGTCGCGAACCTCGCCAACGTGGTCCTCGTGCGTCTCGGCCGCGGCGAGGCGATGACGCTCGGCCGCGCGGTGCGCACCGGGGGCCGGGCGGGGCGCGCGGTCGAGGGGCTGAGCCTGCGGCTCCAGTCGCTGTACGTCGCGCGGGACGACGTGACGCGCGGCGTGCTCGGGCCGCGCGTGCGGGTCGCGCCGGACCTCGCGCTCGCAGGGGACGACGGCCCCGCGACCGGCGCGGCGGACGCGATGGTGCTGTCGTTCCGCGGGGACCGCGAGGTGGACCCGGCGCTCGTGCGCCGCGCGATCGAGGCGGCCCGCCGCACCGGCACGCGGCCCGTGCTCGTCACCCAGGTGCGTCGCGACGGCGCGCAGCACGCGCGCCTCGCGGCGGAGCACGGGATCGAGCACGTGGCGTGGGAGGGGGAGCACCGTGCCCAGCTCGATCGGGTGACCGCGACGATGCGCACGGCGCGCGTCGTCGTGAGCGACCGGCTCCACGCGCTGCTGCTCGGTGCGCGCAACGGCGCGGTGGTCGTGCCGGTCGCCACGCCCGGGAGCGACAAGCTGCCGACGACGCTCGCCGTGCTGCCCTCGACCGCGGCGCCGGACGACCTGCGCGTGCACCTCGCCGCGCTCGGCGAGCCGGTCGTCGTCGACCGCGCGGCCGCGCGGGCCGCGGTCGACGACGTGCGTGCGCTCGTCGTCGCGCGCGCCGCGGGCCTGCGGGGCGCGCCCGACGCTCCGCCGGCCGGCGCGCGCCCGGCCGCGGCACGACCGGACCGAGTCCCCGACCCCCTCGAGGAGGGCGTATGACAGCCAGCGCAGGGTTCTACCTCGCCGTGATGCCGCGCTACCGGCGCGCGTGCGTCGAGATCGTGCGTCAGACCTGGCCCGGCGACCTCGCCGTGTGGGTGAGCGACGCGCACCTCGACCCGAGCGTGCGCACGGACCCGGACGTCGGGTGGTACCGGCGCGTGCGCATGGTGCGCGTGCGCCGCGCCGCCTTCCTCCAGGTCGGGCACTGGCGCGACGCGCTGCGCCGGGGCACGACCGTCGTCGACCTCAACCCCCGCAGCCTCACCGCGTGGCTGCTGCTCGTGCTGCGGCGCGCGACCGGGCGGCGGGTGCTCGTGTGGGGCCACGTGCACCCGCGGGCCGGGCAGGGCGCGCGGACCGCGCCGGTGCGTCGCCTCATGCGCCGGCTCGCGCACGGGACGGTCTCCTACACGGTCGCGGACGCCGCGGACGCGCGCGCGGACCTGCCGGGCTCGCCCGTGTGGGTCGCGACCAACGCGCTGTACCGGCGCGACGACATCCGGGTCCCGGCGGGCGACGAGGTCGGCGAGCGCGACCACCTGGTGTTCGTGGGCCGCTTCGTGCGGGCCAAGAAGGTCGACCTCCTCGTCCGCGCGTTCGCCGTGGCCCGGCAGGCCCGCCCGGGCATGCGTCTCACGCTCGTCGGGGACGGCGAGCTGCGGCCCGAGCTCGAGCGCTTCGTGCGCGAGCAGGGGCTCCAGGACGCGGTGACGTTCGCGGGCTGGGTCGACGACGTCGACGCGCTCCGGGCCGTGCACGCGCGGGCCTTCGCGGCGGTGTCGCCCGGGTTCGCGGGGCTGTCGCTCACGCAGGCCGCGGGGTTCGGCGTGCCGACGCTCGTGTCGCGGGACGAGCCGCACTCGCCGGAGATCGAGCTCGCGGACCACGGCGCGGTGCGGTGGTTCCCCACGGACTCCGTGGAGGGGCTCGCGACGGCGGCGCTCGCGGCGTGGGACGACCGCGCGAGCGTCCCGGACCGCGCGCTGTCGGCCTGGGTCCGCGAGTCCTACTCGGCCGAGTCGATGGCGCGCGGCCTCGTGGACGCCCTCGGCGCCCGGGTCGAGCGCCCGCAGGAGGTGAGCGTCGCGTGACGAGCGGAACGACGCCGGTCTACGGCACACGGACGCAGCTCGCGCCCGTCCTCGTGCGGCCCGTGCGCGCGGTGATGCGGCGCCTCGCCGTGCGCCAGCACGTCACCTACGGCCGCGGCCTGCGCCTCGGGCGCTTCGCCGTCGTGAGCGCCCCCCACCGGCTCGTCATCGGCGACGACGTGTCGATCGGGCCGTGGTCGATCGTCGAGGTCGACGGCGAGATCGGCGACTTCGCGCTCATCGGCCAGGCCGTGCAGGTCGTGGGGCGTGACGACCACGCGTTCGACGAGGTGGGCGTCCCCGTCGCGGAGTCCACGTGGTCGGGGGACCGGCCCGCCACGCCGCGCGACGCCGTGCGCATCGGGCGCGACGTCTGGGTCGGCGGCGGCTCGATCGTGCTCAGCGGCGTGACGATCGGCGAGGGCACGATCGTGGGCGCGGGGTCGGTCGTCACCGGCGACCTCCCGCCGTACTCGATCGCCGTCGGCTCGCCCGCGCGCGTCGTCCGCGCGCGCTTCGACGCCGCCGACGCGGCCCGGCACCGCAGGGCGCTCGACGAGCGCGCCCGGAGGAGGCGCGGATGAGCCGCCAGGTCGAGCGGTCAGAACCGGCGGCGGTCGGTGAGAGCACGACCCTCCCAGACGCGCCCGTCGGGCACCTCGCCGCGCACGACGGAGGCCGGGGCGACGAGCGCGGACCGGCCGATGTCGGTCCCGCCGAGCACGACGCAGCGCGCCGTCACCCAGGACCCGTCGCGGATGCGCACGGGCGCGGTGACGAGCCCCATGTCGGTGCGGTGGCGGTGGCTGCCCGTGGTGACGAACGTGTCCTGCGAGACGACGACGTCGCGCCCGACCTCGACCAGGTCCTGGTTGTGGAACCACACGCCCTCGCCGATCCACGACCCGTCGCCCACGCGCAGCTTCCAGGGGAACCGGACGCGCGTGCGGGGGCGGATGATCACGCCGTCGCCGATGCGGGCCCCGAACGCGCGCAGCGCCGCGACGCGCAGGCGCGAGCTGATCTGCCAGGGGTTCGTCACGAGCAGCAGCTCGACGACGCCCCAGAGGTAGACGACGAGCGCGGGGCGGTCCCACGCCTGGCGTTCCCCGGGCGCGTCCCGCAGCGGGACGACGGGCACGTCGTGGTCGTTCCGGTCAGTGCTCAACTCAGCCCCCAGGGTCGAGACGATCGGTCTGCCGCCGACCCTACGGCCTGGGCGATGCGCGTGCTCGTGGTCGGCGCGAACTACGCGCCCGAGCCGTCGGGCAACGCTCCCTACACGGCCGCGCTCGCGCGGCGCCTCGCGGCCCGGGGCCACGACGTCGAGGTCGTCACGACGCACCCGCACTACCCCGAGTGGCGCGTGCGCGACGGCTACGGGGCGTGGTCCTCGCGCGAGACGCTCGACGGGGTGCGGGTCCGCCGCCTGCGGCACTACGTGCCCCGCGTGCCGACGCCGGGCCGCCGGCTCGCCGCCGAGACGTCGTTCGGCCTCCGCTCGGCCGCGGTGCGCTGGCCCGCGAGCGACGTCGTGCTGCTCGTGTCGCCGTCGCTGTTCGCCGCGGCCGCCGCCCTGGCGCGGGCACGGCTGGGCCGGCTCGCCGGGCGCCGGCGCCGGGTCGTGCTGTGGACGCAGGACCTGTACTCGCTCGGGGTCGAGGAGACCGGCACCGCGACGGGTACCGCGGCGCGCGCGGTCCGGGCGGTCGAGCGCGCGGTCGCGCGCGGGTCGGACGCCGTCGTCGCGATCCACGACCGCTTCGCCGCGCACCTCGTGCACGTCCTCGGCGTCCCCGCCGAGCGGGTCACGACCGTGCGCAACTGGACCCACCTCGCCGAGCGCGCCCCGACGGACCGCGCGGCCGCGCGCCGTGCGCTCGGGTGGCGCGACGACGAGGTCGTCGTGCTCCACGCGGGCAACCAGGGGGCCAAGCAGGGGCTCGAGAACGTCGTCGAGGCGGGGCGGGTCGTGGACCGGCGCGGCGTGCCCGTGCGGTTCGTCCTGCTCGGCGACGGCAGCCGCCGGCGCGACCTGGAGGCCGCGGCCGCCGGGATCCGGTCGGTCGGGTTCGTGGACCCGCTGCCCGACGACGCGTTCGTCGCGGCGCTCGCGGCCGCCGACGTGCTGCTCGTCAACGAGCTCGCGGGACTGTCGCAGATGTCGGTGCCGAGCAAGCTCACGTCGTACTTCGACGCCGGACGGCCCGTGCTCGCCGCCACGGCGGCGGGGTCGACGACGGCCGAGGAGCTCGCGGCGTCGGGCGCCGGGCTGCGCGTGGACCCGCAGGACCCGGAGGCGCTCGTCGACGGGGTGCTGCGGATCGCGTCCGACGCGGCGGCCGCGGACCGGCTCGGGGAGGCGGGGCGGCGGTACCGCCGCACGGTCCTGTCCGAGGACGCCGCGGTCGAGCGGTTCGAGAGCTGGCTCGCGCGGTGGGGCACGGTGCGCCCGCGCGCGGCGCCCCGCGCCGCCCGCGCCGAGGACGAGCAGGCGGCGCTCGCCTGACGGGCGCGACGAGGGAACGCACGACGCACGCACGACGTACGCACGACGCACGACCGAGGGGGACCCATGACCACGAAGAAGGCGCTGATCTCCGGCATCACCGGGCAGGACGGCTCGTACCTCGCGGAGCTGCTGCTCCTCAAGGGCTACGAGGTGCACGGGCTGATCCGCCGCGCGTCGACGTTCAACACGGCACGGATCGACCACCTGTACCAGGACCCCCACGAGCAGGACGCACGGCTGTTCCTGCACTACGCGGACCTGTCCGACGGCGCGCGCCTCGTGACGCTCATCTCGCAGATCCGGCCTGACGAGGTGTACAACCTCGCGGCGCAGTCGCACGTGCGCGTGTCGTTCGACGAGCCGGAGCACACGGCCGACACGACCGGCACGGGCGCCATCCGCCTCCTGGAGGCGGTGCGCCTCGCGGGCGTGGACACGCGCTACTACCAGGCGTCGTCGTCGGAGCTGTACGGGGCCACGCCGCCGCCGCAGGACGAGACCACCCCGTTCCACCCGCGCTCGCCGTACGCGGCCGCCAAGCTCTACGCGTACTGGATCACGAAGAACTACCGCGAGGCCTACGGGATGTTCGCCGTCAACGGGATCCTGTTCAACCACGAGTCCCCGCGCCGCGGCGAGACGTTCGTGACGCGCAAGATCACCCGTGCCGTCGCCGCGATCCAGGCCGGCCGCCAGGAGCACCTGTACCTCGGCAACCTCGACGCGGTCCGCGACTGGGGGTACGCCGCCGAGTACGTCGAGGGCATGTGGCGCATGCTCCAGGCGGACGAGCCCGACGACTACGTGCTCGCCACGGGGACCGGGCTCACGGTGCGCGACTTCCTCGACGAGTCGTTCTCGCACGTGGGCCTGCGCTGGCAGGACCACGTGCGGTTCGACGAGCGCTACCTGCGCCCGAGCGAGGTGGACGCGCTCGTCGGGGACCCGAGCAAGGCGCACGCCGAGCTCGGCTGGAAGCCGACCGTCGACGGGCGCGCGCTCGCGCGGATCATGGTCGACGCCGACGTGGAGGCCCTCGGGCATGCCGGGTCGCCGTGGATCGACCGCGTCGCCCTCGCCACGTGGGAGGCCGCGTGACGACCCCCGACGAGCGCGACCTCGTCCGGCACGACCCGGCGCCCCTCGACCGCGACGCGGTGTTCTACGTCGCGGGCCACCGCGGCCTCGTCGGGTCGGCCGTGTGGCGCCGCCTCGAGCGCGCGGGCTTCTCCCGGCTCGTGGGGCGCACGTCGGCAGAGCTCGACCTCACGAACCGCGACGCGACGTTCGCGTTCTTCCGCGAGCACCGCCCGCGCTACGTCGTCCTCGCGGCGGCGAAGGTCGGCGGGATCATGGCGAACGCCGCCTACCCGGTCGACTTCCTCTCCGAGAACGTGCGGATCCAGGTCAACGTGCTCGACGCTGCGCGCGCCGTCGAGGTCGAGCGCCTGCTGTTCCTCGGGTCGTCGTGCATCTACCCGCGGCTCGCGCCCCAGCCGATCACCGAGGACGCGCTCCTCACCGGGCACCTCGAGCCCACGAACGACGCGTACGCGATCGCGAAGATCGCGGGCATCCTCCAGGTGCAGGCGGTGCGGCGCCAGGACGGGCTGCCCTGGATCTCGGCGATGCCGACCAACCTCTACGGCCCGGGCGACAACTTCTCGCCCACCGGGTCGCACGTGCTGCCCGCGCTCGTCCGCCGCTACGACGAGGCCGTGCGCACGGGCGCGCGCGAGGTGACGAACTGGGGCTCGGGCACGCCGCGCCGCGAGCTGCTGCACAGCGACGACATGGCCGACGCGTGCCTGCACCTCCTGGAGCACTACGACGGCCCGGTGCAGGTCAACGTCGGCACGGGCGAGGACGTGACGATCCGCGAGATCGCCGAGACGGTCGCCGACGTCGTCGGCTACGACGGCGCGACGACCTGGGACACCTCGATGCCGGACGGCACGCCGCAGAAGCGCCTCGACGTGTCGCGCCTGCGTGCGACCGGCTGGGAGGCGCGGACCGGCCTGCGCGAGGGGATCGAGCGCACGGTCGCGTGGTACCGCGAGCACGCGCGGGAGGTGCGCCGGTGACCGCGAGGCGCGGTGCCGTGAGCGCGGACTCCCCGCGCCGCGGGGGCGTGCCCAGGGTCGCGACGTCCGGGGCCCTGTGCGAGATTGAGGCGGTCGCGGGTCGACGCTCAGGGGGAGCGGCCCGGTGAGGGGGACGACGATGGAGCTCGCGGACTACGTGCTGCTGCTGCGCAAGAGGTGGGTGAGCGTCGTCGTCGTGGCCGCGCTCGGGCTGGCGCTCGCGGGCGCGTACTCGCTCCTCGCGACGCCGTCGTACGCGGCGCGGTCCCAGGTGTACGTGTCCGTGCAGGGCTCGGACACGACGACGGACCTGCTCCAGGGCTCCAACTTCACCGTGCGCCAGGTCAAGTCGTACGTCGAGCTCGCGACGAGCCCGCGCGTGCTCGACCCCGTCGTCGAGGAGCTCGGCCTCACCGACGACGCCGCCTCGCTCGCGCAGCGCGTGCGTGCCGACTCGCCGCTCGACACGGCGCTCATCGACGTCACCGCGACCGACAAGTCGCCCCAGCTCGCCGCGGAGGTCGCCAACGCGACGGCCGCCTCGCTCGCGACCGTGGTCCGCGAGCTCGAGACCCCCGCGGGCGGCGGCGACTCGCCCGTGCAGATCAGCACCGTCCGCGCGGCGGCGGTGCCCGGCGCGCCCGCGTCGCCCAACCTCCGGCTCAACCTCGTGCTCGGGCTGCTCGTCGGCCTCGCGCTCGGCGTCGCGCTCGCCGTGCTGCGCGACCGCCTGGACACGCGCGTGCGCTCGACGGCCGACGTCGAGGCGATCACCGACGCGCCCGTGCTCGGCGTCATCGGGTACGAGGAGGACGCGCCCGAGCACCCGCTCATCGTCCAGGAGTCGCCCCTGGCGGTCCGCGCCGAGGCGTTCCGCCGGCTGCGCACGAACCTGCAGTTCCTCGAGCTCGGCACCGCCGCCCGCACCTACGTCATGACGTCCTCCCTGCCCGGCGAGGGCAAGACGACGACGAGCATCAACCTCGCGATCACGCTCGCCGACGCGGGCCGGCGCGTCGTCCTCGTCGACGCCGACCTGCGGCGCCCGTCCGTCGCCCGGTACCTCGGGATCGAGGGGTCCGTGGGACTCACGACGGTCCTCATCGGCAAGGTCGGCCTCGAGGACGCGCTGCAACCCTGGGGCAACGGCAACCTGGACGTCGTCACGGCCGGGCAGATCCCGCCGAACCCGAGCGAGCTGCTCGGCGCCGAGCCGATGACGCGGCTCCTCGAACGCCTGCGCGCCGAGTACGACGTCGTCGTCGTCGACACGCCCCCGCTCCTGCCCGTCACCGACGCCGCGATCCTCGCGCGGGGCGTCGGCGGGGCGATCGTCGTGGCGGGTGCCGGCACCGTGCACCGCCACCAGCTCGAGACGGCGCTCTCCGCGCTCGGCACGGTGGGCGTCCGCCCGCTGGGCATGGTCGTCAACCGCGTGCCCGTCAAGGGCCCGGGCGCGAACGCGTACGAGTACGGGTACTACGCGTACACCGCCGACGAGCCGTCGCGGGGCGGCGCGGCGGGCACGCGCGCGGACCGCCGCACGGCCCGCGCCGGTCGCCGGCACGCCCGCGCGACGGCGTCCC
>NZ_WMKA01000004.1 GCF_009711085.1 Cellulosimicrobium composti
CGAGGAACCCGACGATCATGCTGGTGAGAACACCTCTGTGTCGACGTGCAGTCCGTCGACGTGATGCGCAGCCGTGATTGCAGAAATCCTGCACACACGCTGCACGGGGAGTGCTGGAGCTCACGGAGCCCTGCCGACTCCTGCGCCGTTCTCATGCTGCACGCCGTCTTCGACGTCGGCAGCCTTGAGCCAATGACGAAGGCAGGACTCGTGCTCCCGAGGTCCTTGGCCGGATCGAGCTCCTGCCGGTCAGGCGTCGGCGGTCTGCGGTGTTGCGAGAGCCGGAGCGCGCGGACCGCGGCGTGGCCGAGACCCGGCGCGCCGAACGTCCCGGCGGACGGTGCGCGGGCGTCCTCGTCGGGGCTGGTCCGTGCTCGCGGAGACGTCGGCGGCGAGGAAGCGCTCGAAGCGCGCGAGGTCGCCGTCGTGCGTGGCGGCGGTGAGCTCGTCGACGAGCCGCCGGTGCTCGCGGGGGTCGACGGCGACGGCGTCGCGCTGGGCGAGCCGCGCTCGGGCGCGCCGTGCGAGCTGGCGAGTGTTGGCCTCGCTGAGGTCGAGGATCTGCGCGACGTGACGGTGGGGGTACCCGAAGGCCTCGCGCAGGACGTAGATCGCGCGCTCGACGGGCGTGAGCCGTGCGAGGAGCGCGAGAGCCGCGACCTGGATCGCCTCGACGCGCTCGGCGCACGTGGACGGGTCCGGGGACGTGTCGACCGGTTCGGGGATCCACGGCCCGACGCCGGTCTCTCGCCGTGCCCGTGCCGAGGCGCGCACGTTGAGGGCCAGGCGTGTCACCACCGTGGTGAGGAACGCGGCCGAGTTCACGACGCGTGACCGGTCGGTGCCGTGCCACCGCACCCAGGCGTCCTGGACGACGTCCTCCGCCTCCGGGGCGCTGCCGAGGATGCGGTGCGCGACGCCGACGAGCTGCGGCCGGACGGCGAGGAAGTCGGCGAGCGCCTGCGGATCCGGGTCGCGACGGGGTCTCTCCGCCGTCGTCCCGTGCGCGACGTCACGGATGCTCGTGCGTGCGGTCCTGGACATGACGGGTCTCCTCGCGTGCTGCGCACCTCATGTCGCGGAGCCGTCGGGTCGGTCGCCGGCGGGTCGCCGGTGACCTCTCGACGTGCCTCGTGCTCGATTACCTAGCACACCATTACCTAGTGCACGAGTCAATAGCGCACGCGTACCTCGTGGTAGCGTGAAAACCGTGACCGAGCAGCAGGGCGGCTCCGTACCGCTCGACGAGATGGTGTGCTTCAACCTCCAGGCCGCGGCACGCGCGGTCACCGCCGTGTACCGCCCGCTGCTCGAGCCGCTGGGCGTGACGTACACGCAGTACCTCGTGCTCGCCGTCCTCTGGGAACAGGGCGACAGCGCCGTGCGCGACCTCGTCGCCCGGCTCCAGCTCGACTACGGCACCCTCACCCCGTTGCTCAAGCGGTTGGAGCAGCGCGGCCTCCTGACCCGGCGACGCAGCGACCAGGACGAGCGGACCGTCATCGTGTCGCTGACTCCCGAGGGTGACGCGCTGCGCGAGCAGGCCACCGGGATCTACCCGGTGATCTGCGAGACCTTCGGCTTCACGCCCGAACGCGCGGCCGAGGCGCTCACGGTCCTGACGTCGATCGTCGACCACGCCGCGGGCGCCCACGGCATCGGACCCGACCGGTAGGGGGCGGGCCGCACGCAGTGACGCGGACGCGATCGCCGGTCGCGCCGGGCGGGACGCCCCGGTGGCGACGATGAACGCCTACCGCGACCTCGCGGCGGGCCGACGGCACGCCGCCCGCGCCTGGCCGCACGTCGTCGACGCCAGGGACCGGTTGCTGTCGACAGGGCCCGATCCTTCCCCTGAGTCCACGCCACGGGAGCACCCATGACCGAGCACACCTGGACCTCCGTCCCCCTGACCGACGAGTACGTGCGGGGCGCGGCGCGCCTCGAGCGCACCGCCCGCGGCGTCGCACCGCACCGGCTGCCGGAGCGAGCGGTGTCCCAGGCCGCCGACCCGCAGCTCTCGATGGTCGAGGCGCAGCCCTCCGGCGTGCGTGTCGCCCTGCGCACCGCGGCGACGGCCGTGCAGGTCGTCGGCTTCCGCTCCCGCGTGACGTACACGGGCGTGCCGCCGCGCCCGGACGGGGTCGTCGACCTCGTCGTGGACGAGGAGGCGGTCGCGCACGCGACGACGTCGGGCGGCTCGACGACCGTCGTCGACATGGCCACGGGAAGCACGACGTCGGACGAGGGGGAGGACTTCACCCTCACGTTCGACGGTCTCGCACCGGGGGCGAAGGACGTCGAGCTCTGGTTGCCTCACAACGAGATCGTCGAGGTCGTCGACGTCCGCGCCGACGCCCCGGTCGCGCCCGTGCCCGACGCGCGGCCGCGCTGGGTCCACCACGGCAGCTCGATCAGCCACGGCTCCAACGCGACCCGGCCCACCGGCGTCTGGCCCGTGGTCGCGGCGCGCCGGGCCGGCGTGGACCTGACGAACCTCGGCCTCGGCGGCAGTGCGCTCCTCGACCCGTTCCTGGCGCGCACGATCCGGGACACCTCGGCCGACGTCATCAGCGTCAAGATGGGGATCAACCTCGTCAACGCCGACCTCATGCGGATGCGCGCCTTCCGGGCCGCGCTGCACGGGTTCCTCGACACGATCCGCGACGGCCACCCGACGACGCCCCTGCTCGTCGTGTCGCCCATCTTCTGCGCGATCCACGAGACCACCCCCGGCCCCGGCGCGTTCGACCTCGAGGCGCTCGCGGAGGGCAGGGTCGCGTTCCGGGCGACCGGCGACCCGGCCGACGTCGCGGGCGGGCGGCTGACCCTGACGACGGTCCGCGCCGAGATCGCGCGCATCGTCGAGGAGCGTCGTGCCGACGACCCGAACCTGCACCACCTCGACGGCCTCGTCCTGTACGGCGAGGAGGACGCCGCGCTGCGGCCGTTGACCGACGCCCTGCACCCGGGCGCGGAGACGCACCGGATCATGGGCGAGCGCTTCGCCGACGAGGTCTTCGTGCGCGGACCCTTCGCCGACGTGGTCCGGGGTCGGGCGACGACGCCCGCCGCCCGGGGCTGAGCGGGTCACCAGGGCGGGTGTTGCCCGGGCGGGCGCCGCGCCGTCGTCGTGGAGGCACCCGGCGGGCGGTCGCGCTCAGGCGGACGGGAGCTCGGTGGCCTTGTCCCACGCGCCGACGACGCGACCGTCGCCGGTCTCGAGGCGGAACGGGGCGAGGGGCAGGTTCCCCGCGCGCCGGCGCGCCCGGAGCACGTCGAGCGCGGCGCCGTCGTCGGCCGCGCCGAACGGCTCCCCGCGGCGCGCCCCGCTCGCGGTGACGACGAGGTACGTCGCGAGCGCGTCGTCGTCGTGGTGGACCTGCTCGGCGAGCGCCGCGACCTCCTGCGCGAGCTCGAGGCTCGGCAGCGCGGCCCAGGTGCGCCGGGGCCCGTCGAGGGTCCACGTGCCGTCGTCGTCCTGACGCGCGACGTACTCGCGCGCGTCGTTGAGCGCGCGCCAGGTCGAGGCGTCGAGTGCGGTCCAGGTGAGCATGTTCATGGCGTCGTCCTGGGTCGGGCGGCGGCCTGGACTCTCGTCGGTCGAGCGTCTCCCCCTGCCTCCGGGTGCGACCCATCAGGCAGCGTACGCGCCGGGCGACCCCGGCGTGTCCTCCCAGAGGCGGACTTGTGCTCGTCCGCTCGGCGTATCCGGTCGACGGCGTCAGGCGCTGCTCACGCGGCGCGGCTCGCCCGGTCGTGGGTCAGGTGGGCGGGGGAGCGGTGCTCGCCCGGACGACGAGCTCGGGGCGCACGACCTCGGGCTCGTGGACCGTCTGCGGGTCCGTGACCAGCGCGACGACGTGCTCGACGGCGCGTCGACCGGACCTTGGGGAGCGGGAGGAGTACGTCGAGGTGCTCTGACCCGCCGCGACGCCGCCCGACGGCGGCGCCGCCCGGTCGCTCGCGCACCGTCGCCCGAACGCCCGCAGCCCACGCACCGCAGCCCGACCGGCTGCGGCCCGGACGTCCCGCGCCCGGACCGCGCCGCCGCAGACCGCACGACCGCACACCGGTCGACGTCGCGTCGCGTCGCCGACCCTGATCGAAGGAGCTCAGATGGCCCGATCGTCCAGACCCCCCGCCGGCGTCCCCGGGGGTCCCCCCGCGCGGCGCCGCCTCACGGCCCGGGGGCTCGTCGCGCTCGCGACCGTCCCGATCCTGGGGCTGCCCCTCGTCGCGGTCCCCGCGCACGCGGGCCCCGGCGCCACCACCACCGCGGTGGCCGGCCCGGCGTCGTCCCTCGCCGCGGCGGCGCTCGCGGCCGAGAACGCCGCCGACGGCGCGATCACCCTCGCGTCGGACGAGCTGGAGGTGCAGGTCGCGGACGACTTCCCGCGCGTCCTCACCTACACCGACCGCGCGACGGGAGCGAACCTCGCCGGCTCGACCCGGCCCGTGACCCAGGTCCTCCTCAACGGCACGGCGCGCGCCGTGACGGGCGAGGTCGTCGCGCAGTCCGACGGCGCGACGGCCTACCGCCTGACGTTCCCCGACCTGGAGGGCGTGACGATCGACGCGTCGCTCACGGTGGAGGGGCGCACGGTCACGTTCGAGGTCACGGGCATCGAGGACACCGCGGCGTTCCGCGTCGCGAGCCTCGAGATCCCGGGCCACGACCTGCTGTCCGTCGCGTCGGCCGACGACGGCGCGAACGTCGCGACCGCCGTCATCAGCCCGGACCGCGGCTCGGTGGGCGACACCTTCACCCCGGTCACCGCGCAGACGCCGACGAACGCGAACCCCGTGGGCTCGGCGTACGCGATCGTGTCGACCTCGGGCCTCGCCGCGTCGATCGTCACGAACAGCGTGTACGACGAGGCGTCCGGCAAGGCCGCGAACGAGGGCAACCGGCTCCAGCGCCAGGCCTTCGCCGCGGACGGCGGCGTGCGCGTCGGCGTGTGGTCCGGCGCGTGGACGTACCGCGCGCAGGGCTCGCCGACCACGGAGGAGCTCCCGCGCGCGACGGTCGTCGTGACGCCGGACGCGAACGACGACGGCACGGTCGACTGGCAGGACGGCGCGATCGCGTACCGCACCGTCGCGCCCAAGGCGCTCGGCGC
Organism: Cellulosimicrobium composti; assembly: GCF_009711085.1. GTDB lineage: Bacteria > Actinomycetota > Actinomycetes > Actinomycetales > Cellulomonadaceae > Cellulosimicrobium > Cellulosimicrobium composti. The sequence continues at coordinate 5,124 of NZ_WMKA01000004.1, forward strand.
CGACCAGGTGCCGGACCGCGTCGTCTCGCACATCCCGTTCAACTTCGCCTCGCAGGCGACGCACCCGTTCCTGCGCACGCTCGACGACGTCAAGCGCATCTCGCTCGCGACCGACGGCCTCGGGCAGATGGCCCTGCTCAAGGGGTACGGCTCCGAGGGGCACGACTCCGCGCACCCCGACTACGGCGGCAACTACAACGAGCGCGCCGGCGGCCTCGACGACCTGCGCGAGCTGCTGGTCGAGGGCGGCGAGTGGAACGCGGACTTCGGCGTCCACATCAACGCGACCGAGTCGTACGCCGAGGCGAACGCGTTCTCCGACGAGCTCGTCGACGCCGGGGCCAAGGGCTGGAACTGGCTCGGGCAGTCGTACTACATCGACCAGCGCCGCGACATCAACAGCGGCGACCTCGCGTCGCGCATCGGGCAGCTCGCCGACGAGACCGGCGGCGACCTCGACATGCTCTACGTGGACGTCTACTACAACTACGGGTGGCAGGCCCGGGCGCTCGCGAACACGGCGCGCGAGAACGGCTTCTCGATCGCGTCGGAGTGGTCCGACAAGTTCGAGGCCGACTCCCTGTGGAGCCACTGGTCCGCGGACGAGAACTACGGCGGCGCGACGAACAAGGGGCTCAACTCGCAGATCGTCCGCTTCGTCCGCAACGCGGAGAAGGACACGTGGAACCCGCACCCGCTGCTCGGGAACGCGCGGATCGTCGAGTTCGAGGGCTGGACGGGCCAGGTCGACTGGAACGCGTTCTACCGCAACGTGTGGCAGACGAACGTGCCCACCAAGTTCCTCCAGCACCACGAGATCGTGCGCTGGGACGACGACGAGATCGCCTTCACGGACGGCGTGACCGCGCGCGGCACGACCGCTGCGAACCGCGAGATCCTCGTGGGCGACGCGGTGGTCGCGCGCGGCGGGACGTACCTGCTGCCGTGGTCGGCCACCGACGCCCCGGGCGTCGAGGGCGAGGCCGCGGACGGCCAGAAGCTCTACCACTACAACCCGTCCGGCGGCGCCACGACGTGGACGCTCCCCGCGGACCTCGCGGGCGCGACGTCGCTCACGCAGTACCGCCTCACGGACACGGGCCGCGTCGAGGTCGGGTCCGTCCCGGTCACGGGCGGGCAGGTCACGGTCCAGGCCGACGCGAACCAGCCGTACGTGCTGTACCCGGTGGGCGTGCCGCAGGCCGCCGACGTCGACGCGGACTGGGGCCAGGGGACCGGCATCGTCGACCCGGGCTTCAACGCGGGCGACCTCGACGCCTACGACACGACGGGTGACGTGAGCGTCGAGCGCCTGTCCAACGGCCAGCACGTCGCCGCGCTCGGCGCGGGCGAGGCGTCGCTGTCGCAGGAGCTCGGCGAGCTCGAGCCCGGCACGTACGCCGCGAGCGCGTGGGTCGAGGTCGCGCCCGGCGCGTCGCGCCCGACGACGCTGCGCGTGAGCGGCGACGGCGTCGAGGAGGCGAGCGTCGTCGTCGAGCGGTCGACCGCGAAGAACCTCGTCGCGGCCGACGACAAGCACAGCCGGTACTTCCAGCGCGTCCAGGTCGAGGTCGACGTCACCCGGACGACCCGGCCGGTGCTGAGCGTCGAGGCCGGCGCGGGCACCGCCGTCGTGCGGGTCGACGACCTGCGCGTCGTGGCGACCGAGCGGGCCGAGGTGCCCGACGGCCTCGCCGAGGACGGCTCGACCGTCGTCGCGTTCGAGGACTTCGAGTCCGTCCCGCAGGGCTGGGGGCCGTTCGTCAAGGGCGACGCGGGCGGCGTGACCGACCCGCGCACGCACGTCGCGAAGCGCAACGCGCCGTACACGCAGGCCGGCTGGAACGGCAAGCGCGTCGACGACGTGATCGGCGGCGACTGGTCGCTCAAGGCGCACGAGGAGAACCAGGGCCTCGTCTACCGCACGGTCCCGCACACGGTCCGCTTCGAGGCGGGCCACCGCTACCGCGTGAGCTTCGACCACCAGAACGGTCGCGGCGGCCTCTACACGTGGGTGACGGGCTACGACTCGGTCGCGAGCGGGTCGCCGGTCTCCGTCGAGACGCGCGCGACGCCGCTCGGCGAGCAGCGCACGACCGCGCGGTTCAGCGAGGAGGTCGTCGCGAGCGCGTGCGGCGACACCTGGGTCGGGCTGCGCAAGGCCAGCGGCGGCGGCGACCAGGCCGACATGATCCTCGACGACTTCCTCGTCGAGGACCTGGGCCCGGCCGAGGCCGTCCCGGCCTGCGCGTCCCTCACCGTCTCGGGCGGCACGTCCGCGCTCGAGCCGGACACCGCGAACACCGTGACCACGCGCCTGCAGGTGCACGAGCCCGCCGCGGTGAGCGACGTCGTCGTGAGCCTCGACGTGCCCGACGGCTGGGAGGTCGAGGCCACGGGCGCCACGACCGCCGCCACCCTGCCCGCCGGCGGCGTGCTCACCACGACGTGGACCGTGACCCCGCGCGGCGACCTCACGGCGCAGGCGTACCGCCTCGACGCGAGCGCGTCGTACGCGACGACGGTCGACCCGGTGGGCGAGCGCACGACGACCGCCTCGCGCGACGTGTACGTCGTCGTGCCGCCGTCGGCGGGCGAGCACTGGGTCTCCGACCTGCCGTTCGTGTCGTCGACCAACGGCTGGGGGCCGGTCGAGCGCGACCTGTCCAACGGCGAGCAGGGCGAGGGCGACGGCACGCCGCTCTCGCTGCGCGGCACCGTCTACCCCAAGGGCGTGGGCGCGCACGCGAACGGCACCGTGCGCCTGTTCCTCGGCGAGCGCTGCGAGGCGTTCACGGCGACCGTCGGCGTGGACGACGTCCAGTCGCGCGGCTCCGTGGTGTTCGAGGTGCTCGGCGACGGCACGTCCGTCGTGAAGACGCCCGTGCTCCGCGGCGGCGGCGCGACGCAGGACCTCGCGCTCGACGTCACGGGCGTGCGGTACCTCGACCTCGTGGTCACCGACGGCGGCGACGGCAACGGCAACGACCACGCCGACTGGGCCGCCGCGAAGGTGACGTGCGCGGGCGGCGTCGAGCCGGAGCCCGAGCTGCCCGTCCAGGTGACGGCGGAGCCGCGGTGCCTCGCGGGCACGGCGTACGTCGCGGTGCGCGCGACGAACGCCGCCGACGTCGCGGTGTCGGCGCGCCTGGTGACGGCGTTCGGCGAGAAGGCGTTCGACGCCGTCGAGCCGGGCAAGGCCGCCTACCAGTCGTTCGCGACGCGCGCGGCGTCGGTCGACGGCGGGACGGTGACCGTGGAGGTCGCGGGCACCGTCGACGGCGTCGAGGTCTCCGGCAGCGCGGAGGCGTCGTACGACGCGCTGAGCTGCGCCTGACGGCGCGCGCCGGCCGCGCCCTCCCTCGCGGGGGGCGCGGCCGGCGCGTGCCCGGCGCACGACGTCGCCCGCGAGCACCGAGAACCCCGACGGGACCTCGACGTCTCGCGTGAGCTGCGGTCCACCCCGCGGCGGCGACGGTCCGCCGGAGGGGCCGCGCTCAGGCGGCGACGAGCCCGAGCTCCCGGGCCGCCGCGACGGCCTCCCTACGGCTCGTCACGCCGAGCTTGCGGTAGATGTGGCGGATCTGGGTCCGCACCGTGTTGATCGAGACGCTGAACCGCTCGGCGGCCTGCTCGGCGGTGCACCCCTCGCACAGCGCCTCGAGCACCACCCGCTCCCGCGGGGACAGGCGCTCCGCCAGGGCGACGCCCAGGACGTTGTGGTCCACCACCGTGCTCCCGCCCGGCAGCAGGCTCGACACCCCGGCGAGCCGTTCCAGCGTCTCGCGCTCCTCCGGGCGCATCCCGAGGAACGGCGCCACCTGCCTCGGGGTCGCGCGCAGGCGGAGCGCGCGCTGGAACCACGTGCGGGCCTTGTCCTCACGCCCCGCGCGAAGGTGCGCGACCGCGTTGACCACGTGCAAGCCGAGCGCGTCGTTCGGAGACAGCGGCGCCCGGCGGAGCGCGGACGACGCGAGGCTGATCGCCTCGACGGTCTCGCCGAGGACCAGATGCGCCCACGCGTGGTGGGTCGAGAGCCACTCGTCGTTCGGGTCGTGCTCGTGGGCGAGCTGGAGGACACGGCCGGCGCCTCCCGCACGCACCAGGAGCTTGGCCTCGCCTCGCAGTGCCACGCGTCCCAGGAACGTGTCGCTCTCTCGGCCGACCACGCCGTGCAGCAGGCGCAGCTCGTCGATCTCCCGCAGCCCGCGCAAGGGGTCGCCGTAGTGCGCGTGGTAGCAGGCCAGCACGTGCGCGTGGAACGCCCAGAGATCCGGCCGGTGGGGCGCGAGAGCCTCGTACCCGGCGAGAATCGCGCGCGCCGTCTCGGGGTCGCCCTCGTCGATGGCGAGCTGTGCGGAGGCGAGCGCGTCGGCGCCCATGTGGGCCGAGGCGACCCAGTCGGGGAACGGAGGCTCGTCCGCGAGCCTCTCGAGGTGCCGCCAGGCGAGCCGGTGATGGCCGCGGTACGCCCCGAGCAGCGCGAGGTGCGCCGTCGCCGTCACACGTGCGTAGTGAGCGGACGGGCGGTCACCCGCCTCCTCGGCCGCGCGCGAGAAGAGGGTGGCGGCGGCGTCGTCCGCCCCGGAGAGCATGGCCGTGATCCCTCGCTGGGCGCTCAGCCACCCCGGTCTCGCCGCGGGTCGGATCGCGGCCCACGGGAGCGCCGCGTGCGGTGCGTCCTGCGCACGCGCGTCCAGCCAGGCACCGACCCGCTCCGACGACGCGTAGTCACGGCGGCTCCGGTGGGCGACGACTGCCGCGGTGCCGGCGCACAGCGTGTCGGGGAGCCGACTGAGCCGGTCGAGGCGTCTGACGGACCGCAGGCCGGCCCGGACGTAGAGCTGGAACGATCGGGACACGGCGTCGTCGTCGCCGCGCGCGTAGGCCTGTCGGCGCTGCGCGAGGAGGGCGAGATGGGTCAGCCGAGGCCGGCGCTCGAGGACGTCGGGAGGGACGTCCCCGAGCATTCGCATCACCTCGTCGGCGAACTGGTCGGGCAGGTCGTACCACTGGGCGTCGAACGTGCACTCGAGGGCGTCGAGGTCGCCGGCGCGCACTGACAGCAGGGTCTCTTCCCTGGTCAGCGGCGCATGCAGCGTCCAGGTCATGCCGTGATCTTGATCGAAGTCGAAAATAATGCAACTGCGGCGGACGTGTCCCGAGGGTGAATTCCGCCAGGCCTGCGTTTCTTCACCAAACTGGTGATCCAGCGGATGAAATTTCTGGCTTCGCCCGTCATGGGACCCGCGTCCCACGGTCCTATGAAGTGCTCAGCGTGGACGCGACGTGTGCGTCCGCACGACGAAGGGGACACCCGATGCATGGAGTTGGACGTGACGGCGACCCCGTCGCCGCTCGGAGGTCGACGGCGCCGCGCGGTGCCCGCCACGCACGTGTGAGAGGACGCCGCGCATCTCGCGGCCGCAGGATCCTCGGCGCGATCCTCGCTCTGGTCACCGCGGGCTCCGGCCTGGCGGCCTCGGTGGCACCGGCGACCGCGGCGACCGTGTACGAGCTGCAGGGCGAGTGGGCCTCCGGCACGCCGACGACTCTCGCGACCGGCGACGCCGTCTCCCCGACGTGGTGGTTCAACGTCAACGACGACGAGGCGGCGCCCGACAACGAGCCCGTCGAGGACGTGACCGTGACCGTCACCGCGCACGGCGCGGTGTTCGACTCGTTGCCGCCCGTGTGCCGTACCGACGGCGTGGACCCGGCCTCGAGCATCTCCGGTGACGGGTCGACCCTCGTGTGCAACGTCGGCACGCTCGACCGCGGGACCGCGTTCTCCCTGACGACCCCCATGCGCGTGACGGCCCGGACCGGTGAGACGGTGAGCGCCGACGCGACCGTCGGCGGTCAGGCGGCGGACGTGCCGGAGCTGACGGTCCAGAACGCGTTCCTCCAGGACATCTACTGGGTCCAGGCCACGACGCAGTCCACCAACACCGCGACGTACCGCGACCTCGTGTTCAACTGGACGCTGTTCCACGGCGCATACAGCCCCGCGGGCCCCGACACCGTGCAGTACGAGCTCACGCTGAGCAACACGCTGGGTGCGACGATGCAGCTCGGCCCCGACGGGTGCCGTGCCTTCACGAGCGGCACCGCGAGCGGTCACCCGTGGTCCGGCGGTTCCCATGACGCGAGTCAGATGGCACCGTTCCCCGGGACGTGCGTGCTGACCCGCAACAGCAGCACCTCCTACACGCTGACCATCTCGGGGATCGACTACAGCCACACGCAGGTCCCCACCAAGGATTCCGCGGGGAACGCTCTCCCCACGGACCGCGTCGCCGTCGCGTCGGGTCAGGTGCAGATCCGCGTCATGTCCGGCGCGACCGCCGGCGGGCTGTCGCTGACCTCGAACGCCCCCACGTACACGGCCGTCGATGGGCAGACGTACACGGACGACCCGTCCAACAACTCCTCGAACCGCACGTGGACCGCCGGGTACTGGACGCACGCGTGGACGTACTCCTACACCGGTCAGAGAAGCTCCTCCTGGTCGGACACGTACCGCGTCGCTCCGGGGACGGAGGTCAGTGCCGCCGCGTCGGTGAACTACCCCAACGTGTCCTCCCCCAACGCCACCCAGGGTGCGTTGTGCGTCGTGCTCGACACCCGGTACGTGGAGTTCACCGGGGCGATGACGCGCTTCGACAACGCCACCACCGGACCGGACGCCGGGCTGCCGCTGGCCTACTACACGGGCAACTCGGCGCTGCTCAACCCGAGCAGCGGCTCGTACGACCCGAACGCGTTCGAGTGCCAGGGCTCGGCGGGGTGGACCACCACGATGCCCGCGGACCCGACGACCATCAAGGCCGTGCGCACGATCTACACCCCGACGAACGCGATCAAGGAGCGCCGTGTGGTGCTTCAGGTCACGCAGCGGATCAAGGACACCACCCCGGTCGGCACGCCGGTGTGGACGTGGGGCGCCTACATGAACGCCGCGAACCCCAACAACGTGTGGGTCTACCCCAACAGGTCCTCGAACCCGGCCGACATGCCCGTCAACGGCACCGTCACCCCGAACTCGCGCTACGCGTACGCGGCGGGTGGTCGTGACATCCTGCGGACCATCGGTGTCACTCCGGACGTGGAGAAGTCCGTCCTGCCGATCACGGTCGACCCCGGTGGCGAGGCCACGTACACGCTCGACTACTCGGCGAACGGCACCGGTGCCGTCGCGCCGACCGTCGACGACTACGTGCTGACCGACACGCTTCCCGCCGGCGCGACGTACGTGCCCGGCTCGGCGAGCCCCGAGCCCGCCGTCACCACGGACGGCAGCGGGCAGCAGGTGCTCACCTGGACGCTGGACGGGGTGGCGACGAACGTCGCGCACTCGCTGAGCTACCGCGTCCAGTTCCCCGATGACCTCCAGGGCGGGGACCGGCTGGTCAACTCGGTCAACGCGGCGGTCGGGGGCATCACCTCGGGCAACGCGACCGCGTCCGTCGTCGTGAGCGACTCGGGGCTCACGAAGGTCATCAAGACCGCGGACCAGGCCTTCATCCCGAACCTCGCCGGAGACGGTGTAGGTACGGGGTCGTGGACCGTGCTCGTCCGGTCGCAGGACCCCATGCCGCAGTCCTTCGTCGACGTCATCGACATCCTGCCGTACGTCGGTGACGGCCGTGGGACGTCCTTCAGCGGCTCCTATGAGCTCGACGGACCTGTCACGGCATCGATCGGATCCACCGTCTACTACACGACGGCGGACCCGGCGACCCTCACGGACGACCCGGCCGACCCCGCGAACGGCTCGGCGGGTGACGTCTCGGGGAACACCGTGGGCTGGACGACCACGTTCACTCCCGACGCGACCGCGGTGCGCGTGATCACCGGCACCCTCGCGCCGCGCGGCGAGTTCACCATCTCGGTGCCCGTGGTCACGGACGGCATGCTCGGTGGGGACACGCTCGTGAACCGGTCCCAGGGGCGCGCCGAGAACACGCGTCTGGTCATGCGGACGTCGGCGTCGACATCGATCGCGAACTACTACTCCGCGTCGCTCAAGAAGTACGTCCAGGACGAGTTCGGGAACTGGCGAGACGCGAACGACCCGCTGGACTACCCGCAGTTCCGCGTGGGGGACACGGTGCGGTACCGGATCGTCGTGGAGAACACCGGTCAGGGGACCCTGACGAACGTCGCTGTCTCCGATGACCAGCAGCCCGAGCTGGGCTCGTTCGTCATCGACTCCCTCGCTCCGGGGGAGACGCAGAGCCACGAGTTCGAGATCGACATCGTCGAGCCGGTCGATGACGTGATCGTGAACACCGCGTGCGCGGACGCCGACATCCCGGAGGACTCCGGGGTGGAGCCGACGATCAACTGCGACCCGGCCGGGTTCACCGTGGTGGGCACGCCCACCCACACCAAGGAGGTCGTCTCCGCGACGCCCGTCGGTGACGGGCGCTGGGAGGTCGTCTACGAGATCGTGGTGAGCAACACCCAGACCCCCTCGACGACCTACACTCTCGAGGACACCCTGCACTTCACGGACCAGGCGACCGTCGTGTCGGCGGCCGTGACGCAGGCGCCGGCCGGCGTGGTCCTCGCCGACCCGGCGTGGGACGGCCAGGAGAACGTGACGATCGCGACGGACGTGCCGCTCGCCGGTCAGGACGACGACGGGTACGAGCCGCACGTCTACCGCCTCACGGTGCTGGCCGACGTGCCTCTGCAGCTCGACGGCGCAGGGTCGGGCGAGGACGACCCGACGGCGTGCCCGGCGGAAGGGTCCGACGCGGACCAGGGCTTCAACAACACCTCGCACATGACGGGTCCGGAGGGCGAGCCCGAGGACGACCAGGCCTGCGCGCCCATCCCCTCCATCGACGTGGAGAAGTCGGTCTCTGCGGGTCCGGTGCCGAACGGTGACGGGACGTGGACGGTGACGTACGACCTCGTCGTGACGAACACCGGCATGGGGGACGGGATCTACGACATCGCGGACCGGATGACCGCGGACGGTGACCTGCAGGTCGTCTCGGGTGAGGTGGTCACGGTGCCGGACGGTGTGACGCCGAACGGGTCGTGGACCGGTCTGGGTGCCGAGGGCGCGCCGGAGAACGTCATCGCGAGCGGGGTGAGCCTGCCCGCGGGCGGCACCCACACCTACCAGGTCGAGGTCGTGCTGGCGATCGAGGGTGACGGCGGCGCGCCGCTCGTCACCTCGTGCGAAGCGGAGCCCGAGGGCGCCCCGGGTGGGCTGTCCAACGCGGCCGCGATCCAGCACAACGACCTCACCGACTCGGACGAGGCGTGCGTGACGGTTGCGGCGATCACGGTGGAGAAGTCGATCGCCGAGGGTCCGGTGCCCAACGGTGATGGGACGTGGACGATCACGTATGACGTGGTGGCGCAGAACGTGGGTGCTGCTGCGGGTGAGTACGACGTGTACGACCAGTTGCGGTACGGCGAGGGGATCGAGATCGTCTCGGCGCAGATCACGCAGGCTCCTGATGGTGTGACGCCGAACGGGTCGTGGACGGGTCTGGGTGACGCGTCGTCGTCGCCGGAGAACCTGGTGGCTGATGGCGTGGAGCTGGATGCGGGTGGCGTGCACACGTACCGGATCGTGGTCACGGTCGAGATGGACGAGTCGACGATCGACCCGAGCGTGCTGCAGTGCCCGGAGCCGGGTAGCGGTGGTTCGGGTGGTCTGGCGAACTCGACGAGCCTGGATCACAACGGGATCGTCGCGGGTGACGAGGTGTGTGCCTCGTTGCCGTTGATCGATGTGGAGAAGTCGGTCTCTGCGGGTCCGGTGCCGAACGGTGACGGGACGTGGACGATCACGTACGACCTGGTGGCGACGAACTCGGGGCAGGCTTCGGGTGAGTACGACCTGGTGGATCGTCTGCAGTACGGCGAGGGCGTCGTGGTGGAGTCCGCGACCGTCGTGTCCGCGCCCGACGGCGTGGTGACGGAGGCGGGCTGGACCGGTCAGGGCGCCGCCGGGTCGCCTGAGAACGTGGTCGCCGAGGGCGTGACGCTCGGGGCCGACTCCGCGCACACGTACCAGGTGCAGGTCGTGGTCTCGCTGGATCGGGCCGTGGTGACTCCTGAGTCGCTGCAGTGTCCGGAGCCTGGTTCGGGCGAGGGTGGCGGTCTGGCGAACTCGACCGAGCTGACGCACAACGGTGAGACCTCCGCCGATGACGCGTGCGCCTCGCTGCCGCTGATCGACATCGTCAAGTCGTTGTCGGGAGCGGTGACGCCGGTGGAGGGCGAGCCGGGCCAGTACGACGCGGTGTACGAGATCACGGTGACGAACGCCGGCCCGGGTGACGGCCTCTACGACCTCACGGACGAGCTCGCACCAGGCGAGGGCGTCGAGGTGCTCGGCGTCCAGGACGTCGTGACCGACGCGCCGGAGCCGGTGGCGCTCAACCCCGGCTTCGACGGCACGAGCGACACCCTCGTGGTGGCCGGGCAGCCGATCGCCGGGGCGACGACCGCACCCGTCGTGCACACCTACACGGTGACCGTGCGGTACGCGGCAGACCTGTCCGACGTCGAGATCCCGGACACCGACGCGTGCACGACGGGTGACGGGTCCACGGTTGCGGGCGGTCTGGCGAACACCGCGACGGTGGGCTGGAACGGCCTGGACGGGACGGACGACGCGTGCGTGCGCCCCGGCAAGCCGACCCTCGACAAGGCGCTGGTCTCCGCGGCGCCGGCCGGCGACGGGACGTGGGAGGTCGTCTACGACCTCACCGTCGGCAACGTCGGGGGCGAGGCCACGACGTACGACCTGGACGACGAGCTGCTCTTCGCCCCCGTCGTCACGGTCGACTCGGTCGCCGTGACCGGCCCCGAGGGCGTGACGGTCAACGCCGGGTTCGACGGCGCCGCCGACCAGCGCATCGCCACGGGCGTGTCGATCGCGGGCATGGACGACGAGGGCTACGCCCCGCACGTCTACCGGGTCACGGTGGTCGCGCACGTGCCGCTGTCCTTCGCCGCGGACGACGTGGACGAGGACGGGACCGGCTCGCCGGCCTGCACGGTCCCCGCCGGGTCGAACACGCTGCAGCAGGGCCTGAACAACGCGGCCACCCTCACCGACGAGACCGGTGGGACGCAGACCGACACCGACTGCGCCCCGCTGCCGTCGATCGACGTCACCAAGTCGACGGACGGCGACCCCGTCCAGGGCGACGACGGCTCGTGGACCGTGCGGTACGCCGTCACCGTCACGAACGACGGCGGCTCGGCCGGCGTGTACGACCTCACCGACCGCCTGCGCTACGGCGCCGGCATCACGGTGCGGTCCGCCACGGTGACCGCGACGCCCGAGGGCGTGACGGCGTCGGCCACGTGGACGGGTCAGGGTGCGGAGGGCGACGCCGCGAACGTCGTGGCTGCCGACGTGGACCTCGCCCCCGGGGCGACCCACGTCTACCGCGTCGAGGTCGTGGCGGCCGTCGACCCGGGCAGGGCCGACGCGACGACGTTCGCCTGCCCCGCCCCGGGCTCGGGCGAGGCCGGTGGGTTCGCCAACACGGCGGGCGTCGGGCACAACGACCTGACCGACGCGGCCGACGCGTGCGCCGCGCCACCGGAGCCGGTCGACCCGGCCCAGCCGGGGACTCCGGGAGCGCCGGGCAAGCCCGGAAGCTCGCTCGCCACCACCGGCGCGACCCTGGCGTGGGTCGCCGGGGGAGCAGCGCTCCTGCTGCTCCTCGGGATGCTGGCCCTGCTCGCGGCGCGTCGCCGCCGGCTGACCAGCTGACAGCGGGACCGGACGGCCCTGCCCGCGACCTCCAGCGCGGGCAGGGCCGTCCTCCACCGGCGACGCGAGGGCGCTCGTCGGACGACCCGTCTCGAAGGAGGGCGATGATGCGTGGCGGTACGGTGCACCGCGTGCTGCGCCCCACGATCTGGGGCTACGCGACGCTGACCCGTCGCAGTCATCCCGCCCTGGCGGGCGGCGGAGGCACGCGACGCGTCGACACGGTCCTTCCCCCGGTCCTCACCCCGGACGAGCTCGACGGGTTCCACGACGTGCTGCGCGGGCGTGGCGGCCCGCCCTGCGTCTCGCGGTCGACGTACGCACGACCGCCGCACTGCACCCGGAGCCGGACGTGCCGCGACGAACGGCGGACGTCGCGCTCGCCGCGCTCGTGCGCGCGATGCGCGAGGCCGACCGCGCACGGCTCGGGACCGCACACCAGGCTCTTGCGCGCGAGCTCGTCTGGTGCGCCCTCGTCGCAGCGCGCACGGACGAGGCGAGCGAGGTGACGCACGCGGCCCGCGCGCTGGCGCTCCTCGCCTCGACCAACGTCGGGGGTGGCGCCACCGACCGCATCGACCACGGGTGAGCCGCCGCGAGTCCCGGCTCGCGGCGGGACCAGGACCTCAGGACGAGCGGGCGGCGGTACGGTCCTCGGCCTCGAGCACCCGGCGCAGGCCCGCGAAGTCCCGGCGCAGGACGCGGGCGAGGACCGCCGTCGGCAGGAGCGCGAGGACACGGAGCCACGCCGAGACGTCGCCGTCGTAGTCGGCCCGCACGCGCGTGCCCGGGCCGTCGGGCGTGCACACGTACTCGACGCGCGAGCTCCAGGGCGAGGTGGAGTACCAGACGACCCGCCTGCCCGGGTCGACGGCCTCCAGCACGTCGGTGAACCGGACGGGGAACGGGCCGATGCGGTCGACGCCGGCCCACCGCTGGCCGACGCGCAGCGGGCCGTCGTCGAGCGGGCGGCGGGAGTGCACCGCGGGTGCGAAGAGCGGCCACCGGCACGGGTCCGCGAGGTAGGGGAAGACGCGCGACGGCGGGTGGTCCAGGTGCTCCTCGATCGTCACGCGGCGCCGCACGGTCCGTCCTCCTCGGTCCGGGGTGTCACGCCATCGCGGGGACGGGCCGGCCCGGGTAGAGCTCGCGCATCGCGTGGTCGTAGCGGCGCTTCATGAGCAGCAGGTACAGGACGCGGACCGGCGCGGGCACGTTCGTGCGGAACCACTCCTCGCGCTCGTCCGCGGGGACGCTCGCGAGGAGGAGCCCGAGCTGGAGCGCCAGGAGGTCCTTGCCGAGCTCCTTGCGGTGCGACTGGAGCTCGGCGCGCGTGTGCCGCTCCATCCAGTCCCACTCCTCCTGGGACAGGAGCGCGCCCGCGACGGGGAGGACGTCGTCCTCCTCCTCGCGCAGGTGCCCGGCGAGCGCGTCGCGGACGCGCTCGACGTCGGTCGCGAGCGCGTCGCGGAGCGCGGGGTCGGCGGTCGTGACCCACGGGTCGATCTGCGGCTCGACGCGGTCGAGGTGCCGGGCGACCTCGGCGTGCTGCGCGCGCATCCGGCCGACGTGCAGCGCGCACGCGGGGTCGCGCGCGACGAGCCGGTCCCACAGCGTGAGGTCCTCCGTCTCGTGGTGCAGGTGCAGCGCGAACACGTCGAGGTGCGCGTAGCGGCCCACGACGGCCGCGCGCGCGGTGTCCCCGGGCGCGACGTCGCGCACCAGGACGGGGAGCTCGCGGTACAGCCAGCGGAAGATCCGGTGCACGAGGAGCATCCCGGACGTGTCGCAGCCGGGGTGCTGCCCCGCGGGCAGCGGCCCCGGGGGAGGCAGTCTCGTGGCCATCGCGTCCTCCGCCCCGTCCTCGACCTCGGCGTCGTGGTGGCGCTCCAGGAACGACGGTACTCCGCGGGCCGGGCGCCGTCGCGGGCCCTCGGGACCGCCGTACGCGCCCTCGTGCGGGTGCGCGACGCCCCGCTGGTGCGCGAAGGTGACAGTTCGATGACGGAATCTGCTCGACTCTGGACGCGGTCTGGCGTAACGTGCTTCTATGTGATCGTAACCAGCAGGAAATGATCGTGATCTATCAATGACGATGACAGATCCGGTCGTTCCTCCCGGGCTCGTGCCTCACGTGGTCCGGACCGATCGACCTCATGGCAACGAAGCGGAGGACAAGGACATGAAGGACCCGAACACGCGGCGCACGACCCTCTCGGCGGGTCGCCCGCTGCGTCTGGTGGCGCTCACGGCGGTCGCCGGGCTCACGCTCTCGGCGTGCGGCTTCGGCGGCCAGGGCGGCGGTGGCGACGAGGGTGACGGCACCACGCTCGACCTGCTCGTCCCCACGTACTCGGACCAGACGAAGGCCCTCTGGGAGGACGTCATCGCGGGGTTCGAGGAGGAGAACCCGGACATCGACGTGAACCTCGAGGTCCAGTCCTGGGACAACATCAACGACGTCGTCCGCACCAAGGTGCAGTCGGACCAGGCGCCGGACATCCTCAACATCGACGCCTTCGCCGGGTTCGTCGAGGACGACCTGCTGTACTCCGCGGACGAGGTGCTCTCGCCCGAGACGATCGCGGACTTCCAGGAGTCGTTCGTCGAGAACGCGTCCATGGACGGCACCCAGTACGGCCTGCCGCTCATCGCCTCCGCGCGCACCATGTTCTACAACAAGGACCTGTTCACGCAGGCCGGCCTCGACCCCGAGGCCCCGCCGGCCACGTGGGACGAGCTCAAGGACGCGGCGGCGAAGATCTCCGCGCTCGGCGGCGGCACCTACGGCTACGGCCTCCCGCTCGGCTCCGAGGAGGCGCAGGCGGAGGCCGGGATCTGGTTCTTCGGCAACGGCGGCGGCTACGGCGACGCGTCCGAGATCACGATCGACACCCCGGAGAACGTCGAGGCCGCGCAGTTCTTCCAGAGCCTCGCCGCGGAGAACCTCACGCAGCCCGACGCCGGCGCGACCGACCGCACGCCGCTCATCGACGTGTTCATCCAGGGCAAGATCGGCATGATCGTCGGCCTGCCCCCGACGATCGGCCAGATCGCGGACAAGAACCCCGACCTCAACTACGGCACCGCCCCGGTCGCGACCAAGGACGGCTCGCCCGTCACGCTCGGCGTCGCCGACCACCTCATGGCGTTCAAGAACGAGGGCGACAAGCAGGACGCGATCAAGGCGTTCCTCGACTACTACTACTCGCCCGAGGTCTACGTGCCGTGGGTCGACGCCGAGGGCTTCATCCCGACCACGAAGTCGGGTGGCGAGGAGCTCGCCACGAAGGAGACCATCGCGCCGTTCCTCGAGCTGCTGCCGAACGCGCAGTTCTACCCGTCGACCAACCCGCAGTGGTCGGCGGCCCAGGGCGCGATCCAGTCGCTCATCGGGCAGGTCGCGCAGGGCAAGGAGGCGCAGGCCGTGCTCACGGAGATCCAGGCGAAGGCCGACCAGTGACGCATCGGTGACGACCGCCGGGCGGCGGGACCCGTCCCGCCGCCCGGCGCCGCCGCCGCGCACCCGACCCAGACCTCAACCCGGCACCCGAGGACTCCACGATGACCACCGACACGACCGGCACCCAGGCCGGTGCCACGACGGCGAGCGCCGCGCCGCCGTCGGACCACCACGCCGCGCCACCGGGCGCGGACGACCGCTCGCGACGCACCTGGCGCGGCACCCTCACCGCCCTCCCGTGGATCGGGCCCAGCCTCGCGCTCATCGCCCTGATCGTGCTGTTCCCCGCGGGCGTCATGATCTTCAACTCGACGCGCGACATCTCGCAGTCGGGCGTGGACCGCGGGAGCGCCGGGCTCGAGAACTACGCCGACGTCCTCGCGATCGACGCGCTGCCGCGCGTCCTGCTCAACACCGTGGTGTGGGTCGTCGTGGTCGTCGGCCTCACCGTCGTCATCTCGCTCGCGCTCGCCAACTTCCTCAACAAGCAGTTCCCGGGCCGCCAGCTCGTGCGCCTCGCGGTGATCGTGCCGTGGGCGGCGTCCGTCGTCATGACGACGACCGTCGTCTACTACGGCCTCCAGCCGAACTACGGCATCTTCAACCAGTTCCTCGCCGACATCGGGATCCTCGAGGTCGGGGACTACGGCTTCACGAAGAACGCGACGTCGGCGTTCATCGTCGCGATCGTCGTCGCGGTGTTCGTGTCGCTGCCGTTCACGACGTACACGATCCTCGCGGGTCTGCAGGCCGTGCCGCACGAGGTGGTCGAGGCGGCGCGCATGGACGGCGCGTCGCGGTCGCGCACCTACTTCTCGGTGATCCTGCCGCAGCTCAAGCCCGCGCTGTCCGTCGCGGCGCTCATCAACATCATCAACGTCTTCAACTCGCTGCCGATCCTGCGCATCATGACCGGCTCGATCCCCGGCTACGACGCGGACACCACGACGACGCTGATCTTCAAGCTCATCCAGTCCGACCGCCGGGTCGACCTCGCCTCCGCGCTGTCGGTCGTGAACTTCGCGATCGTCATCCTCGTGATCGTCGCCTACATGCGGATCGTCAAGCCGATGAAGGGAGTGGACGAGTGAGCGCCACGACCCAGCCCGCCCCGGCGACCCGCGAGGCCGTCGCGCGCGAGAGCGCGCCCCGGCGCAAGGCGTCGAAGTACCGCACCGGCGGCCCCGGAGCCCACGGCTCGGTCACGGGCCGCGTGATCGCGGGCATCGTCATCGCCGCGCTGTTCCTCGTGCCGTACGTCGTCATGCTGCTCGGCTCGCTCAAGAGCCGGCCGGAGATCCTGCGGATCCCGCCGACGTACCTGCCGCAGGAGTGGCACTTCGACAACTACGTCTCGATGTGGTCGACGCCCGAGACGCCGCTGCCGCAGAACCTCGTCTCGACGATCGTCATCTCGGTCTTCGCGACCCTGCTCGTGCTCCTCGTCGCCGTCCCGGCGGCGTACTACACCGCGCGGTTCCGCTTCCCCGGTCGCCTCGCGTTCCTGTTCCTCGTGCTCGTCACGCAGATGCTCCAGCCGGCGGTGCTCGTCGCGGGCCTGTTCCGCCAGTTCCTCGCCTTCGGGATCGTCGACACGTGGCTCGCGATGATCCTCGTCAACGCCGCGTTCAACCTCGCGTTCGCCGTGTGGATCATGCACTCGTTCTTCGCGAGCGTCCCCAAGGAGGTCGACGAGGCCGCGCAGATCGACGGCGCAGGCCGCTGGACGGTCCTGTTCCGCATCAACCTGCCGCTCGTGTGGCCGGGCATCGTCACCGCGATCATCTTCACGTTCGTCGCCGCCTGGAACGAGTTCGCGGCGTCCCTCGTCATCCTGTCGACGGCCGGCAACCAGCCGCTGTCGGTCGCTCTGACGAAGTTCATCGGGCAGTACGACTCCGCGTGGCAGTACGTCTTCGGGGTCTCGATCGTGGCGATCGTCCCCGTCATCATCCTCTTTGCGATCATCGAGAAGCGCCTCGTCGGAGGCCTGACCGCAGGGAGCATCAAATGACGACGACCCACGACGAGCTCGCCGACAACGTCGGCCTCGCCGGCCTCAGCAAGTCCGTCCGGTGGGAGCGCATGCTCGCCCTCCTCGCCGACCGCCGCCGCCTGTCCGTGACGGAGGTCGCGGACGAGTTCGGCATCTCGGAGTCGACGGTGCGCCGCGACTTCGACCAGATGGCCGCGCGCCAGCTCGCGCACCGCACGCACGGCGGCGTCGTCGCGGCGTCGGTCGCGTACGGGCTCCCGCGCCGGTACAGCAAGCAGGTCGAGGACAAGCAGCGCATCGCCGCCGCCGCGGCCGCGCTCGTCCTCGAGCGGTACACGGCCCCGGTCGTGGGCCTCAACGGCGGCACGACGACGACGCTCGTCGCCAAGGCGCTCGGCGAGCAGACCGAGGAGACGTCCGAGGACGCGCTCCAGCAGAGCGGGCACGCCCTGACGGTCGTCACGAGCGCGCTGAACATCGCGACCGAGCTCGTGCTGCGGCCCCAGGTGCGCACGGTGTGCCTCGGCGGCACGGCGCGCGCCCAGTCGTACGAGCTCACCGGCCCCGCCGCGATCCAGATGGCCCGCACGCTGTGGCTCGACGTCCTCGTGCTCGGCATGCTCGGCATCGACGCGGCCGCGGGCCTGACGTGCGGCGACCCGGACGAGGCCGGCGTGACGACCGCGCTCGTCGAGCGGTCGCGCTCCGTCGTCGCCGTCGGCACGTCCGACAAGGTCGGCACCCGGTCCTTCGCCCAGATCTGCGAGATCTCGCAGGTCACCACCCTCGTCACCGACAGCGGCGCCACCGCCGACGCCCTCGACCCCCTCCGCGAGGCGGGCGTCGAGGTCGTCGTCGTGTAGCGGCGTCGGTCACGCGCGGCCGGCGCCCGCCGGCCGCTGCATCGCAGAAAGGTACTCAGCACCATGAGAACGACCCACGTGAGCGCAGAGATCGCCAGCCAGCCCGAGGTGTGGCGCCGCGCCGCGGAGCTCGCGGCCCGGAGCACGGAGATCCTCCCGCAGGCAGGTGAGCGCGTCGCCGTCGTGGGGTGCGGGACCTCGTGGTTCGTGGCGCAGGCGTACGCGGCCCGGCGCGAGGCGCTCGGGCTGGGCGAGACCGACGCGTTCGCCGGGAGCGAGTACCCGACCGGCCGCCGCTACGACCGCGTCGTGGCGATCACCCGGTCCGGCACGACGACCGAGATCCTCCAGCTCCTCGACGCGCTGCAGGGCGAGCAGCGCACGCTCGCGATCGTGGGCGACCCCGAGTCCCCGGGCGCGACGGCGGCGGACGACGTCGTCGTCATGGAGTTCGCGGACGAGCGCTCCGTCGTCCAGACGCGGTTCGCGACCGCGGCCCTCAGCCTGCTGCGCGCGTCGCTCGGCGACGACGTGGCCGCCCTCGCGACCGCGGCCGAGGAGGCCGTGACGTGGGAGGTGCCGGCCGAGCACCTCGCGCGCACGCAGTTCACGTTCCTCGGGCGCGGCTTCTCCGTGGGCCTCGCGAACGAGGCCGCGCTGAAGATGCGCGAGGCGTCGCTCGCGTGGGCCGAGTCGTACCCCGCGATGGACTACCGGCACGGGCCGATCAGCATCTCCGACGAGACGAGCGTCGTGTACCTCCTGGGCGAGGAGGTGCCGGGCCTGGTGGACGACGTCGAGCGGACGGGCGCCCTCGCGGTCCGGTTCGACGAGGACCCGCAGGTGACGCTCGTGCGCCTCCAGCGGCTCGCGGTCGCGAACGCGGAGAGCAAGGGCCTGGACCCCGACGCGCCGCGTCACCTCACGCGCTCGATCATCCTCGACACGACGGCGTCGTGAGCGGCGAGACCCACCACGGCGACGGAGCCCGGACCCTCGCGGGCCAGGGCCCCGTCGTCGTCGCGCTCGACGTCGGGGGCACCGACATCAAGGCCGCGCTCGTCGACGCGGACGGCGTGCTCCTGGAGCAGGTCACGCCGACGCGCGCCGCCCAGGGCCCGCAGGCATCGTTCGCCGCGGTGCTCGCCGCGGTCGCGGACGTCCGCGGGCGCGTCCCCGCCGGGCGGACCGTCGCGGCCGTCGGGCTCGCGGTGCCCGGCACCGTGGACGAGGAGGCCGGCGTCGTCCTGAGCGCCGAGAACCTCGACTGGGTCGACCTGCCCGTGCGAGCGCTCGTCGAGGAGGCGACCGGCCTGCCGGTCGGCTTCGGTCACGACGTGCGCGCCGGCGGCCTCGCGGAGTGGCGCCTCGGCGCCGCGCGCGGGGCGCACGACCACGCGTTCCTCGCGGTGGGCACGGGCATCGCGGCGGCGGTCGTGCTGCGCGGCGAGCCGTACCCGGCGCACGGCTGGGCGGGCGAGGTCGGGCACGGCGGGGCGCGCGACGGCGAGCCCTGCCCGTGCGGCGGGCGCGGCTGCGCCGAGACGTTCGCGTCCGCGGCGGGCATGGCCCGCACGTACCGGCGCCTCACCGGGGCGTCCGTCGCGGACGTCCCCGGCGCGCGCGAGGTGCTGGCGCGGGCGCAGGCGGGCGACGACGTCGCCCGCGGCGTCTGGGACCGCGGCGTCGACCGGCTCGGCGAGCTCGTCGCGGAGATGACGCGGCTCCTCGCGCTGCCGACGGTCGTCGTCGGGGGCGGGCTCGTGCGCGCGGGCGACGCCCTGCTGCGCCCGCTCGACGAGGCGGTCCGCTCCTACCTCACGGTGCACCCCGTACCGCGCCTCGTCCCGGCGGAGCTCGGCTCGGCCGCGGGCATGCACGGGGCCGCCCTGCTCGGCTGGGACGCCGCGCGCGCCGCGGGCCTCGACGTGCCGCACCGGCACGCGGTCCGCCCGGCGCCGGGCTCGGCGCCGCTGGGCGGGCTCGTCACGGCGGACGGCGTCGCGCCGTGACGCGCGTCGTCGCGCTCACGCCCAACCCGGCCTGGGACGTCACGTACCGCGTCGACCGGCTGCTGCCCGGGGAGTCGCTGCGCGTGCGCTCCGTCGTCGCGCGCGCGGGCGGCAAGGGCGTCAACGTCGCGCGCGTCGTGCGCGCCCTCGGGTCCGCGAGCGTCGCCGTGTGCCCCCTGGGCGGGCCGCTCGCGGGGCCCTTCGCGGACGACCTCGACGCCGACGGGCAACCGGCCGCCGTCGTGCCGGTCGCGGGCGCCGTGCGCCAGTCCGTCGCCGTCGTCCCCGCCGAGGACGGCGGGCACCCCACGGTGCTCAACGAGCCCGGCCCCGCGCTCGACGACGCGGAGTGGGCGGCGCTCGTCGCCGCGTGCGTCGCGCAGGTCGGCACGGCCGCCGCCGTGGTCGCCACGGTCTCCGGCTCGCTGCCGCCCGGGACGACGCGCGAGCGGGTCGTCGGGCTCGTCGGCGCGCTGCGCGCCGCGGGCGCGCGCGTCCACGTCGACGTCTCGGGGCCCGGCCTCGTGTGGGCCGCCGAGGCGGGCGCCGACCTCGTGAAGCCCAACCGGTCCGAGCTCGTCGAGGCGACCGGGGTCGACGACCCCGCGCGCGCCGTCGGGGAGCTCCTGCGCCGCGGGGCGCGCGCCGTCGTCGTCACCGACGGGGAGCGCGGCCTCACCGCGTACGAGGCCGGCCCGGACGGGCCCGCGAGCCCCGCGGTCGTGGGACGCGCGCGCCTCGCCGCGCCCGTCGCGGGCAACCCCACCGGGGCGGGCGACGCCGCGATGGCGGCGCTCGCCGTCGACCCCGACCAGCCCTGGGCGCACCGTCTCGCGCTCGCCGCGGCGACCTCCGCCGCGGCCGTCCTGCAGCCCGTCGCGGGCGCGGTCGACCGCGCCGACGTCGACCGCCTGCTCACCCACGTCGTCACCGAACCGGAGTCCTGATGCCCCTCGTCACCACCGACCACCTGCTCGACCCCGCCCGCGCCGAGGGGCGCGGCGTCGGGGCGTTCAACGTCATCCAGATCGAGCACGCCGAGGCGTTCGTCGCGGCGGCCACCGAGGTCGGCGCCGGCGTCGTGCTGCAGATCAGCCAGAACGCCGCCCGCTGGCACGGCGGGCTCGAGCCCGTCGCCGCCGCGTCGCTCGCGATCGCGCGCGCGGCCGAGGTGCCGGTCGTCGTGCACCTCGACCACGCGGAGGACCGCGACCTCGTCACCGAGGCGATCGAGCTCGGGTTCACGTCCGTCATGTACGACGGCTCCGCGCTCGACTACGAGGACAACGTCGCCGCGACGGCGGAGGTCGTCGCGCAGGCGCGCGCCGTCGGCGTGTTCGTCGAGGCCGAGCTCGGCAAGGTCGGCGGCAAGGACGGCGTGCACGCGCCCGGCGTGCGCACCGACCCGGCCGAGGCGGTCGAGTTCGTCGACGCGACGGGCGTGGACGCGCTCGCCGTGGCCGTCGGCTCCTCGCACGCGATGACGGACCGCACCGCGTGGCTCGACTTCGCGCGCATCGCGGAGCTGCGTGCCGCCGTGCCCGTGCCGCTCGTGCTGCACGGCTCGTCGGGCGTCCCCGACGCCGACCTCACGCGCGCCGTCGAGACCGGGATGACGAAGATCAACGTCTCGACGCACCTCAACAACACGTTGACGACCGCGCTGCGCGCGTACCTCGACGAGAACCCGACGGTCGTCGACCCGCGCAAGTACCTCGGCGCCGGGCGCGACGCGATGCGCGCCGAGGTCGTGCGTCTCCTGGGCGTGCTCCGCGCCGCCTGAGAGCTCCACCGCCGGGCCGTCAGGCCGTCCGACCGGCGGGTGGACCACGGTGCGGCGGCCCGGGCTCTCGGGCCGCCGCACCCGCGTCAGCAGGTGCGCGCGTCGTACGGCGCGACGACCGTGCCGCCGCCCGCCTCGACCGTGACCTCGCCCGCGTCCACGTGCGCGGAGCGCGTGCTGAACGACTGGTACGCGGACGCGCCCGGGGCGACCTCCGCCGCCTCGTGCGTGCCGAACGGCGTGACGAGGCGCACCGCGAGCGGGGCGTCGTCGTCGTTCACGGCGCGCACCGCGACGTACGCGGTGCCCGCGAGGCAGCGCGTCTGCGCCGTCACCGTGACCGGGGCCTCCGTCTCCTCGGGTGCCCCGAAGAGGTCGATCTCGGCGACGCTCGTGTACCCGGCGCCGTTGACCGACCCCGTGGCGCGCAGCTGGACGAACCGTGCCGTCGTCGGCTCGAGGTCGACGAGGTCCGGCTCGGACGTGCCGTTGAACGTGCCGCTCGCGACCGTCGTCCAGCTCTCGCCGTCGAGGCTCGTGCGCACCTCGTACGTCGAGATCCGCCCGTTGACGCCGCCGTCCTGACGGGACACGTGGCGCAGCACGCCGACGCGCTGCTCGCTGCCCAGGTCGATCGTCAGCGTGTGCGGCAGCGGGTCGATCCCCGTCGCGTACGACGTGTGCCAGATCGTGCCGGCGTTGCCGTCGATCGCGTTCGCCGCGGCGCCGTTCTCGTACGTCGTCTCGGCGCTGTCCGCGGTCGCGGTCCACGCGGACTTGTCGAGCGGGACGGCGCCCGGCTCGCTCGGCGTGGGCTCGGCGTCGCTCGGGACGCCCTCGAACACCGTGACCTCGAACGGCTCGAGCTCGATCCAGTAGCCCGTCCCGGCGCGCGCCACGAACCCGTCGCGGTTGCCGTCGCGGTCCGTGAACGCGTACGTCTGCTCCGCGCCCGCGGGCAGCTCGAGCGCGTCGCCCACCTCGACCCGGAACGACTGCGGGTACGGCGTGGGGTTGCGCAGCATGAGCATCGCCTGGTCGGTCGTGCCGGCCGCGTCGTCGGCCGCCGCCCACGCCGCGGTGCCGTAGACCTCGCCGACCGCGGGGTCGCCGCCGACCCAGTGGACGTCGGAGAGCAGGTTCTCGTTGTCGCGCGCCCAGCGGGCGTTGGCCGCGAGCTCGTCCCAGAACCACTCGGCGCCGGGCTGGTCCGGGCGGACCTGCGTGTTGCGCACGTAGAGCTCCTGCAGCCCGAGCCCGAGCGCGAAGTAGGCGCGCATGTCGCGGCCCACCTCGGCGCGCACCGCCGGGTCGGACAGGTCGTAGTCCGCCGTGAACTGCGGGGTGCGCTCGCTGAACGTGAACCCGTGGTTCATGAGGGACGGCACGGGGAACAGCGGGTTCTCCACGACCGTGTTGCGGTAGGTCTGCGAGTCGCGGTAGCTCACGTAGCGCTCGCGCACGCTGCCCGCGCCCGCCTGCCCGGCGTCGTGCCCGTCGCGCCAGATCGAGTCGGTGAACCACAGCCAGTACGGCGAGCCCCACGTG
Source organism: Cellulosimicrobium composti (assembly GCF_009711085.1). GTDB lineage: Bacteria > Actinomycetota > Actinomycetes > Actinomycetales > Cellulomonadaceae > Cellulosimicrobium > Cellulosimicrobium composti. The sequence continues at coordinate 28,550 of NZ_WMKA01000004.1, forward strand.
CCGACCGTCGCGTTGATCCACACCTCGGGCTGGTGCTCGCGCAGGTCCGTCATGAGCTGAAGCATCGCCTCGTAGTCGCCGAGGTAGGTCTCGTCGGGGCCCGTCTGGTAGAGCCCGCCGCCGATCCCGTCGAACTTGAAGCCGCGCACGCCCTGGTTGTCGACCATGTCGAACGCGACCGACCGGAAGCGCTCGTAGTAGCGCTCGCCGCCCAGCGCGAACGCGCCGCCGTGCGTCTCGAGGCGCTCGGCCTCGGGCTTGCTCGCGTTGAGCTGCTGGCGCGACCACGCGCTCTGGCCGTACCCGCCGAACGGCGACATCCACACGGACAGCGACGCGTCGTACTGCTCCGCGAGGGCCTTCTGCGGCGCGAACCCGTCGGGGAACTCGGTCGGGTCGAAGTCCCACACGTGCAGGTCGCTCTCGTCCGCGACCGCGGGGTCGCGCACGTAGTCCCAGCCGTCGTCGATCCAGAAGCTGTCGATCCTCGCGCCGCGCCCGGTGAGCTCGTCGCCGAACAGCGCGATCGCCTCGTTGAGCTCGGCGGAGTCGATGACCTCCGACGGCGGCTTGAGGTCGAGCCAGCTCTGGTAGTGCAGGAACGTGCGGCGGTCGTGCACGCGCTCGCGCTCGACGTAGTACTGGAAGCCGCGGCGGAGCTGGCCGTCCGGCACGACGCCGACGCTCGCGGTGTAGCCGAGCGTGTGCCCGGTGGTCAGGTCGCCCGCGCGCGGGACGTCGACCTGGACGGCGTCGCCGGAGACCGCGGGCTTCGACAGCGGCGTCTCGACGCCGAGGAAGAAGCGCTCGGCACCCTGGTCACCGACGACGACGGGGCTGCCGTCGTCGCGGCCGTCGACGCGCGCGCCGGGCAGGGACACGTCGACGAGCCGCAGCGCGGTGACGTCGAACGTGCCGGTCACGTTCGTCAGCTCGAACGCCTGCTGGACGGAGCTGGCGCCGTCGCGCAGGGAGACCGTCCACACGAGGTCGAACGCGCGCGTGCCGTCGTCGAAGCGGTACGTCGCGCTCACCGCGGCGCCCGCCTCGCGCTCGGACCAGCGCACCGCGTCCGGCTCGGGCGCGAGGTCGGTGCGCACGGGCGTGCCGACGGCGGTGAGGTCGTCGCCGGTGATCGTCGTGCCGTCCGCGAGCGTGAGGGTGACGAACCCGGCCGCGCCGGGGGCGACGTCGGTCCCGGTCTCGGCGTGGTGCAGCGCGGTGAGGGCGGGCGTGCCGCCCGCGAACGACCACGTGGCGGACAGGACGGCGTTGGACAGCGTGACCGCGTCGCCGGAGAGCTCGACGCTCGCGGTGCCGGGCGCCGTGCCGGGGTACGCCGCGGGCTCGGCGACGGGCGCGAGCTCGGAGACGGCTGCTCCGGCGGCGGGCTCGGCGGGCAGCGGTCCGGACGGGGACGCGGTCGCGGCGGGCACGCCCGCGAGCGCGACGGCGCCGGTGGCGACGAGCGCGACCGCGGCGGTGCGGCGCCGGCCGCGTGGCCGGGCAGGTGGCGGGGGAGAGAGGCTCACGATGACTCCGTTGCTATCGATGAGTGGGCGCGGGGGCCCGGGGCTGCGCGGCGACGGCGCCGCGCGACCGCCCCCGTTGACGTTTTACGACCGAACGAGGCGCGTATCGCGTCGAATCTTGCAGAGATCAGATGTGTTGTCCAGAGAAAGGGTCTTGCGCGATGGCAGGTGATACGTGATGCTTGGTGCGTGATTCGACGTGGAATCACGCAGATTCATGCAGTACCGCACGAACACTGACCAACGGTTGCTCAGCGTCCAACGCACTGCACGCGAGCGGCCCGGGCGAGGGAGCTCCATGAAGCCACTACGTCAGCGACACCCGGCGAGCGCCGCTCGCCGGCGCAACCCCAGGGCCGCGGCGGCCGCGCTCGCCGCCGCCGCGCTCGTCGCCACGGGGCTCGTCGCAGTCCCCGCGGGCGCCGCACCGGCGCCGAGCACCACCGAGGCCGCCACGACCGCCGACGGCCCGACGCCGATCACGCCGAAGCCCGTCACGCCCGAGGTCCCGGTCGCGGCGAACGGCACCCCGATCGGCGCGATCACGGCCGTCGAGCAGGACGGGAACGTCGTCACGCTGCGCGCCGAGAACGGCGCCGCGCGCGTGACCTTCCTCGACGACACGACGCTGCGCGTCGAGGCGGACCCGAGCGGCTCCTTCACCGACCCGGCGAACACGCCGGAGGGCGACCCGGCCCGGACGGCGGACATCGTCGTCGGCACGGACGAGTTCCCCGGCGCGACGCCGACGGTCGAGGACGGCGACGTCGTCACGCTCTCGACGGGCGCCGTGACGCTCACGGTCGACCGCGCGACGAGCCGCATGACCCTCACGCGGGCCGACGGCTCGGTCGTGTGGGAGGAGTCGGCGCCGATCACGTTCGGGACGAACAGCGCGACCCAGCACCTGACCCCGCGCGAGGGCGAGCAGTTCCTCGGCGGCGGCATGCAGAACGGCCGCTCGATCCACACGGGCGCGACGATCAACATCGCGCGCTCGTACGACTGGGACGACGACGGCTACCCCAACGCGGTGCCGTACTACATGACGAGCGCGGGCTACGGCGTGCTGCGCAACACGTTCGCGCGCGGCACGTACGCGTTCACGCAGGACGCGACGACGACGCACGAGGAGCGGCGGTTCGACGCCTACTACTTCGTGGGCGACTACAAGGAGTCGCTCGACGGGTACACGCTGCTCACGGGTCGCCCGCACATGCCGCCGGTCTACGCGCTCGAGTACGGCGACGCGGACTGCTACAACCGCTCGTCCGAGTCGTACAAGTCGCGCAACCCCGGCTCGTGGAACGTGCCCGGCAAGCTCCGCACGCCGGACGCGCTCGAGGTGGCGCGCGACTTCGTCGAGCACGACATGCCGGGCGGCTGGATGCTCGTCAACGACGGGTACGGCTGCGAGTACGTCGAGCTCCCGGAGACCGCCGCCCAGATCGAGGAGGAGACGGGCCTCAAGACGGGTCTGTGGACGGAGCGCTCGCTGACCAACCAGGCGTACGAGGTGGGCGAGGCGGGCATCCGCCTGCGCAAGCTCGACGTCGCGTGGGTCGGCTCCGGCTACCGCCTGGCGCTCACGGGCTGCGAGGCCGCGCACGACGGCATCGAGGCGAACTCCGACGCGCGCGGCACCGCGCTCATGGTCGAGGGCTGGGCCGGCTCGCAGCGCTGCGGCATGCAGTGGACCGGCGACCACTCGGGCAACCTCGACGCGGTGCGCTGGCAGGTCCCGGCGCTGCTCAGCTCGGGCAACTCGGGCCAGGCGTTCACGACGGGCGACGTCGACGGCATCTTCGGCGGGTCCGCCGAGTCGTACGTGCGCGACCTGCAGTGGAAGGCGTTCGCGCCCGCGCTGTACTCGATGAGCGGCTGGGCGTCGGTCGACAAGCGCCCGTGGCTCTACGGCGACGAGGCCACCGAGATCAACCGCACGTACCTCCAGCTGCGGCAGCGGCTCATGCCGTACATCTACACGCTCGCGGCCGAGTCGCACGCGTCCGGCACCCCGATGATGCGCTCGCTCGCGCTCGAGTACCCGGACGACCCGTTCGCGTACGGGGCCGAGGCCAACAGCGAGTTCCTGCTGGGCGAGGACTTCCTCGTCGCGCCGGTCTTCACCGACACGGACGTGCGCAACGGGATCTACCTGCCCGAGGGCCAGTGGGTCGACTACTGGACGGGCGCCCTGTACGACGGCGGCCGCGTCGTCGACGGGTACGCCGCGCCGCTCGACACGCTCCCGCTGTTCGTGCGCGCCGGGGCGGTCGTGCCGCAGGGTGAGGTCGCGCGCAACGCGTCCCTCGTGCCCGAGGACTCGCCGATCACCCTCGACGTGTACCCGCAGGGCGAGAGCAGCTTCGAGCTCTACGAGGACGACGAGGTCACGCGTGCGTACGCCGAGGGCGCCGCGTCGCGGCAGACCTTCACGGTGACGGCGCCGGAGCAGGACGGCGGCGACGTCGTCGTGACGATCGGCGAGCGCGAGGGCGAGTACGCCGGCAAGGCGGACGCCCGCCCGTACGCGCTCGACGTCCACACGGGCTCGGCGCCCGACGCGGTGAGCGTCGACGGCGCGCCGCTCGACGAGGTCGCGGACGCCGCGGCGCTCGACGCCGTCGAGACCGGCTGGTTCTACGACGCCGACGCGCGCGGCGGCGTCGTGCGCGTGAAGGTCGCCGCCGTCGGGTCCGATGCGACGGCGACGATCACGCTCACCGGCACGAGCGCCGTCGGCGGCGAGGACTCGGACGCGCAGCGCGCGCACGTGTCCGTCGTGGTCGACGACCAGGTGTTCCAGGGCGAGGAGACCACGGCCCGCGTGACGTTCCACAACACGGGCACCCGGGCGAAGGACGACGTCACGATCACGCCCGTCGTGCCCGAGGGCTGGACGGTCGTGAGCGCGGAGGGCACCTCCGCGGCCTCGGTCGAGCCGGGCGGCTCGCTCAGCGCGACGTTCGTCGTCTCGCCGGGCAGCGGCTCGTCGGCCGGCGCGCAGAGCGTCGGCGGCACCGCCACGTACCGCGACGCCGCCGGGGGCGAGCGCACGGTCGCGGGCACCAACCAGATCGACGTCGCGTCCGGCAGCCTCGCCGCCGCGTTCAACCACGTCTCGATCACGTCGGTCGCGACGAAGGACGCGGGCAACTTCGACGGCGGGGGCGCCTCGTTCTCGGAGGACGCGCTCGCGGCCGCCGGGGCCACGTGGGGCCAGCCCCTCACCGTCCGGCGCGGCGAGGACACGATCGAGTTCGTGTGGCCGGACTCCGAGCCCGGCGTGCCGAACTCGATGGCGCTCAACGGCCAGACCGTCGCCCTGAGCGGAAAGGGCACGCACCTCGCGTTCCTCGGCTCGTCCGCGACGGCGTCGGGCGTCACGCCGGAGGTGACGATCACGTACGCGGACGGGACGACGTCGAAGCAGACGTTCTACTTCCCGAACTGGCTCATCCAGGCGTCCGGCCCGCTCAAGGACGCGGCGGTCGCCGTCGCGAGCAAGGGCCGCAACAACGCGAACAACCCGGACGGCTACGAGTACGCGGCGTACACCTACCAGGTCTACGCGAACGTCGCGCCGCTCAATCCCACCAAGGAGCTGCGGTCCGTGACGTTCCCGACCGGGACGACGGCCAAGCTGTTCGACGTGCGTCCCGTGACGCTCGGGCTGCCCGACGCGCCGACGGGCGACGTGTGGGCGTCCGACCTCGAGTGGACGTCGGCGACGAACGGGTGGGGCGTCATCGGCATCGACGTGGCGAACAAGGACTCCGCGTCCTCGCCCGACGTGCCGCTCGTCATCAACACGACGCCCGAGCTGAGGAAGACGTACGCGAAGGGACTGGGCGTGCACGCCGCGTCGAGGATCACGTACTACCTGGGCGGCCAGTGCACGCGGTTCACCGCGGACACGGGCCTCGAGGACGGCTTCAACGGCTCCGTGATCTTCAAGGTGAACCTGGACGACGTGAACCGCTACCAGGGCACGACGTTCCAGGCCGGGTTCCCGACGGAGACCGTCGACCTCGACGTCGCGGGCGCGCACTACGTCGACCTGATCGTCGACGCGCCCGGCTCGATCAACGGCGCCCACGGCGTGTGGGGTGACGCCCGGTTCGAGTGCGGCGGCGAGGAGCCCGAGGTCGCGTTCTCGGCCGAGGCGCAGCCGCGCACCCTGGCCGGGAAGGTCTACGTCGCGGTCCGCGTCGTCAACGACGAGGACGTGCCCGTGGACGTCACGGTCACCACGCCGTTCGGCGACAAGTCGTTCGCCGACGTCGCGCCGGGGGCCAGCGCCTACCAGTCGTTCGCGACCCGCAGCACGTCGGTCGAGGCGGGCGAGGTGACGGTGACGGTGACGAAGACGGTCGACGGCGAGGACGTCACGTCCTCGAGGACCGTCGGCTACGACGCGGCCGGGTAGCCGGCCGTCGCCCCGGCTCCGGCCGGGGCGCGCAGCGCGGGGCGGGTCGTTGCCGGACGGCCCGCCCCGCGCTGCGTCGTGCCCGGTCACGGGCGTTACCCTGCACGGGCGCCGCGACGAGAGGACCCTCCCCGATGTCCCACCCCACCCAGCCGTACGAGCCGGTCGACGACCAGACCGTGATGCGGCCGCCGCGACGGTACGGGGACCCGGGGGCCGCACCGGGGGCCGGTGCGCCGCCCGGACCGCCGGCACCGCCGTCGCCCGCCCCGGCGCCGTACCCGCCCGCGTACGGCACGCCGCACGTGCAGGCGCCCTACGGGACGGACCCGTACGGGCCGCTGCGCGGCGGCACGGCGTGGGGCTACGACGGCGGCGACCCCCACGCGACGCTCCCGCCCGCGCACACCGGGGCGACGTGGCCGCCCGCCGGGGCGACGCCCGGGCACGCGGGCGCCGGTCCCGTGCACGACGCGCCCGTCGACGCGACGGTCGTGCCGGGCGCGCTCGCCCCGCCTGCGGACCCGTACGCGTTCTCCCCGTACGCGCCCCCGACCGGTCGCGGCCCGCGCCCGTGGCTCGTCCCGACCCTCGTGGGCGTCGGCGCGTTCGTCGTCGTCGCGGGCGGGCTCGGCGTCTGGCTGGGGCTGCGCGACGACGCCCCGCCGGTGGACGTGACCGTCACCGCGGAGCCCGACCCCGCCACCCCGGCGGCGCCCGCCGACCCGGTCGATCCCGACCCGGCGCCGTCGGGCACCGGCGGCGCGGACGCCGAGGACGACGACGAGCCCTGGCTCGACGTGCAGTACCGCGCCGGGGCGGAGATGGACCCCGCGTCCGGGCCGGACCTCGCGCCGATGTCCTGGGAGTTCTTCTCCGACAACGACTACCGCGTCAACGGGGACCGCATCGCGCTCACGGCGCGGCGCGACTTCGCGTGCGACGACCTGCCCGCGATCCCCGCGGTCGAGTCGTTCGCGGACGTGTGCCAGGGCGGCTTCGAGGCGCGCGTCGTGTCCCACGACGGGGCCACGGTCGCGCTCGACGCCGTCGTCGTCGAGGTCGGGTCGGTCGAGGAGGCGGACCGGGTCGCCGCGGCGTACGACGCCGCCGCGGACGGCGACCCGGCCGCGGACACGAGCGGCCCGGCGCACCCGACGCTCGCCGCCGCGGTCCCGCAGCCGGGGTTCGAGGCGTCGTACGCCGTGCTCGACGCGGGCGAGGGGCCGGGCGTGCTGCTGTCGACCGGGAGCGTCGTGCTGCTCCTGCGGCTCGGGATCGACGACGGGATCGAGCGCGAGCAGCTGCTGCCGGTCGCGCAGGCCGTCGGGCTCGTCGTGACCGACCACGAGGTCGCGCAGAGCTTCGGTGAGAAGCCGCTCGCGAAGACGAAGGCCGGCTGAGCGCCCGCCGGACCCGCTCGGTAGCCTGGTCCGGCGGGGCCCCGCGCGTGGAGGAGGACCCATGAGAGCACGCCCGCACGCGGGCCCGGTGCCGCAGCCGGCGCTCGACCGGATGGTCCCGTTCGCCGGGCACGCCGTCGTGGTCGGCGTCGTCCCGGGCGGCCACCCCCTCGTGGTGCGCACGGCCGCGGCCTGGGCGGCGGCCGCGGACGGCCGGCTCGTCGCCGCCTACGCCGACACGTCGCGGCACGTGGTCGCCGAGCACGCGGACGGGTCCGTGACGCACGCGCCCCTCGACCCGGACCACGCCGACGACGCGTGGCAGGACGTCGAGGCACGCCTGCGCGCCGAGGTCGAGGAGCACGTGCGCGGCTCGGGCGTCCCGTGGGACCTGCGCTACCTCGCCGGCCGTCCCGACCGCGCGCTGACCCACCTCGCGCGCGCCGTCGACGCCGCCGTGATCGTCGTCGGCACGCGGTCGCCCGGGACGCTCGCGCTGGCCCGCGAGCTCGTCGAGGGCTCCGTCGCGCTGCACCTCGCGCACCACCAGCACCGTCCCGTGCTCACGGTCCCGCTCACCGTCGTGGACTGGGAGGAGATCCGCGCGCCGTGGGAGACGTGACACGCCCGACGCCGCTGCTCGCGCTCGCGGGCCTCGTCGCGGCGGGGGGAGCGGTCGGCACGACGGCGCGCGCGCTGCTCGAGCACGCGTTCGCGCCCGCGCCCGGGGCGTGGCCGTGGACGACGTCCTGGATCAACCTCGCCGGGTCGTTCGTGCTCGGCGCGCTCCTCGAGACGCTCCTGCGCTCCGGCCCGGACACGGGACGGCGGCGCGCGGTGCGCCTCGGCTGCGGCACGGGCGTGCTGGGCGGGTTCACCACGTACTCGACGTTCGTCGTCGAGGTCGAGCGCCTCGCGGACGGCGGGCACGTCGCGCTCGGCGCCGCGTACGGGCTGGGGAGCGTCGTGCTCGGCGTCCTCGCCGCGCTCGGCGGGATCGCCCTCGCCGCGGCGGTCCGGCGGCGCGCGACCCGGGGCGGTGGGGCCCGGTGACGCCCACGGACCTGGTCCTCGTCGCCGTCGCGGGCGGTCTGGGCGCGGCGGCGCGGTTCCTCCTCGACACGCTCGTCGCGCGGCACAACCGCTCGTCGACGCCGCTCGGCACCGTCGTCGTCAACGGCACCGCGTGCTTCCTGCTCGGCCTGCTGACGGGGTGGGGCGTGACGCACCACGGCAGCGGCGACGTCGTGGCCGTGCTCGGGGTCGGGTTCCTCGGCGGCTACTCGACGTTCTCCACCGCGAGCGTCGAGGCCGCGCGCCTGCTCCTCGCGGGGCGCGGCGCGGTCGCGCTCGTGCACGCGCTCGGGATGCTCGTCCTGTGCCTCGCGGCCGCGGTCGCGGGGATCGCGCTGGGCGGTGCGTGACCGCCGGTCGGGGCCTCGCCTGTCACGAGCCCGGGGCGGGCACGGGCCGCGCCTCGAGCGCGGACGCCACGGCGTGCAGGTTGTGCGCCATGAGCCGCCCGGTCTCGCGCGCCCACTCGTGGCCGTGGCCGGTCTGCACGTAGTCGGGCCCGGGGCCCGGACCCTGGTTCCAGTACGTCCACGCCTGACCCGGGATCGTGTACCCGATGTCGGCGAGCGCACCGCTGATCTCCGAGATGACGTGGTGCGCGCCGTCCTCGTTGCCCGTCACGACCACCCCGGCGACCCGGCTGTACGCGACCGGGACGCCGTCGGCCCCTTCCTCGAAGATCATCGCGTCCATGCGCTCGAGCATGCGCTGCGCGACGGACGACGGCCGCCCGAGCCACGTCGGCGTCAGCACCACGAGGATGCGCGCGTCCAGGAGCCGCTCGTGCACGCGCGGCCACGCGTCGCCCTCGCCGAGGTCGGTGACGACGCCGGGCGGGACGTCGAGGTCGACGAGCCGGACGTGCTCGACCTCGACACCGCGTCCCTGGAGCTCCTCGGCGACCACGCGCCCGAGCGCCTCGGTGTTGGACGGTTCCGGTGACTTCTTGAGCGTGCAGCTCACGAACAGGGCCTTCATGGGACCTCCCGCTGCGCCGGACGGTGTCCGGGACGGCAGACGGCGGCTGCCTCACCGTCCCCACCAGCGTCAGGTGCCCGCGCCCCGCTCGCAACGCGCGGGCACGCGCGGCTCGGGTCAGGGGAGCGCGGCGTCCTCCTGGCGGTAGCCCGCCGCGAGCCGCACCTCGCCCGGCCCGACGGCGGCGACGTCCTCCCACGGCACGAGGAACGTGCCGCGGTGCCGCCGGCGCACGAGCTGGGGCACGGGCCACGGCGCGGTGACGCCCGTGCGCTCGTACCCGAGGAGCGGCGCGCCGGAGCGCGGGCTCACGAGGATCCCCACGACGCGCGCGCGCCCGACGCGGTCGCGTCGGCGGACCTGCGCGCTGAGCGCGCGGGCCTCGCGGTCCGGGTCGTCGGGGGACGGGTCGTCGCCGCGCAGGGTCTCGAGCGCGAGCCGCACGTCGACGACCGTCCCGAGGTGCTCGCCCCCGGGCCCGCGGACCCGCGCGTCGAGCAGGTCGCCGAGGATCACGAGGCCTCCTCCGGGTCGTGCCGCCCACCCGGGATGCGTCCGACGACGTGCTCGCGCAACCAGCCCTCGGGCCAGTGCACGTCGAGGGAGTCGGCCCGGACGGTGAGCTCGAGCGCCGTGCCCACGTGCCCGACGTCGCGCCACGGGACACGCTCCCAGCGCGACGCGGGAGGGCGCCCGCCGAGGAGGCGGGTGACGAGCACGGGTCCGGTGAGGATCGCGCCGAGCTCGGCCGGCTCGCCGGGGGCGGCGTCGCGCGGCGCGTCGTCGTCCCGCGCGTCGGCGGCGACGAGCTCGAGGTCGTCGACGGTGGTCACGGGCTCGCCGTCCACGTCGAGCACCTGGCGGCTGAGCAGGTGCAGGCGTGCGTCGACCACGCGGACGCCCGCGCCCGACGACGACTCCCGGCTCACGAGCCTGCTCCCGTCGCGATCATCAGGGGGATCGCCGCGACCGCTGCCACGACGACGATCACGAGGTACACCATGCCCAGCGCGTTGGTCACGCGCCCGTTGACGTGCTCGCCCATGTACTCCGGGTCGTTGGCAACGAGCAGGATCGGCACGTACGTGAGGGGCAGCGCGACGGCGGAGAACACGACCGACATCTCGGTGACCGTCACCGGGTCGACGCTCGTCATGAGGATCCCGACGGCGAGCAGGAGCGCGACGACCATCGTCAGGTGGAACCGCGCGGCCCGCGCCGGGCGGCGGAACTTGCCCCACGACCAGCCGAGGTACTGCGCGAGCGTGTACCCGCTGGACAGCGCGGTCTCGAGCGCCGCGCCGAACGTCGCGGCGACGATCCCGACGATCACGACCGCGAGCAGCAGCGTCCCGCCGGCCTGCGCCACGGGCAGCACGATCTGCGACAGCGACGACACCTCGATCCCGGCGGGCAGGAGCACGACGGCCGCGCACGCGGCGATCGCGACGGACAGCAGGCCGCCGAGCGGGAACCCGACGAGCACGTTGACCCGGTTCTGCGCGAGGTCCTTCGCGGTCCAGCCCTCCTCGACGGCGCCGGAGGAGAAGAAGAACACCTCGTACGGCGTCATCGCCGCGCCGAACAGCGCGACCGCGTAGTACCAGTACGTGGCGACGTGCTCGGTGGCCGGCGGTGACGGGGGCACGGCCTGGCGCACGAGCTCGCCCCAGTCCGGCCCCAGGAGGAAGAGCGCGACGCCGAACCCGACGAGGAGGAGCCCGAGCAGCCCGGCGACGTTCTCCATGACCTCGAACTTCACGCGCCACAGCACGAGCCAGACGGCGAGCGCCGCGACGGGGATCCACAGGCGCGGCTCGACGCTGCTCGCGAGGTGCAGCGCGAGCGCGATGCCGCCGACCTCGGCCGTGAGCGTGAGAAGGTTGATCGCGAACGACGCCGCGAGGTTCGCGCCCGCGGCGCGCGGGCCGAGGCGCTCGCGGATGATCTCGAACGTCGCGCGCCCGCTCACGGCCGCCACGCGGCCGGACATCGACGCGAAGAGGCAGATGCCGACCACGCCGACGACCACGACCCACACGAGCGACAGCCCGAACCGTGAGCCGACGACGGCGTTGGTCACGAGGTCGCCGATGTCGACGAACCCGCCGATCGCGGTGAGGATGCCGAGCGCGACGCCGAGGAGCTTCTTCACGCGCCACCCGCCAGGGCGAGCACGGCGTCGAGGTCGTCGGCCGCGCGCGCGAGGTCGGCCTCGAGCTCGGACGCCGTGAGCGGCACGGCACCGGACGTGGACAGGTCGCCGCCGGCCTCGCGCGCGACCCAGGCGCGTGCCGTGACGACCTCGGCCGTCGCGTCGGCGACGGCCGCGAGGCCAGCGTCGCGCTGCGCCGAGGAGACGTCGTCGGGCGGGACGAGGGTGGTCAGGGCCGTCGTGGACTCCTCGAGCACGCGCACCTGGTCGAGCACGGCGGCGTCCGCGACGGGCGTCGTCACCCGGTCGGCGTCGAGCAGGCTCACCGTGAGCCGCGTCGTCGCGACCGCGGACCCGGCCTGGGCCACCGCGTCGGCGACGGCGGCGGTCGCCTGCCCCGGCTCCTGGTGGCTCGCGACGGTGCAGCCCGCCGTCGAGGCGAGCGCGACCGCGAGGGTCAGCACGGCCCCGGACCGGGTGATGCGCGCGCGACGTCCCACGCCAGCGATCGTGCCGCGCCGGGCGGGTGCGCGCACGCGGGCGTCGTCGCGCCGCGGTCCCGGCCCCGTAGGGAGACGGCGCCCGTGCCCTCGGGCGACGTCAGGGGCGCAGCAAGGACTTGATCGCGCGGCGCTCGTCCATCGCGGCGTAGCCCTCCGCGGCGTCGTCCAGCGAGAGCTCGAGGTCGAACACGCGCGCCGGGTCGATGCGGCGCTCCAGCACGAGCTCGACGAGCTCCGGCAGGTACTGGCGCACGGGCGCCGGGCCGCCGCTCCAGTGGACGTGGCGGTAGAACATGTCGACCGCGGGCAGGTCGACGCCGTGCGGCAGCCCGACGACGCCGACGTGGCCGCCCGGCCGGACCGCGCCGAGGGCCTGCGTCATCGAGTCCTGCGTGCCGACGGCCTCGACGACGCTGTGCGCGCCGAGCCCGTCGGTGAGCTCGCGGACGCGCTCGACGCCCTCCTCGCCGCGCTCCGCGACGACCGCCGTCGCACCGAAGGCGCGCGCGAGCTCCTGGCGCGGCGCGTGCCGGCTCATCACGATCACCTGCTCGGCGCCGAGCTGCGCGGCCGCGAGCACGGCGAGCAGCCCGACGGCGCCGTCGCCCACGACGACGACCGCCTTGCCAGGCCCGGCCTCGGCCGCACGCGCCCCGAACCACCCGGTCCCGAGCACGTCGGACGCGGTGAGCAGACCGGGCAGCAGGTCGGCGTCGGGGCGCTCGGGCGTCGCGACGAGCGTGCCGTCGGCGAGCGGCACGCGCAGGAGCTCGGCCTGGGCACCGCGCACGGGCTCGCGGTGCACGCACGACGTCTGGTACCCGGCGCGGCAGATCGGGCACGTGTTGTCCGACGCGAAGAACGAGCCGACGACGAGCTGCCCGGGCCGCACGGTCCGGACGTCGGCGCCGACCTCCTCGACGGTGCCGACGTACTCGTGGCCCATCGCGACGGGTCGCTCGATCGGGTTGAGGCCGCGGTACGTCCACAGGTCCGACCCGCACACGCACGCGAGCTCGACGCGGACGATCGCGTCCGTCGGGGCGAGGAGGCGCGGGTCGTCGCGCTGCTCGACGCGGACGTCGTACGGGGCGTGGATGACGGTCGCGCGCACGGGGGCTCCCTCGCGGTCGGGGGACGTCGTCGGGCCGACGACGAGGACGGTCCGTCCACGGTACGACGCACGGCGCTCCCGTCGCCCGGCGTGAGGGGCCGTCGTCCTCGCGTCCGGTTGCAGGACGTGGGGGCCGGACTAGGCTCCCCTGAGCCACATCAGGACCTGGCACACGACCCGCTGAACGATGACGGAGACGACCATGTCCCTCGACGACCGCGTGACGCTGGACCCCCTGTCCCTGGGCGACACCACGACCCTCGGGCAGTTCCGCGTGGACCTCGCCACCGACACCTGGTGGTGGTCCCCGGAGACGTACGAGATGCACGGGTTCGAGCCCGGCGAGGTCGTTCCGACGACGTCGCTCGTGCTCGCGCACAAGCACCCGGAGGAGCGGGACCGGGTGAGCGACCTGCTGGGGAAGGCGCGCCGCGACGGCGAGCCGTTCTCGAGCATGCACCGGATCATGGACGCGCGTGGCCGTGAGCGGGTGCTCGTGATCGTCGGCCAGGGCCGGGTGGAGCCCGGCACGGACCGGGTCGTCGAGCTCCACGGCTACTTCGTGGACGTGACGCGGCCCCTGCGGGAGCAGGCCGAGCGCCAGGCACGGCAGGACATCGCGGCGGCGGCCCGCAGCCGCGGCCCGATCGAGCAGGCCAAGGGGATCGTGGGCGCGTCGCTCGGCGTGGGCACCGAGCAGGCGTTCGCGCTGCTGCGCCGCGTGTCCAACGACCGCAACGTCCGGCTCCGCGAGCTCGCGCTGCGCGTCGTCGACGAGGGGACGCGCCCGCACGCCGACCGCATCCGCCGCGTCGTCTCGCTCCTGCGGTAGGCCCGGACCTCCGCGGACCGGCGTCGGTCAGGTGCCGCGCGCCCGCGCCGCGACCGGCCGGACCGCGCGCACGAGCGCGTCGAAGGCCCGCTCGACCTGGTGGTCGCGCGGCGCGCCGTACCCGACGACGACGGCCGGGGCGCGCGCGTCCCGTGCGGTCCGGCCCGTGCTGCCGGAACCCCGCGGCGACGGGTCGGCCATGGAGGCGTCGACCGCGTAGGCGCCGAGCGGCAGCAGGTCGAGCCCGTCGCGCGCCGCCCGGGCGACCACCGCGTCCTCGTCGGCACCGGCCGGGAGCTCCAGCACCGCCTGGAGCCCCGCCGGCAGGCCGCGCAGGCGGCACCCGGGCAGGTGCTCGGCGACGACGGCGGCGAGGCGCTCGCGGCGCGTGCGGTACCGGGCGCGCGCCCGGCGCACCGCGCGGTCGTACTCGTGGTCGGCGAGGAACCGGGCGAGGGTGAGCTGGCCGACGCCGTCCGGCGACCCGCCGAGCACGCGCCGCTGCGCGACCACGTCGTCGAGCAGTCCGGCCGGCACCGCGCCCCACGCGAGCCCGACGCCGGGCGCGAGCGCCTTGCTCGCCGTCCCCGCGTAGACGACGTGGTCGGGCGCGAGCGCCTGGAGCGCACCGACGGCCCGGCGGTCGTACCGCAGCTCGCCGTCGTAGTCGTCCTCGACGACGGTCGCGCCCGTGCGTGCCGCCCAGGCGACGAGCGCGCCGCGGCGCGCGGGGGACAGGGGCACCCCGGTGGGGAACTGGTGGGCGGGTGTGAGCAGCACGGCGTCGACGCGCGCGACGTCGAGCGCGGCGACGTCCGCCCCGCCGTCGTCGACGGGCAGTGCCACGACGTCGAGGCCCGCGGCCCGCAGGACGGCCCGGTGGGCCCCGTGCCCGTACTGCTCGACGGCGACGCGCCGCGCACCGCGCGCGGCGAGGGCCCGGGCGACGAGCGCGAGCAGGTCGGCGAACCCGTGCGTCACGACGGTCCGGTCCGCGTCGGTGCGCACCCCGCGGGCCCGCCCGAGGTACGCGGCGAGCGCCGCCCGCAGGGGGAGGACACCCCGCGGGTCGAGGTAGCCGAGTCCCGCGTCCGGTGCGTCCGCGAGCGCGCGGCGCGCGGCGGCGAGCCACGGCCCGCGCGGGAACCCGGTCGGGTCGGGGATGCCCGCGCGCAGGTCCAGCGGGAGGCGGCGGGGCGCGGCCGGGGCGGGGGCCGCCGTCGGCCCGACGACGCGGTGCGCGACCCAGGTCCCGGCGCCGACGCGCGACTCGAGCCAGCCCTCGGCGGCGAGCTGCGCGTACGCGTCGGCGACGGTCCCGCGCGCGACACCGAGGTCCGCGGCGAGCGCTCGCCCCGCGGGCAGGCGCGTGCCGGGGGCGAGGCGGCCGTCGAGCACGGCGTCGCGCAGCGCGTCCTGGAGCGAGCGCGCGGGCCGCGTGGGCGAGAGCGCGACGTGCAGGTCGAGGGCGCCCGCGTGCGACGGATTGGCCTGGGTTTCTCCCATGCGATTGCACTGTAGCCCTGGGCCGCTCGCTCGTAGCGTCGAGGCATGACGACCACGACCGACACCGCCCACGCCACCGCGACCGCCGCCGACGCGCCCGTCGCCGTCCCCGCCCGCTTCGACGTCGAGGCGCAAACGCCCGACCTCTACGCCGCCGTCGTGGCGGTCGACAAGGCCGCCGCCGCGGAGGCGGAGCGCGCGGGGATCTCCCCCGTCCTCGCCGACCTCGTCCGCCTGCGCGCGTCGCAGCTCAACGGCTGCGCGTACTGCGTCGACCTGCACACGCGCACGGCGCGCCGCGCGGGCGCGGACGAGCAGCTCCTCCAGGCCGTCGCCGTGTGGCGCGAGTCGGGCTTCTTCACGGCCCGCGAGCGTGCGGCGCTCGACCTCACCGAGTCCGTCACGCGCCTGTCGGAGACGCACGTGCCGGACGACGTCGCGCGCGCCGCGCTGGACGCGCTCGGCGAGCAGGGCACGGCCGCGGTGCTCGCCGTGCTGGTCTCTATCAACGCGTGGAACGCGCTCGCCGTGACCTCCCGCGCGTGGGCCCCGGAGCGCCGCCCGCGCTGACGGCGCGCCCGCCCACGGCCCGGTGCTCGCCGTCGTGCGCTCAGCGGGCGGCGAGCGCCCGGACGACCGCGGCGACGTCGTCGGGCGCCTCCTCGGCCATGAAGTGCCCGGCCGTCGTGGTGAGGTGCTCCAGGTCGGGGGCCCAGCGGCGCCAGACGCCCGCGGCGTCGTACCCGAGCTGCGCGCCCCAGTCCTGCTGCACCACGGTGACGGGCATCGCGAGCCGGTCGCCGGCGTCGAGCGACGCCTGGTCGTGCTCGACGTCGACCGTCGCGGTCGCCCGGTAGTCCGCCACGATCGAGTCGACCGCGCCGCGGCTCGCTGCGAGGTAGTGCGCGCGGACGTCGGCGGGGATCGCGGCCGGGTCCTGGGTCCACGCGTCGAGGAAGTGCCCGAAGAACGCGTCGGCGCTCGCCCGGATCATCGTCTCCGGCAGGCCCGGGGGCTGCGCCATGAGATAGAGGTGGAACGCCACGGCCGCGTCCACGCCGTGCAGCACGCCCCACGTGTCGAGCGTGGGGACGACGTCCAGGACGCCGAGGTGGCTCACGCGGTCCGGGTGGTCGAGCGCGGCGCGGAACGCGACGAGCGCGCCGCGGTCGTGGCCGACGAGCACGAACCGGTCGATCCCCAGGGCGTCGGCGAGCGCGACGACGTCGGCGCCCATCGTGCGCTTGGCGTACACGTCGGGCGTGGTCGCGGCCGGCTTGCCGCTGTCGCCGTAGCCGCGCAGGTCCGGCACGACGACACGGTGGTCCCGCGCGAGGTCGGTCGCGACGTGCCGCCACATGTGGCGGGTCTGGGGGAACCCGTGGAGCAGGACCACGGGCGTGCCGGCGCCCGCGGTCTCGGCGTGCAGCGCGACGCCGGGGGCCACCTCGACGGTGCGGGTCTCGAAGCCGGGGATGTGCATGGGGAAGTCCTCTCTCGGGCGGTTCTCAGGCGTGCCGGGCGCGCCCGGCGGCGCGTCGCCCGGGTGTGCCCGGCCGGCGCGTCGCCATCCTCCGCGTGGCGGATCAGCGTCCGATCAGTGCCGCGGGCCGACCGGCCCGCGGTCGCGCCGTGCGGGTGCGGGTGCGGCGAGAATGGCGGGGTGGAGCTGCGCGTCGAGGTGCTCGGGCCCGTCCGCGTGCTGCGCGACGGCGCGGAGGTCGACCCGGGCGGGCCGCGCCAGCGCGAGCTCCTCGCGCGCCTGGCCGCCGCCCGAGGGCGCCCCGTGCCGTTCGACCGGCTCGCCGACGACCTGTGGGACCAGCCCGGCGCGGGGACCGGCGACCGGCGCGGCGCGCTCGCGACGTTCGTCGGCGACCTGCGTCGCCGCCTGGAGCCCGACCGCGCCCCGCGCACGCCCCCGCGGGTCCTCGTCACCGCGCACGGCGGCTACGCGCTGCGGCTCCCGGACGACGCGCTCGACGCCGCACGCCTGGAGGCGGCCGTCGCCCGGGCGACGTCGCCGCCCGCGGCCGACGCGGCGTCGGGCACGACGCGCGCGCTGGAGGACGCCGTCGCGGCGTGGCGCGGGGAGCCGTACGGCGACCTGCCGGACCGGGCGTGGGTGCTCGCCGAGCGTCGGCACCTCGCGCAGGTGCACGCACGCGCGGTCGAGGCGCTCGCGGAGGGCCTGCTCGCCGAGGGCCGCACGGCACGGGCCGTCGCCACGCTCGACGCGCACGCCGCCGCGCACCCGTGGCGCGAGCGTGCCTGGGCGTGGGCCGCGGCCGAGGACGCCGTGGGCCTCGCGCGCGACCTCGGCGACCCGGGCACGCTCGCGCTCGCCCTCAACGCGCGGTTCCTCCAGTCGTTCCAGCGGCCCGGCGCGGGCGCCGAGCGCGAGCGGACCGGGGCCGAGCTCGTCGGGCTCGCGGACGCGCACGACCTGCCGACGTTCGCGATCCTCGGGCACCTCGTCCGGATGCAGGCCGCCGCCGGGGCCGGGCGCTTCGCCGACGCCGACGCGCACGCCGCGGCCGCCGAGGACGTCGCCGCGGGCTACGAGTCGCCCGTCGTGCCCATGCTCACCGCGTGGTACCGGGCGATGCGCGACGCCGAGACCGCCCCGCCCGACGTCGCGGCGCGCGCGTACCGCGCGGCCGACACCCTCCTCGCCGGGGTGCGCATGCCGGGCGTGCGCGACGGTCTCCTGCCGCTCGCGCTGCTCACCGTCCGGCTGCGGCACGGGCGCACGCTCACGGGGATCGCCGCCGACGGCCCGTACGCGCCGTGGGTCGAGCCGCTGCTCGCGCTCGACGCGGGCGACCGCGACGCCGCCGCGGACCTCGCGCGCGCGGCGCCCGAGCCGCCCGCCGACCACCTGCGCGAGCTGCGGTGGGCGCTCGCCGCCGAGACCGCCGCGCGGCTCGGCGACGCCGACCTCGCGCGGCGCGCCCGCCGCGCCCTCGCGCGCACCCCCGACGAGCTCGCCGGCGCGGGCTCCGGACTCGTGTCCCTCGGGCCGGTCCGGCTCTGGCTCGACCGCCTCGACGGCCTCGGCAGCCGCCCGGCGTGAGCCGCCGTCGGCAGCGGGCACCTCGGCCCGCTCTTGGCGATCCGCCGCCGCTGCGCCACTCTGGTAGACGAGGGGTCCGCCGCGGGTGGCCCCCGTCGGCGAGGAGGCCGACCGGATGTTCCGCAACCGGTCGTTGCGCGGGGTCGTGCTCGGCACGGTCGCGCTCGCCCTCGCCGCTGTCCTGGTCCCGGCTCCCACCGCCGTCGCCATCCCGCCCTTCCCGATCGTCGACGACACCACCGGGACGCCGGGCGAGCTGAACGAGGCGTGGGACCGCGCGCGGTCAGCGGGGTCGACAACCCGGGCGGCACCTACACCGGGGACGGGTGGATGCGGCTGACCGACAACCGCGGCAACCTGGCGACGAGCCTGCTGTGGGACGTGCCGTTCCCCGCCACGACCGGCTTCACGATCGACGTCGACTACCGCCAGGCCGGCGGCAACCAGCACTGCCAGGGCGCCGCCGGGTGCCGGACCGGGGACGGGATGTCGGTGTACCTGGTCGACGGCGCGGTGGACGTCAGTCCCGGCGCGTTCGGGGGCGGGCTCGGGTACGCGGGCAACGAGGTCACGTGCGGCGTCGTGGGCGGGTACATGGGCATCGGGCTCGACGTGTACGGCAACTACGCCCGCCCCACGGCCTTCGCGGACGGCGGTCCTGGCGTGAGCCCGTCGACGCTCGGCATCCGCGGCTCCGGGACGCAGCCCTGCGACGCGGAGGCGAGCTACCCGTGGATCGACGGGGCGCCCGTGCCCGGCCTGTGGACCGGGGTCACCGGCTCGACGGCGGACCCGGCGGACGTCGACGGCTCGCTCTACCGGCACCTGCGCGTCGTCGTGCTGCCGCAGGGCGACGCGCGCGTCGTCACGGTCTACCTCAGCGCCCCCACGCCCAAGGAGCAGCCCCACGGCGCGCTCACCGAGGTCCTGCAGACGGACATCGCGTCCGTCCCGGGCCAGGTCGACCCGGCACCGACGTTGAAGCTCGGCTTCGGGGCGTCGACCGGCGGGGCGACGAACTTCCACGACATCCGCGACATCCGCGTGACCGCCCTCGCCGACGCGAGCATCACCACGTCGCTCGCGCCCGGGACGCCCGGGCGCCCAGACCTGCCGCCCGGGACGTTCCTGCCCGGGGACCCGGTCTCGTTCGTGGTCACCGCGACGAACGAGGGGCCCACGGCGATCGGCGACCCGCCCGACGGCGTCGCGCGCGTGCTCGACGACCTCTCGGAGCTCCCGATCGCGGACGTCACCTGGACCTGCACCCCGGTCGGCGACGCCGAGTGCGTGACGCCGGGCGGCACGGGGCCCGTGGTGCAGGCCGACTGGGTCGCCGCGGCGGGCAGCGGCGTGCAGCTCCTCGTCACCGGCACCGTCGCCCCGGACGCCTCGCCCGCGGACTACGCCAACGAGGCCGTCGTCCCCACGGACTTCGACGCCGGGACCGTGGGGCAGGACGGCACGCCCGTCCAGCTCGACGGGGGCGCGACCGACCCGGACACGAGCAACAACACCACGACCCTGCCGTTCGCCGTCGCCGGCCCGCTCTTCGCGCAGACGAAGACGGCCGCGCCGGCGCAGGTCGCCGTCGGCCAGCCCGTGACCTACACCGTCACGGTGCGCAACGACGGCCTCGCGCCCGGGACGGCGACCCTGCTCGACACGCCACCCGGCATTGTCGTGGTCACCGAGGCGACGTGCTCCGCGAGCGCCGACGGCGTGTGCACCGTCGCCGTCGCCGACGGCACCGTGACGGGCATGCTCGGCCTCGACCCGGGGCAGGAGGCCACGTTCGTCCTCACCGGCACCGCACAGGCCGTCGGCGACGCCACGAACGCGGCCACCGTCACGCCGACGACGCCTGGCTGTGCCACGGGATGCGGCGGGGGGACCGCGACCGCCGTCGCGGACGTGCTCCCCACGTCGCTGGCCCTGACGAAGACCGCGACGGCCGACGGGCTGCCGGTCGTCGTCCTGAGCGCCGGGTCGCAGGTCGACTACACGTACGAGGTCGTCAACACCGGGCAGCTCCCGCTCGAGGGCCTGACGGTCGTCGAGACGGACTTCACGGGGGCGGGGACGCTCGCGCCCCCCACGTGCGCGCTGACGCGGCTCGAGCCCGGGGAGGGCACCACGTGCACGACCACCTACGTCGTGCAGCAGGAGGACGTCGACGCCGGGGGCTTCGTCAACGCCGCCGTCGCCGAGGCGACGGCGCCGGCCTCCACCGTGGTCACGCGGTCGGCCGAGGCGCGCCTGGCGCTGCCCGTACCCTCGCGGCCGGCGCTCGCCCTGACGAAGACCGCGACCGTGGTCGACGCCGACGCGGACGGCCGGGTCTCGGTGGGCGACACGGTCGAGTGGCGGTTCGTCGTGGCCAACACGGGGAACGCGACGCTCGCCGACGCCGCCGTCGCGGACGCGACGGCGGGGCCCGTCACGTGCGCGAGCACGACGCTGCTGCCCGCCGCGACCACCACCTGCACCGCACCCGGCCACGTGGTCACCGCCGCCGACGCGGCGCGCGGCCACGTCCGCAACACCGCCACGCAACACCGCCACCGCGAGCGCGACCGACCCCCTCGGGACGGTCGTCGAGTCCGCGCCGTCGACCGTGACCGTCCCCGTCGCGGCGCCGAGCGGCCCGCCGTCACCCGGGCCTGCCCCGGGTCCGGGATCGTCGTCGGGCCCGCTACCCAGGACGGGTGCCGACCTCGCCGCCGTGGCGGGTCTCGGCGCGGCGTTCGTCGTCGCGGGGGTCCTGCTCGTGCTCCGTCGCCGCTCCGGCGGGACGGCCGGGACGGGTTAGACGTCGAGCGGCCCCCGGACCACGGAGTCGCCCGAGTGCGACGGGTCGCCGTCGAAGTGCTCCTCGGAGACGTCGACCACGGGGAACTGCGCGAGGTCGAGGCCGTCGGGCACGTCGAAGCGGCCCTCCGTGCCGTCGAGCACGCCGAGGCTCACGAGGCCGCTGAGGTCCTCGGCGAGCAGCCACACCTCGCGGTAGGTGCCGTCGGGCGCGGGGGCGTCGAGGGTGACGACGACCTGCCGCCGACCGTCGGGCCGCTCCTCGACGCGCGCGTCGCCGCTCGCACCCTGCCAGTCGGGCAGCGCGTCGAGCGTCGCGCTCGCGACGGTCGTCTCGGGTGGCTCGGCCTCGCGACGCTCCCACAGGACGCCGCCGGCCACGCCGACGAGGAGCGCGGCGCACGCCGCGGCGGTGGCGGGCACCCAGCGGCGCCGGCGCCGAGGCTCGAACGGGACGACGACGCCCGTCGTGCCCGCGTCCGCGGTGCCCTGCCCGCGGGACTCGCCCCGTCCGGGGACGGGTCCGCCCGGCCGGTCGGGGCCGTCGCCGGGCGTGCGGCCGGGAGCGGCGAACGCCGGGGCGGCGGGCGCCGAGGCCGGAGCCGGGCCGGGGGGCGGGGCGTCGAGGTCGGCGCCCACCGCGGTCAGGCCGAGCTCGGCGTGCACGCGGGACCACACGGCGGGGGAGGGCGCGTCGAGGGCGTCGGGCGCGTCCGCGCCGTCGAACGTGCTTGCCACGCGCGTGAACCCGGCGACCGTCTCGGTGCACCGCGCGCAGGCGGACAGGTGGGCGCGCGCGTCGTCGTCGAGCACGTCCTCGCCGAGCGCGAGGAGCGCGAGGGTCTCGTCATCGATGTGCTGCACCGTCCACCTCCAATCGGTCGCGCAGCCGGATCAGGCTTCGTCGCACGTGACTCTTGACCGTACCGAGCGGGAGCCCCAGCTCCTCGGCGATCTGCACGTGGGTGAGGTCGCGGAAGAACGCCAGCTCCAGGATCGTCCGTCCCGGGTCGCCGAGCCGCCGCAGCTCGTCGGACAGCACGACCCGGTCCGCGACGCGGCCGACGTCGGTGTCCTCGGCCACGGTGGGACGCGGGTCCGTCGTCGCCGCCACGGCCTCCTGGGACCGGCGGACCCGGGTGCGGGACTCGTGCGCGTCGGCCACGGTGTGGCGCGTGATCCCGACGAGCCACGCGGGCAGTCGCGCCGTGTCCGGGTCGAACCGGGCCCGCCCGCGCCACGCCGCGACGAACACCTGCTGCGTCACGTCCTCGGCGTCGGCGCGCGAGCCGAGCGAGCGCAGGGCGATCGTGTGGACGAGCGCGGACCACCGCCGGTAGGCCTCGGCGAGCGCCTGCTCGTCGCCGTCCGCGAAGGCGCGCCCGAGGCGCCACAGGTCCGGGTCGGACGGCCCGGTGTCGGTCGGGTTCAGGACGGGTCCTCGGGGGTCGGCGCCGGCCGCCTGGGCGGGTGCGGCAAGCGGTGTCCAGCGATCGTAGCCCCGTGCTGCCCGCGCGCTCGTCGAACGCTCGGCGACGGGCAGCCGGGGCGCGGTCATTGTTCGGGCGTCGCGGTGACCACGACGTTGTCCGAGTAGGACCGGCGGTCCGGGTCCCACCGGCCCCCGCAGGTCACGAGCACGAGGCGGCGCTCGCCGTCGCGGTCGAAGAGCTCGTCGAGGGGCACCTCGGGCTTCGCGATGCTCCGCACGTCCGTCACCGTGTAGGTGAAGGAGGTGCCCGTCGCGTCCACGACCTCGACGCTCGTGCCCTCCGCGGCCTCCGCGAGCCGGGCGAACGGCCCCACGCCGTCCGGGTCGTCCACGTGGGCGGCGACGACCGTCGCGCCGGCGGGGCTCGCGGGTGCCGGGCCGAACCGGTACCAGGCCGCGACGTCGCCGCTCCCCGGGAGCGCCATCCGCCCGTCGGGGTCGACGCCCGCCGGCTCGACGGGCAGGTCGATCCCGAGGTCGGCGACGACGACGCGCGTGGGCGCGGGCGGCGCGGGCTCGGGCACGTCGCGGGCCGGTCGCACCGGGACTGACGTGGCGGGCGAGGGCGACGCGGCCCCCGCCCCGCCCCGGAGGGGGGCCGGGGCGGGCGGGGTGGCGGCCGACGGGCTCGCTGGCGCGTCGGCCGCCTCGTCGCCGGACGGCGGGGAGCATCCGGCGACGACCGCTGCGGTGACGAGCACCGCCCCCAGGAAGGTGCGGAGGCCGGCCCGCGCACCCCGGGCGGGGTGCGCGGGACCGGCGTGCGTGCGCAGGGTCATGCGGAGCGGTCGTCGCGGCCCGCGTGCGCGTGCTGCTCGCGCCACGAGCGCGCCGCCATGACGGACGCGGCGACGACGAGGAGCGCGACGAGCGACGCGCCGACGGTGATCGCGACGCCCGTGGCGGTGCTGCTCGGCGACTCGGCCGCGAGGCCCGAGAGGCCCGCCGGGACGCCCGACGGCGCGGAGTGCAGGCCCTCGACGGTCTGCGTCGCGAGCGCGAGCGTGCCGTCCTCGAGGCTGCCCCACGCGTAGGCGATCGTGTTGACGCCCTCGGCGACCGTGACGTCGGCCGGACCGAGCACCGGCTCGGTCGTGCCCGCGGCGGCGACCGACGCGGAGACGGTCCCGGCCGGGAGGTCGAGCACGGCCTCCTTCGGGTTCTCGAGGCTCGTGACCACGGCCTCGCCGCCCGCGAGCACGTCGACCGCGGGGGCGGCCGCGACGTGGCGCACGGTCAGCCGGCCCGCGCCGGCCGCCGTCGGCTCGGTCGAGTTGGTGAAGAGCGTCGCGGTCGGCGCGCCGGCCGCGTCGAGGTGGGCGACGGCCGTGTAGCTCGTGCCGGCGTCGAGCCGGAGGTCGACCGGGCCGATGACGGGCTCGCTCGCGTCCGCGGCGTCGGGCGCCGTGATCGCGACGCTGTAGGAGCCGGCGGGCAGGTCGAGCGGGCCGGCGAGGTCGCCGGGCTGGAAGTCGTCGAGCGTGAGCTCGCCGTCCACCCACACGTCCACGGGGGTGTCGGGCACGCCGTGCAGGACGGACAGGGAGGCGCCGTCGTCGGTGGCGGCCTGGGCGGGGAGCGCGAGGGCCCCGAGTGCGACGAGGCTGGTCGCCCCTGCGATCGCGACGCTGCGTCGTGCGGTGCGGTGCATGGTGTCCTCCGGTGTGCGGGCCCGGGCCGGTGCCGGGCGGTCGAGCTGTTGACACCCCCTCTTCCGGCGGGGACGCCGGTTCGGATGCACCCGAGACGGACTTCTTTCCGGCGCTCTCGACCGGGTGAGGAACGCGGGCGCGTCTTGAGGTCGTGACGCGCGCCACGTACGGTGTGCTTTCGAGGCGAAGCAGCCTCGGCACGACCCCCCAAGGAGAGTCCACGTGGCCAGAACACCCGCCGCGCGTCTTGACAGCGCTGTCAGATCCCGTGGGGACCACCCCGCACCCCTCCGTCGTCGGCCCGGCCTGCTGAGCAGCGCCGTCGCCGGCGCGCTCGCCGCGACGCTCGCCGTCGGTGTGCTTCCCGGCACGGCCTCGGCAGCCCCCGCCACGACCGCCACGACGGACGACCTCGCGTCGCTCGTCGACGTCTTCGTCGGCACCGAGGGCGACTTCGGCAACGACATGCCCGCGGCCCAGGCGCCGAACGGCCTCGCCAAGGTCAACCCGCGCACCACGCCGGGCCGCAACAACACCGGCTACGACTACGCACAGTCGAAGATCTCCGGCTTCACGCACACCAACCTCGACGGCGTCGGCGGCTCGGGGGGCGGCGGCGACATCCTCGTGGTCCCGACGTCGGGCACGTACACCGCCCGGCCCGGCACCGGCACGTACGCGCACCCGTTCTCGCACGACGACGAGGAGGCCGGCCCGGGCTACTACTCGGTCGGGCTCGGGAACGTCGCGGGCACGGACGGCGCGATCACCACCGCGCCCGGGACCATCGAGGCCGAGGTCGCGGCGACGACGCGCTCCGGTGTCCACCGCTACGCGTTCCCCGAGGGCGTCACGCCCAGCCTCGTCGTGGACCTCGAGACCAACAACACGAGCCGCACCACGTCGTCCGTCGAGGTCGAGACGCTCGACGACGGCACCGCCGCGCTGAGCGGCCACGTCACCGGCTACTTCTACAACGCGTCGTACACGCTGTACTACTACGCGCGCACGCTCCAGCCCGTCGCGGGGGTCACGACGTGGGGCGACGACGACAAGCTGGTCGACGCGACGTCGCAGGACGGCCGCGACACCGGCGCGATCCTCACGTTCGACCCGTCCGACGCGGGCGAGGTCGGGCTCCAGGTCACGCTGTCGCCGGTGAGCGTCGAGCAGGCGCGGACCGACCAGCAGGTCGAGCTCGGCGACCTGTCGTTCGACGAGGTCCGTGACCGCACGCGCGCCGAGTGGAACGCGACGCTGGGGCGCGTCGCGATCGACGCGTCGACCGCGACCGACCCGACGGGCGAGCTGCAGAAGCTCTTCTACACGCACCTGTACCGGATGTTCGCGATGCCGATGAACGCGACGAGCACGTCCGGCACGTACCGCGGCGTGGACGGCGCGGTGCACACCGCGCAGGGCTTCACGTACTACGACTCGTGGGCCACGTGGGACGACTTCCGCAAGTTCTCCGTCATCGCCTACATCGACCCGGCGCTGTACCGCGACATGGTGCAGTCGCTCGTCTACCTGTTCGCCGACGCCGAGGCGACCGGCACGGGCAGCGGCCTCGGCGGGTTCGTGCACTCGGTGCCGACGGTGCGCTGGGAGCGCTCGTCCGTCGTCGTCGCCGACGCGATCGCGAAGGGCTTCGAGGGCTTCGACCGCCTCGACGAGGCGTACCCGGCGCTCGAGCGGCTCGTCGGGCAGTACAGCGAGGCGGAGCTCGAGCGCGGCTACGTCGCCGGCAACCCCGGCGCGTCGGTGCAGCGCGGCTACGACCAGTACGGCCTGTCGGTCGTCGCGGACGCGATCGGCCTGACGGACGAGGCGGAGACGATGCGCGAGCAGGCGTCGTGGCCGATCGAGAAGCTCACGAAGCCGGGTGCGTGGACCGCCCCCGACGGCACGCCCGTCGGGCTCCTCACCCCGCGGGCCGCGGACGGCTCGTGGCAGAGCGCGGACTACGAGAAGTTCGAGGCGGCGAGCCTGTACCAGGGCACGCTGTGGCAGTACCACTGGTACGACGCGTACGACATGGACGCGCTCGTCGAGGCGATGGGCGGCCCCGAGGCCGCGCGGCTCGCGATGCGCCACATGTTCGGCGAGCACGCGCCGGACGACGGCAAGGCCATGCTGCACTCGAACGCGAACGAGATCGACCTGCAGGCGCCGTACCTCTTCAACTACACGGGCGAGCCGAGCCTGACGCAGAAGTGGACGCGCGCGATCTACACGAAGGAGACCTGGAACCGGTACATCGCGACCGGCTCCTCCAGCGCGGTCCCGAGCGGCGGGGGCGAGTTCACGCCGCCCGTGAAGACGAAGGTCTACCGCCTCGACCCGCGCGGCATGCTCCCCACGATGGACAACGACGCCGGCACCATGTCGACGATGTTCGTCGCCGCGGCCGTCGGGCTCTTCCCGGTGACCGCCGGCTCGTCGCAGTTCCAGATCGGCTCGCCGTTCTTCGACGCCACGACGATCACCTACGACGACGGCAACGCCTTCACGGTGACGGCCGACGGCGTCTCCGAGGACGCGTTCTACGTCCAGTCCGCGACGCTCGACGGCGCGGACTTCGGCAACACGTGGGTCGACTACCGGACCGTGATCGGGGGCGCCGACCTCGCGTTCCGGATGGGCACCGAGCCCAGCGACTGGGGCACGGGCACCGAGCCCGCGTTCTCGATGAGCACCGCGTCCGACGAGCCGGCGCAGGGCCCGCGCGTGAGCGCCGACCCGAGCACGGTCGAGACGGGCGAGGGCGGCGCGCTCGACGCGGCGGTCACGCTCACGCTCGACGGCGCGCGGTTCACCGCGGACGCCGGCACGGACCTCGTCGCGAGCGGCGCGGCGAGCGTCGTCGGGCTGCCCGACGGCGTCACCGCGGCCGTGACGGTCGCGTCGCCGACCGCGCTGACCGTCACGCTCACAGGGACGGCGTTCGCCGACGCGCGGTTCTTCGTCCACCTGCGTGACGAGGCCCTCGCCGACGGCGTCGCCGCGGCGTCCCTGCGCGGGCAGGGTGTGTCGGTGCTCTCGCCGCTGCGCCTGTCCGTCGCGGCCGCCGAGCGCGACGCGCTGGCCGAGCTCGTCGACGACGCGGTGCTCGTGCGCCACGGGAACTACTCGTCCGTGACGTTCGACCGGTTCTCCACCGCGCTGTCCACCGCGCAGGAGCTCCTCGCGGACGAGGCGGCGACGAGCGTCGCGCTGCGGTACGCCGCGGACCGGCTCGGTGCCGCGATCGACGCGCTCGACCTCACGGGCGGCGGGTTCCGCACGCTCGAGGCCGAGAAGTCGGAGGCGTGGTCCGGCGGCGAGCTGAAGAACGAGGCAAACAACTCGTCCGGGAACCTCGGCGGCGTCCGCTCCGGGTCGTGGGTCCAGTACCGCGACATGACGTTCGAGACCGCCGCGGGACCGGCGCAGCCGCGCTTCCTCACCGTCCGGTACGACACGAGCTTCGCCCCGACGGACACGCCCAGCACCGTGCGCGTGCACGCGGGCGAGATCGACGGCCCCGTGGTCGCGACCGTCGACCTGACGGGTACGAGCGGCTGGGGCAAGTACACCGAGGTGACGGTCCCGCTCGGAGACGTCCAGGCGCTCGTCGACGCGAAGGTCGTGACGTTCGAGCTCCTCGCGCCGTCCGGGCGCAGCTGGGTCGGCAACTTCGACTGGTTCCGGTTCGACGCCGAGGACCCGGCGACGACCCCCGGCGCACCGCAGTCGGTGACGATCGAGGCCGAGGACTGGACCGAGAACTCGGGCGGCGGGCTCAAGAACGAGTCCTCCACGTGGTCGACCGGTCCGGTGAAGAACGTCGGTGGCACCGCGGACGGCGACTGGCTCGCGTACGGGGAGGTCGACCTCGGCGACGTGCCGCTCGGCGAGCTCTCCGTGCACTACGTGCACAACTCGGGCCGGTCCGGGAACAACTCGGCGCTGTCGGTGTACCTCGACGAGTTCGACCCGGCGGACCCGGGCGAGCCGTTCGCGACCGTGCCGCTGCCCACGACGGGCCCGAACTGGACCGAGGACGGCGTCGCCACGATCGTCCTGCCGGAGACGGTGCAGGGCACGCACGAGGTGTTCGTCCGGCTGTCCACCGAGGCGTACGCCAACCACCCGTACGTGGCGAACCTCGACAGCATGACGTTCGCCCCGGGCGGACCGAGCAGGGTCGTCGTCGAGTCGGAGGCCTGGACCGAGAACTCGGGCGGCGGGCTGAAGAACGAGTCGTCGACGTGGTCGACCGGTCCGGTGACGAACGTCGGCGGCACCGCGGACGGGGACTGGCTCGCGTACGGCGAGATCGACCTCGGCTCGGGCTCGCTCGACCAGCTCTCGGTCCACTACGTGCACAACTCGAACCGGTCCGGGAACAACTCGGCGCTGTCGGTGTACCTCGACGAGTTCGACCCGGCCGACCCGGGCGAGCCGTTCGTCACGGTGCCGCTGCCGACGACGGGCCCGAACTGGACCGAGGACGGCGTCGCCACGGTCGACCTGCCGACCCCGGTGCGCGGCACGCACGAGGTGTTCGTGCGCCTGTCCACCGAGGCGTACGCCAACCACCCGTACGTCGCGAACCTCGACAGCATGACCTTCTTCACGGACGCCTACGAGACGGAGGTCCCGCCCGCGGACACCGCCGCGCTCGCGGGCCTCGTGGACGAGGCCGCCGCGTTCGAGGCCGAGGTCGAGCGGTACGTGTGGATCGACGCGCGCGTGTTCTCGCGCGAGCTCGCCGCGGCGCGCTCGCTGCTCGCCGCCACCGGCGCCAGCCAGGCGCAGGTCGACGAGCGGGCGCGACGCCTCGCGCTCGCGACCGACCAGCTCGTGCCCGCCGAGCGGCGTCGTCTCGAGAACCTCGTGACGAGCGCCGAGGCCCTGACCGACGAGGGGTACAGCCCCGAGTCGTGGCAGGCGTTCCGCGACGCGCTCGCGGCGGCGACCGCGACGCGCGACGACGCGTCGGCGTCCGACGAGGCGCTGCGCGACGCACGCCTCGCGCTCCAGGGCGCGATCGACGCCCTGGAGGCGCCGGGCGACGTCGAGCTCGTCACGGTCGAGGTCAGCCCGCGCTGCCTCGCCGGGAAGCCGTACGTCGCGGTCCGGGCGACCAACACGTCCGACGGGCCGGTGGACGTGCAGCTCGCGAGCGCGCTCGGGTCGAAGTCGTTCGCCGCGGTCGCGCCGGGTGCGAACGCGTACCAGTCGTTCGCGGCCAGGACGGCGACGGGCGACCTCGTGGTCACCGTGACCGCGACGGGCGAGGACGGCGAGCAGACGGTCGAGCAGACGGTGACGATCCCGACCTGCTGACCCGACCGGACGCGTGCCCGCGTCGTGGCCTCGTGCCGCGACGCGGGCACGCGCGCGTCCGGGCCCTCGTCAGGTGGCGAGCGCCCGGACGGTCTCGATCGTGTCGGCCTCGGCGGCGGTCTTGTCGTCGCGGTAGCGGACGACGCGCGCGAACCGCAGTGCGAGGCCGCCCGGGTAGCGCGTGGAGCGCTGGAGGCCGTCGAACGCGATCTCGACGACCTGCTCGGGGCGCACGTGCACGACGTACCCGTCGTCCGACGTCTGCAGCTCGCGGAACCGGCGGGTCTGCCACTGGAGCATCTCGTCCGTCATGCCCTTGAACGTCTTGCCGAGCATGACGAACCCGCCGTCGGGGTCGCGCGCGCCGAGCCAGATGTTCGACAGCCACCCGCTGCGTCGGCCCGAGCCCTGCTCGACGGCGAGCACCACGAGGTCGAGCGTGTGCCGCGGCTTGACCTTGACCCAGCCCGCGCCGCGCCGCCCGGCCGCGTAGGGCGCGTCGAGCGACTTCACGACCACACCCTCCTGGCCCTCCGCGACCGCGCTCTCGAAGAACGTCGTCGCGGCGTCCGGGTCGCCCGTGACGAGGCGGCGGACGGCGTGGCGCCCGGCGACGTCGTCGAGCACGGCGAGCCGGTCGCGCAAGGGCTCGTCGAGCAGGTCGCGGCCGTCCACGTGCAGCACGTCGAAGAAGAACGGGGACAGCTCGAGCGCCGCCGCGAGCTCCGCCTCCTGCGCGGCGCTGCGCTCGCCCTGGGTCGCCGAGCGCGCGGCGGTCTCCTGGAACGGGCGCGGGACGCCGTCGGGTCCGACGACGAGCGCCTCGCCGTCGAGCACGAGCGTGCGGGGCCCGAGGTCGCGCACGGCGGCGACGATCTCCGGGACGCGCTCGGTGACGTCGTCGAGCGAGCGCGTGAAGACGCGCACGTCGTCGCCGTCGCGGTGCACCTGGACGCGGATGCCGTCGAGCTTGACGTCGACCGCCACCGGGGTGCCCGACGGCGCGTCCCCGGCCCCGGCGGCCTCGTCACCGCCGGGCGGGGGAGCGGCGCCGAGCTTGTCGAGCGCGGCGGCGACGTCCGGCGCGGACTGCGCGAGCATCGGCCGCACGGGGCGGCCGACGGTCAGGCGGAACGTCGCGAGCGCGTCGAGCGCGGCCTCGGGGCTCGCGGCGGTGAGCGCGGCGCGTGCGACCGGTCCCGTCGCACCCGCGAGCATGACGGCGCGGCGCACCGCGTCCGCGGGGACCCCCGCGGCCTCGGCGACGGCGTCGACCACGACGGAGTCGAGGGCGCCCTGGCGCAGCTCGCCCGAGACGAGTCCCGCGAGGAGGGCCTGCTCGCGCGCGGTCGCGGCGCCGAACAGCGTCGCGGCCTCCGCCTGGCGGGCCGTCGCCGAGCCGGGACCCGAGAGCCCGGCCATGCGCGCGAACGCGGCGTCGACGTCGGTCAGCGTGAGGCTCGGAGCCTGCGCAGGGGAGGGCAGGTCGCGCAGCGAGCGCCACCCGAGCCCCGTGCGCCGCTGGCGCAGCTCGCCCGCGAGGTACGCGACGGCGATCTCGATCTCGTCGCGCGCGGCGTCCCGCGCGTCGTCCGCGACGCGGCGCAGCAGGTCGGCGATGGCCGCGCGCTTCGCGAGGCGTGAGCGCGTGGCGGCGACGGCGTCGGACGTGGCGGCGACCTCGGCGAGCAGCATGCTCCATCCTCGCGCCGACCACCCACGCCTCGCCCGCCGGCCGCGGTGCCCCGCCCGGGGGCGGCGAGCGCACCGCCCCCCGAGCGGGGTCAGGCCGCCCGGCGCTCCGCCACCGGCCGGCGGCGCAGCGCCGGCGCGGTGAGGGCCGGGGTCCGGTAGGCCTGGTCGAGCGTCCCGACGTCCGTCCCGGGCGGCACGATCGCGTCGATCCGGTCGAGGACGTCGTCGCTCAGCGCGGTCTCGGCGCCGGCGAGCAGGTCGTCGAGCTGCTCCATGGTGCGCGGGCCGATCAGCGCCGCCGACACGCCCGGGTGCGCGACGACGAACGCGAGCGCCAGGTGCCGCAGCGCGATCCCGGCCTCGTCGGCGACGCCCACGAGGGACTCGACCGCGGCGAGGCGGGCCTCGTCGGACAGGTGCCGGAACCCGAACCGGGACCGGTGCGTGCCGGCGGCCTGCCCCTTGCGGTAGCGGCCCGTGAGGAGCCCGCCCGCCATCGGCGACCACACGAGCGCACCCATCCCGTACTCCTGCAGGGCCGGGAGGACCTCGCGCTCGATCCCGCGGTCGAGGATGCTGTACGGCGGCTGCTCGGTGCGCGGGCGCCCGAGCCCGCGGCGCTCGGCGACCCACTGCGCGCGGACGATGTCGGACGCGGGCATCGACGAGGTGCCGAACGCGCGGATCTTGCCCTCGCGCTGGAGGTCGGTGAGCACCGCGAGGGTCTCCTCGAGGTCGGTCCCCGGGTCCGGCCGGTGGACCTGGAAGACGTCCACGTAGTCGGTGCGCAGCCGGCGCAGCGAGGCCTCGAGCGCCCGGGTCAGGTAGCGCCGGGACGCGCCCGAGGTGTTGGGGCGCGGGCGCGCCTGCGGGTCCCGCGGGTCGTGCCCGACGGGGAGGCCGGCCTTGGTGGCGAGCACGACGTCGTCGCGGCGGCCCTGGAGGGCCTTGCCGACGATCTCCTCCGACTCGCCGCCGGAGTAGACGTCGGCGGTGTCGACGAGGTTGATCCCGGCGTCGAGCGCCCGGTGGACGATCTTGACCGAGTCCTCGTGGTCGGGGTTGCCGAGCGCGCCGAACATCATGGCGCCGAGCGCGAACGGGCTGACCTGGATCCCGGTGCGGCCGAGGGGGCGGTATTCCATCGCGGTCCTCCTGGTGTGGTGATGAACGACTCCAGCCTCACGCCCCGAGGCCGTACGCTGAATACGTGACGGACCGCATTTCTTGAGCGAGAGTACGGAGAGCACCATCGACCACCTCACCGAGCTGTGCGACCTCGTCGAGGTCGACAGCCTCCTGACCGGTGGCGTCGTCGCGCGCGGCGCCTGGCGGTCGCGGGGCCGGATCAGCGACCCGATCAAGTTCTTCGCGCTCCTCGACGGCGCGGCGATCCTGCGCACCGACGGCGTCGACGTACCGGTCGCGCTCGCCCCGGGCGACGTCGCGATCCTCGTGGGCCGGTCCTGGGTCGAGCTCGAGTCGGGCGAGGAGCCGCGCACCGAGGTGGGCCCCGAGTCGGACTTCGCGTCGCCCCCGTTCACGACCCGGGCCCCGGGCGACGACGTGCTGCTCGGCGGGTGCGTCCGCCTCAACGAGGCGGGCCGCACCCTCCTCACGGGGTCGTTCCCGCCCGTCGCGGTGGTCCGTGCGCACGACGCCGACGCGTACGGGCTGCGCGAGACGCTGCTCCGGCTGCTCGACGAGGCCGGCGGGGCGCGGCCGGGCGCGGCGTTCGCGATCCGCCAGCACGCCCGGCTCCTGCTGCTCGGGCTCCTGCGGGCCTACGCCGGGCGGCCCGACCTCCCCCCGGGCCTCCTGCGCCTGCTCACCGACGACCGGCTGCGCCCCGCGCTCGACCGGATGCACGCCGAGCCGGCGCGGGCGTGGCGGCTCGACGAGCTGTCCCGTGCGGTCGCGATGTCCCGCACCTCGTTCGCGGAGCGGTTCCGGGACGTCGCGGGGATGCCTCCCCTCGCGTACCTCACGCAGTGGCGCATGCTCCTCGCCCGGCGGGCGCTGCGCGAGGACGACGCACGCGTGGGCGAGCTCGCGCAGCGGCTCGGCTACGGCTCGGAGAGTGCGTTCAGCACCGCGTTCAAACGGGTCGTGGGCGAGTCCCCGCTGCGCTATCGCGCCCGCCTGCGCGAGCGTGCGGCGGACGCCGCCCCGCCGGCCCTCGCCCCCGCGACGCCCTGACCGCCGCGGCCCGGCCCGACCGCCCCTACCAGGGCAGCGGGCCGTGCACCGAGGTGAAGGTGCCGGTCGGGCCGTCGGGACCGACCTGCGCCATGCGGACGATGATCTCCGCGCCCTCCTCGACCGTCTGGGTGCCGGTGCGGCCGTTGAGGTCGGTCCGGGTGTAGCCGGGCTCGACCGCGTTGACCCGCATCGCGGGGAACGCCTTGGCGAGCTGGATCGTGACGACGTTGACCGCCGCCTTCGAGGCCGGGTACGCGACGCCGGGGTAGAAGTGCGTGTGGCTCTCCGGGTCGCTCAGCCACGTCAGCGACGCGAGGCCGCTCGACACGTTGACGACCACGGGCGCCGCGGACCGCCGCAGCAGCGGCAGGAAGGCGTGCGTGACGCGCACGACGCCGAGCACGTTCGTCTCGAAGACCTCGCGCACGACGTCCGCCGTGGTGTCCTCCGCGGGCACGATGCCGTTGTCCGGCAGGCGGCCCTCCACGCCGGCGTTGTTCACGAGCACGTCGAGCCCGCCGTCCGCCTCGATCCGGCGGACCGCCGCGTCGACCGAGGCCTGGTCGGTCACGTCGAGCAGGACGAAGCGGCCGCCGACCTCCTCGGCGGCCGCGCGGCCGCGCGCCTCGTCCCGCGCGCCCACGTAGACGGTGTGGCCCGCGGCGACGAGGCGGCGGGCGGTCTCCTTGCCGAGACCCTTGTTCGCTCCGGTGATGAGTGTCGTGGTCATGCCACGAGGCTCGCGCGCCCTCCGGCCGTGATGAAGTCGTCCGTCCGTCGTAGGACCGGCAGTACCACGACACGAGCCCCGCGGGCGGCCACACTGGCCGGGTGGACGAGTGGGACCTGGGCCGGGCGGTACGGCAGTGGCGCAACCGCGTCGCTCCGGAGGCCGTCGGGCTGCCGCGCGGCCCGCACCGTCGCGCGGCAGGGCTGCGCCGGGAGGAGCTCGCGGGGCTCGCGGGCATCTCGGTCGACTACCTGACGCGGCTCGAGCAGGGCCGGTCGACGGCGCCGTCCGTCCAGGTGGTCGAGGCCCTCGCCCGCGCGCTCCGGCTGACCGACGGCGAGCGCGAGCTCCTGTTCCGGCTCGCGGGCCACGCCGCCCCGGGCGGCCACCTCGTGCCCGCGCGGATCACGCCGAGCGTGCAACGGCTCCTCGACCGGCTCGACCACACGCCCGTCGCGGTCTGGGACGCGACGTGGACGCTGCTCGTCGCGAACGCCTCCTACGACGCGCTCATGGGGGCGACGACCACCTGGCGCGGGATCGAGCGCAACGCCCTGTGGCGCCACCTCGTCGGCCCGGGTACGCGCGCCGTCTCGACCCCGCAGGAGCGTGCCGACCTCGAGGCCCGCCTCGTCGCCGACCTGCGCCTGACCGCCGCGCGGTACCCCGCCGACCCGCGGCCCCGGCGGATCGCGCGCGCCCTCGCCGCCCGGAGCGACCGGTTCGCCGGGCTGTGGGACACCGTCGGGCTCCACCCCGGCGGCGAGCAGCCGCGCCGCAAGGAGATCGAGCACCCCGACGTCGGCCGCATCACGCTCGACTGCGACACCCTGGTCGTCGAGGGCGACGACCTGCGCGTCATGGTCTACACCGCGGAGCCCGGCACGGTCGACGCCGACCGCCTCGCCCTGACGCGCGTGCTCGGCACGCAGGACCTCGCGCCCGAACGCGCCCTCCGGGACCGCTGACCGTCCCCCGGCACCCGGACGCGGTCCCGCTCGGCGCGTGCGCGGGGCGGCCGTCACGACGTCGCCGGCGCCCTACGATCACGACGTGATCCCGCTCCGCCCCCGCCGTCCCGACGCGCGAGGTCTCCACCCCGCTCGCCTCGCCGTCCCGCGCGGCGGCGCGGCGTGAGCGCGCCCGGCGCCCGTCGCCGGGTGCCGCCGTGGCTCGTCGCCGCGGTCGTCGTCGTCGCGCTCCCCGCGACGGGACTGCTCCCCGCCGCCGACGCGCGCGACCTGCTCGCCCGCACCGGCCCGGTGCTCGTGTTCCTCCTGGCCATCACCGTGGTCGCCGAGCTGTGCGCCGGGGCGGGCCTGTTCGACGCCGTCGCGGAGCGCGCGGCGCGCCTCGCCCGGGGGCGGCGGATCGCGCTGTGGGCGCTCGTCGTCGTCCTCGCGACCGCGAGCACCGTCGTGCTCTCGCTCGACACGACGGCGGTGCTCGTGACGCCCGTCGTGCTCGCCCTCGCGCGGCGCACGGGCACGCGGCCCCTGCCCCTGGCGCTCACCGTCCTCGCGCTCGCCAACACGGCCTCGCTGCTCCTGCCCGTCTCGAACCTCACCAACCTGCTCGCCGCGCACCGGTTCGGCGCCGGGTACGTCGGGGCGATGGGGGCGCCGGCGCTCGCGGTCCTCGGCGTGACGGTCGTCGTGCTCCTCGCGCTGCACGGGCGCCACCTGCGCGGGCGCTTCGTGCTCACCGGCACCGGACCGACGCCGCCCGACCGGGTCCTGCTGGTCGTCACCGCGGCCGTCGTGGCGCTGCTCGCCGTCGCGTTCGCGGTCGAGCTCCCGGTCGCGCCGACCGCGCTCGCCGGCGCCGCGGTGCTCGGCCTCGCGACGTGGTGGCGCCGCGTGCGGCCTCTCGTGCCGGTTCGGGACATGCTGCCGTGGCGGTCGGCGATCGTCGTCGCCGCGCTCTTCATGCTCGTCGAGACGTGGCACGCGCACGGTCTCGGCGACCTCCTCGCGGCCGTCGCGGGCACCGGCGACGGGCCCGGCGACCTCGCGCGACTCGCCGCGACCGGCGTCGTCGCGGCGAACCTCGTCAACAACCTGCCCGCGTTCCTCGCGCTGCTCCCCGCCGCGGGCGAGAGCGTCGACCGGCTCGCGACGCTCCTCGTCGCCGTGGACGCCGGGCCGCTCGTCACGCCGTGGGCGTCGCTCGCGACCGTGCTGTGGTGGCAGCAGTACCGCCGGCACGCGTTCGAGCACGGGCCGCCGCCGCCCTGGCACGTGGTGCGCCAGGGCCTCGTCCTCGCGCCGCTGGCCGTCGCGGCGGGCGTCGCCGCCGTCGTGCTCACCTAGGCATCCCGCCGAACACGGGGTTGGTGTCGTTATCCGCCCGATAACGACACCAACCCCGTTCTCGGCGGCGAGGAAGCTCGTGTTCGACGGCGTTGCGTCGGCAGGTGCTGCGGCGTCACGGGGTCAGGGGGCACGGGGCAGGCGCACGGGGCCCCACGGGATCATGGGGTGGCGGTGCGGGGCTCGGGCGCCGGTGGCGCGGCGTCCTCCACGAAGCGGGGGCGGCACGCGAACCAGCCGCCGATCACTCCCGGGACGGCGGTGGCGGCGAGCGCGAGGAGCGGGACCGTCCACGAGCCGGTCGCCTCGCGCAGCAGGCCCAGGCCGATCGG
The DNA here is from genome assembly GCF_009711085.1 of Cellulosimicrobium composti. Classification (GTDB taxonomy): domain Bacteria; phylum Actinomycetota; class Actinomycetes; order Actinomycetales; family Cellulomonadaceae; genus Cellulosimicrobium; species Cellulosimicrobium composti. Next base: position 65,715 of record NZ_WMKA01000004.1, read on the forward strand.
GCCGAGGCACGCGAGCCCGTAGCCGATCCCCTGGACGAAGCCCGACACGGCGGACGCGGACTGCGGCGTCCTGGTCCGCCGGTTGATGAGGGTCATGCAGAGCGGGAAGGTGCTCACCCCGACGCCGAGCGCGCACATCCACAGCACCGTCCCGCCGAGCGGGGACACGAGCAGCCCCACGTAGCCGGCGACGAGGACGACCGCGCACACGACCACCACGACGAACGGGTTCCGCAGGCGGGTGGCCAGGTGCGGCACGACGAGGGCGGCCGCCATGCCCCAGGCCGAGTAGAGCGCGACCATCGTGCCGCCCAGGGCCGTGCTGCCCCCGGCGTCGGTGAGCACGGCGGGGACCCACGTGATGATCCCGTAGTTGGACAGCGAGATCGCCGCGAACAGGACCACGAGACCCCACGCCGTGGACGACCGGCCGACCCGCAGGCGCGCGACGGCGGCGGTCGGGGTCGCGGGGGCGTGGTGGTCGGCGCGCAGCCGGGCGGCCAGCACGAGCCAGACGGCGGCCGCCACCGCGGCGGGCAGGGCCCAGACCCCGACCGAGACCCGCCAGGTCGTCGCGTCGGCGACGGGCACCGCCAGGAGCGGGGCGACGAACTGGCCCGTCTGCATGAGGATCAGGTAGAGCGACGTCCACAGGGCGATCCGGTCGGGGAACCACGCCTTGACCAGGGGCACGATGACGACGTTCGCCGCCCCGATCCCGGCGAGCGCGACCACGGTCGACGCGACGAGCGCCGTCGTGGTGGGGGAGAGCGCGCGCAGCACGAGCGAGAGCGCGGTCAGGCCGAGCGCGACGGCGGCGGTGCGCTCGAGGCCGAACCGTCGCGTGACGAGCGGGGCGAGGAACCCGAACGCGCCGAACGACACCGCGGGCACGGTGCCGAGCAGGCCCGCGGCCGTCACCCCGTACCCGAGGTCGGCCCCGATGGTCTCCAGGAGCGGGGTGAAGCCGGTGACGGCCGTGCGCAGGTTGAGCGCCGTGAGGGCGACCGCGAGCCCGGCCCACGCGAGCTGGTGACCGCGCCGTGCGGGGGCGCGCGAGGGGGTGAGGGTCGCCACGCTAGACTCCGATGTCCGGTCGGCCGATCATGGGATCATGGGATGAATCGCGAGGAGTCTGTCACACGGCAGCCCATGCGTCGAGTAGGGCTCATCGACCAGGCGGCGGCGCGCTTCCGCGAGGAGGTGGTGTCCGGGCGCTGGCCGGTCGGCGAGCGCATCCCGACCGAGCCCGCGCTCGTCGCGGAGTTCGGCATCGGGCGCAACACCGTCCGTGAGGCGCTCCAGTCGCTCGTGCACGCCGGCCTGCTGCGCCGCGAGCAGGGGCGCGGCACGTTCGTCATCTCCCGCTCCGAGCTCACGGGCACGCTCGAGCGCCAGCTCGCCGGCGGCAGCCGTCGGCACTACCTCGAGCTGCGCCTCGCCCTCGACAGCACCGCGGCGTCGTTGGCCGCCGCGAGCCGGTCGGACGACGACGTCACCGCGCTCCGGGACCTGCGCGACCGGCGGGAGGCGACGTGGCCGACCGGCGACCTCGACGCGCGCGCCGCCGCGGACCTCGACCTGCACCGCGCGATCGTCGTGGCGACGCACAACCCGCTGTACGTGACGCTCTACTCGAGCATGCTCGACGTGTTCGCGATCCACATGCGCGACGACGAGACCGACGACGAGGCCGCGGCGCACCGGCGACACCACGAGCTGGTCGAGGCGATCGCGGAGAAGGACTCCGACCGAGCCGCGGCGGCGGTGGCCTCGATCTTCGCGCCCTTCATGCGCCGGGCCGCCGCGGAGCGGGGCGTCGCCGCCGAGGGCTGACCGCGGGCGCGCCGACGGTCAGTCGAGGCAGAACTCGTTGCCCTCGACGTCCTGCATGACGATGCACGACTCGTTCTCCTCGTCGGCGAGCATGACGCGCACGCACGTCGCGCCGAGCGCCAGGAGCCGGTCGCGCTCCGCCTCGAGCGCCGCGAGGCGCTCGGCACCCGCGAGGCCCGTGCCCACCCGGACGTCGAGGTGCACGCGGTTCTTCACGACCTTGCCCTCGGGGACGCGCTGGAAGAACAGCCGCGGGCCGACGCCCGTGGGGTCGCTGCACGCGAACCACGCGTCCCGCTGCTCGGGCGGCAGCGCGGCGTTCGCGTCGTCCCACGTGGCGAACCCCTCGGGCGGCGAGGGCGGGACGTAGCCCAGCACCTCGCACCAGAACCGGGCGACGCGCTCGGGCTGCGCGCAGTCGAACGTGACCTGGACCTGCCTGACCGTCGTCATCGGCCCACCCTGCCACGCGCGACGCCGGTGGTGGGCCCCTTTTCCGGGTCCGGCACGACGCGGAACACGGGGTGGTCGGGCGCGATGCGCGCGAGCTCGGCGGGCGTGGGCGACTTCCCGACGCCGAGGTGCGGGCGCGCACCGGGCGCGACGGCCGCGTAGCGGCGGAGCACGGGAGGTCGTGCGGCGACGGGGACGGGCTCCAGGCGCACGGGGGTCGCGCGGCCGCGTCGGTGCAGCACGGCCCGGCCGCCGGACGCCTCGACGTTGCGGACCCAGCCCGCGCGCGGGCCGAGCATCGAGACGAGGTGGTCGACGCCGTCGACGTCCGCGACGGCGACGGGCGTGGTGACGGGGCGGCCGGAGACCCGGCCCACGACCTCGAGCGTCGCCGCCTGGCGAGGGACCCCGACGCCTGCGGCGTACAGGGCGGCGTCGACGCGGTTCCACAGGCGGGCGACCCGCCCGGGCCGCCCGTCGCGGTACAGCGCGCGCTTGAGCGCGCCGAGCGCGGCGGGGGCCCGGGCCGGGCCGCGGCGGGCCGGCGTCACGACGGTCGCCTCCACAGGAGGGCGACGACGGCGAGGCCGGGCAGGCACGGGAGCACGAGGAGCCAGGCGAGCGCGGGCGCGAGGCCGACGTCCCCGGACGTGTCGACAACCGTGAGCCCGGCGAGCGCGACCCCTGCTCCCGCGACGAGGAGCCCGGCCGCGAGCCAACGGCCCCAGCGGGCGTCGGTGCGTGCCGCACGCAGCGTCAGGAGCCAGCCGACCACCCCGAGGACGCCGACGACGGCCAGGATCGCGACGTACGCGGTGACCGCGGCGTCCACCTCCGCGGTCCCATACGCGGGGTAGCCGGCACGGACGTGGTCCGCGAGCAGGCCGGTGGTCGCGCGGTCGACGACCGGGTACGCCGCGGCGAGGACGGTGAGCGCGAGCCCGGCCCAGGCGAGGGCGGCGGTGCGACGGTCGATCGTTTCTGAAAGTGACTGTCTCATAGCACGTGACTGTACGCAGACGAGCGCGCGAGTCAACCCCTTTCTGACAGTGACTGTCAGGAGCGGTAGGGTCAGGCGCATGCCAGGCCTCCGTGAGCAGTGGCGTCGCACCGCCATGACGACGATCCAGGAACGTGCGCTCGACCTCTTCGACGAGCGCGGGTTCGCCGCGGTGACGATCGAGGAGATCGCGGCGGCCGCCGAGGTCTCGCCGTCGTCCGTCTACCGCTACTTCGGCACCAAGGAGGGGCTGCTCGTCGCCGACGAGTTCGACAGCATGACTCCCGCCCAGCTGGAGGAGCTCGTCGACCCCACCGACCCCGTGGGCAGCATGCTCGGGGTGGTCCGTGCGTACGAGGCGGCAGGCGGCGCCGGGCCGGACGACGCGCCGCTCGCCGAGCGCAGCCCGTGGCGCCGCGTGCGGTACTTCTTCCTCGAGCCGTCCGTGCGCGCGGCAGCCCTCGCGACCCTCGACCGGGCCGCGCAGCGCGTCGCGCCGCTCCTGGCGGCGCCGGGCGCCATGAGCCCCGTCCAGGCGGCGGTCGCCGCGCACGCGGTCGTGTTCGGCTACTTCGCGGCACTCGAGAGCTGGTACTCCGACGGCGGCACGCGGCCCATCGCGGCCTACGTCGAGGAAGGGCTGGCGCCCCTGCGCGGAGCGTGGCCCGCGCGCTGAGCGTCGCGACGCGGCGGCGTAGACCGTCGTGGACGGGCCGGACGGTCACGGTCGCCCTGCCTCTCCCGTGCGTGGCGAGGTTCTGCGCCCGGCGATGAGTCCTGCCCCGCACCACGGTCGGACATCAGGTCGGACGAGCCGGAGGAGGCACCGATGCTGACACAGGTGGCGCCGGGGGTCCTGGTCCATCAGAGCGAGCTGCTGCAGAACAACACGGTCGTCGTCGAGGGGCGGACCGGCGTCCTGCTCGTGGACCCGGGGCTGACGGTCTCCGAGATGACCTGCCTCGCCGACGACCTGCGCGAGCTCGGCCAGCCGGTCGTGGCGGGCTTCTCGACGCACCCGGACTGGGACCACGTGCTGTGGCACCCCGTGCTGGGGGACGTCCCCCGGTACGGGACGGCCCGCTGCGCGGCCGCGATGCGCGACCTGCGGTCGCAGCCGGGCTGGAGGGAGCGCGTCGTCGAGGCCCTGCCGCCGGAGATCGCCGACGAGACACCGCTGGACGGGTTCGGCCTCGTGACCGCCCTGCCCGCCGGGAGCGCGCGGGTCCCGTGGGGCGGCCCGGACGTGCGCGTCGTCGAGCACCCGGCGCACTCGCCCGGCCATGCCGCCCTGCTCGTCGAGGGGTGCGGCGTCCTCGCCGCCGGCGACATGCTCTCCGACCTCTTCGTCCCCATGCTCGACGACCTGGAGAAGGCCGACGACCCGGTCGAGGAGTACCTCGTGGGCCTCGGGGTGCTCGACGACCTGTCAGGCGACGTCACCGTCCTCGTCCCGGGCCACGGGTCCGTCTGCGGGGCCGACCAGGTTCGTGGCCGGATCGACCTGGACCGCGCCTACGTGCACGCCCTGCGCGACGGGACCACGCCCGACGACCCGCGGGTCGGCCCGTCGGCCCGGCCCGGCTGGGAGTGGGTGAGCGACATCCACGAGGGGCAGGCCCGGGGCGTCGCGCGACGCCGAGAGCGCGGCGGGCGGCCCGACTGAGGGTCCTCCGGGGCGGGCGAGCCCGACGGCCACGGGGCCGTGCTCGTGGGGGGATCAGCCGGCGCGGCCCTCCACCGGGCCGCCGCTCGCCTCCGACCCTCCGACGTCCGCGGGCGCGACGCCCAGGGACTCCAGGAGGGCGACCACGCGGGCGTGGATCTCGTCGCGGATGGTCCGGACGGCGTCGAGGTCCCGTCCGGCGGGGTCGTCGAGCTCCCAGTCCTCGTAGCGCGTGCCGGGGTAGTACGGGCACGCGTCGCCGCACCCCATGGTGACGACGACGTCGGACGCCTCCACCGCCGCGGGAGCGAGCACCCGGGGCTGCTGGTCTGCGATGTCGATCCCGACCTCGCGCATCGCCTCGACCGCGACGGGGTTGATCCGGTCGCCGGGCATCGACCCGGCCGAGCGGACATCGACCGCACCGCCGCCGAGCTCGCGAAGGAACCCGGCGGCCATCTGGGAGCGGCCGGCGTTGTGCACGCACACGAACAGCACGCTCGGTCGCGGCGTCGCGTCGGTCACCGGACGGCCGCCGGCTCGTCGGCGAGCACCGCGCGCACGGCGCCCGTCACGAGGTCTCGTGCCCCGGGGGCGATCGCGAAGTAGGCCCACCTGCCGCGCTGCTCGCGCGTGACGAGGCCGGCGCGGGCGAGCGTGGTCATGTGGTGCGACACCGTCGGCTGGGACAGGCCGAGCGGGTCGGTGAGGTCGCACACGCACGCCTCGCCGTCGGGTCGCGCGGCGATGATCGACAGCAGGCGCACGCGCGCGGGGTCGCCCAGCGCCTTGAACGTGGCGGCGACGTCCCGCGCCGCCTCGACGGTCAGCCCGCCGCCGTCGGCCGGGGCGCAGCACCCGTCGCTCGTCGCGGCGATGGGCAGAAGGGTGGTCATGGCCCCATCGTCCCACACGTATTGACAACCGTCGATGCGTGCTCCACGGTTCTCGTATCGAAGTTCGTCTATACGAGAGGGGTTCCGTCATGGCCGTCGACCACGAGGTGCGCGAGCAGGTCCGGGCGAGGTACGCCGAGGCGGCGGGGGTCGCCGCGGCAGGGGCACCGGCGGAGGACGGGTGCTGCGCGACCTCGTCGTCGTGCTGCGGTCCCGCCCCGCAGGTGCCGGTGTTCGGGTCCGGCCTGTACGACGCGCGGCAGGTCACGGACCTGCCGCAGACCGCGGTGCTGGCGAGCATGGGGTGCGGCAACCCGACCGCCGTCGCCGAGCTGCGCGAGGGCGAGCGCGTGCTCGACCTCGGCTCCGGCGGCGGGATCGACGTCCTGCTCTCCGCCCGCCGCGTGGGCCCGACCGGGTTCGCCTACGGCGTCGACATGACCGACGAGATGCTCGACCTCGCGCGGCGCAACGCCGACGAGGCGGGCGCGACCAACGTCGAGTTCCGCAAGGGCACCATCGAGGACCTGCCGCTCGACGACGCGAGCGTCGACGTCGTCATCTCGAACTGCGTCGTCAACCTCTCCACGGACAAGGAGGCCGTGCTCGCCGAGATGTTCCGGGTCCTGGCCCCGGGCGGGCGCGTCGGCGTCTCCGACGTCGTCGCGGAGGACCACCTCACCCCGGCCGAGCGCGCCGAGCGCGGCAGCCACGTCGGCTGCGTCGCCGGCGCGCTCTCGCGGTCCGAGTACCTCCACGGCCTCGCGGCCGCCGGGTTCGTCGACGCCGAGGTCACCTTCACCCACGAGGTCGTGGACGCCATGCACGGCGCGATCGTCCGCGCCACCAAGCCGGGAGGCTCGACGTACCGCTAGAGCGGGTCCCCGTAGGGGTCGTCGTGGGCGGCGAGGCGCACGAGGACCCCGTCCTCCCGGTCGGCGGGGCGCTCGTCGCGCCTCCGCGTCGTCGGCGCGTGCCCAGGTGTGGCCACAGCAGTCATCTCCGTCAGCCTTTCCGTGCCCCGGCGCGGTGACAGGGTTCGCCGGGGTCCACGACAGCGTGCGCGCTCCGGCGTCCGGGGAGCCAGGTCTTTTCGAGGGTCCGTGCCGTCGCGGCGGTACCGGCCGTGTGCTGGGCATCGGGCCGCGGCCCGGACGACGCTCGAGCACGGGAGGGCGCGTCGTCGCGCCCTCGTCGTCGGCGGGGCAGGCGCCCGCCGGGTGCGGGGGATCAGGGCGGAGGCAGCGCTCCCGCTCCCCGCGTCGTCCCGCCGATCGTGCCTGAGCCGGCCACGGTCCCTCCCGGTCATTCGGACGTGCCGCATTCCGGTGTAGCGGACGACGGCGCGCCGAGCCCTACCCGCCGCGGGTGAGATCGCGACGGCGGCACGCTCGAGCAGGGGGCGTCCGGCGCCGTGGCATCCTGGCGCGGTGCGCGTGGAACCCGTGACCGAGGACGTCCTCGTGGACCGGCTCGTCGCGCGCGTCCTGCGCCACCCGCCGGGCGACGGCACGCCGGGCGGCGCGACCCGGCTCCTCGTCGACGGGCACCCGTCCACGCGCCCCGACGCGCTCGCCGACCGGCTCGTCGCCCCGCTGCGCGCCGCGGGTCGTCCGGTCGCACGGGTCCGGGTGCAGGATTTCTGGCGCCCCGCGTCGCTGCGGCTCGAGCACGGCCGCGAGGACCCGGACGCGCTCCTCGACGCGTGGATCGACGTGGCGGGCCTCAACCGGGAGGTGCTCGACGCCGTCGGTCCCGGCGGCCCGGGACGCTACCTGCCGAGCCTGCGCGACCCCGCGACGAGCCGCTCCACGCGCGCGGCGTACGTCGACGCGGAGCCGGGCCTCGTCGTCGTGCTCGACGGGTCGCTCTCGCTCGGCCGCGGTCTCGCCGTGGACCTCACGGCGCACCTCGCGGTGCGCGCCGCGACGCTCGCGCGGCGCACGACGCCCGAGGACGCGTGGACCCTCGCGGCGTACGCGCGCTACGACGACGAGGTCCGGCCGGCCGGGACGGCGGACGTCGTCGTGCGGGTCGACGACGCGCGGCACCCCGCGCTCGTCGTGCCGTGAGTCGCCGGGTCAGCGGGGCAGGTGGGCCTCGACGAGGTCGATGATCGCCGGGTCGTCGGGCAGCGTGCGGGGCCGGAAGCGGTGCACCTCGCCGCCGGGCAGGACGACGAACTTCTCGAAGTTCCACGACACCCGCCCCGCCTTGCCGTCGGCGTCCGGGGTCCTCGTCAGCTCCTTGTACAGCGGGTGGGCGTGGCGCCCGTTGACGCGCACGCGGTCGACCACGGGGAACGTCACGCCGTAGGTGAGCGAGCAGAACTCCTGGATCGCCTCGTTGCTGCCGAGCTCCTGGAGGAACTGGTTGCTCGGGAACCCGATCACCGTGAACCCGCGGTCACGGTACTTCTCCTGCATCGCCTCGAGCGTGGCGTACTGCGGCGCGAGCCCGCACCGCGACGCCACGTTCACCACGAGCACGACCTCGTCCGCGTGCTCGCGCAGCGTGCGCGTCGTCCCGTCCATCGCGTCGAACGGGATGTCGTACAGGCTCATGGGGTCTCCTCGCCGCGGGTGACCGGCGCGTGCGCGCCGGCGTCCATCCTCGCACTGCGGGTGTGACGTTCGTCCGACGGCGGCCCGGCGGCCCACGACGGCGGGCGAGCGGCGCGGCGGCGTGCTGGAGTATGTGCGCGCTGCCCGCAGGACGAGAGAAGGGACGGCCGATGCGCCCGTGGACCCCGAAGACCGACATGGTGCGTCGGCTGTACGTCGCCGGCCGGGAGGCGACGAGCCCGGCCGAGGCGCTGCGCATGTCGCAGCAGGAGCTCGCCGAGGAGTTCGACCGGTGGCTCGACGGCGTCCGGGCGGCGACCCGCGACAGCGGGACCCGGGGGGAATAGCGCTGGTCACCCGCGGCGCCCCGGTCCAGACTCGGGGCATGACGTCCCCCGACCCCGACGCCCCGGGCGCCGAGACCTCGCGCGTGACGCGCGCCGTCGTCGGCGTCGTCGTCGGCATCGCGATCTTCGCGTGCGTGGGCGTCGTCGGGTACGTCGCGGTCGTCGCGGTCGGCATGCGGGGGTGGGCGGACGCGTACGACCCCGCCGACCCCGGCACGACGGCGGCGGACCCGGCCGGCGAGCCGACCGGCCTCGGGCGGGAGACCGGTCTCGACGCGTCCGACGAGGCGTACCGGCAGCGCTCCGGCACCCCCGAGAGCGACGCCGAGGCGGCGCGCTCCGTCCCGGCGGTGCAGGCAGCGCTCGACCCGGTCGCCGACGGGTCCGCCGTCGACGGCGCGGAGGTCGTCGCGGCGCTCGCGGACGCGGGCTTCGAGGACGTGCAGGTCACCGGGCCCACGACGCCGCTCGGCGACCCCGCGACGACCGTCGGCGTGGGCGTCGCGGTCCCCGGCGGGTGCGTGTACGGGGCGGTCACGCCCGATGCGGTCACGCTCGACGCGGGCGGCCCGATCGCCGACGGCGGGTGCCTGGAGATGCCCACGCACTGACGGGTGGGCGGGGACGGGCCTCGGCGCGGTCCGGAGCAGGGCCGACGGTGGGCCGACCTCGCGACCAGCGGCTCCACCTGGGTACGGTCAGCGGGGCGGGCGACGACGCTCGCGTGGCTGACGGAGGGCGAGAGATGCGGATCGAGGGCACGACGGCCCTGGTGACCGGTGGGGCCTCCGGCCTCGGGCGCGCGACGGCGGAGGCTCTGGTCGCGGCGGGGGCGCGGGTGGTCCTCGCGGACCTCGCGTCGTCGGACGGCGCGGCGGTGGCCGGTGCGCTGGGCGACGCGGCGCGGTTCGTCCCCACCGACGTGACGGACGAGGACGACGTCGCCCGCGCGCTCGACGCGGCGGACGACCTGGGCGGTGCGCGCGTCGTCGTGAGCTGCGCCGGGATCGTGCTCGCGCAGCGCGTGATCGGGAAGTCGGGGCTCCACGCGCTCGACGCGTTCCGCCGCGTCGTCGACGTCAACCTCGTGGGCACGTTCAACGTGGTGCGGCTCGCGGCCGAGCGCATGCTCGCGCTCGACCCCCTCGGCCCCGACGGGCCGGACCCGGACGGCGAGGAGCGCGGCGTCGTCGTGCAGACCGCGTCCGTCGCGGCGTTCGACGGGCAGGTCGGGCAGGCCGCGTACGCGGCGTCGAAGGCCGGCGTCGCGGGGCTGACGCTGCCGCTCGCGCGCGACCTCGCGCAGCACCGCATCCGCGTCATGACGATCGCGCCGGGGATCTTCCGCACGCCCATGATGTCGTCGCTGCCCGAGGCGGCGCAGGAGTCGCTGGGTGCCCAGGTGCCGCACCCGAGCCGCCTCGGTCGGCCGGAGGAGTACGCGCACCTCGTGCGCGCGATCGTGGAGAACCCGATGCTCAACGGCGAGGTCGTCCGCCTCGACGGCGCGATCCGCATGGCACCGCGCTGAGCGGCGCGGTCGCGCGCCGACCGCACCGCCGACACGCCGAACCGCGGGCCGGGCGCCCGCACGAGAGGAGAAGGACGATGCCGCCGTACACGACGGCGACCGACTTCCGCGCCGACCTGCTCGCGCGCGCGACAGCGGCCCAGCGTCGCGCCTACACGCGGCACTTCCCGGGCGACGACTCGCTCGCGGGCGTCCGCATGGGCGACGTGTTCACGCTCGCGAGGAGCGCGCTGGACATGCCGGTCGACCAGATCGAGCTCCTGCTCGAGGACCGCGTGCACGAGGTGCGCGCGGGCGCGTGCTCGATCATGGGCAAGGCGGCCACCGCCCGCCGCGTGACGGTCGAGCGGCACGCCGAGCTCGTCCAGCTCTTCCTGCGCCGCCACGACCGCATCGACACGTGGGACCTCGTGGACCTCACCGCGTACCAGGTGCTCGGCTCGTGGCTGCTCGACCGGCCGCGCGGCGTCCTCGACGACCTCGCGCGCGCCCCCGACTGGCCCCGGCGCCGCTCGGCGATCGTCGCGACCGCCGCGTTCCTGCGGCGCGGGCAGGTGGACGACACGTTCCGGCTGTCCGAGGCGCTCGTCGACGACCCGGAGCCCTACGTGCAGAAGGGCGTCGGCTGGATGCTGCGCCACGCGGGCGACGTGGAGCCCGACCGGCTGCGCGCGTTCCTCGAGGAGCACGTCACGACCATGTCGCGCGACGTGCTGCGCGCCGCGGTCGAGAAGCTCCCGCCCGCCGAGCGCAAGGAGTGGCTCGCGCGCTGAGCGTCCGGGGCGGTGTGCCTCAGCCCAGGCGGGTCACCGTCGGGTCGTCACCCAGGCGGAGCTGCAGCAGGCTGCCCTGCACCGCGGCGTACCGCGTGCTGGTCGCCGTGTCGGTGCTCCACGCGACCGCGCCGTCCCGGAGGTCGAGCGCGACGAGCCGCGTCGTGCTGTGCTCGTCGTCCTCCCACGCCGAGACGGCGAGGAGCGCGCGGGCGCCGTCCGTGAACGCCTGCCCGACGTGCAGCATCCCGGGGGCCACGGTGGGCCCCGCGCCGTCGTCGACCAGCTCGTCGATCGTGCGGGTCCACAGGGTGCGCCCGGTCTCCACGTCGACCCCGACGAGGACCGAGCGCATGCCCTGGAGGACGACCGCGACGCCGTCCGCGACGACGTACGCGATCTCGGGGGAGTTCACCTCCCCGGTCTCCCAGCGCGTGCGCCCGGCCGCGTCGTGCGCGACGAGGTCCGTGACCTGCCGCGTGAGCACGAGGTCCCGCGCGGTCCCGTCCGTCGCGATCGGGACGAGCACCTCGCCCGGCGGCTCCCACCGGAGGGCGCCGTCCGGCTCGAGCACGGCTGCGGCACCCGTGCCGTCCGCCGCTGCCGACTCGCGGGCGTCCACGCGCAGGAGCGCGTCGTCCGGGAGTCGCCTGACCGCGTCCGCGGGAGCCTCCGGGTCGTCGACCCGCGTGCCCTCGGGGGTGAACCTCGCGTCGACGCCGCAGCCCCGCACGGCCACGAGCCCGGCGGAGCGGCTGACCGTCCCGCTGTCGAGGTCGGCATAGGTGGTGTCCTCGGTGGGGGAGTACGGGCGGCAGTCGCCCTCCCCGGCGACGAAGGGCAGCTCGTGCTCCCAGCGGACGGTCCCGGTCCGGGCGTCCTCCAGCGTGACGACGGCGGCGCGCCCCGCCGACACGTCGGTGGGCAGGCCCGTCGTGGGGTCGGTGGGCACGGGTGCGGCGGGCGTGTCGCCGACGCGGCGGAAGCGCGCGACGGTGCCGTCCGGCCCGGGTGCCGACCAGCCGCGTGCCGCGTCCAGCGTGCGGGTCGTGGCGGTGCCGTCGGCGTCGAGCACGGTGACCTGCGGGGCCGGCGAGGCGGCTGTCGTGTCGACCGCCTCGCCGGTGGTCGTCGTGAGCAGCGTCCGGCTCGCGAGCGGCGAGGGGACGTCGTCGGTCACGCACACGAGCGTCTCGTCCGGCACCGGGGCCGTCAGCGCGAGCTCGAGCTCGCCGCCGCAGCGGGACGTGGGCGGCAGGGGCACGGCCCACCGGACGGTGCCGGTGTCGAGGTCGTGGGCGACGGCCTCGTCGTCGCGCACGACGACGAGGAGGCCGGGCAGCGTCGCGAGGGCGCCCGCCTGCGGGCCGGGGGCCGACCAGACCTCGACCGGCGCGGTCGCGAGCGCGTCCACGCCCCCGGTGGACCGGCGCTGCGTCTCGGTCGACGACCGCGACGAGGCGGCGTCCACGGCCGCCATCCCGCCGAGCGTGAGGACCGCGGCGAGGACCGCGCCGACCGCGGCGCGTCGGCGGCGCCGTGCCGACCGGGCCGCCGCGGGGGCCGGGCCGGCCGCGGGTCCCGCGGGGTCGGTGCTCGCCGAGCCGGTGCTCGCTGCGTCGGCGTCGGCGCGCGCGTCCGGTGTCCCGCCCTCGGCCGCGTCGTCGTGTCGCGCGTCGTCCGCCGGCGTCGCCTCGTCGAGCGTGAAGGCGATGGTCACGGGGTCGGGCCGTCGTCGTCGGGACACCCCGCGAGGGTAGCCGCACGGCGGCGTGGCGAGGTTCCCTCGCGCGCGGAGCGGCGTACCGTGGGGCGAACCGGACGGTCCCGGACGCTTGGCAAGAATCTCCACCCTTGACCACTAGCGTGAAACTTTGTGCCAGACTGTCCCTCGTGAGCAGGAGCACGCCCGACGGCGCGTGGGTCGTCGGGCTCGACGTCGGTGGCTCGGGGAGCCGCCTCGCTGCACGACGCCCCGGAGCCCCCTCGTCGTCCGTGGCCGCACCCGACGTCACCCTCACCGGCCGACCCGTCGCCATCGGTCCCGCGGGGAGCGACGCGGTCGACGTGGTCCGCGACCTCCTCGCCCGGTTCCGCGCGCACGTCCCGTCCCTCGACGCCGACGGCGTCGCCGCGGCCGCCGTCGGGGCCACGGGCCTCGCCTCGCTCGTCCGCGACCCCGCCGAGCTCCACGCCGTCCTCCGCGCGGCCCTCCCCCCGTCCGCCGAGAACGGGGTTGGTGCCGTGATGGGGCCCATGACGACACCAACCCCGTTCTCGATGCCGCGCGACCCCATGCTCGACGTGCGGCCGGGCAGCGGGCCGCCGACGGCGGTCGCGGCCGACGCGCTCACCGCGCACCTCGGCGCGCTGGGCGGGCGGCCGGGGGCGGTCGTCGCGGTCGGGACGGGTGCGATCGCGCTCGGCACGGACCTGCGCGACGTGTGGCACCGCGTCGACGGGTGGGGGCACCTGCTCGGCGACCTCGGCTCGGGCTCGTGGATCGGCGCGCAGGGGCTGCGCGCGGCGGTCGCCGCGCACGACGGCCGCGACAAGGGCGGCTCGACGGCGCTGCTCGCCGCCGCGACGGAGCGCTTCGGCCCCGTGCCGACGTGGCCGGGCCGGCTCTACACGCGTGCCGACCGTGCCCAGGTGCTCGCCTCCTTCACGCCCGACGTCGCCGCTGCCGCGCACGACGGCGACGCCGTGGCCCGCCAGGTCCTCGCCGGCGCGGGCACGCACCTCGCGACGACGCTCGCGGCCGCCCTGGTCGACGGCGTCCCGCCGCTCGCCGCGGCGACGGGCGGCGTGCTCGCGATCGGGCCGCTGCTCACGGGCGCGTTCCGGGCGCGCCTCGGGGTGCTGCGGCCCGCCGTCGAGCTCGTGGACGCCGCCGGGACGCCGCTCGACGGCGCCCTGCACCTCGCCGCGCGGCTCGCGACCGAGCCGGGGGCCGTCGTCGGGCACGCCCCGTGGCTCACGCTCGGCACCCCGCACGCCCCGCCGACAGACCCGCCCGACCCGACCGACCGCGCGCCGGACCCGGCGCCCGCCGACCCGCACCCCACCGAGGAGGACTGAATGGCCGCCGACGGTCTCGTCCGCATCCGTCAGTCGCTGCCGAACCTGCGACCCGCCGAGGCGCGCATCGCCGAGGCCGTGCTCGCCGACCCGGCGGCCGTCGTCGGGAAGACGATCACCGAGCTCGCGACGCTCGTCGGGACGTCGCAGGCGACGGTCGTCCGGTTCTGCCGCGCGGTCGGGTACGCGGGCTACCCCGAGTTCCGGATCGACCTCGCGCAGGCGACGAGCCGGCGCGCCGTGGAGCAGGAGCGCGCGAACGTCGCGCACGGCGAGATCGACCCGGAGGACACGCTCCAGGACGTCGTCACGAAGATCGCGTTCCACGAGGCCCGCACGATCGAGGAGACGGCGCGCATGCTCGACCTCGACGCGCTGGAGCAGGTCGCGGAGGCGGTCGCGCAGGCGACGCGCATCGACCTGTTCGGCGTCGGGTCGAGCGGGCTCACGGCGCAGGACCTCGCGCAGAAGCTCCAGCGCATCGGCCTCGTGTGCTTCGCGTCGCCCGACCCGCACGTCCAGCTCCAGTCCGCCGCGCTGCTCGGCCCCGGCGCGGTCGCCGTCGGCGTCTCGCACAGCGGCCTCACGGTCGAGACGAACGACGCCCTGCGGATCGCGCGCGAGCGCGGCGCCACGACGGTCGCCGTGACGAACTTCCCGGAGTCCCCGCTCGTCGCGCACGCCGACGTGGTGCTCACGACGACGGCGCGCGAGACCCAGTTCCGGTCCGGCGCGCTGTCGAGCCGCATCGCGCAGCTCGCGCTCGTCGACTTCCTGTTCGTGCGCGTCGCCCAGCGCCTGTTCGACCGCACGACGGCGAACCTGCGCGCGACGTACGAGGCCGTGCAGCCGCACCGCCTCGGCTACGACCGTCGGTCGCGCCCGTGACACGGGGTCGTGCGCGAGGGGCCGCGGGCCCCGGGTTCGAGCTGCGCACGGACCTGCTGACGCGCGTCGCGCAGGCCCACGACGCGTCGCACTACCTGCTGCGGCCGGAGGTCGTGGTGCGCGCGCACGACCGCGACGGCGTCGTCGCCGCGATGCGCGAGGCGACGCGTCGCGGGCTGCCGGTGACGTTCCGCTCGGGCGGCACGAGCCTGTCCGGTCAGGCGTCGGGCGGCGGGGTGCTCGTGGACACGCGCACGCGCTTCACACGCGTCGAGGTGCTCGACGGCGGCGACCGCGTCCGGTGCGAGCCGGGCGCGACGCTGCGGCTCGTCAACGCGCACCTGCTGCGGCACGGGCGCCGGCTCGGGCCCGACCCGGCGAGCGAGATCGCGTGCACGATCGGCGGGGTCGTGGCGAACAACTCGTCGGGCATGTCGTCGGGCACCGCGCGCACGGCGTACCGGACGGTCGAGGCGATGACGGTCGTGCTCGCGAGCGGGACGGTCGTCGACACGGGTGCGCCCGACGCCGACGCGCGCCTGCGCGCGGCCGAGCCCGCGCTGCACCGCGGGCTCGCGGAGCTGCGCGACCGAGTGCGGGGCAGCGCGGCGATGCGTGCGGAGGTCGAGCGCCAGTTCTCGATGAAGAACACGATGGGCTACTCGGTCAACGCGTTCGTCGACCACGACGAGCCGGTGAAGATCCTCGAGCACCTGATCGTCGGCAGCGAGGGGACGCTCGGCTGGGTCGCGGACGTGACGTTCCGGACGGTGCCGCTGCTCGCGCACGCCGCGACGACCCTCCTCGTGCTCGACTCGCTGGAGCACGCGACGGACGCGCTCGTGCCGCTCGTCGCGTCGGGCGCGGAGGCGATCGAGTTGCTCGACGCGGCGTCTCTGCGCGTCGCCGCGGCCGACCCGGCTGCGGACCCCTCGATGCGGTCGCTGGCCTCCGGGGCGGGCATCCAGCACCAGACCGCGCTCCTCGTCGAGTACCGCGCCGCGACCCCCGACGGTCTCGCACCCTTCCAGGAGGCGGCGCGCGACGTCGTCGGCTCGCTCGCCGGGTCCCTCGCCGTGCCCGCGACCGTGACGACCGACGCCGCGACGCGCGAGCGGCTGTGGCGCGTGCGCAAGGGCCTGTACACGGCCGTCGCGGGCGCGCGGCCCCCGGGCAGCACCGCGCTGCTCGAGGACGTGGCCGTGCCCGTCGCGGACCTCACCGCGACCGTGCGCGACCTCGGCGCGCTCTTCGAGCGCCGGGGCTACGGCGGCGCCGTGACGTTCGGGCACGCGAAGGACGGCAACCTGCACTTCATGATCACGCCACGCCTCGGCGACCGCGCCGAGCTCGACCGGTACGCCGCGTTCAGCGACGACCTCGTGGACCTCGTGCTCGGCCATGGCGGCACGCTCAAGGCCGAGCACGGCACGGGCCGCATCATGGCGCCGTTCGTCCGGCGGCAGTTCGGCGACGAGCTCTACGCCGTCATGCGCGAGGTCAAGGGCCTGTTCGACCCGGCGGGCCTGCTCAACCCCGGCGTGCTCATCACCGACGACGACCACGAGCACCTGCGGCACCTCAAGGTCGAGTCGTCCGCGGGCGGCGACGACGCGCCGCTCGTGGACCGGTGCGTCGAGTGCGGGTACTGCGAGCCGGGCTGCCCGTCGCGGACGGTCACCACGACCCCGCGCCAGCGCATCGCGCTGCTCAAGGAGATGGCCGCCGCGCCGCCCGCCGAGCGGCGCGAGCTCGAGCGGCAGTACGCCTACCAGGGCGTCCAGACGTGCGCCGCGGACTCGCTGTGCGTCCAGGCGTGCCCCGTGGGGATCGACACGGGCGTCGTCATGAAGGGCCACCGCGCGCGCTCGCAGCCGCGCGTCGTGCAGCGCGGGGGAGTGGCCGCCGCCGAGCGCTGGGGGTCCGTCGTCACGGGCCTGCGGGGCGCGCTCGGCGTGGTCGAGGCGCTCCCGACGCCGCTCGTCCGCGTCGCGTCCGAGGTCGCGCGCGGGGTCGTCGGGGCGGACGTCGTGCCGCGCGTCGACGCCGACCTGCCCGGCCCGGGGCCGCGCCGCGGGACCACGGGCGTCGTGCCCGACGACGGCGACGCCGACGCGCGCGCGGTGCTGTTCGCGTCGTGCACGGGCGAGCTCTTCGCGCCCGCGGACGGCGGACTCCCGGCGGGCGCGGGCGGTGGCGACGGCGCGAGCCGCCCGGTCGGGGCCGAGGCGGCGTTCCGGGCGCTGTGCGAGCGCGCGGGCGTCGGGCTCGTGGTTCCCGACAAGATCGGCGGGCTGTGCTGCGGCACCCCGTGGTCGTCCAAGGGCCTGCCCGACGGCGCGGCGGCCATGGCCCGCAAGGTCGTGGACGCGCTGTGGGTCGCCACGCGCGAGGGCGCGCTGCCCGTCGTGAGCGACGCGTCGAGCTGCACGCACGGGCTCGCCGAGACGGCGCGCCACCTCACGGGGACGGACCCGCGCGACGAGCGGGCGCGCGAGCGCTTCGCCCGGCTGCGCGTCGTCGACGCCGTGACGTTCGTGCGCACCGACGTGCTGCCGGCGCTCGCGGCGCGGGGGGTCGACGTCGCGAGGGCCGGGGACGTGGTCGTGCACCCCACGTGCGCGACGGTGCACCTGGGCGCCGTGGACGACCTGCGGGCCGTGGCCGAGGCGGTCGCGGACCGCGCGACCGTGCCCGCCGCGTGGGGGTGCTGCGGGTTCGCGGGCGACCGCGGCATGCTGCACCCCGAGCTCACCGCGGGCGCGACGCGCGCCGAGGCGGACGAGGTCGCGGCGCGCGCGGCCACGCTCCCGGGCGGCGCGTTCGACGCGCACGTGTCGAGCAACCGCACGTGCGAGATGGGCATGACGCGCGCGACCGGCCAGGACTACGTGCACGTCCTGGAGCTGCTCGAGGCCGCGACCCGGACGACCTCCGCGTCGCCGCGGTGACGTCGCGCCGACGACCTTCCGACTTTTGATTGACACGCGACAAAAGCCTCGTAGGATGACGACCGGGTGGTAGGTGAGAACCACCCGAGACACCGTGGGACGCGTTCCCCTCGCACGAGGACGTGCGAGAGGACCCCGCTCGACGACGAGACGAGGAGGAGCCGACGCCGGGCGCCG
Source organism: Cellulosimicrobium composti (assembly GCF_009711085.1). Lineage (GTDB taxonomy): Bacteria > Actinomycetota > Actinomycetes > Actinomycetales > Cellulomonadaceae > Cellulosimicrobium > Cellulosimicrobium composti. The sequence continues at coordinate 83,878 of NZ_WMKA01000004.1, forward strand.
TTCGAGGCCCGAACCAGGACAGACGAGGACGCAGGGGGCGCCCGCGGCCCCGACGACGGGGTCACGGGGGCGGCGAGCGCTGGGTGTCGCCGACTCGCTGCCGACTGCACCACCGCGGCGCGGCTCACCGGAGCCGTCCCGCCCATCCCTCGAAGGAGAGACGATGAGCAAGTCCACCATGACGCGTCGGAGCCTGATCCGGGCGCTCGCGACGTCGACCGTGGCCGTGGGCCTCGGAGCCGCCGTCGCGCCGACGGCCTCGGCCGCACCGAACCCGAACGCGGCCGCCGCCGCCGGGAGCAGCAACGGCAACGGCCGGCTCCTGCCCCCGAACAAGATCGGCATCCAGCTCTACTCGATCCGCGACAAGGTCTCGAGCCTCGGGTTCCGGGCCGTCTTCGAGGAGCTCGCCGACATCGGCTACTCCGAGATCGAGTTCGCCGGGTACACGCAGGGCCAGGTCGGGCCGATCACCCCCGAGGAGATCCGCCAGCTCCTCGACGACAACGGGCTCAAGGCCGTGGGCTCGCACGTGAGCCTCACCGCGCTGCGCAACGACCTCCCGCGCCAGCTCGAGATTGCGAACATCCTCGGCATGCCGCACGTGGGCACCGCGAACGCCCCGTCGAACATCAACACCGTCGCGGGCTACCGCGCCGCCGCGGACGAGTTCAACGCGTGGGGCGCCCAGGCGAAGGCCGCGGGCCTCAAGCTCTACCAGCACAACCACGCGGGCGAGTTCGCGTTCGCCACCGACCAGCCGAACGTGCGTCTGTACGACGTGTTCTTCGAGAACACGGACCCGGACACGGTGTTCCTCGAGATGGACGTGTACTGGGCCTTCGTGGGCCAGCACCTCTACCCGGGCTTCGAGCCGATCGACTACGTGCGCGAGAACCCGCACCGGTTCCCGCTCCTGCACCTCAAGGACGGGGCGCGCAACGCGGCGAACCCGAACGGGTTCGACATCATCGAGTTCGACGCCGGCGACCTCCCGTACCGCGAGTTCCTGCGCGCCACCAAGGCCCGCGGCACCCGCTACGGCATCTGGGAGCAGGACAACGCCGCCACGACCGCGGTCCCGCCGAACCCGCTCGACTCGTTCGGCAACGCGCGCCGCAGCTACACGGCGATGTTCGGCCTGCGCGGCTGAGCCGTCCCGGCCGGGGCCCCGTCCGCACCCGCGGGCGGGGCCCTCGTGCGTCCGGGGCCTACGGTCGGGGCGCTCGCGTGTCCGCGGCCGCGGAGTCGCGCACGAACGCACGCAGGCGCGCGAGCACCGCGGGCGCGTCGTCGCCGCCGAGGAAGCCGTGGCTCGCTCCCGGCAGCTCGAGGAGCTCGCACCGGACGCCGTCGCGGGCGCAGGCCTCGGCGAGGGCGCGCGCCTCGGGGAGCAGGGCGTCCTGGTCGCCGACGGCGAGGAACGTCGGCGGAAGAGCCGAGGCGTCGAGGTCGAACCGCGGCGCGTCCGCGAGGTCCTCGACCCGCGTCCACGCGCGGAACGACGCCGCGGAGAGCGCGAGATCGGGGCCGCCGGGCCGGGCCGCGTCGAACGAGCCGAGCGTGAGGTCGAGGTTGGGGTTCGTCAGCGCGAGCCACGCCGGGGCGAGCGGCGTGCCGTGGGCGCGTCGTGCGGCGGCGACCGCGACGGTCCCGCCCGCGGAGTCCCCGACCAGCGCGAGGCGGCCCACGCCCTCGGCGGCGAGGAGCGCGAGCGCGGTGAGCGCGTCCTCGGCGGACTCGGCGAGCGACGCCTCCGGCGCGAGCCGGTAGTCGACCGCCACGACGGGTGCCGTCAGCGCGGTCGCGAGGCGTCGGCACGGGCCGTCCTGGAGCTCCAGGTCCCCGAGCAGCCCGTACCCGCCGTGCAGGAACACGACGGCCGTGCCGGCGTCCGACGCCTCGGGCACGTAGCGCCGCAGCCCGACGCCGTCCCGCGCCTCGTCGTGCACGGTCCCCGCGAACGGGAGCCGGGGGCGGCGCAGCGCCCGCTCGTGCGCGTCGCGGCGCAGCCGTGCGACCTGGGCGTCGTCCACGCGTCTATCCTCGCGCCCGGACCGCTGCGGCGGCAGGGGTCGGGCGCGGCAGCGGGCGCACCTGGCCCGCGACCGCGAGCGACAGGACCGTCGCGGCGCAGATGACGAGGAGCGCGTGGCGGGCGCCCACGCCGTCGACGAGCAGCCCGAGCAGCGGCGGCGCGGTGAGCATCGCGACGGTGGAGAACGACGTCGCGACGGCCACGCGCGGCGCCGCGTGGGCGGGGTCGTCGGAGGCCGCGGCGATCGCGACGGGGTTCGCGAGGGCGGCGCCGCACCCCCACAGCACGATGCCGGCCCAGGCGAGGGGCAGCGTGGGGGCGAGGCCGAACACGAGGAGCCCCACGAGCGCGGACGCGCCCGACGCGCGCAGCACCGCGACGCGGCCGAACCGGTCGATGAGGCCGGTCCCGGCGAACCGGAACACCGTCATCGCGCCGACGAACGTCCCGTAGGCGACGGCGCCGAGCGCCTCGCGCACGTCGAACCCGTCGACGACCGCGATGGAGAGCCAGTTGCCCGCCGACCCCTCGGACAGCGACGACGCGAGGAGCACGAGGCCGATGAGCAGCGTCCGCGGCTCGCGCCACGCGGCGAGCGCCGCGCGGAACCCGGCACCGCGCCGCGGCGCGACCACGGGCACGTCGTCGTCGGTCGCGTCCGCGGTGGCCGGTGCGTCCGCGCGGGCGGCCGCGGCCCGCTCGGGGGCGAGGGCGGTCGCGGGCGCGATGAGCAGGGCGCGCACGGCGGTGACGACGAGCGTCACCACGACGACCTGCACGGCGATGCCGACGTGCGCCCAGGAGAACGCGGCCGCGACGAGCGCCCCGCACGCCGCGCCGATCGAGAACGCGGCGTGGAAGTGGGGGAGGATCGCGCGCCCCACGTGCTGCTCGACGGACGCCGCGCAGATGTTGATGGGCACGTTGGTCAGCGCGCCGCACATCCCGTTGAGGAACGCCCCGACGGCGAAGACCCCCACGCTTCCCGTCGCCGTGCCGAGCGCGACGAGCCCGAACCCGACGACGTTGGCCGTCGTCGCGACCACGAGCGTCGTGCGGCTGCCGAACCGTGCGACGACCGCGCCCGTGGCGACCACCGCGGTGAGCGTCCCGACGCCGCCGACGACGAGCAGCGCGCCGAGCTGGCCGGAGCTCAGCCCGAGCGCCTCGCGGACGGACGGGAGCCGGCTCATCCACGAGGTGCCGATGACGCCGAACAGCGCGAACTGCACCATGAGCGCCCAGCGGGCGCGCACGAGGACCGCACCCGGCGTCAGGGCAGGGTCGGGCGCGGAAACCGATGGGTTTGTTGACACTTGCCGCAGTCTACGGATGCGCGCCCCTGCGGCGCCGCCGGATTCCGCGGCCGCCGGTCAGAGACGGACGGTCCCCGCGACGCACGTCACGCTCGCGCCGCCGACCCAGACCGTGCCGGCGTCGTCGCGCGTGACGTGCACGCGGCCGGCGCGTCCGAGGGCGGCTCCCTGCGCGGCGACGTACTGCTCCGGGAGGCGCCCGTCACGGCCGAGCCACTGGCCGACGACGGCGTTGAGGCTGCCCGTGACCGGGTCCTCGGGGATGCCCATGCCGAGCGCGAACCCGCGCACCTCGACCGCCGCGCCGTCCGGGCCGCCGTCGTCGCCGTAGAGGCCGGCCACGCCGACGGACAGGTCCGGGCGCTCGGCGCGCAGCCGGGACCAGTCGGGCGCGAGCCGGGCGACGCGCTCCGCGGAGTCGAGCAGCACGACGCGCCACCCCGGCCCGTTGTCGAGCACGCGGTGGTCGAGCACCGCGTCCTCCGGGACGCCGAGGGCTGCGACGACCGCCGCGAGCTCGTCCGCGGGCAGCGGCTCGTCCGACAGCAGCGCCGGCGCGGCGAACGCGAGCCGGGACGGCCGGTCGGAGCCGGCGCCGGCGCCCGGGTCGGTCCCGGCGCCTTCGCGCCGGATCGTCACGAGGCCGACGCCGCACTCCTGCACGACGACGTCGCGCGCCCGCGCCTGGCCGCCCGCCTCGAGCCACGCGTGGCACGAGCCGAGCGTCGGGTGGCCGGCGAAGGGCAGCTCGCCGCCGGGGGTGAAGATCCGCAGCCGGTAGTCGGCGCCGCCGGCAGCGCCCTCGGGGCTGGGTGGGAGCAGGAAGGTCGTCTCGGAGAGGTTGGTCCAGCGCGCGAACGCGGCCATCTGCTCGTCCGTCAGGCCCTCGCCGTCGAGCACGACGGCGACCGGGTTGCCGCGCGTGGGCACGTCCGTGAACACGTCGACCTGCGCGAACGGCCGGGACGCGGTGCGGTCGGCGATGTCGCCGTGGCGTGCGCTCATGGGCCGAGCGTACGACGGCGGCTCTGGCTCCACTTTTGCCGACCAGGCGACGGAAGTTGTAGACATGCCGATGAAACGCGGGCTAGATTGTCCACCGTTGTCATCGACGGGGACGGCAGGGTGCGGCGAGGGGGGGCGGCTAGGGCTACGCTCCGTCGAACTCGATGTGTTACCGAGAAGGAGCAACGATGCTCGAACGCACCAGCCTGCCGGCGTCCCGCCGGATCAGGTACCGACGCGGCGCGGCCGCCCTGACCCTCGGCGCGGTCGTCGTCGCGGGCTGGGCCGTCCCCGCCGCGGCCGATCTTCCGGAGCAGGAGCCCGGCGTCACGCTGCGGACCTTCCAGCTCGCGCAGGACCCCGGAGCGGTCTGCACCCTGAAGTCCGGCCAGACCCCGAACGTCGACAAGCTCATGCCGACCATCGACTGGTCGACGGCCGAGCAGTTCGGCGCGGAGGACAACTTCATCTCGCAGGTGAGCGCCAACCTGCACGTCCCCGCCGACGGCCAGTACCAGTTCCGCGTGACCAACGACGACGGCGCGCTCGTCTACATCGACGGCCAGCTCGTCCTCGAGAACGACGGGCCCAACGACTCGACCTCCGTCGAGGGCAGCGTCGCGCTCACCGCGGGCGTGCACGACCTGCGGGTCGACTACTACGAGGGTGGCTACAACCAGCGCCTCACGCTCGCGTGGAAGACGCCGGGCAGCTCCACCTTCCAGGTGATCCCGACCTCGGCGCTCAGCACCGAGGCCGGCGTCGTGCGCGTGACCGCGCCCGGCTACAAGTACTGCGAGGGCGCGACCGACACCGCGGGCGACGGCCTGCGCCTCGACTCGGTCAACCCCAACTACGAGCTCGTGAACCTGCGCCCCGAGGGCTTCGAGCCCAAGGTCTCGGGTCTCGCGTTCACCCCGGACGACCAGCTCGCCGTCGTGACGACGGGCGAGGTCAGCTCCGGTGGCTGGCGCCCCGACCCGGTGTCCGGCGAGGTCTACTTCCTCGACGGCGTGCTCGACGCGCAGGGCCCCGAGGACGTCACGGCGACGCTCGTCGCGGACGAGCTGCTCAACCCCATGGGCATCGAGGTCGTCGAGGACTCGATCTTCGTCTCGGAGCGGTACCAGCTCACGCAGCTCACCGACCCCGACGGCGACGGCTTCTACGACCAGCACACGAAGATCGCGGAGTGGCCCGACGGCGGCAACTTCCACGAGTTCGCGTTCGGCCTGATCCACGACGAGGACTACTTCTACGTCAACCTCTCCGTGGCCATCGACAACGGCGGCGCGACGACCAACCCGCAGCCCGCGGCCAACCGCGGCACGTCGATCAAGATCGACCGCGAGACGGGTGAGGTCACGTACGTCGCGGGCGGCCTGCGCACGCCGAACGGCATCGGCTTCGGACCCGAGGGCGGGATCTTCGCGACCGACAACCAGGGCGCGTGGCTGCCGGCCAACAAGCTCATCCACATCCAGCCGGACCGGTTCTACAACCACTACACGAACCCGGCCGGGCCGTTCGACGCGAACCCCGTCTCCCCGCCGGCCGTGTGGCTCCCGCAGAACGAGATCGCCAACTCCCCGGGCAACCCGATCCTCGTGCAGGACGGCGAGTTCGCGGGGCAGATGCTCCTCGGCGACGTCACCTACGGCGGCATCCAGCGCGCCTTCCTCGAGAAGGTCGACGGCGAGTTCCAGGGTGCGGTCTTCCGCCACACCGCGGGCCTCGAGGTCGGCGTGAACCGCGTCATCTACGGTCCCGACGGCGCGCTGTACGCCGGCGGCACCGGTGAGGGCGGCAACTGGGGCGAGTCCGGCAAGCTCCGGTACGGCCTCCAGAAGCTCGTCCCCGTCAACGAGGACTCCTTCGACATCAAGGAGATGCGCGTCGTCGAGGGCGGCTTCGAGATCGAGTACACCGACCCCGTCTCGGACGAGGTCGTGGACAAGCTCGCCGAGGCCTACCAGGTCAAGCAGTGGCGCTACGTGCCCACGCAGCAGTACGGCGGGCCCAAGGTCGACGAGCAGCCGCTGTACGTCTCCGACGCCCAGGTCTCCGAGGACCGCACGACCGTCACGCTGACGATCGACGGCCTCAAGCCGGGTCACGTGGTGTACGTCCGCTCGCCGCGCCCGTTCGCCTCCGCGAGCGGTGCCGAGCTCCTCAGCACCGAGGCCTGGTACACGCTCAACTCGCTCCCGGGCTACGTCGCGCCGACCGAGCGCGGCTGGTACGAGGCCGAGCTCGCGCAGCCCCTCGGCGGGTCGAGCATCGCGTCCGACCACAGCAACTACTCCGGCTCGGGCTTCGCGGCCGGCATGACGAACGTCGGCTCCGGCCGCACGTTCACGGTCACCGTCCCGGAGGCGGGCACCTACCCGGTGCACGTGCGCTACGCGAACGGCATCCACCCGTACAACGAGCTGCGCGCCAAGAACGTGTCGCTGCACGTCAACGGCCAGGACCTCGGGCAGTGGAGCTTCCCGACGACCGGGAGCTGGAAGGACTGGGGCGTGCAGACGCGCGACCTCGAGCTCCAGGCCGGCGCGAACAGCATCACGCTCGTGTACGAGAACGGCGACGAGGGCAACATCAACATCGACGTGCTCTCCGTCGGCGACACCGCCGACATCTGCTCGCCGGGCGACGTCGAGGACGGCTACACCGCCCTCTTCGACGGCACCCTCCAGAGCCTGCAGGACGGCTGGCGCATGGCCGGTCCGGGTGGCTTCGGCCGCCAGGACGACTGCTCCATCCGCGGCGAGGGCGGCATGGGCCTGCTCTGGTACGACGAGGAGCTCGGCGACAGCTACAGCCTCAAGCTGGACTGGAAGCTCGTGAAGGACGACAACGGCGGCGTGTTCGTCGGGTTCCCGCACCCGGGCGACGACCCGTGGGTGGCCGTCAACCAGGGCTACGAGATCCAGATCGACGCGACCGACGCCGACGACCGCACCACCGGCGCCATCTACACGTTCCAGGGCGCCGACCTGGAGGCCGTCGCGGGCGCGCTGAACCCGGTCGGCCAGTGGAACGCGTACGACATCCGCGTCGAGGGCGACCGCATCCGCGTCTACCTCAACGACGTGCTCGTCAACGACTTCACGAGCACCGACCCGGCACGGCTGGTCAACAGCTTCGTCGGCATCCAGAACCACGGCGGCGGCGAGATGGTCAGCTACCGCAACATCCGGTTCAAGGCGCTGACGGACGAGCCGGTCGAGGAGCTCGCGATCTCGACGACCGTCCAGACCCGCTGCCTCGCGGGCAAGGTGTACGTCGCGGTCCGCGCCACGAACGACGACACGGTGCCGGCGGACGTCACGCTCACGACGCCGTTCGGGACGAAGACGGTGACCGGCGTCGAGCCGGGTGCCTCGGCGTACCAGTCGTTCGCGACGCGTGCGACCTCGGTCGAGGCGGGCTCCGCGCAGGTGTCCGCGTCGGGCGACGGGCGGACGTTCGAGACGGACGCCGCGTACGACGCCGTGAGCTGCGGCTGACCGGCCCGTCCCGGGGCGGGTGGCTAAGCCGCCCGCCCCGGGACGCACCACGGGGGACGTGAAGGGCGGGGGCGGCGGCACGAGCCGCCCCCGCCCGACGCGTCCGCAGACCCTTTTCAGCACCCGGCGACGCGAGGCCGGAGCGTGGTCCGACGGCGCTCCGACCTCGCGTAGGGTGCTCACCTCACGTCGGCGCCCGGCGCGCCATCGACCCACCGACGTTCTCGACGAGGAGGACAGCCATGGCGCTCGGACGCCTGCTCCACCGCACCGGCCGGCTCGCCGCGCGCCGTCGCGCCGTCGTCCTCGCGGTCTGGGCGGTCCTCCTCGTCGTGGGCGCCGTGCTCGGCGGCGCCGTCTTCGACCGGACGAGCGACATCGAGCCCGCACCCGCCGGGAGCGAGTCCGCGCTCGCGGCCGAGCGGCTCGACGCGCTCGCTCCCGAGGGCGAGACCGTCGTCGCCGTGCTCTCCGGGCGCGACTACTTCTCCACCGACCTCGTCGCCCAGGCGAGCGAGGTCCTCCACGGCGTCCGCTCGACGCCCGGCGTCGTCGACGTCTTCGACGCCTACACCGGCGGCGGCCTCATCGCCGACGACGGTCGGGGCTCGCTCGTCGTCGTCGAGCTGGACCCGGCGCTGTCCGACGACGACGCGCTCGCCCTCGCGCACGACGTCGCCGACTCGCTGCGCACCATCGACACGCCCGAGGTCCTCGTGGGCGGCCCGCTGCTCGCCGAGGAGGCGTTCGTCGAGCAGGCGATCACCGACGCCGCGATCGGGGAGGGCGTGGCCGTCGTGGTCCTGCTCGTCCTCCTCGTCGTCGTGCTCGGCGGCCTGCGCGCGGGCCTCGTGCCCCTCCTCACCGCCCTCGCGGCGATCGCCGTCGCGCTGCTCGTGCTCAGCGGACTGCTCGGGATCGTCCCCGTCAACGAGTTCGCCGTGAACGTCGTGACGCTCCTCGGTCTCGGCCTCACGGTCGACTACAGCCTCCTCGTGCTCGCGCGCTTCCGCGAGGAGCGCGTTGCGGCCCCCGACGTCGCGACCGACGAGCTCGTCGGCCGCACGCTCGCCACCGCCGGCCGGGCCGTCCTCGCGTCCGGCCTCGCCGTCGCGATCGCCCTCACCGGACTGCTCCTGCTCGGCGACCCCCTCCTGTCCGGCATGGCCGTCGGCGGCGCCGTCGTCGTGCTCGTCGCGACCGCCGCCGGGCTCACACTCGTGCCCGCGCTCGTCGCCACGTGGCACCGCGCCATCCCCGCGCCCGGCGCCCGCACCTGGTCGCACCCGTGGACCGGCCGTGGCGGCGCCGGGACCCTCGGCCGCCTCGCCCGCACCGCCCAGCGCCACGCCGTGCTCGTCACGCTCGGCGCCACCGCGCTCCTCCTCGCGCTCGCCGCCCCGCTCGGGTCGCTCACGCTCGGCAGCTCCGAGGTCCACTCGCTGCCCGCCGACGCCGAGGCGCGCCTCGCCGCCGACGCCTCCACGACCCGCTTCGCCGACCTCGGCGTCGCGCCCGTGACCGTGCTCGTCGACGCACCGCTCGACGACGACGTCGCCACCTACCTCGACCAGGTGTCCACCCTGCTCGGCGTCGACGACGCCCTCCAGGACACCGGCTACCCGCCCGAGGTCACCGTCGTCGACCTCACGCCCGACGTCGGCCCCGGCGGAGACGCGACCGCCCAGAAGGCGCAGGACCTCGTCCGCGCGGTGCGCGCCGTCGACACCGACCTCGACGTCCGCGTCGCCGGACCCGCCGCCGAGGTCGTCGACACGCAGGCGCACCTCGCGCAGCGCCTCCCGGTCGCCGCCGGCGTCGTCGTCCTCGCGACCTTCCTCCTGCTGTTCCTGCTCACCGGCTCCCTCGTCGTGCCGCTCAAGGCGCTCGTGCTCAACCTGCTCACGCTCGCCGCGACGCTCGGCGTGCTCGTCTCCGTGTTCCAGCACGGCGTCGGTGCCTCGCTCCTCGGGTTCGAGCCGTGGGGCGCCCTCGACGTCACGACACCCCTGCTCATCGGCATGCTCGTGTTCGGCCTGTCCACCGACTACGAGGTGTTCCTCCTCGCGCGCACGGCCGAGGAGTGGCGCGCGCGCACGCCCGGCGAGGATCCTCGCGCCGCGAACGACCGGGCCGTGCTCCGCGGCATCACCGCGTCCGGCCCCGTCGTCACGACGGCCGCCGTCGCCATCGGCATCGTGTTCCTCGGCTTCGCGGCGGGCGAGCTCGTCGCGATGAAGGAGGTCGGCGTCGGGATGGCCGTCGCCGTGCTGCTCGACGTCACCGTGGTGCGCGGGCTCCTGCTCCCCGCGACGATGACGCTCCTCGGGCGCTGGAACTGGTGGCCGTCGTGGCGGGGCGGTGTGTCGGGCCGGGCGGCGTCTGCGCCTAGCGGGGGGCCCGACCGGGCGACGGCTGCGCGGGGGCGGGGCGGGTCTACCCTCCGCCGCTCGTCCCTCGCGGCTCCCGCCAGACCCGCCACGACCCGCCCCGCCCCCGCTCCGCCGTCGCCCTCGGCGTCCGGGTCGCCCTCCGCTCCGCCGAGGTAGAGCCCTGGTGGGCCGAGGTAGAGCCGTGGTGCGTCAGACGTCGCGCAGGACCTCGGTGACGAAGCGCGCGGAGCGCTCGCGGAGGCCGTCGACGCGGAGCTCGACGAACAGCTCGCGCATGGACTCGTCGTCGCCCATCTCGGTGCGCGTGGGGGCGCGGCGCACGTTCTGCGAGCAGAGGAACTCGGTGCAGATGAGCGTGCCGACGGTGTTGCCGCGGCGGCCGGCGGCGCCCGCGCGTCGCGCGACGTAGAGGCTGACGTCGTCGGTCACGACGACGTCCTCGCACCACGCGCACACGGCGCGCTTGCGCATGCCGCCCGTCTTGGCGTCGGTCGAGCGCAGCAGGACGCCGCGCGGCTCGCCGTCGACCTCGACCACGGCGTACGCGAGCAGCGGCGCCTTGCGGTCGCGCCACCCGAGGTAGTCGAGGCGGTCCCAGTCGAGCGCGTCGAGGTCGGGGAGGGTCGCCTGCGCGGCCTCGCGCTTGGAGGCGTTGACGAAGGACGCGCGGATCTGCTTCTCGGTCAGGGGGTTCATGGGTTCACGGCTTCCGTGTCGGTACGGGTCCCGCCCCGGTCCGGTGGCGCCGCGGCGCTCGGCCGGGCGCACGACGGCGAGAGGCCGCCGGGCGCGCGAGGGCGCCGCCGGAGGGGCGGGGATGACGGCGTGCCCGCAGCCGTCGGAGCCGAGACGGTGAGCGTTCCGGTGGTCGCCGCGCACGAGGGCGGCGACGCGCCCGGGTGTGCGGACGCCTGGTCGGCGTCGGGTGCTGGTCTCAGCGGGTGACGGTGCGGGAGGGGAGGGTGCCCGAGCAGGCCGTCATGGCCACCTCGCAGCCTGCGGTGCCGTGCATCCGCGTCTCCTCGTCCCGTGCGGCGCGCCGTCCGGCGCGAACCTGAACCGTGGTCGTGCCGTCCGGCACGACGGACGGCTGCCCTCGGCAACCGTCACTCTCGATGGTGCGCCTCCCGGGCGGCCCGCGTCAACGTGTTTGGCGCCGCGCCGCGCCCCGCCGGATGACCTTCGGCCCCGCGCGGGTGACGAACGCCCAGGTCGCGCGCAGGGTCGACGTGGCCAGACTCGGAGGCTCCGAGCCCCTGCCACCCGGAGGACCTTCCGTGCCCGTCGTGCCCGCGCAGCCGTCCGAGACTGTCGCCGCCCCGGGGGGCGAGCGCCTGGTGTCCGTGGAGGTGGTGGTGCCGTCCGGCGTCTTCTGGGCGGGCGACGCCCGCAGCGTGACCGTGCCGTCGGTGCAGGGCACGCTCGGGATCCTCGCGCGCCACGAGCCGGTCGCCGCGTCGCTCGCGGCCGGGCGCGTGCGGCTGCGGACGCCCGACCGTCCGACGGCCGAGCTGCGCATCGGCGGCGGGTTCGTCGTCGTCGACCACGACGCGGTGACGATCCTCGCCGACGACGCGACCTGGGTCCCCGCCCGGTAACCCGCTACGCGGGCGCGGTCGTCCCGAGCTGCACGACGACGACGCGGTGCCCGTCGGGGTCGTTGACGTGCGCGTAGCGGTCGCCGGACTCGGGGTCGGTGTCGGGGCCGACGAACGGCGTCACCCCGGCGGCGGCGAGCCGGTCGAGGGTCGCGTCGAGGTCGTCGACGTAGAGCACGAGGTTCGGGAGCCCGTGCCGCACGAGCGGGGTGCCGCCCTCAGGGAGCGGGACGAGCCACAGGCCCGGTTCGTCGACCCGTCCGGGACCGACGTGGAGGAGCGGGAACCCGTCCGTCTCGCCCCGGAACAGCGTGCCGAACCCGAACCCGTCGGCCCAGAACGCGGCGCTCGCGTCGAGGTCGCGGCAGAGCAGGACGGTCCGGCCGATCGTCGTCGTCATGGCCCGAGCCTAGGGCGTCGCCGCCGCGCGCCGGCGACCCCCGAGCGCGGGTCCACGGAACCGCGCCCGACCGCCCGGGCGGACGTGCGCCGTCGGGCATACCGTGGACGCATGGCGACGGACGACGGCATCCGCAGGACGATCAGCGACCTCGTGGCCCAGGAGCGCGAGCTGCGCGAGCAGCTCGCGAAGGGCGAGATCAGCGGGGGGAAGGAGCACGAGCGGCTCCGCGCGATCGAGGTCGAGCTCGACCAGTGCTGGGACCTGCTGCGGCAGCGCGACGCGGCGCGCGAGTTCGGGAGCGACCCGGATGCGGCGACCGTCCGAGACCCCGGTACGGTGGAGAACTACCTGGAGTGATCGCCGCGCGCGTCGACCCCGGGCCTCGTACCGACCTCAGAAGGAGAACGACATGACCACGACCAGCGAGCAGGCGGCCGAGAGCCCCCTCCCCACCGGGACGGAGGGCCGCGACATCCCCGGTCACGCGGGAGCGCTCGCGCGGTTCGTCGTCGCGTTCGCCCTGTTCGTCGGGGGTCTGGTCCTGATGGGGTCCGGCATGTCCGGGGTCGACGGCGGCGTGTGGCTCTTCGTCGGCGGCCTCCTCGCCGCGACGCTCGCATTCGCCCTCCCGATGGCGGGCACGGGCACGACCGAGCGCTGACGCACCACGGCCGAGGCCGGGCTCCCCGCGGGGAGCCCGGCCTCGGCCGCGTTCCGGGACGCTCAGCCGAGCGTGGCCCGCACCGCCTTCGCCGCGGCGACGAGGTGCTCCAGCGACGGCACGGTCTCCTCGTAGCGGCGGGTCTTGAGCCCGCAGTCGGGGTTGACCCACACGAGCGCGGGGTCGATCGACGTCACCGCGAGCCCCAGCAGCTCGGTGACCTCCTCGGTCGAGGGCACGCGCGGGCTGTGGATGTCGTAGACGCCCGGCCCGATGCCGCGCGCGTACCCGGCGTCGCGCAGCTCGGGCACGATCTCCATGCGCGAGCGCGCGGCCTCGACGGACGTCACGTCCGCGTCGAGGCCGTCGATCGCGCCGATGACCTCGCCGAACTCCGAGTAGCACAGGTGCGTGTGGACCTGCGTCGCCGCGGCCACGCCCGACGTCGCGAGCCGGAACGCGCGCACCGACCAGTCGAGGTACGCGGGCTGGTCCGCGCGGCGCAGCGGCAGGAGCTCGCGCAGCGCGGGCTCGTCGACCTGCACGACCTCGATGCCCGCGGCCTCCAGGTCCGCGATCTCGTCGCGCAGCGCCAGGCCCACCTGGTTCGCGGTGTCGGCGAGCGGCTGGTCGTCGCGCACGAACGACCACGCGAGGATCGTCACCGGGCCGGTGAGCATGCCCTTGACCGGCTTCTCGGTGAGGGACGCCGTGTACGCGGACCACTCGACCGTGATCGGCGCGGGCCGCGTGACGTCGCCCCACAGGATCGGCGGCCGCACGCAGCGCGACCCGTACGACTGCACCCAGCCGTTCGCCGTGACCGCGAACCCGTCGAGGTGCTCCGCGAAGTACTGCACCATGTCGTTGCGCTCGGGCTCGCCGTGCACGAGCACGTCGAGTCCCAGGTCCTCCTGGAGCGCGACGACGCGCGCGATCTCCTCGCGCATCGCGGTCGTGTAGTCCGCGTCGGAGAGCTCGCCCTTCGTCCACAGCGCGCGGGCGCGGCGGATCTCGGGCGTCTGCGGGAACGAGCCGATCGTCGTCGTCGGCAGCGGCGGCAGGTTCAGGCGCTCGGCCTGCGCGGCCGCGCGCTCGGCGTGGTCGCCGCGCGCGAAGTCCGCGTCCGTCAGCGCGGCCGCACGCTCGCGCACCGCGGGCACGACGACGCCGCTCGCCTCCGCGCGCGACGCCACGGCCGCGCGGGACGCCTCGATCTGGTCCGCGACGGCCTCACGACCCTCGGTCAGCGCGCGGGCGAGCGTCGCGACCTCGCCGACCTTCTGGTCCGCGAACGCGAGCCAGTCGCGCAGGCGCGGGTCGAGCGTCGTGCCCGACGCCGTGCCGGGCTCGGCGAAGGTCTCGTCCTCGACGTCGTGCGGCACGTGCAGCAGCGAGGTCGACGTGCCGACGGCGACGGCGCCCGCCCCGAGGCCGCGCGCGGCATCGAGCACCTCGAGCCTCGCGGCGAGGTCGGCACGCCACACGTTGTGCCCGTCGATCACGCCGACGACGAGCGTCTTCGACACGAGGTCGTCGTACGGCGAGTCCGGAAGGCCCGCACGGACGGCGTCGATCGCGATCGCCTCGACGTCCGTGCCCGCGAGGGTCGCCAGGAAGTCGACGGTCGCGCCGTCGGCGTCCGGCGACGTCTCCAGCCCGCCGAACGGCGTCGCGACGAGGATCGCGGGCCGCGCGTCCTGCGCCGAACCCGGGGTCGCGGCGGGGCTCGCGGACGGGTCCGGTGAGGACCCCGGGTCCGGCACGGGGCGGAGGTCGGTCGCGAGCGCGCGGTACGCGGACTCCACCGCGGCGGCGAGGTCGGTGAACGGCACGTCGACCGAGTCGGTGACGAGGATCGGCTCGTCGAGCTGGACCCACGGCGCCCCCGCGGCGGCGAGCGCGCGCAGCAGGTCGGCGTAGGCGGCGACGACGTCGTCGAGGCGGTCGAGCGGCGAGTAGCCGGCGGGTGCGTCGTCGGCGGCCTTGGACAGCGCGAGGAACGTCACCGGCCCGACGACGACGGGCCGCGTCACGACGCCCGCCTCCTTCGCCTCGACGAACTCGCGCACGACGCGGTCGTCGACGAACCGGATCGGGGTGTCCGGGCCGATCTCGGGCACGAGGTAGTGGTAGTTCGTGTCGAACCACTTGGTCATCTCGAGCGGGGCGTCGTCCCCCTGGCCGCGTGCCACGGTGAAGTAGCCCGCGAGGTCGAGGCGGCCGTCGGCGTCGGCGAGGTGGGCGAACCGCGACGGGACCGCCCCGAGGGCCGCGGCGACGTCGAGCACCTGGTCGTAGTAGGAGAACGAGCCGGGGACGGACGCGTCGTCGGCGCCGAGGCCGAGGTCGACGAGCCGGCGCACGGTCGCGAGCCGCAGCTCGCGGGCCGTGGCCTCGAGCTCGTCGGCCGACGTCGTGCCGGCCCAGAACGCCTCGACGGCCCTCTTGAGCTCGCGGCGGCGCCCGATGCGGGGGTAGCCGAGCACGGTGCCGGCGGGGAAGCCGACCTGAATCTGGGTAGGGGAGGGTAGGGAAGTGGCCATGATCGAAACCTCTTGCTGGTCCTCGCGGACCGGTCAGACGGGCGTGCCGTGCGTGGCGGCGCCCGTCGTGGGCAGGGAGGTGCCGGTGACCCACGGCCCGCTGGCCAGGTCCGGGACGAGCGGGGCCGCGGCAGCGCTGGTGCTGCCGCCGGTCCCGCGCGACCCGCCGCCGAGGTGGACACCCTCGAGCAGGTCAAGAGCGGCGCGGTGCTTGTTGAAGGTGTACACGTGCAGACCGGGCGCACCGGCGTCGAGGACGCGCTGCGCGAGGTCGACCGAGTACGCGATCCCGTAGGCGTGCTGCGCCTCCGGGTCGGGCAGGGCGTCGAGCGCGTCCAGCAGGCGCTGGGGCGCGCGCACGCCCGTGAGCTCCTCGACGCGGCGGAGCCGCGCGGGCTCCGTCGTGGGCAGCAGCCCGGCGAGGATGGGGATCGTCACGCCGGCCGCGCGGGCCTCGGCGACGAAGTCGGTGTACGACGACGCGTCGTAGAAGAGCTGCGTGATCGCGAAGCTCGCGCCCGCCTGCTGCTTCTGCCACAGGCGGCGCACCTCCTGCGTGCGCGTCGTGCGGGCGGCCGGGTTGCCGTCGGGGAACGTCGCGACGGCGATCGTCAGCGGGCGGGCCGCACCGCGCAGCGCGACGGCCGGGTCGGACGCGCAGCGCGACGCCTCGACCTCGCGCAGGAGCGCGACGAGCTCGGTCGACGACCGCACGCCGTCGGGCGCGGGCTGCCAGTCCGGCTGGTCGCGCGGGGGGTCGCCGCGCAGCGCGAGGAAGCTGCGCACGCCCTCGTCGAGGAAGTCGGAGATGACCTCCTCGACGTCCTCGCGAGACGCGCCCACGCACGTGAGGTGCGCGATCGGCAGCACGGGCGTGCCCTGGAGGAGGCGCCCGACGACCTGGCGCGCGGTCGCGCGGTCCGTCCCGCCCGCGCCGTACGTGACGGACACGAAGTCGGGGTGCGTCGCGACGAGTCGGCGCGCCGTCTCCCAGAACTTGGGCGCCGCGTCCGGGCGGCGCGGCGGCATGAGCTCGAACGACACGGTCGGCCGTGCCGCCCCGCCGTGCGCCTGCCCGACGGCGTCCGCGACGCTCACGACGTCGCCCCGGGGGTGCGTGCGTGCGCGACCGTCGCCGGGCACGGGCGGCCCGGACGGTGCACGAAGGATGCCTCTGAGACCATGCGTCACTCCATCGACCCTGGCGTTAGCACCTTTGTCCTCGGGAGGCTTCCGTCGGCGGGTTGCTGCGGTGTCGTCGAGCCAGGACTCTCGACCGCTCTGGATGGTTGGCACGATCCTACGGCGCTTCCGCCATGCGGTCGAGGGTGCTCGCGTGCTGAGACGCCCGCTGGGGCGCCGTTCCTATGATGGGCGGTACGGACGGCCACGACCTGTCGGTCGGAGCGCTCAGGAGGAGCCCGATGAAGCACTCGTCCAAGCCGCGGCACCTCTCCCGGGAGGTCGACGGGGTGCGGGTCCACTTCCGCGAGGCCGGGGTGCGCTCGTCCACCGCGGTGCTGCTCCTGCACGGCTTCCCCGCCTCGTCCCACTCGTTCCGGGACGTGATGCCGGTGCTCGCCGACCACGCGTACGTCGTCGCCCCCGACCTGCCGGGATTCGGCTTCTCCGACGCGCTCCCGCCCGAGGAGTACTCGTTCGAGCGTCTGACGGACGTGACCGAGGCGCTCGTCGCGAGCCTGGGGATCGAGCGCTACGTCCTCTACGTCACCGACTTCGGCACCCCCGTCGGCTACTCGCTGGCGATGCGCGACCCGGGTCGTGTCCTGGGGCTGGTCGTGCAGAACGGCAACGCCCACGACGCAGGCCTCAACGACGCGTGGGACACGGCCCGGCGCTTCTGGGCCGACCCGACCCCGGAGAACCGGGCGGCGCTCCCGGACTGGCTGACCTTCGAAGGGACCCGGGACCAGTACCTCGCCGGATCGCCTCCGAGCGTCCAGGAGCTTCACCCGCCCGAGTCGTGGCACCTCGACTGGGAGCGGCTGTCGCGCCCGGGCATGACCGAGCTGCAGTTCCGGCTCTTCACGGACTACCGCTCGCACGTGGCACGCTTCCCCGCGATCGCCGCGTACCACCGGCGCCACCAGCCCCCGTGCCTGGTCCTCTGGGGGCGGTTCGACACGTTCTTCGACCTCCGCGAGGTCCTCGCCTACCACGAGGTCATGGAGACTCTCGCGGTGCACGTCTACGACGCCGGCCACTTCCTGCTCGAGACGCACGGCAGCGAGGTCGCCGCGCTCCTCGCCGCGTTCGTCGACGACGCGCTCGAGCGGGCGGGGTCCGCCGCGCGGCGGGCAGCCGGGTCGGCGGGAACCGACGCGCCGGACGCGCCGGCCCAGGTCTAGGGTGAGCCACGACCTCTCACCGACGCCGAGCGAGCACAGGAGCCCGCCGTGTACGCGACCCCGACCCGCCCGATGACCCAGGACGAGCTCGACCGGATCTGCCGGGTGTGGGCCGACTCCGGCAGCGACGACCCGACCGACCGGTGGCTCGAGCTCTGGGACGGCGGCGACGCCGACGACCACCCGGAGCAGCGCGACGCGATCGTCGCGATCGCGCGGGAGGTCGGCCTGGAGGTCGCGGTCGAGGACGGCGTCCTGCGCGTGCAGAAGACGCAGCAGCTCCACGACGAGATCGGCGCGCGCTGGATCTGAGAGCGCCGATCCTGGCGGCGCGCGGCGTTCAGGGGCCGAGCAACGCGGCCGGCACCACGGCGACCCCGTCCCTGCGGCGGTAGGCGTGTGGGCCGGGGGTGACGACGACCGTGTCGAGCAGGTCGTCGCCGATCCTGTCGCGCAGCCATGTGAGGTGCCGGACGTCATGGTCCGTGACCGTGGTCGCCAGCTTGACCTCGATCGCCAGGACCCGGCCGTCCGGACGCTCGACGATGATGTCGATCTCGTGCGCGCCGTCGGCCGTCCGGAGGTGACGTACCCGCGCCTCGGACCGTTCGGCATAGACCTGGACGTCCAGAGTGACGAGGTGTTCGAACAGCGATCCGAGCAAGGTCCCGTCGCGGAGGTTGGGGACAGGGCCTTCGCCGCCCCCGAGAAGCGCGGACTGGTCTGCACCGAGCAGGTGGGCGGCGAGACCGGGGTCCGCGAGTTGGTGCTTGGGTGCGCGTGCGAGCCGGGCGAGGTGGTTCCGGCCCGGGAGCCACGCTTCGACGGGATCGAGCATCCAGAGCTGTTCGAGCACGTCGCGGTACGCGGTCACGGTGCTCCGAGCGGGCTTCTCGGAGAGGCCGGGTGTGGCGGCGTCAAGGATTCGTTGGTAGGTAGCAGTCGTCGACGTCGCGGCTGCATAGGCGGTGAGCCACGCGCGCAGGACGCCGGGGCGACGCACGACGAGTCCTTGCTCGGGGAACGCCCTCGTGACGATCAGGTCGACGTATCCCTCGAGCCGGTGCCGCCGGGCGCGCGGTGCGAGGCCGTGGATGTCCGGGAACCCAGAACGCACGATCTCGTCGACGTAGTCACGTGTGCCGTGTCTCGACGACCCGGTGATCTCGGGCCGAGACCCGTTCAGCAGGTCGCCGAGGCTGACGGTGGGTTCTGCGAACCCTCGCTCCAGGAGGCTCATGGGACGCATGCGAAACGTGACGAACCGGCCTGCGCCCGAGTGGACGGGTGCTTCGAGGGGGACGGAGCTGCCGGTCAGCAGGTAGGTCCCGATGCCGTCGTCGACCGCTCGTCGGACCACGTCCCACGACTCCGGGACCCGCTGCCACTCGTCCACGAGCAGCGGGTGGTCTGCGGCGCGGATTCGTGCCGGGTCGCTGGCGAACAGCTCACGTTCGCGAGGATCGTCCAGGCGCATCACGGTACGGGCGCGTTGTTGCGCGGTGGCTGTCTTTCCCACGCCCTTCGGCCCGTGGAGCTCGATCGCCGGCAGCTCTGCGACAAGCTCGTCGAGCACGTCGTCGATGACGCGCCTGCGGTAGTCCATCACTGATCGGCTCCCTGGTGCTCGCGTGCTCCCGCCCCGGTAGGAAACCGACTCGGAGGCTCCTCGGCCTCCTACGCTACAGATCTCAGGACTTCTACGCTACGAATTTCAGGCTCTCCACGCTACAAATTTCAGGCACGCCACACGACAGATCCCAGACCCTGCTGCCCCGGGCGTTCCGGGTGCTCGCGTCCTCACCCTGCCGGTCTGCCGGAGGTCACGACCGGCGGCGCTCCGGCACGTGCAGGCGCCGCAGGAAGCGGTCGGTGCGCAGCGGCGGGCCGTGGCGGTCGCGCAGGGACACGACGACGACGGTCGCCGTCGCGAGCGGGATCGTCCACGCCGCAGGCTGGGCGAGCAAGGCGCGCACGACCCCGGGGAGGCCGCCGGCCGTCTCCCCGGCCGGGCCCGCGCCGTACCCCGAGGCGACGATCGCGGACGACGCGAGCAGCGCCGTCGCGCACAGGACGGACCCCACGACCATGCCCGCGACGGCACCGCGCGCGGTGAGGCCGCGCCACCACACGCCGAGCAGGATCACGGGCGACAGCGCGGACGCCGCGAAGACGAACACCGTCCCGACGCTCGTCACGAGGCCCTGGGGGATGGTGACGAGCGCGAACGCGAGCGGGATGAGCGTGCACGCGACGGCCGACCAGCGGAACGAGCGCACGGTGCCGCCGAACAGGTCCTGGCTCACGACGCCCGCGAGAGCCACGACCAGACCGGACGACGTGCCGAGGAACGCGGCGAACGCCCCGGCGACGACGAGCGCGGCGAGCAGCTGGCCGCCGACCCCGGGGACGAGGCGCGTGGGCAGCTCGAGCACCACGGTGTCCGCGACGCCGGGCCGCGCGAGGTCGGGCGCGACGACCCGGGCCACGAGGCCGAGCGTGCTCGACACCATGTAGAAGACGCTGATCATGACGAGCACGACGACGGTCGTGCGGCGCGCGGACCCGCCGTCGGGCGAGGTGTAGAAGCGCACGAGGACGTGCGGCAGCCCGGTGGTGCCGAGCAGCAGCGCGAGGAGGAGCGACGCGGTCGCGTACGCGTCGAGGCCGCCCGGCCCGGCGTCGTGGGGGAACACGGTGGCCGGGTCGAACGTGACGGCGGCGCCGCCGGGCTCGAACGCGCCGCCGAGCGCCATGAGCACGAGCACGAGCGGCAGCGTGAGCGCGGTGAGCTTGACCCAGAACTGGAACGCCTGGACGAACGTGATGGAGCGCATGCCGCCCGCCGCGACGACGGCGCTCACGACGACCGCGATCCCGACCGACCCGACCCATGGCGGCACGGGTGCGACGGCGGTGATGACGAGCGCGGCGCCGTGGAGCTGCGGGACCACGTAGAGCCACCCGATGACGAGCACGAGGACGCTCGTGACGCGGCGCGCGACGACGGAGTCGAGCCGGGCGTGGACGAAGTCGGGGATCGTGTAGGCGCCGCTGCGGCGCAGGGGCCCGGCGACGAACAGCAGCACGAGCAGGTACCCGGCCGCATACCCGACGGGGAACCAGAACGCCTCGGCGCCCGAGAGCAGCACGAGGCCGGACAGCCCGAGGAACGTGCCGGCGGACAGGTACTCGCCGCTGATCGCGGCCGCGTTCCACACGGGGCGCACGGTCCGCGACGCGACGAAGAAGTCGCTCGTGGTGCGCGAGACCCGCAGGCCGTAGAACCCGATGAGGCCGGTCGCGAGCAGGAGCAGCGCGACGCCCACGAGGGGCAGGGCGGTGCTCACGGCGCACCGCCGTCGTCGGGGCCGGCGGCGCCGTCGGCGAGCGCGGCGTACCGGCGCTCGTTGCGCGCCGCGGCGACGGCGAACACGACGCCGAACGCGACGATCACGGGGTAGAACCCGTAGGCGTGCACGAGCCAGGGGAGCGGGACGCCCAGCACGACGACCTGGTCGAGCGCGGGGACCGCGGACATGGTGAGGGTGAGCAGCGCGACGACCGCGAGGAACGACACCACGCACGCGAGGCCGAGCCGCAGCTGCGCCCGCACGAGCCCGCGCGTGTAGTGGCTCGCGCCGTCGTCGGCGTCGTCCGGGCGGTCGGGGGGCGTGCCCGACGGCGCCGCGGCCCGGGCGGGGTCCGTGCCGCCCGGCGGGGGGTCCGTCGAGCGGACGCGCACGCGCGGCGCCGGGCGCGGGGTCGGCGCGGGGGCGTGCGCGCGGCCGTCCGCGGGATGGTCCGACGCGCGGTCCGGGGGCCGGGGAGGTCGGTCGTCGGGGGAGGGGCCGGGCCCGGTCACGACGGTCCCCGGTGCGGCCCGAGCAGCGCCTCGCGCACGGCGGGGACCATGCGGCGGCTCACCGGCACCTCGTGCCCCGCGACCACGAGCGCGGGCTGCGTGCCGCCGAACCGCGCGGCCGTCACGGCGCTGCGGTCCACGAGGTAGGACCGGTGCACGCGCAGGAACCCCGCGGGCGCCCACCGCTCCTCGAGGTCGGACAACGGCTCGCGCACGAGGAACTGCTCGGTGTCCGTGACGAGCCGCGAGTAGTCGCCCTGCGCCTGCACCCACCGCACGGCGCTGCGCCGCACGACCCGCGTCGTCGTGCCCACCGTCACGACGACCGTCTCGTCCTCCGGCGGCGCCGACCGCCCGCCCCGCGCCGGGGGTGCGGCGCTCGCGGGCGCCGGCCCTGCGCCGTCGGGCGAGCGCCCGGAGGCGGTGCGGTCGGACACGCGCTCGACGACGCGGTCGACCGCGCGCGTGAGGCGCTCGCGGCGCACCGGCTTGAGCACGTAGTCGACGGCCTCGACGTCGAACGCCTCCAGGGCGCGCGCCTCGTCCGCGGTGACGAACACGACGGCGGGCCGGTCCGCGAAGCGTGAGAGCGCGCGGGCGAGGTCGAGGCCCGTCAGGCCCGGCATGTGGATGTCGAGGAACGCCGCGTCGACGGCGCGCGTCGAGAGCTCGCGCAGGGCTTCCGACCCGGACGAGACGCCGTGCACGCTCCGCACGCGCGGGTCGCGCCGCAGCAGGGCGACGAGCTCGTCGAGCACGGGACGCTCGTCGTCCGCGACGAGCACGTCGAGCGCGGCGGCGGGACCGCCCTCCGCGGGGCGGGACCGGTCGGGGACCGTCACGGCACGCTCACCTCCGTCTCGTGCAGCGGCTGGGACCGGGGCACGCGCAGGCGCACGAGCGTGCCCGAGCCGGGCGCGGTCTCGATGTCGAGCGCGTGGTCGTCGCCGTAGAGCTGGCGCACCCGCGTGTCCACGTTCCGCAGGCCCACGTGCGCGGTGCCGCGCGACGTGAGCAGCTCGTGCACGGCCGCGGGGTCCATGCCGACGCCGTCGTCCTCGACCGTGATCTCCGTCTGGGTGCCCTCGTCGCGCGCCGTGATGACGATCGTGCCCCCGCGCTCCTGCGGCTCCAGGCCGTGCCGGACGGCGTTCTCGACCAGCGGCTGCACCGACAGGAACGGGATGACCGTCGTCAGCGACTCGGGGGCGATCTGCAGCGTCACGGTGAGCCGGTCGCCGAACCGGGCCCGCTCGAGCTCGACGTAGGAGTGGATGGAGCGGAGCTCGTCCGCGAGCGTCGTGAAGTCGCCCCGGCCGCGGAACGAGTACCGCGTGAAGTCGGCGAAGTCGAGCACGAGGTCGCGCGCCCGCTCCGGGTCGGTGCTGATGAACGACGCGATCGCGCCCAGCGCGTTGTAGACGAAGTGCGGGCTGATCTGGGCGCGCAGCGCACGGAGCTCGGCCTGCGCGAGCGCCGTGCGGGACGCCTCGAGCTCGCCGAGCTCGAGCTGCGCCGCGCACCACTGCGCGACCTCGCCCGTCGCCCGCACGAGTGGCGGTCGCACGGTGCCCGCGAACGCGACGACGACGCCCGCGACGCGCCCGCCCGCGACGACGGGCTCGCCCACGGCGTCCTCGCCGTCGCCGGTCTCCACGTGGTGACGGCCCGTCGCCAGCACGCGCTCCGCGACGTGCCGCGCGTCCGGCTCCAGCGCCTGGCTGCCGTCGAGCGCGACGGCGCCGTCCGCCGCGACGACCGCGAGCGCGTCGGCCCCGAGGAGCTGGCGTAGCGAGCGCGCCGCGCGCCCCACGTCGTCGCCGTCGAGGCCGTCGCGCAGGTGCGTCGCCGCGCGCGA
Source organism: Cellulosimicrobium composti (assembly GCF_009711085.1). Lineage (GTDB taxonomy): Bacteria > Actinomycetota > Actinomycetes > Actinomycetales > Cellulomonadaceae > Cellulosimicrobium > Cellulosimicrobium composti. The sequence continues at coordinate 107,442 of NZ_WMKA01000004.1, forward strand.
CGCGAGGTGCAGGGTGCGGAACGTCGCCCGGTCCGAGTCGCTCCCGAGCTCGCGCGACCCGCGCGCGAGCCGCCACGCGAGCACGAGCCCGAGGGTGAGCAGCACGCCCACGACGAGACCGGCGACGGCGCCGGCGAACACGGGCCCGGACATGCTGCGATCGTAACGAGGCCCCGCCCGCCCGCCGCCGGAGGGTCAGGCGACGACGAGGACGAGCACGACGACCAGCACCACCGTGACGACCACGAGCACCCCGAGGGCGACGAGGAGGCCGAGCACGACGGGGTGCGCCTGGTACCAGGGCACGAGGCGCGGGTCCGTCGCACGGAGCTGGGCGGGCGTGACGGGGTGGCGGACCGGCGTGAGCGGCACGCCGCGGTGCGCGAGGTCGAGAGCCAGCGCCGAGAGCTGCCCGCGGTCCCACATCTGGCCGACGAGCAGGAGCAGGCGCTTCGTCGGGCCCACGACGATGAGGTGGTGCGTCGGGCCGGCCGTGCCGAACGCCATGCTGTCCACGGTGACGACGCGCTCGACGTCCGCGACCGTGAAGCGTCGCGGGCGTCCCCACCCCTGCACCGTGACCGTGCCGTCCCCGAACGTGACGCGCGAGCGGTCGGCGAGGCGGCGCGCGAGCACGTACGTCACCGGCACCATCGCCAGCACGAGCGCCAGGTAGAAGAGGCTGAGCACGAGGTTGCGGGTGCTGATCGCGGTCATGACGGCTGCCAGGCCCAGGACCGGCGTGAGGATCGCGACGGACGACAGGTTGGTGCGCAGGACGCGGCGCTTCGCGTCGTCGTGCAGCGTCAGCTCGGTCACGCGCGGCATCGTCCCACGTCGGAGCGCCGCGGCGGGCCGAGCGGGTCAGCCCTCGGTGTCCGTCCAGGACGCGATGTCCACGCCGTGGTTCTCGGGCGACGCGAGCGACCACCAGGCGGGGGCGGAGGAGTCGTCCGCCATCCGGCCTCCGGCCGCGAGGGCCGCCGCCACGCGCGCCTCCGCCTGGTCGGCCGGGACGAAGACGTCGAGGTGCGTGCGCCCCCGCGAGGGGACGTCGCCGGTGATGGGGTTGAAGGCGAGCTGCGGCCCGCAGCGCAGCGGGTCGGCCGCGTCCGTCTCGCCGAGCGGCTCGTAGCCCAGCGCCGCCTCGAAGAACGGGCGGACGTCGGCCCCGGAGTGCTGCGCGACGTAGATGCCGATCGACTGCGCGCGGGACGGGTCGGGCGTCAGGCCCAGGTCCGCCGCCGCACGGGAGACGGCCGCGGCGAACTCCGTGGCGCCTGCGGGGATGCCGTCGGTGCCCCGGTTCGGGACGCGCACGACGACGCCCTCGGGGCGCACGTCGACGTCGGGCAGGACGCCCGACCGCTCGGCCGCCTCGACGACGGGCGCCACGAGCCCGGCCGCGTGGGCGAGGGAGCGCGCGGACCAGACGGCCTGCGGTCCCGTCCCGGTGACGCGCCAGTCGGCGACGCCCGGGGCTCGGTGGAACGCGGCGGCGGAGACGAAGCCGGGCTCGTTCGTCGGTGCGCTGGTGGACTCGCTCGTGGGCTCGCTCATGGACCGGCTCCCTCGGAGGCTGTCGCGCGTCCCGGGCCGCTCGCCGTCGAGCGCCCGCGCACCCTCCATCGTAGGTCGGGGCCCACCACCCGGCCCCGCCGAACACGGGGTTGGTGCCGTCATCGAGCGGATAACGGCACCGACCCCGTGTTCGGCGGCGAGGAAGGTCGTGCTCGGCTCAGCAGCAGCGTGAGCCGGGGTTGGCGTCCTGCTCGGCGTGGCGGCGGCGCCAGAACTCGCGCTCGGTGATCACGTCGCAGCCGGGGTGCACCGCGCGCTGGTGCGCGGCGTACGTCGCGTACGCGTCGTCGCCCATGATCTGGCGCACGTACCAGCGGACCGCGGCGGCGCCGTCGCGCACCCGCCGTGCCATGCCCGACGCGCGGGCCGCGAGCCCCGCGGACGACGCGCCGCCCGCGGGCCCCGTCGACGTCGCGGGTCCCGCGGGCCCCGCCACGACGGTCGCGCGGACCGTCGCGGCGGGAGCCTGCGGGGTGTCCTGCCGCACCGTCACCGGTGCCCCGTCGCGGCAGGACGCTTCTCGGGCGACAGCGCCGCCCACTCCTTCTGGATCTCCTTCTCGGCCGCCGTCGCGACCACGTCGGACGGCGCGAACCGGCGCGACGGGACCGGCGCGTCCTCGTGGTTCTCGCCGCCGCCGGCGCGCAGCGCCTTCGCCGTCACGAGGACCGAGGCGACGATGACGACGATCGCCAGCACGACGAACACGATCGACAGCGTGCCCTGGACGAACGTGTTGCGGACCACGGCCTCCATGGCCTCGACCGAGCCGGCCGTGCCGAACGACGTCTCGCCGGCCGCGAGCGCGTCCTTGAACGCGTTGTGGTTGGCCCAGTACCCGACCGCGGGGACGGGGGAGAAGATCTTCTCGATCGACGCCCAGATCGTGATGACCGCGGTGAACGCGAGCGGCGCCGCGACGATCCACAGCCAGCGCTGGTAGCTGCGCCCACGCTTGGCGACGATCGCCAGCACGACGGCGAGCGCGATGGCCGCGAGGAGCTGGTTCGCGATGCCGAACAGCGGGAAGAACGTGTTGATGCCGCCGAGCGGGTCGGTGACGCCGAGGTAGAGGATGCTGCCCCACCCGGCGACCATGATCGCGGTGCACAGCCACACGCCCGGCCGCCACGTCACGTCGCGGAACCTCGGCGCCACGTTGCCGATGGTGTCCTGGAGCATGAACCGCGCGACGCGCGTGCCGGCGTCGACGGCCGTGAGGATGAACAGCGCCTCGAACATGATCGCGAAGTGGTACCAGAAGCCCATCATCGCGGTGCCGCCCACGACCTGCTGCATGATGTGCGCGAGACCGAGCGCGAGCGTCGGTGCGCCGCCCGTGCGGGAGACGATCGACGGCTCGCCGACCGCCGCGGCGGTGGAGGACAGCATGTCGGGGGTGAGGTTGACGCCCATGAGGCCGAGGCCGTTGACGAACGCGACCGCGCCCTCGACCGTGCCGCCCGTGGCGGCCGCGGACGAGTTCATCGCGAAGTAGATGCCGCGGTCGATGGAGATCGCCGCGACGAGCGCCATGATCGCGACGAACGACTCCATGAGCATGCCGCCGTACCCGATGAAGCGCGTCTGGCGCTCCTTCTCGACGAGCTTGGGCGTGGTGCCCGACGCGATGAGCGCGTGGAACCCGGACAGCGCGCCGCACGCGATGGTGACGAAGAGGAACGGGAACAGCGCCCCGGACACGACCGGGCCCGTCTCGCCGCTCGCGAACTCGCTGATCGCGGGGACCGTGATCTCGGGCCGCACCACGATCACCGCGACCGCGAGGACGACGATGACGCCGACCTTCATGAACGTCGACAGGTAGTCGCGCGGCGCGAGCAGGAGCCACACGGGCAGGACGGCCGCGACGAAGCCGTAGACGATGACGCCGACCGCGATGGTCGTGCGGTCGAGGTGGAAGAGCTCGGCGCCCCACGCGGTGTCCGCGATCCAGCCGCCGCCGACGATCGCGGCGAGCAGCAGGACGAAGCCGATGACCGAGACCTCGGTGATCTTGCCCGGGCGGATGTAGCGCAGGTAGACGCCCATGAACAGCGCGATGGGGATGGTCATCGACACGGAGAACACGCCCCACGGGCTCTCGCCGAGCGCGTTGACGACCACGAGCGCGAGGATCGCGACGATGATGATCATGATGAGCAGCGACGCGACGATCGCGGCGGTGCCGCCGACGCGGCCGAGCTCCTGGCGTGCCATCTGACCGATGGTCCGGCCGCCGCGGCGCATGGAGAAGAACAGCACGAGGTAGTCCTGCACCGCGCCCGCGAGCACGACGCCGACGATGATCCAGATCGTCCCGGGCAGGTAGCCCATCTGCGCGGCGAGCACGGGGCCCACGAGGGGGCCGGCGCCGGCGATGGCGGCGAAGTGGTGGCCGAACAGCACGTGCCGGTCGGTCGGGACGTAGTCCTTGCCGTCCTCGCGTACCTCGGCGGGCGTGGCGCGACGGTCGTCGGGGCGCGTGATGTAGCGCTCGATGACCTTGGAGTAGAAGCGGTACCCGATGAGGTACGTGCACACCGCGGCGAACACGAACCAGATCGCGTTGACGGTCTCGCCGCGGACGACCGCGAGCATGACCCACGCGACGCCGCCGAGCAGCGAGATCGCGGCCCACAGGGCGATCTTCTGCGGGGTCCAGCGCGTGCGCGCCTTCTCCTCGGGCACCGCCGTGGGCGGCAGGGACGGGTCCTGGACGATCGCGGGATCGTCGGGGGCGGCGTTCCGCGCCGCACGGGTGTCTGTCGTCATCGAGCCTCTCCAGGGTCGCGTCGTTGCGGTCCGACGTGGGAAGGCTAGGAACCGGTGCGGACCGTGACCCACGTCACGTCGGTGGGCGGTCGAGGTGTGCGACGAACGGTGGCCGGTGTGCGACGAACGGCGGGCGCGTCGGCGGCCGGCGGGACGCGTCCCTCGCCGCGCGCACCCGCCCCGCGAGGACTACGGTCCTGCCGTGGCCGACGAGGAAGCGGACCGCCGGGACGGCAGGTCGCTGCGGGAGACCGTCACGGTGGTGCTGCTGTCCGTGACGGCCGTCCTCACGGCGTGGAGCGGGTTCGAGGCGAGCAAGTGGGGCGGCGAGATGTCGATCGCGTTCTCGCGCGCCTCCGCCCAGCGCATCGAGGCGTCGACCGAGCGCTCGCACGCGGACGCCGCACGCGAGATCGACCTCCAGGTGTTCGCGCTGTACCTCCAGGGCACGGCGACCGGCAACGACCTGCTCGCCGACTTCGCGCGCGACCGGTTCACGACGCACTTCGAGCCCGCGTTCGAGGAGTGGCTCGCGTCGCGGCCGCTGCAGAACCCGGACGCCGCGCCGAGCCCGTTCGCGCTCGACTCCTACGTCCCGCCGGGCCAGGTCGAGGCCGCCGAGGCGGACGCGCGCGCCGACGCGCTGTTCGCCCGGGCGCTCGTGAGCAACCAGCGGGGCGACGACTACACGCTCGTGACCGTCCTGTTCGCGCTCGTGCTCTTCTTCGGTGCGTTCGCCGGGAGGTTCCGCTCCCCCCGCGCGTCGTGGGGCATGGTGGGCGCCGCGTGCGTGCTGCTCGTCGTGGGCGTCGGCTTCCTCGTGAGCTTCCCCAAGATCGTCTGACCGGGGCGTCGGGCGTCGCCCGCTCTCGTAGCCTGGGGCGGTGCAGACCTTCACCACCGCCCGGCTCACGCTCCGCCCCTGGCGGACCGAGGACGCCGACGCCGCCCTCGACATCTACTCGCGCTGGGACGTCATGCGGTTCGTCGGCGTGACGCCGCGCGTGCTGGAGCACCGCGACGAGGCGGCGGAGCGGGTCAAGCGGTGGAACGCCGTCGACGACGGGACGCACGGCGTGTGGGCCGTCGTGCCGCGCACGGACGCGGCGCAGGGCGCGCACCCGGGCGAGGGCGTGCCCGTGGGGTCGATCCTGCTCAAGCCGATCCCGGCGTCGGGCACGGGCGAGCCGCCGCAGCCCTCGGGGGACACGGAGATCGGCTGGCACTTCCACCCCGACGTGTGGGGCCGCGGGTACGCGACGGAGGCCGCGGCCGCCGTCCTCGCGCACGCGTTCGAGCGCGGGCTGGAGCGCGTCGTCGCCGTCACGCACGCCGACAACGCGGCGTCCCAGGCGGTGTGCCGCCGGATCGGCATGACCTACCGAGGCACGACGCAGGCGTACTACGACACGACGTGCGAGCTCTTCGAGGTCACCGCCCCGACGCCGTGAGGCCGTTCGGCGAGAGCAGCCCCGCCGTCTGGACCTAGGCTGGCGGCCATGGACACCGAGGAACGCCTGGCCGTCTTCATCGACTACGAGAACCTCGCGCTCGGTGCGCGGGAGCACCTGGGCGGCATGACGTTCGACTTCGGCCCGATCGCGGACGCCCTCGCGGTGCGCGGGCGGGTCGTCGTGCGGCGCGCGTACGCGGACTGGTCGTACTTCGACGAGGACCGCCGCTCGCTCACGCGGCACCAGGTCGAGCTCATCGAGATGCCGCAGCGCATGGGCGCGTCGCGCAAGAACGCGGCCGACATCAAGATGGTCGTCGACGCGATCGAGATGGCGTTCGAGCGCGACTACATCTCGACGTTCGTCATGTGCACGGGGGACAGCGACTTCTCCCCGCTCGTCCACAAGCTGCGCGAGCTCAACAAGCGCGTCATCGGCGTCGGCGTCGAGAAGTCGACGTCGCGCCTCCTGCCGCCCGCGTGCGACGAGTTCCTGTTCTACGACCGCCTGGAGGGCGTGGACGTGCCCGACGAGCCGGAGCCGCGCTCGGTCCGCGGGTCGCGCACGTCCGGCGGGACGACGTCGGGCGCGGCCAAGCCGAAGCGGGGCGGCGGGCGCACGTCCGGGCGCCGCAAGGCGACCGAGATCGCGGAGCCCGAGGCCGAGACGCCCGCTGCGGCGGCGCTCGCGGAGCTCGGGGAGGCGGTGAGCCGGACGACGCGCCGCGGCGAGCCGGTCGTGACGGAGAACGCTCAGGTGGACGGCGAGACGACGTCGGTCGAGGACCCCGTCGAGCAGGCGGCCGCGGCGCCCGCGGCCGACGCCGACGACGACGCCCCGACGGGCGAGGACGTGCCCATGGAGGTGCGGGTCGCGCAGACGCTCGCCGACCTGGAGGCGTCCACGAGCGGCCCGGTGACCGCGTCGGTGCTCAAGCGCACGCTGCTGCGCAAGGACCCCACGTTCAGCGAGGCCGACTACGGGTTCCGCAACTTCGGCGAGTTCCTGCGGTTCCTGGCCGACCGGAGCTTCGTCGAGCTCGCGCCCGGGCCCGCGACCGGGGACCCGGAGGTGTCGCTGCCCGCGCAGGGCGACACCGACCAGGCGTTCGCGCTCGTGCGCGACGTGGTGCGCGAGGAGGGCGGGTCGACCGTGCTGTCCGGGCTGAAGAACGCGATCCGCAAGAAGCGCCCGGACTTCAGCGAGAAGGCCCTCGGGTACCGGGGCTTCCTGCAGTTCTGCAAGGCCGCGCAGGCCGCCGGCGCCGTCGACCTGGCGTGGGACGACGACGCCGACGACTACCGCGTGACGGTCGCCTGACGCGAGGCGAGCCGGGCGCGGGGCCGGGCGCCGGGGGACGGCGCCCGGTCGCGGCCCGGCGGACGGGTCGCGGTCAGCGGCGGACGAACGCGAGGAGGGCCTCGTTGACCTCGGCGGCGTGCGTCACGAGCAGGCCGTGCGGCGCGTCCTCGATCTCGACGTACTCGGCGTCCGGCACGAGCTGGCGGAAGCGGCGGCCGGTCGCGTCGATCGGGAGGATGTTGTCCTTCGTGCCGTGGAGGATGAGCGTCGGCTTGCCGGAGGCGCGCACGGCCTCGACGTCGGCACGGAAGTCCTCGATCCACGTGGGTACGACGGCGTACGCGGCGACGGGCGCGGAGCCGATGGCGGTGATCCAGCTCGCGCGGACGTTCTCCTCGCTGATGCGCTTCCCGAGGTTCTCGTCGAGGTTGTAGAAGTTCTTGTAGAACTCGGTGTACCAGGCGTAGCGGTCGGCGCGCGCGGCCTCGACGATGCCGTCGAACACGGACTGCGGGACGCCCTCGGGGTTGTCGTCCCGCTGCACGAGGAACGGCTCCAGCGACGCGAGGAACGCGAGCTTGGCGACCCGCTCGTGCCCGTAGCGCGAGACGTACCGGGCGAGCTCGCCGGTGCCCATGGAGAACCCGACGAGGATCACGTCGCGCAGGTCGAGGGTCTCGAGGAGCGTGTTGAGGTCGGCGGCGAAGGTGTCGTAGTCGTACCCGGTGCCGACCTTGCTCGACGCGCCGAACCCGCGGCGGTCGTACGTGACGACGCGGTACCCGGCGTCGATCAGCTCGCGCTTCTGGAGCTCCCAGCTGTGCCCGTCGAGCGGGTAGCCGTGGATGAGGACGACCGGCTGCCCGGCGCCCTGGTCCTCGTAGTAGAGCTCGATGTCGGTGGAGTTCTCCTGCCCGACGGTGATGTACCCCATGGTCGTGCTCCCTTCGTGGCGGCTGGGAGAACGGTCGTTCTCTCAGTGGTCGCTACACTAGAGAACGATGGTTCTCCGCGCAAGGGGGGCCGAGCGACAGGAGATGACACGCATGCTCGACGACGCGAGCGCACGCGCGGCCGTGGTGGCTGCGGCCGACCGGCTGTTCTACGCCCAGGGGGTGCAGTCCGTCGGGATGGATGCCGTCCGCAACGAGGCGGGCGTCTCCCTCAAGCGCATCTACGCGCTGTTCCCCTCCAAGGACGACCTCGTCGTCGCGGTGCTGCGGCACCGGACCCGGCGGTGGGACGAGGGCATCGCGTCCGCCGCGGCCGACGCGGTGACGCCCCGCGAGCGCCTGCTCGCCGTGTTCGACTTCCTCGACGCGTGGTTCCGCGAGGACGGCTTCCGCGGGTGCGCCTTCATCAACTCGTTCGGCGAGCTCGGTGCCACGTCGCCCGGCGTCGCGGACGCCGTGCGCGAGCACAAGGAGTCGTTCCAGCGCTACGCGTGCGACCTCGCGGCCGAGGCTGGGCTGCCCGACGACGTCGCGCTCCAGGTCGTGCTGCTCGCCGAGGGCGCCCAGACGACGGCGGCCATCACCCAGGACCTCGAGGTGGCCCGGCGCGCGCGACGCGCGGCCGAGCGCATCCTCGACGTGCCGACACCCGCCGCGGCCTGACCCGCGCCCGTACGGGTCCGTCGCGCACGCCGGGCGGTTCATGTCGGGAGCGACCTCGGGAATAGATATGGACACGCCGTTCATTACATGCTTATATGAACAGCACGTCCACTTCCAGCCCAGGAGGAACCATGGCCACCCAGGACACGCGCGTCGCCCTCGTCACCGGGGGGTCGGGCGGCATCGGCCGCGCTGTCGTGCGCCGTCTCGCGGCCGACGGGTTCGCCGTCGCCGTGCACTACGCGGGGAACGCGGACCGCGCCGAGCAGGTCGCCCAGGAGGTCGTCGCGAGCGGGGGCCGGGCGATCACCGTCACCGGTGACGTCGCGGACGAGCACGCGATGGCTGCCGCGTTCGACGCCGTCGAGGCCGCGTTCGGCGGGATCGACGTCGTGGTCAACACCGCGGGCATCATGGTCCTCGGGCCGGTCGAGACGTTCGACCTCGACGCGTTCGACCGCATGCACCGCACCAACCTGCGCGGCACGTTCGTGGTGTCCCAGCAGGCCGCGCGGCGGCTGCGCCGCGGGGGAGCGCTCGTCAACGTCTCGACGAGCCAGACCCGCGCCCAGCACCCCACCTACGGCGCGTACGTCTCGACCAAGGCCGCGGTGGAGGGGCTGACGCTGATCCTCGCGCGCGAGCTGCGGGGCCGCGACGTCACGGTCAACACCGTCGCCCCGGGTCCCGTCGCGACGCCGCTGTTCTTCGAGGGCAAGGACGAGGAGACCGTCGCGCGGCTCGCCGGCCTCGTGCCGCTCGAGCGCCTCGGCGAGCCCGACGACGTGGCCGAGACGGTCGCGTTCCTCGCCGGGCCGGCGCGCTGGGTCAACGGGCAGGTGCTGTTCGCCAACGGCGGGCTCGCCTGAGCCCGCGCCCGGCGACCGCCGGCGCGGGCGCCCGGGACCTAGACTCCGCACGTCGACGGCACGGGAGCGAGGACGAGTGAGCACGGCACAGGACGACAGAACCGCACGTCCGCGCCCGCGGGGGCGCGGCAGGCGACCCGCCGACGAGGTACGCGCCGACGTGCTCGCGGTCGTCGGCCGGATCGTGCTCGCCGAGGGGATCGCCGACCTCACGTTCGAGCGCGTCGCGCGGCTGGCCGGCGCCAGCCGCACGACCCTGCACAAGTGGTGGCCGTCGCGCGGCGCCCTCGCGCTCGACGGCTACTTCCACGCCGTGCAGAACACGCTCGCGTTCGACGACACGCAGGACGTGCGTGCGGACCTGCGCCACCAGCTCCACTCGTTCGCCGGCGTCATGGCGACGCCCGGCGGCCGCGCGCTCCTCGAGATCATCGGGGCGTCGCAGACCGACGCCGACCTCGCCGCGGCGTACCGGCGCCTGTACTCCTCCGGGCGCCGCGAGCTCGCGTACGAGCGCCTGACTCGCGCGCGCGAGCGCGGGGAGATCCGCGACGACGTCGACGTCCGCGTGCTCGTCGACCAGCTCTGGGGCGCGGTGTACCACCGGCTCCTCGTCCCGGACGAGCCGGTGACCCCCGCGTTCCTCGACGCGCTCGTCGACAACCTGTTCGACGGCGTCGCCCCACGCTGAGCCTCTCGGCCGCCCTGCTCATGAATGTGGGAGCGATCCCACGACACACCGAGAGAGCGCTTGCTCAGGCCCGAGGCGTGCCCGTAGGTTCGCGGGCGGAGGGTCGGAACCGGCCCCCGCCCGGTGCACTGGCGCGCCGAGCACGTCGCGCACCGTGGCGAGACGCAAGGCGGCACCGGCCGCCGGACCTGGAGGATCGATGGACCTCGCACGTCAGCGCCCCCTGCCCACCACGCCCACCGGACCCGACGGCCACGCCCGGCGGCGCCGCCTCGCGGGTGCCGCCCTCGCCGCGCTCACCGCGGCCTCCGCGGCGCTCGCGGTGACCGTCCCCGCGTCGTCGGCGGAGGCCGCGCCGGGCGACCTCGTCTGGTCCGACGAGTTCGACGGCGCCGCCGGCTCCGCGCCCGACCCGGCGGTGTGGAACCACGAGACCGGCGCGCACGGCTGGGGCAACGCCGAGCTCCAGAACTACACCGCGTCGCGCGCGAACTCGGCGCTCGACGGCCAGGGCAACCTCGTCATCACCGCGCGACGCGAGGCCGACGGGTCGTACACGTCCGCGCGCATGACGACCCAGGGGAAGTACCAGCCGCAGTACGGGCGCGTCGAGGCGCGGATCCAGATCCCGCGCGGCCAGGGCATCTGGCCCGCCTTCTGGATGCTCGGGGGGAGCTTCCCCGGCACCGAGTGGCCCGCGTCGGGCGAGATCGACGTGATGGAGAACGTCGGCTTCGAGCCGCACCGCGTGCACGGGACCGTGCACGGCCCCGGCTACTCGGGCGGCGCGGGGATCACCGGCATGTACCAGCACCCGCAGGGCTGGTCGTTCGCGGACGACTTCCACACGTTCGCCGTCGACTGGAAGCCGGGCGAGATCACCTGGTTCGTCGACGGCCAGCAGTTCCACCGCGTCACGCGCGCGAGCGTCGGCGCGAACGCGTGGGTGTTCGACCAGCCGTTCTTCCTCATCCTCAACGTCGCGGTCGGCGGCCAGTGGCCCGGCTACCCCGACGGCACCACCCAGCTCCCGCAGCAGATGAAGGTCGACTACGTGCGCGTCTACGACAACGGGTCGGGCACGACGAACCCCGGTGACCCGGGCGGCCTGCCGACCGGGACGGGCACGATCCGCATCGCCAACGGGTTCTGCCTCGACGTGCCGTGGGGCCAGACGCACGACGGCAACCGCGTGCAGATCGTGCCGTGCAACGGCAACGCCGCCCAGTCGTGGACGCGGGGGAGCGACGGCACGGTCCGGGCGCTCGGGAAGTGCCTCGACGTGAGCGGCAGCGGCACGGCGAACGGGACGCCGGTGCAGCTGTGGACGTGCAACGGCACGGGCGCGCAGAGGTGGGCGTACGACGCGGGGGCGAGGACGCTGCGCAACCCGCAGTCGGGACGGTGCCTCGACGCCGAGGGCGGCAACCCGCTCCACGAGGGCCAGCGGTTCGTGATCTGGGACTGCCACGGGGCGCCGAACCAGCAGTGGACGTTCTGACCGGGCTGGCCCCGTTCCCCGTCCGGCCCGGCTCCCCGCGCGGAGCCGGGCCGGTCAGCCGGTCGCGCGGTCCTCGGCCGTCGGGTCGACGGGCGCCGGCGCGCGCGGGCCGAGGCGGCTCGCGACCATCGGCAGCACGACGACCGACAGCACGCCCGCCCCGACGAGCGCCGCGCCCACGCGCGACGACATCGCGCCCTGCGAGACCGCGATCTCGGTGAGCGCGACGAGCAGCGGGAGCGCGGTCGCGGCGTAGAGGGCCGTCTGGACGCGCTCGACCGGCGGCAGCTCGCGGCGGAACCACAGCAGCACGGGACCGCCGCGCACCACGACCATGAGCGCGAAGAACGTCAGCGGGAGCAGCGGCGCCGCGACGATCGACGCGATGTCGAGGTTCATGCCGGAGCTGACGAAGAACACGGGCACGAACACGCCCCACGCCACGGCGTCGAGCTTCTTCTCGAGCGCCTCCACGTCGCCCGGCGCCCACCGCCGCAGCACCATGCCACCGACGAACGCGCCGAGCACCGCGTCGAACCCGAGCCCGGACGCGAGCGCGAGCAGCGCCACGAGCAGCAGGACGGTGAGCCGCAGCGTGCTCTGGCCCGTGCCGTGCTCGGCCGCGGCGACGAGCCGACCGCCGCCGAGGTCACCCAGCCGCCCGAGCCGGCCCGGGAGCGCCGACAGCCCGATCGCGACGACGGCGAACAGGACGAGGAGGACCGCGGCGACCCCGCTCTCGCGCGTGCCGAGCAGGAGCGCCATCGCGACGATCGGCCCGAGCTCGCCGACCGCCCCGACCACGAGCACGGTGCGGCCGAGCCGCGACCCGAGCTGACCGCCGTCGCGCAGGATCGGCAGCACGACGCCGAGGGCGGTCGTCGTGAGGGCGATGCCTCCCGCGGCGACGGCGTGCGGGGAGTCGCGCCCCACGAGCATGATGACCAGGGCCGCGCCGACGACGAGCGAGGTCAGCCACGCCCCCGCCGCGCGCCGCCCGATGCGCTCGCGCAGCAGGTTCGGCTCGAGCTCGTACCCGGCCAGCAGGAAAAGGAACCCCATGCCGAGGTCGGAGAGCAGCGCGACGTCGTCGGGCGACGCGAGGTGCAGCATCGACGGACCGATGACGATCCCGCCGAGCAGGAGCACGACGACCTGCGGCACGCGCGACCGCACCGGCATGAGTCCCGACACCAGCGGTGCGAGCAGGGCGACGACGAACACCGGGACGAGCGGGGCGTACACGTTCACGGCGGGCTCCGGGAGTCGGCGGACGGCGGTCCCAGGATCGCGCAGCGCCGCAGGTCGCGCGCGGCGGGAGCAGGACCGGGGTCCCGGCGGGCCCGGCCACCCTTGACGCGCGCCGCACCCCGTCCTACCGTCGGCCCAGCCGCGGGTCCCGCGGCACCTGGATCGGCAGACAGGACCACTGAGCCGGCGCACCGTGGCGCCGGAGCCCGCGCCCCGGTGAGCGACGAGCCACCAGGAGGCACCGATGACCAGCACCTCAGTCAGCTCCGGGACGACCCGGACGTGGATCCGCAACCCGCTCGGCGTGTTCACCGCCGACGACTCGCCGGGCGCGCCGGACGCGCGCGGCGGGATCGTCGTGGAGGGCGGGGTGGTCGCCGAGGTCGTCGCGGCGGGGGCCGAGCCCGCGACGCCGGTCGACGAGACGTTCGACGCGTCGCAGCACGTGCTCACGCCGGGGCTGATCAACACCCACCACCACTTCTACCAGACGCTCACGCGCGCCTGGGGGCCCGTCGCGGACGCCCCGCTCTTCCCCTGGCTGCAGCGGCTGTACCCGGTGTGGGCGCGACTCACGCCGCGCGACCACGAGCTCGCGACGACCGTCGCGCTCGCCGAGCTCCTGCTCTCCGGCTGCACGACGGCGGCCGACCACCACTACGTGTTCCCCGCGGGCCTCGACGACGCGATCGACATCCAGGTCGCCGCGGTGCGCCGGCTCGGCATGCGCGCGACGCTCACGCGCGGGTCCATGACCCTCGGCCAGGACGACGGCGGCCTGCCGCCCCAGTCGGTGGTCCAGGGCCTCGGGACGATCCTCGCGGACTCGCAGCGCCTCGTGGAGACGTACCACGAGCGGGGTGCGGGGGCGCAGGTGCAGATCGCGCTCGCGCCGTGCTCGCCGTTCTCCGTGACGACGGACGCCATGCGCGAGAGCGCGGCGCTCGCGGAGGCCCTCGACGTGCGCCTGCACACGCACCTCGCCGAGACGATCGACGAGGAGGACTTCTGCCGCGAGCGGTTCGGGATGCGCACGGTCGACTAGCTCGAGTCGGTCGGCTGGCTCACGGACCGCGCGTGGCTCGGGCACGGCATCCACTTCGACGACGAGGAGGTGCGCCGGCTCGGGGCGGCGGGGACCGGCGTCGCGCACTGCCCGACGTCGAACATGCGCCTCGCGTCCGGCATCGCGCGCGCCGTCGAGCTGGAGGACGCCGGGGCGCCCGTCGGTCTCGGGGTGGACGGCTCGGCGTCGAACGACGCGTCGACCATGGTGCTGGAGGCGCGCCAGGCGCTCTACCTGCAGCGGCTGAGGTACGGGGCCGACATCCCCGTGACGCGCGCGCTCGGGTGGGGCACGCGCGGCTCGGCGCGCGTGCTCGGCCGGGACGACGTCGGCGTGCTCGCCGTGGGGAAGCAGGCTGACCTCGCGCTGTGGCGCCTCGACGAGCTGCGCTTCTCGGGCTCGCACGACCCGGTCGCGGCGCTCCTGCTGTGCGGCGCCGACCGGGCGGACCGGGTCATGGTGGGCGGCGCGTGGCGCGTCGTCGACGGGGCGGTCCCGGACCTCGACCTGGGGGCCCTCGTCGCGGAGCACTCCGCCGCCGCCCGCCGCCTCGTGGCGGGCTGAGCCCGGGACGCGCCGGGGAGGGGCGCCGCGCGCTCCTCCCCGCCGTGCCCGTCGTCGCAGGCCACGCGCGAGTTGGCGGCAGGGACTTGACACAGGTCACACTTGGAGTTCGAATAGCGGAAGTAGTTTTCCGCTAAGCGGAACGATGGCTGACGAGGAGGTCCGCTATGAACGCGCGAGCCACGAAGGCCGCGGACGGCGCCGGACGCCGGCCAGGACGCCCCGAGGACGAGCGGCTGCCCGTCGGGGCCACGTTCGGGTACGGGTTCCAGCACGTGCTCACGATGTACGGCGGCATCATCGCCCCGCCCCTCATCGTGGGCTCCGCGGCAGGGCTCACGCCCGCCGAGATCGGGACGCTCGTCGCCGCGTCGCTCTTCATGGGCGGCCTCGCGACGATCCTGCAGACGGTGGGCATCCCGTTCTTCGGGTCGCAGCTTCCGCTCGTGCAGGGCGTGTCGTTCGCGGGCGTGTCCACCATGGTCGCGATCGTCAACGGCGGAGGAGGGATCCCCGGGGTGCTCGGCGCGGTCCTCGTCGCGTCCGCGATCGGCCTGCTCATCACGCCGTTCTTCGCGCAGATCATCCGGTTCTTCCCACCGGTGGTCACCGGCGTCGTCATCACGACGATCGGCCTCACGCTCATGCCCGTCGCGGCCAACTGGGCGATGGGCGGCAGCGCCGACGCCCCCGACTACGGGTCGGTGAGCAACATCGGCCTCGCCGCGCTGACGTTCGCCATCGTCATCCTGCTGTCGAAGATCGGCAGCGGCACCGTCTCGCGCCTGTCGATCCTCATCGCCATCGTCGTCGGCACGCTCATCGCGCTCGCCCTCGGCAAGGCCGACTTCTCCGGCGTGGGCGACGGACCGGTCGCGGCGTTCCCGTCGTTCCTGGGCTTCGGCGCCCCGACGTTCGAGATCGCGGCGATCATCTCGATGCTCATCGTCATCCTCGTCACGCTCACCGAGACGACGGCGGACATCATCGCCGTCGGCGAGATCGTCGGCACCAAGGTCGACCGCAAGCGCATCGCGAACGGCCTGCGCGCCGACATGGCGTCGTCGGTCGTCTCGCCGTTCTTCGGCTCGTTCACGCAGTCCGCGTTCGCGCAGAACGTCGGCCTGGTCGCCATCACGGGCGTCAAGTCGCGGTTCGTCGTCGCGGCGGGCGGCGCGATCCTCGTGGTCCTCGGCCTGCTGCCCGTCCTGGGCCGCGTCGTCGCCGCCGTCCCGACGCCCGTCCTCGGCGGCGCGGGCGTGGTGCTGTTCGGGTCGGTCGCGGCGTCCGGCATCCGCACGCTCGCCAAGGTCGACTACTCGCGGCCGATGAACCTCATCATCGTGGCGGCGTCGATCTCGTTCGGCATGATCCCGATCGCCAAGCCCGACTTCTACGACCAGTTCCCCACGTGGTTCGGCATCATCTTCCACTCGGGCATCAGCTCGGCCGCCGTCATGGCGATCCTGCTCAACCTGCTGTTCAACCACCTCAAGTTCGGCACGCCGCCCGACCCGTCGGTGTTCGCCGCGGGAGCCGAGCACGGTGCGGGGGCCGTCGACGACGACGACCTCGAGGACCTCGAGGACGACGGCGTCATCAACGGCTCGACCCGCCGGCCCGTCGCCGGCGCGACCGCCCCCGACACCACGGCCACCGCCCCGACCGACACCGCGCCGACCGACGGCCGGGCGTCCGACGGCGAGCACGCCGGCGGACGGTCGGTGGACGGCACGCCCGAGCCGGGCCGCGACGAGAGCGCCGACCCGCGGCACCACGCCGCCGCGCCCCTCCCGCGCAC
Source organism: Cellulosimicrobium composti (assembly GCF_009711085.1). Lineage (GTDB taxonomy): Bacteria > Actinomycetota > Actinomycetes > Actinomycetales > Cellulomonadaceae > Cellulosimicrobium > Cellulosimicrobium composti. The sequence goes on from NZ_WMKA01000004.1 coordinate 123,913, forward strand.
CGCGACCCCGTAGGGGTACCGCTCGGAGGCACAGCGTCGTGCCCGACGTCGCCCCGCACCCCAGCGACCCCCTCGCGCCGGGTGCGGGGCGTCGTCGTGCCACGGCGTGTAGCGTCGTGGGTCGGCGCCGAGCACGACGCACCCTCCCCGAACGCAGGACCGCACCATGAGCACCCCCACGCCCGAACGCCCGGCAGCGACCGCGAGCCGCGCACCGTCCGGGCCCTCCGCCCCGTCCGACGCCCCGTCCGACGGCACGGCCACGGACCCTTCCGCCGACCACCTCGGGCGGGGGCTGCGCACGCGGCACCTGACGATGATGGGCCTGGGCTCCGCGATCGGGGCCGGCCTGTTCCTCGGCTCCGGCGTCGGGATCGCGACCGCCGGGCCCGCCGTGCTCGTGTCCTACGCGATCGCGGGCGTCGTCGTCATCCTCGTCATGCGGATGCTCGCGGAGATGGCGAGCGCCCGCCCCGCGAGCGGCTCCTTCTCCGTGTACGCCGAGGAGGCGCTCGGGCCGTGGGCCGGGTTCCTGCTCGGCTGGCTCTACTGGTTCATGCTCGTCATGGTGCTCGGCGCCGAGATCACGGGCGCCGCGCAGATCGTCACCGGCTGGTACCCGGACGTGCCCCAGTGGGGCGTCGCGCTCGCCGTGGTCGTCGTGTTCGCCGTGATCAACCTGCGGGGCGTGCGGCAGTTCGGCGAGCTCGAGTTCTGGTTCGCGTTCGTCAAGGTCGCGGCGATCGTCGGGTTCCTCGTCGTCGGCGTCCTGCTCGTCCTCGGCCTGCTGCCCGGCACGGAGCCCGTCGGGACGAGCAACCTCCTCGGCCACGGCGGGTTCGCGCCCGAGGGCTGGAGCGGCATCGCGGCGGGGCTGCTCGTCGTCGTCTTCGCGTTCGGCGGCATCGAGATCGTGACGATCGCGGCCGCGGAGGCGCGCGAGCCGCGCACCGCCGTCGCGCGCGCGACCCGCAGCATCGTGTGGCGGATCCTCGTGTTCTACCTGGGCTCCGTCGCGATCATGGTGCTCGTCCTGCCGTGGGACTCGCCCCTGCTCGCGGAGAGCCCGTTCGTCGCCGTGCTCGACCTCGCCGGGCTCCAGGGGGCCGCGCGGCTCATGGAGGTCGTCGTGGTCGTCGCGCTCCTGTCGGCGTTCAACGCGAACGTCTACGGCACGTCGCGCATGGCGTACTCGCTCGCCGGTCGCGGCGACGGGCCGCGCGCGCTGCGCCGCGTCTCGCGGCGCGACGTCCCGTGGGTGTCGGTGCTCGTCTCGGTGTTCTTCGCGCTCGTCGCCGTCGGGCTGAACTGGCTCCTGCCCGAGGCGCTGCTCGGGATCCTCCTCAACGCGGTCGGCGCGGCGCTGCTCGTCGTGTGGGTCCTCGTCGCCGTCTCGCAGCTGCGCCTGCGCCGCCGGATCGAGGAGCAGGCGCGCGCGTCGGGCGAGCCCATGACGCTGCGCATGTGGGGCTACCCCTGGCTCACGTGGGCCGTGCTCGTGGGGCTCGCGGCCCTGGCGGTCCTCATGCTGACCGACGACGCCGCCCGCGCCCAGCTCGTGTCGACCGCCGGCCTCGTGCTCGTGATCCTCGCCGTCTACGCGGCCACCCGCGGGGTCCGGGCGCGCCGTGCCGCGGGGGCGGTGCCCGGCCAGGACGGCTGACGCGGCGGTCGCGGGGAGACCCGTCGCACCGCGCGTGCGGGACGCCGCGTGCACGGACGTGCGGCGGTGACGGTGCACAATGAACGAATGACCTACCGCGTCCTGAGGCTCGTCCTGTCGCTGCTCGCCTTCGTGCTGCTGCGACCCCAGGTGACGGGACGCAACAACGTCCCGCGCAACGGCGCGGTCATCCTCGCGAGCAACCACCTGTCGTTCATCGACTCGATCCTCATCCCGATCGTCGCGCCGCGGCACGTCACGTTCCTCGCCAAGGCGGAGTACTTCACGGGGCGCGGGCTCAAGGGCCGCCTGTCGCGCTGGTTCTTCACGACGGTCGGCATGATCCCCGTGCAGCGCGACGACCCGCGCGCGGGGCAGCGCTCGCTCGAGGACGCGCTCGAGGTGCTGCGGCGCGGCGGTGCGTTCGGCATCTACCCCGAGGGCACGCGCTCGCGCGACGGCAAGCTCCACCAGGGGCGCACGGGCGTCGCGTGGCTCGCGCTCGCCGGGCACGCGCCCGTCGTGCCCGTCGCGGTGCGCGGCACGGACAAGGTCCAGCCGATCGGCAAGCGGCTGCCGCGCCTGCACCGCGTCGAGGTGCACTTCGGCAAGCCCATCGACCCGCAGCGGCAGATCACGGCGGGCACCAAGCCCGCGCAGGCGCGCCGCGAGCTCACCGACGAGGTCATGGCGTCGATCCACCGCATGAGCGGCCAGGAGCTCGCCGCCTGACGGCCTGAGCGCGGCGCGCGCGTCACCCGTCCGGGGGATGTGCGACCCCGGCGGCCCGGCCAGACTGGGGGCATGGTGCGCGACGACGTCCGGCGGGTGCGGGCGTCCGGTGCGCGACCGCGCGGCGCGTGGGGGAGCGTGGTCGCGCCGCTGCGCAGCGCCGCGACCGTGCGCGCGGGGGTGTACCTCGTGGTCGGCGGCGTGGTCGCCGGGGCGTACGTGACGCTCGTCGCGGGGTTCGTGCAGATGTTCGCGTCGCTCCAGACCCCGCGTGTCGCCGTCGTCGTGCTCGCGCTCGTCTCCGCGGTGCTCGTGAGCACGCCCCCGTTCCTCGCGCCGGTCCGCACGCTCGAGATCGCGGCGGTGCGGACGTTCCTCGACGTGGACGTGCCCCTGCCGGTGCAGGGCGCGGCACCTCCCGGTGCCGCGACGCGCTGGCGCGCCGCGGCGTGGTACGCGCTGCACCTCGCCCTCGGGGCCGCGGTCGTGCTCGCCCTGCTGGTCGGGATCCCGGTCGCGACGCAGCTCGTCCTGTCCGCGGCGGGCGTCGAGACCGTGCTTCTCGCCGACTGGCGACCGTGGGACGCGCTGCCCGCGTGGGCGTGGCTGGTGATGGCCGCGCTCGTGCTGCTCGCCGTCCCGTACGTCGTCGCCCTCGCGCGCGCGGTGCTGCGGCAGGCCGCACCGCCCCTGCTGGGGCCGGACCAGTCGGAGCGCATCGCCGAGCTGGAGGCTGCCGCCGACCGCGCGGCCGAGCGTGGCCGCCTCGCGCGCGAGCTGCACGACTCGGTGGGGCACGCGCTGACCGTCACGACGCTCCAGGCCGCCGCGGCCGCGCGCCTGCTCGACGCCGACCCGGCCGCCGCGCGCCGGGCGCTCGCCGCGATCGAGGACACCGGGCGGTCCGCGATGGCGGACCTCGACCACGTCCTCGGGCTGCTCCGCGCGGACGCTCCCGCGACGCCCGGCGGTCCGCCCGCCCGCCCGGCCCGGACCCTCGCCGACCTCGACGCCCTGCTCGACGACGCGCGCCGCACCGGCGCCGACGTGCGGCGCGCGCGCGACGGGGCTGCGCCGCCCGACGTCCCGCGCGCCGTGTCGCAGGAGGCGTACCGCGTGGTGCAGGAGGCCGTGACGAACGCGCTGCGGCACGCGCCGGGCGCGCCCGTCACCGTCGACGTCGCGGCGGACGACGGCGCGCTGGCCGTCGAGGTGCGCAACCCCCTGGACGCCGCGCGTGGGCCGGGGCCGGGACCCGGCCCGGCGCGCGAGCGCCGCGGCCTCGCGGGCATGCGCGAGCGCGCGCACCTGCTGCGCGGGGAGGTCACGGCCGGTCCCACGCCCGACGGCGGGGCCTGGGTCGTGCGGGCGCGGTTCCCCGGAGCGGGTGCGGGAGGATGAGGCGTCCCGGGACGGCCGTCGACCGCCGTCGCGCGGGCGCGGCCCGGCGCCGGGCACGACGAGGAGGGGGCGCATGACGACGACGCGCGTGGTGCTCGTGGACGACGAGCCGCTCGTGCGCGCGGGGCTGCGCGTGATCCTCGACGCGGAGCCGGACCTCGAGGTCGTCGGCGAGGCGGGGGACGGCGCGGACGTGCCGGGCGTCGTCGCGCGCGAGCGGCCCGACGTCGTGCTCATGGACGTGCGGATGCCGCGCGTCGACGGCATCGCGGCGACGCGCGCGCTGCTCGCCCGGGAGCCCGCGCCCCGGGTGCTCGTCGTGACGACGTTCGAGAACGACGACCACGTGCTCGACGCGCTGCGGGCGGGCGCGCACGGGTTCCTGCTCAAGCGGGCGCGGCCCGAGGAGGTGGTGCAGGCGGTGCGCGTCGTCGCGCGCGGTGAGTCGCTGCTGTTCCCCGACGCCGTGCGCCGGCTCGCGACGGCGCGCCCGCCCGCGGGGGACGAGCTGCGCGACGCGCGCCTCACCGAGCGCGAGGGCGAGGTGCTGCGCCTCGTCGCGCAGGGGCTGTCGAACGCGGAGATCGCCGCCGAGCTGTACCTGGGCGTCGAGACCGTGCGGACGCACGTCGGGAACGTGCTCGCGAAGCTCGGCGTGCGGGACCGCACGCAGGCCGTCGTGCGCGCGTACGAGTCGGGTTTCGTGCGACCCGTCTGACCGGCGCTCGGCCGCGCTGCGGGCAGGCGGGCCGGGTGCGACGATCGCGCGATGGACCTCTCCGCGATCACCCGCCCCGCCCCGCGCGTCCCGCTCGTCGCGACGCTCGCCCGCGTCGGGCTCGGCCTCGCCCTCGTGGGGGCCGGCGTCAGTCACCTCACCGTCTCGCGCGAGGAGTTCCAGGCGCAGGTCCCGTCCTGGTTCCCCGTGGACGAGGACGTCACGGTGCTGGCCTCGGGGGCGGTCGAGATCGTGCTCGGCGCGTCGCTCGTCGTGCTGACGCGGTGGCGGGTCGCGGTCGGCCTGGTCGCGGCCGCGTTCTTCGTCGTGATCTTCCCCGGCAACGTCGGCCAGTGGCTCGAGCACAAGGACGGGTTCGGCCTCGACACCGACGCCAAGCGCTTCGGCCGCCTGTTCTTCCAGCCCGTGCTCATGGCGTGGGCGCTGTGGTCCACGGGCGCGCTGCGGGCGCTGCGCGACGCGCGCTCGCGGGACTGATCCCCCGCGCGGGGGAGCCAGGCCGCCGCCACGGGGGATCCCCGTCGCGTCGCCCGGCGCGAGGGTCGAGTCATGAGCACCTCGACACCACGCACCCCCGTCCCCACCCCGACCCGCGGCCCGGGCCGCCGGAACCAGGACGCCGCCGCACCACCCGGGGCCGCCCCGCCCGCCCGCGCGGCGGACGTGCCCCGCGGGCGCTGGGTCGGCCCGGCAGCCGCGGTCCTGTGGGCCGCCGGCGGTCTCGCCGCGCTCGCCGTCACCCTCACCGGCGGCACGCTCGCGGTCGGCGACGCGAACGACCTCTCGTTCGGCGTCCTCACGCCCGTGCCCGGCGCGACGCTCACGCCGTGGGTCGCCGTGCTCGGGCTCGTCGGCGCCGCCACGGCGCTGCGGGCGTGGCTCGGCGGCCGGCACGGGCTCGTCGCGCGCGGCGACCGCGCGCTCACCGTCGCGGCGACCGCCGTCGTCGGTCTTGGCGTCCTCGCCCTCACCGACGCCTCGATCCTCGCGCGCCTCGGCTACCTGCCGGTCACGCTCGTCATGGCCCCGTTCGACCCGGTGATGCGTGCGGCGTTCCAGGACTTCGTCGGCGCCGGGCCGCTGCTCCAGGTGGCGCTCCTCGCGGGCGGCGCGCTGCTCGTCGCCTCGACGTGGCGGTTCGTGCGCCGCGCCGCGGGCGCGTGCGAGTCGTGCGGCCGCCGCCACGACGGCCACGACCACGCGTGGACGACGCCGGAGGCCTCCGCGGGCTGGGGACGTCGCGCCGCGCTCGTGGCAGCCGCCGCGCCCGCGTTCTACGCGCTCACCCGGATCGCGTGGGTCCTCGGCATCCCGCTCGGCTTCTCGCCCGACGACGTCGCCGACCTCGCCGGGGACGACGGCTGGATCGCGGCGCTCGGCCTCGGCGGCTTCGCGTTCGTCGGCGCCGTGCTCACGCTCGGGCTCTACCAGCACTGGGGCGAGCGGTTCCCGCGCTGGATGCTCGGCCTCGCGGGCCGGCGCGTCCCGGTCGGCCTCGCGGTCGTCCCGGCGACGGTCGTCGCGGTCGCCGTCCTGCCCGCCGGGGTCTCGCTCGTCGCGCTCGGGCTCGGCGAGGGCCAGCTCGCGCTCACGGCCGACCGGTGGGGCGCCGTCGGCCCGATGCTCCTGTGGCCGCTGTGGTCCGTCGCCCTCGGCGCCGCGACCTACGCCTACTGGCTGCGCCGCCGCGGCACGTGCCGCACGTGCAGCCGCGGGTGACGCCCGGCCGCCACGACCCGCCCCGCCGGACTCCCGCCTCGTGCGGGGCGGCGGGGTGCGGGTGCGTGGCCCTACTGGGGCTCGACGGGGCCGTCCTGCCCGGCGACGAGGTCGCCGCAGCTCGTCTCCTGCGCGGTCGTGACCACCGGGTCGTCCGCGGGCGCGTCCTGCGCGACGGTCTCCTCCTCGCCGTTCGTCGCCCGCGTCGCGCCCGCGTCGAGGTCCACCAAGGTGCGGGACACGGTGAACGTCGTGCCGTCGTCGGACACGGCGTTCAGTCCCGCGAGGTGCAGCGCGCCGTCGACCTCGGTGCAGCCGACGCCCGTGCCGAAGCCGGCGAAGCCCTTGTCGAACGTGTACTGCTCGTCCTGCGCGTTCTGCGTGGGCGTCACGGCGCAGTCGGCGGCGGAGAAGAGCAGGACCTCACGGCCGGTGTCGACGAGCGCGATCGGCGCGGTCGCGTCGCCCGCGGCCACGAGGTTGACGACCGCGCTCGCGGGGACGGGGCTCGCGGACTCGATCGGCGCGGAGAACGTCGCGCCCGAGGCGGTGGTGATGCCGAACGCGCGGTCCGCGCCGCCGGTCAGCCACGCGGTGTCCGGGCGGCCGTCGCCGTCGACGTCGACGATCTCGTGCGTGTCCGCGCCGGCGGGCGGACCGTCGCCCGCCGCGGGGCAGCCCTCCGCGGCAGGGGTCGACGCGTCGTCGCTCGGGGAGGCCGCGTCGGTCGGCGACGCGTCCCCCGTCTCCGTGGCCGTCGGCGCGGGCGTCTCCGCCGCGGGCTCGGCGCCGGGCGGGCGGTTCACGAGCCACACGACCAGGGCGATCACGAGCACCGCCACGACCGTGAGCACGATCCACGGCCACGTGCGGCGCGTCCGCTCGGCAGGTTCGGGCTCGGGCACGGGGAACGGGTCCTGCGGCGTCGTCATTCCCTCAGGCAATCACCCGCTCCTGACATCGGCATCCCGGCGCGGCGGCCCGCCGAGCATGGGGTTGTCGCCCGTCACGACCTCAGAACGGGCGGTGACCCCATGTTCGGCGGACGCGGTCGTCCCGTCAGCGGCGCAGGGCGCGCGCGAGGGCGCGGGTGAGCGCGTCGCCGTCGGGGCCGAACGCCGTCGGGACGCCGGTGCCGACCTCGCCCGGGAGGCTGCCCGGGGCAGGCAGCGGCGAGCCGTGGGCGAGGACCTGCTGCGCAGGCGTCAGCTCGCGGATCGCGACGGCCGCGACGTGGTCCGGGAACCGCCGCGCGGCACGCGCGTAGATCTCCGGGTCGTGCTGGCCGTCGTCGCCGATCAGGAGCCAGTCGACGTCGGGCAGCTCGCGGAAGAGGCGTTCGAGCGCGGTGTCCTTGTGCTCCGGGCCGCTGCGGAACCACCCGGTGTTCGTCGGGCCCCAGTCCGTCAGCAGGAGCGGGCCGGGCGGGAAGCCGTGGCGCTGGAGGAACCGGCGCAGGTTCGCGGCCGTGTTCCACGCGCCCGTCGAGACGTAGACGAACGGCGTGCCGGGGCGCTCCGTCGCGATCCCGCGGTACAGGGCCGCCATCCCCGGCACGGGGACGCGTGCGCTCGAGTGCCGCACGAACGTGTTCCACGCGGCGATGAGCGGGCGGGGCACCGCGGTGACCATCGCGGTGTCGTCGATGTCCGACACGACGCCGAGCCGCCGCCCGTCCGCCACGACGAACACGCGGCCCTTCGCGACCGCGCCCGACGACGGCCGGAACGTCACGTCGTGCCAGCCCGGTGCGAGCGCGACGTCGATCGTCGCGTCGAGGTACCCGCCGCGGTCGGACACGAGGTCGACGGTCACGTCACCGACGTGGACGCGCACCTCCTCGCGCGGGGCGGGCGCGGTGAAGAAGTACCGCCAGCCCCGGCGGTCGGCGGACTCGCGCTCGTGCAGCGCGGGGTCGAACGCCGGGCTCGCGAGCAGCACGCGCCCGAGCACGCGCACGCGCCGCGGGCTGCCGTACCCCGCGAACGGCTCGACCCGCGGGCGCCAGCCGCGCGCCTTCTGCAGGCGCGAGACGACGGCGCGCCACCGGTCCTCGATCCGCGCCGCCCGGTGGGGTCGCTGGCTCGGGGTCGCCTGGGTCGTGACGGTCGGTACGGGTGCGGTCTGTGGCATGGCTCGCGACGGTGTCCTCGGTCGGGGGTGGCGGGTCAACCCTGTCACAGGGCGCCGACGCACGCGGTCCGGCGACGGGGTGCGGGCCGGCGGGGCCGTGCCTAGCGTGGCGGCGTGAGCGACGACGACCCCCGTGACCTGCCGAGCCGTGCCGTGCCGGACGGCGTGAGCGACGCGACCGTCGACGCGCTCGGCGCGCTGAGCGAGGCGCTGGAGACGACGGAGCGCGCCCGGGGCCACCTCTACACGTTCCACCAGCTCACGGGCGAGGCCGACCTCGCGCTCGGCGAGGCCGTCGAGAAGCTGCGCGCCGCCGGGCACGCGGACGTCGCGGACCGGATCGCGACCGACCTCGTGGGGCGCAACGTCATCCCCGGGCACTGGACGTTCCAGGTCGTCGAGGCGTACGACGACACCTACTGGTCGGTGTTCCGCGAGCACGAGCGTGCCGCGCGCGAGGCGCTCGCGGGTGGCGCGCGGCACCTGTTCGAGGCGCGGATGAAGCAGGAACGACGCACGGCCGGGCGCGCGGGCCACGAGGCGGCGCCCGAGGACGTCCGGTAGGCCCGGCGTCGGTCCACGCCCGCACGCCGACCGGGCACGGGTCGCGCCGGTCGCCGCGGCGCCGATGAGTTCCGGCGTGCTCGCCGGTCCGAGGGAGGACCGACGAGAGGACACGCATGAGCACCGCAGCCCAGCCCGCCGCACCCGCCGCCCCCGAGGGGACGCTCATCCCCGGCTTCAGCTCCCCGGGGGCGAGGCCCGTCGCGTGGGAGACCGTGCGCGGCGCGCTCGAACGGGCGGAGATCTCGTGGATCTCGACGGTGCGCCCCGACGGGCGCCCGCACGTCACGCCGCTCATGACGGTCGTCGCGGACGGGTGCCTCCACGTGACCACCGGCCCCGGCGAGCGCAAGGCGCGCAACCTCGCCCAGAACCCGCACGTGGTGGTGACGACGGGCACGAACGTGTTCGAGGACGCGCTCGACGTCGTCGTGGAGGGCACGGCCGTGCGCGTCACGGACGACGCGGCGCTGCGCCGCCCGGCCGAGCGGTGGCGCTGCAAGTACGGCGACGAGTGGACGTTCGACGTCGCGGACGGGGCGTTCGTGCACGACGGCGACCCGGCGCTCGTGTTCGCGGTGCGGCCCGAGGTCGTGTTCGCGTACGAGCGCACGGCCGAGCACGCGGCGATGCGGTGGCGGTTCGGGGACGCCGCGCCGGCCGGTGCCCCGGACGCACCGCAGCCCGCCTCGTGAGGCGGGCTGCGGCGTCGTGCGGGGTGGGTGCGGACGTCAGTTCCGCGTGATCGTGAACGTCGACGTCGTGTTCTCGATGTCCCGGTAGTTGCCCGAGAACGTGAGGTCGGTGAACGTCGCCGTGCCGACGGCCGGGCCCTGGCCCGGCTCCGGCATGGGGTTGACCCAGATGCCGAACCCGGACCGCGCGTCGTACTGGTCGCCGCTCTTCGTCGCGCCCGTGATGGTGACGTTCGTGAAGGTCGGGTTCTGGAACGTGTTCTGCGGCTGGCCGCCCACGTAGTTCGTCTGGAACATGATCCCGGAGTACGTCGGGTCGACGATGTCGAGGTTCCGCACCTCGATGTTCCCGAACGCCTTCGACGCCGAGAACATCCACACGGCCCCGAACACCTGGTCGCCCCAGAAGTGCCCGCCGGAGCGCACGACCGTCAGCCCGTCGAACACCGTCGGCGCGGGCCCGAAGCCCTCCATCGGGTACCCGAAGTCGAGCGAGCTGATCGTCACGCCCGAGTAGACGAGCGTGTCCGCGACGTAGATGTTCCGGAACGTGTTGTCCTGCCCGCCGTAGACCGCGAGCCCTGCGGCGCGCCAGGTGTTCGTCGAGGTGAGGTTCTCGAACACGTTGCCGCGCTGGCCGGAGCCGCCGTTGTCGGTGGCCGCGAAGAGCGCGAACGAGTCGTCGCCCGTGCCGCGCGCCTGGTTGTTGTGGACGTGGTTGTTCGCGCTGCCGTTCGTCATGTTGATCGCGTCGGCGAACGTGTTGCGGATGCGCGAGTTCTTGACCTCCGAGTCGTCCATGTTCGACGCCCAGAACATGCAGATCATGTGCTCGACCCAGATGTTGTCGATCGTCATGTTCTTCACGTCGGCGAAGTCGAACACCTTGCCCGGCCCGTCGATGCGCGACGTGTAGTTGCCGAAGTACGCGAAGTCGCGGAACGTCGAGCCGTTGGCGCTCGCCTCGGCGCGGAAGCCGACGTCGGTGTTCTCCTGGCTCTGCGGCGCGAAGAACCGCGTGAACCACGGGCCCGCCCCGACGACGTCGACGGCCTTGCCGTAGACCTGGAACTTGTTCGCGGTCTGGTAGTCGCCCGCGGGGAGGTAGACGCCGTCGAGCGTCCCGGTCGTGTCCATGCGGACCCGGTCGAGCGCGTCCTGGACGTCCTGGTGCGTGAAGCCCGTGGGCTGCGTGTACCGCTCCGGGTCGGGGTTCGCCTGCGGTGTCGCGAGCTCGAGGTCGACGAAGTCGATCGCGTACTGCGACGTGTTCTGCGCGGTCTTCTGCAGGCGGATCGTCGAGCCTGCGGGGACGGTCGTGCCGAGCAGCGTGCTGGCCTCGTCGTAGACGTGGCGCGGCGCGCCCTGGCCCGGCTGGTTGCCGGGGTTGGTCTCGTTCCCGTAGAGCCACGCGTAGCGCGACGTGAGGTCGATGTTCTTGAGGAACTGGCCGTCGACGAAGATCGCGAGCGTCGCGTCGGTGCCGCCGCCACCCGCCGCGTCGGGGATGGAGAAGCGGGTCAGGAGCGTGTTCGTCGGCGCCTTGGTGGTCCACTCGACGTACGCGCCGGTCTGGTCGAGCGTGACGGCCCGACGGCCCGACGCCTCCCCCGCGAGGTCGCCCACGACGCGGTTCGGCGCGAGCACCGTCGCGCCGCCGCCCGTGACGCCGTCCTCCGCCTCGTAGGTGTCGAACGGCAGGTTCGCGCCGCGGCCGACGAAGAGCGGGCGCGTGACGGCGTTGTTCGCACGCTTGGCCGCGACCTCCGTCGGGTCGGGCGCTGCGACGACCTCGACGTCGTAGGTGCCGTCCGCGGCGGTCCACGTGCCGAGGGACACGCTCGCGCTGCTCGCACCCGCGGCGATCGCTCCGCTCACGGAGCCGGTGAGGGTGCGCACGACGGCGCCCGTCGCGGTGTTCGTCACGGTCACCGTGAGGCCGTGCGCACCGGACGAGGTCGCGACGTTGCCCTGGTTGGCGAGCGTCGCGGAGAAGCTCACGGTGCTGCCCGCGGCGGGGCTCGTGGGGGACCACGTGACGGTCGGGACGAGGTCGGAGCTGGGGACGGCGGTCACGACGAGCGGCGTCGGGTTCGTGTACGCGTTGTTGCTCTCGTCCTGCTCGGCGACCGTGCCGCCGGCGTCGGCGACCGCGCCGATCGTGTAGCTCGCGGCGGGGCGCGCGCCGAAGTCCGCCGTGACGGTGGCCTCGGCACCGGCGGCGAGCGCGCCGACCGGCTCCGTCGCGACGGTCTGCCCGTCGAGCGTGAACGCGACGTCCGTCGCGGCGGACCCCTGGGTGCCGATGTTCCGCACGACGGCGGAGAGCGTGACGGCCTGCGACTCCAGCGGTGACGCGGGGGTCGCGGTGACGCCCGTGACGACGAGGTCGGGGTTGGGCGCGGCGGTGCCGAACACCTGGAGCTCGGCGACCTGCCCGTTGCCCGAGCCGGTGTTGCCCGTGAACCGCAGACGCACGTCCTTCGCGGTACCCGTCACGGGGACGGTCACGGTGTTGCCCGTGCCCGGCGAGAACGCGTGGGCGGCGGACGCCGCGAGCGTCTGCCACGCCCCGGCCGCGGACTCGCGGCCCTGGACCTCGAACGTCTGGGTGCGCGGGCCCCACGCCGCCGCGGGCGGGAGCTTCACGACGACGGCGGTGAGCTCGGCCGCGGCGTCGAGCGACACCGTGAGCGTGCTCGGGTACTGGCCGCCCGCGCCCTCCCAGTAGGTCGACGTGTCGTCGTCGGTCGCGTTCGCCGCGACGTACTGCCACTCGGTCGAGGACGCCGCGGCGGGCCGGCCCGACGCGAGGTTCGAGCCCGTCGGCTGGCCGGGGTCCCCGGGGTCGCCGGGGTCGGTGGTTCCGGCGGTCCCGCGCACCCGGAGCTCCGAGAGCTGGGCCGCCGGCCAGCCGGTGTTCGCGGTGACGTGCACGCGGACGTACCGCGCCGACGTGTCCGGCACGTCCACGGTCACGGTGTTGCCCGACGCCGGGTCGAACGTGTACGCCTGGCTCGCGGTGAGCGTCGTGAAGGCCGCGCCGTCCGTGCTCGCCTGCACGCTCAGCGTCTGCTGTCGCGCCTCCCACCCGGCGGGGAGCGTGAGCACGACGTCCTCGACGGCGGCAGGGGTGCCGAGGTCGACCTGCGCCCACTGCGGGAACGTGGAGTTCGTCGACTCCCAGTAGGTGCTCGGGTCGCCGTCCGTGAGGTTCTCGGACAGGTACGGCGCGTTGTTGCTGCTCGCGGCCGTCGGCTTCCCGGCGGACAGCACGGTGGGCGCCGCGGTCGCCGTCGTGGTGAGGCCGAGCGGGACGAGCAGGGCGGTCGCCGTCGCCGTGGCGGCGAGGAGGCGGAGCCCGCGGCGCGGCGCGCGGGTGCGGTTCGACGTGCTGGGTCGATGTCTCATCGATGTCCTCGATCTCCCGTCCTCGTCGACGGGTGTCAGGCCGCGCCGGGGCGGTCCCGCACCGGACCGGGTGCCCGGGTCGGAGGACGGCCCTGCGGCGCACGTCCGGCGTGAGGCCGGATGGCTCGGGTCAGTACCTTCGAGAATTGCGACGCTGCTGTGCCGCACCGCACAACAGAGTGTTGATTTCTTGCATCAACTCGCAAGAACGCTACTGGCGCGGTGCGGGGTCGTCAAGGGACGGCGCGGGCGCGCGGGGGGTCGGCCGCGGTCCGTGCCGCCCGGCGGGCTAGGGTCCGGGCATGGGAATCGGGCCGATCTACCCGCTGCTGATCCTGCTCTACGTCGCGGTGCTCGCGACGATCGCCGTCCTGGTGATCTGGGCGCTGGTCCTCACGATCCGACTGCTGCGCAGCGTGCTCGCGGAGCGCGACGCGCGGGCCCGGGCCGGCTGGGCGCCGCCGCCCGCGTAGCGGCCGTCAGTCCGCGGCCGGCCCGAACCGCTCGGTCCGGATCCGTGCCGGGTCGTGCCCGAGCGAGACGAGCTGCCGGGCGAGGGCCTCGACGAAGCCCGTGGGTCCGCACACGAAGCAGGCCGGCTCGATCTCGGCGGGCCAGCCCCACGCGGCGAGCTCGCGGCGCTCGAGGCGCCCCGGCCCCCGGACGGAGCCGAGCGGCGTCGAGCGCGTGTAGACGACCTGCACGTCGAGACCGTCGTGCGCGGCGACGAGCCGGTCGAGGTCGTCGACGTAGAGGCGGTCCTCGGGCCGGCGCACCGAGTACACGAGCCGGACCGGCGTGCGGTCGCCCGCCTCGCGCCGCGTGCGGAGCATCGCCATGAGGGGCACGAGCCCGGACCCGCCGGCCGCGAGCAGCACGGGCGTCCCGGCGTCGCGCTCGGGCGACCACACGAACCAGCCCCCGACGGGTCCACGGAGCTCGATCGCGTCGCCCACGGCGAACACGTCGGTGAGGTACGTCGAGACCTCGCCCCCGGCCACGCGCTGGACGGTGAGCTCGACGCGCGCGGGCGCGGCGCCGTCGAGCGCGCTGCCCTCGGGGACCGTCGAGCGCGTCGCGGCGCTCCCGACCGAGTAGCTCCGCTCGGCGCGGTAGCCGTCGGGCGCGGTGAGGCGCAGGTCCACGTGCTGCCCGGCCATGTGGCCCGGCCAGTGCGCCACCTCGAGCACGAGCGTGCGCGCGGACGGGCTCTCCGCCCACGCGTCGACGAGCGTCGCGACCTGCCAGCCCGACGGCCGCGCGTACCGGGCGCCGAGCCGGGCGGGCGCCTCAGTCACCCTGGTACCTCTGCTCGCGCCACGGGTCGCCGAGGTCGTGGTACCCGAGGCGCTCCCAGAAGCCCTGCCGGTCCATGGGCATGAGCGTGATGCTGTTGACCCACTTCGCGGACTTCCAGAAGTACAGGTGCGGCACGAGCAGCCGTGCCGGGCCGCCGTGGACCGGGTGGAGCGGCGCGCCGTCGAACGTGTGCGCGATCCACGCCTTGCCGCCCAGGAGCTCCGAGACCGGGAGGTTGGTCGTGTAGCCGCCGTAGGAGCCGACCATCGCGAAGTCGGCCGTCGACTCGACCTCGGCGAGGAGCGTGTCGAGCGAGACGCCGCGCCACGTCGTGCCGAACTTGGACCAGCGGGTCACGCAGTGGATGTCGACGGTGGGCTCGTCCTGGGGGAGCGCCATGAGCTCCGCCCACGACCACGAGCGCGTCACGCCGGTCTCGGTCGTGACGTCGAGGCGCCACGACGCGGTGTCGAGGCGCGGTGTGGGCCCGGCCGAGAGCACGGGGAACCCCGTCTCGACGTACTGGCCCGGCGGGAGTGCCACGCCCTGCGGACGCGGCCGGCCGTGGAAGCCGGGGGTGAGGGTGCTCATGGCACACGGTAGGCGCCACGAGCCGCGACGCGCCAGGGTCAGGTCGCGACGTCCGCGCCGGGCGGGGCCGCGACGAGGCGCACGACGGCGTCGCGCAGCCAGGCCCGGTAGCGCGCGGCGGACCAGCCCGCGCCCACCACGAAGTGCGTGTACCCCTCGACCCCGAGCAGGTAGGAGAGCGACTCGGCGGCCTCGTCGCGCGGCGCGTACGGGTGGAAGCCGTGGGCCTCGAGCACGTCGACGCTCGCGCGCAGGTCGGCCCGGCGGCGCTCGAGAAGCGCGTCGAGCTCCGCCGCGACCGCCTCGTCGCCGCGCGCGGCCGACGTGAAGGCGGACCAGAGACCGCTCACGCGCGCGTTCGCCGCCGCGACGAGGTCGACGAGGCCGTCGAGGAACGCCTCGGGGTCGCTCGTCGCGGCGACCGCGCGGCCTTCGGGGCGCGCGGCGAGCGACTCCTTGCCCTCCGACCCGGCGAACGTGAGCTCGAACGCGGCGAGCAGCAGCGCGCGCTTGGGGCCGTGCGCCTTGACCGTCTCCAGCGAGACGCCCGCGCGCTCGGCGATGCGCGCGAGGGTCGTGCGCTCGTAGCCGCGGTCGGCGAGCTCCTCGGCCGCGGCGCGCACGACGCGCTCGCGCGTCCGGGCGGCCTGCTCGGCGCGGAGGTCGGACGTGTACGCACGGGGGACCACTATTGACTACCCTTCTAGGGTGATGAATACTCCTGACGGTTGATCGATCCTCTCACACGCCGCCTCCCCCGCGGCATCCCGCGCAGACGGCCCGGTCCTGCGCCCGTCCCGTTCCCTCGGCGCACCCGCGCCGTCCGAGAGAGGCACCACCGATGGCCAGCGTCCTGCTCTGCTCCACCCCCGTGCACGCGCACGTCACGCCCCTGCTCGCGGTCACCCGCGCGCTCGTCGCGCGCGGGCACGACGTCCGCTTCCTCACCGGCGCCCGGTTCGCCGCCGCCGCCCAGGCCGCGGGCGCCGAGCACGTGCCGCTCCCGGCGGAGGCCGACTTCGACGACCTCGACCTCGCCGGAGCGTTCCCCGGCCGCGCCGGGCGCACCGGGCTCGACGCGATCCGGCACGACATGCTCGAGATCTTCGTGCGGCCCGGTGCCGCGCAGCACCGCGCGGTGCTCGACGCGCTCGCGCGCCGGCGTGCGGACGCGGTGCTCGTCGAGCCCCTGTTCCTCGGCGCGATGGCGCTCGTCGCCAGCCCGGCCGACCGTCGACCGCCCGTGCTCACGCTCGGCATCGTGCCGCTCGGGCTCAGGAGCGAGCGCACGGCCCCGTTCGGGCTCGGCGTGCTGCCCGCGCGCGGCCGGCTCGGCGTCCTGCGCAACCGCGCGCTGTACCGGTTCGTCGAGCGCGTCGCGTTCGCGGAGCCGCAGCGGACGGCGCAGGAGATGGTCCGGGCCGCGGGCGTGGAGCCGAACGGCACGTTCTTCCTCGGCTGGCCGGCCGACGCGGACGCCGTCGTGCAGCTCACGGTGGCCGAGCTCGAGTACCCGCGACCGGACGTCACGACGCCGGTCCGGTTCGTCGGCCCGCCGCGCCCGGCGCCCTCGGACGGCACGCTCCCGCCGTGGTGGGGCGACCTCGACACGCGCCGGCCGGTCGTGCACGTCACGCAGGGCACCGTGGCGAACGAGGACCCGACCCAGCTCCTGGTCCCGACCCTGCGCGCGCTCGCCGACGAGGACGTGCTCGTGGTCGCCGCGACGGGCGGCCGCCCCGTCGAGGCGCTCGGCGCGCTGCCCGCGAACGCGCGCGCGGCCGAGTACCTCCCGTACGACGCGCTGCTCCCGCGCACCTCGGTCCTCGTGACGAACGGCGGCTACGGGGGCGTGCACCACGCGCTGCGGCACGGCGTGCCCGTCGTCGTCGCGGGCAAGACCGAGGACAAGGCGGAGGTCGCGGCGCGCGTCGCGTGGACGGGCGCGGGCGTGCGGCTGCGGACGAGCACGCCGCGCCCCGCCCAGGTGCGGCGCGCCGTGCGCCGCCTGCTCGACGACCCGGCCTACGCCCGGGCGAGCGCGGCGCTCGGCGAGCGGATCGCCGCCTCGCCGGGCGAGGACGGCGTGGTCGACGTCGTCGAGGAGGTCGTCGCCGCGCGGGAGCCGGTCGCGCGCTGACGTGCGGCAGGATCGGGGGATGCCCGGCGACCTGCTCCTGAGGATCCAGAGCCCCGAGTTCCGCGCGATGTCCGAGCGCGTGCTGCGCGCGACCGAGCTCACGTCGCGGCTCAACGTCCTGCCGTTCGACGACGAGGACGGCCGGGCGCGCCTGCTCGAGCAGATCCTCGGGCGTCCCCTGCCGCCGCGCGTGACGATCTACCCGCCGTTCTTCACCGACCACGGGCTGAACCTCGACCTCGCCGAGCGGGTCTTCGTCAACCAGAACTGCACGTTCCTCGACTACGCGGGCATCCGGCTCGCGGAGCGCGTCATGGTCGCGCCGCGGGTCACGTTCGTGACCGTCGGGCACCCCGTCGACACCGACGACCGCAAGGTCTGGCTGACCGGCGGGCCCATCGACGTGCACGAGAACGTGTGGATCGGCGCGGGCGCGACGATCCTGCCGGGCGTGACGATCGGGCGGGACGCCGTCGTGGCCGCCGGCGCGGTGGTCGCCGAGGACGTCCCGCCGCGCACCCTGGTGACCGGGACCAAGGCGGCCGTGCGACGCGCCTGGTGAGCCGACGGCCGAGCCGCCCGCCGAGCTGCTCGGAGACCACGACGCCTGCACGCTGACGGGCCCGTCCACCCCGGTGACGGGCGAATCGGTTCGACGATCGGGCGCTCGTGCCGCGGAAATACGCCGAGAACTCGGGCTTGCGCGGATGTTAACGCTCACGCTACTGTCGAACCGGTTCGATCAGAGGAGGCACAGTGGCCACCATCGGAGACGTCGCCCGGGTCGCGGGGGTCTCGCGCAGCACGGCGTCGTACGCGCTCTCGGGGAAGAGGGCGATCTCGGCGGACGTGCGCCGTCGCGTCGAGGACGCCGTCCGGACGCTCGGGTACACGCCCAACGCCGGGGCGCGCGCGCTCGCCACGACGCGCACGATGGTCATCGGGCTGCTCGCGCAGTTCCTCCCGGACGAGTTCGCGCCCGCGATGCTCCAGTACATGCTCGGCGTCTCCGACACCGCGCGCGAGCACGGCTACGACATCCTGCTCGCCACCGACGCCGACGGGACCCGCGCGCTGCGCCGCATGACGGACTCGCGCATGGTCGACGGCGTCGTCCTGCTCAACGTCGCCGAGCACGACGAGCGCCTGCCGATCCTGCGGGCCGCGCCCCAGCCGGGCGCGCTCGTCGGCCTGCCCGCGGACTGCACGGGCGTCGACGTGTTCGACCTCGACTTCGAGGAGGCCGGCCGCCTCATGGTCGACCACCTCCACCGCCTCGGGCACCGCGAGGTCGTGCTCGTCTCGCAGCCCGAGCACGTCGTCGAGCGCGGTGGCGCGTACGTGTGGCGCCTCCAGAACGCCGCGGTCGAGGCCGCGCGGGCGCGCGGCGTCGTCCTGCACGCCACGTACGCGTCGTCGGGCCAGCCCGAGGTCGGCCGCGAGCTCCACGCGCTCCTCGACGCGTACCCCCGGGCCACCGGCCTGGTCATCAACAACGAGGCGGCCGCGGCCGCCCTGCCCACCGTCCTGCACGACCGCGGCCTGTCCGCGCCGCGGGACCTGTCCGTCGTCGGGCGCTACTCGGACGAGTTCGCCCGCACGTTCTCCCTGCCCTTCTCCTCGGTCGAGTCCGCGCCGGACCGCCTGGGCCGCATGGCCGTGCGCCAGCTCGTGCGGCGCATCGAGGGGGAGGTCGGGGCTGACGAGCCGCACGTCGTGCGGTTCGTCTCGCCCGAGCTCGTCGACCGGGGAAGCACGGGGGCGCCGCCCCGGCGCACCGGGGCCTAGGCCCCGACCGCCCCGCCGACCGACGGCGGGCGCGGACGCAAGGAGGTCGTCGGCGTCGTCGACCGACTCGTTCAAGGAGGAACCCGAGATGCACCACACGCGCCGCAAGCCGGTCACCCTGGTGACCGCCGTCCTCGGCACCGCGACCCTCGCCCTCGTCGGGGCGTGCTCGTCCGGTGGGGCCGGGGGCGGGCAGGCGTCCGGCGGGGACAGCACCACGTACACGTGGTGGGACCCGTACCCGCAGCACGACGCGTCGTCCGACTGGGAGGCGCGCGTCCAGCAGTGCGGCGAGGAGGCCGGCGTCACCATCCAGCGCACCGCGTACGACACGACGGCGCTGACGAACCAGGCGCTGCTGTCGGCGCAGGAGGGCACGTCGCCCGACGTCATCCTGCTCGACAACCCGGCCGTCTCCACGCTCGCCGAGACGGGCATGCTCACCACGATGGACGAGTTCGGCCTCGACACGGCCGACGTGGACGCGAACCTGCTCGACGCCGGCGTGGTGGACGGCGAGACGTACGGCATCCCCATCGGGGCCAACACGCTCGCGCTCTACTACAACAAGGAGATCCTCGACGCCGCGGGCGTCGACCCCGCGTCGATCACCGACTGGGCGTCGCTCACCGCCGCGCTCGAGGCCGTGACGGGTGCCGGGCACAAGGGCATCACGTTCGCGGGCATCGGCACCGAGGAGGGCTCGTTCCAGTTCCTGCCGTGGTTCTGGGGCGCGGGCGCCGACCTCACCCAGCTCGACTCGCCCGAGGCCGTCGAGGCGCTCGAGCTGTGGAAGGGCTGGCTCGACGCGGGCTACGCGCCGAACTCGGTCATCCAGAACTCGCAGAACACGACGTGGGAGGAGTTCCTCACCGGGGACTTCGCGTTCGTGGAGAACGGCACGTGGCAGGTCAACAGCGCCGCCGAGGCGGACTTCGAGACGGGCGTCGTGCAGCTCCCCGCGAAGGACGGCGGCGTCGCGCCCGCGCCCACGGGTGGCGAGTTCATCGTCGCGCCCGTGCAGTCCGACGAGGGCCGCTACGAGGTGACGCGCCAGATCGTCGAGTGCATGACGACGCCCGAGGGCTTCGTCGAGACGGCGAACACGTTCGCGTACTACGTGCCGCCGACGGAGGAGGGCCAGGAGCAGCTCCTCGCGGAGTCGCCCGAGCTCGAGACGTGGGTCGAGGCCGTGCGCAGCGCGAAGGGCCGCACGAGCGACAACCTCGGGACTGACTACCCGAAGATCTCCGAGGCGCTGTGGACCGCGGTCCAGAACGCGCTGTCCGGCTCCGCGACGCCGCAGGAGGCGCTCTCGGCCGCGCAGGCCGACGCCGAGGCCGCGACGAGCTGACCATGTGCGACGCACGTCGCATGTGAACGATCACAGGACTGACGAAGGATGACCATGACCACCCTCCCGACCGCCGTCGGGACGCGCGAGGACGCCGGGGGAGCGGCGGGCAGCACGCCCGCCGCCCCCTCGGGGCCGCGCCGCCGACGGGGACCGAGCGCGAGCCAGTGGGCCGCCGTGGGCTTCGCCGCCCCGCTGCTCGTGTACCTGGTGCTCTTCTACGCGTACCCGCTGTGGCGCAACGTCGACCTCAGCCTGCACGACTACACGATCCGCGCGTTCGTCCAGGGCGACCCGGAGTTCGTGGGCCTCGACAACTTCGCGGCGGTGTTCGCGTCGTCGACGTTCCCCGCGGCGCTGTGGAACACCGCGTTCTTCACGGTCGTGTCGATCGCGTTCCAGTTCACGATCGGCCTCGCGCTCGCGGTCTTCTTCCGGTCGAGCTTCCGGCTGTCGGGCTTCCTGCGCGCGCTGTTCCTCGTGCCGTGGCTGCTGCCCCTCATCGTGTCGTCGTCCACGTGGGCGTGGATGCTCAACAGCGACAACGGCATCGTCAACTCGGTGCTCGAGTCGTTCGGGATCGGACAGATCAACTGGCTCACGTCGCCCGACACCGCGCTGATCGCCGTGACGATCGCCAACATCTGGCTCGGCATCCCGTTCAACCTCGTGATCCTCTACTCCGGGCTGCAGAACGTCCCGGGCGAGGTCTACGAGGCGGCGTCGCTCGACGGCGCGGGCGCGTGGCGCCAGTTCCGCAGCATCACGCTGCCCCTCCTGCGGCCCGTCTCCGCGATCACGATCCTGCTCGGGCTCATCTACACGCTCAAGGTCGTCGACGTCATCTGGATCATGACGACGGGCGGCCCGGGCAACGCGTCCACGACGTTCGCCGTGTGGTCCTACCGCGAGGCGTTCGGCACCGGGCAGCCCGACTTCTCGCCCGCCGCCGCCGTCGGCAACATCCTCATCCTCGTCGCGCTCGTCTTCGGGTTCCTGCACCTGCAGCTCCAGCGCCGTCAGGAGGCGTCATGACCGCGACCCGCCCGTGGTGGAAGACCGTCCTCGGCGTCGTCTTCACCGCCCTCATGCTGTTCCCCGTCTACTGGATGGTGAACGTCTCCCTCACCCGCACGAGGGACCTGCGCGCCGACCCGCCGCACTGGTTCCCCTGGGCCCCGACGCTCGAGGGCTACGAGGCCGTCCTCGCGCAGCAGCTCCCCGCGCTCGGCACGAGCCTGCTCGTCGGGGCGGGGTGCGTCGTCCTCACCGTCGCGATCGCCGCGCCCGCCGGGTACGCGCTCGCGCTGCTCAACCTCCGCGGCGGCAAGACCCTGAGCTTCCTGCTGCTCGTCGCGCAGATGATCCCGGCCGTCGTCATGGCGATGGGGTTCTACGCCATCTACGTGCGGCTCGGGCTGCTCAACACGGTCGGCGGCCTCATCGTCGCCGACTCGACGATCGCCGTCCCGTTCGGCGTGCTCCTGTACACCGCGTTCATGTCCGGCATCCCGCGCGAGCTCCTCCAGGCCGCGCGCGTCGACGGCGCGGGCCCCTGGCGCACGTTCGTCTCGGTCGTGCTGCCCGTGAGCCGCAACTCCACCGTGACCGTCGCGCTCTTCGCGTTCCTGTGGGCGTGGTCCGACTTCATCTTCGCGTCGACGCTCAACCGGAACGGCAGCCTCGTGCCGATCACGCTCGGCATCTACAGCTACATCGGGAACAACACGACCCAGTGGAACGCCATCATGGCGACCGCCGTCGTCGCGTCCGTGCCCGCCGCCGTGCTCCTCGTGCTCGCGCAGCGCTTCGTCGCCGCGGGCGTCACCGCCGGGGCCGTCAAGGACTGAGCCGTCCCGCCCCGCAGCTCCCGCACCTCGTCAGAAGGACCGACCGTGACAGACCGCTCCACCACGACCGCCACCGCCGTCGCCCGCCCGGGCGGGACCGCGCTCCTCGCCGACCCCGCGGCGCGCCCCGTCCAGCCGCCGACGCGCGGACGCCGCGGGCTCGGCGTCGGCGAGGTCCGGCTCGACGGCGGCTTCTGGGGCGACCTGCAGGAGACCAACGCCCGCGCGACCATCGACCACTGCGAGCAGTGGATGGAGCGGCTCGGCTGGATCGCGAGCTTCGACGCCGTCGCGCACGGCACGACGGGCGGCCACCGGCCGGGGTGGCAGTTCTCCGACTCGGAGGTCTACAAGCTGCTCGAGGCGATGGCGTGGGAGCTCGCGCGCTCCGACGACGCGGCGCTCGCGGCGCGGTACGACCGGCTCGTCGAGCGGGTCGCCGCCGCGCAGGACGACGACGGCTACCTCAACACGTGCTTCGGCCACGCCGGCCAGCCGGGTCGCTGGACGGACCTCGAGCGCGGGCACGAGCTGTACTGCGTGGGCCACCTGCTCCAGGCGGCCGTCGCGCGCGTGCGCACCGCGGGCGAGGACCTGCTGGTGCAGGTCGCGCGGCGCGCGGCGGATCTCGTGTGCCGCGAGTTCGGCCCGGACGGGCGTGCCGGCATCTGCGGGCACCCGGAGATCGAGGTGGGCCTCGCGGAGCTCGGCCGCGCGCTCGGCGAGCCGCGCTACACCGAGCAGGCGCGCGTCTTCGTGGAGCGTCGCGGCCACGGCACGCTCGCCCCGATCCCGCTCCTGAGCCCCGCGTACTTCCAGGACGACGTCCCGGTGCGCGAGGCCGACGTGTGGCGCGGGCACGCCGTGCGCGCCCTCTACCTCGCCGCGGGCGCGGTCGACGTCGCGGTGGACACGGGCGACGACGAGCTGCTCGGCGCAGTCGTGCGGCAGTGGGAGCGCACCGTCGAGCGGCGCACCTACCTCACGGGCGGCATGGGCTCGCGGCACCAGGACGAGGGGTTCGGCGACGACTGGGAGCTGCCCGCGGACCGCGCGTACTGCGAGACGTGCGCGGGGATCGCCTCGGCCATGGTCTCGTGGCGGCTCTACCTCGCGACGGGCGACGTGCGGTACGCGGACCTCATGGAGCGCACCTACCTCAACGTCGTGGCCACGTCCCCGCGGGCCGACGGCCGCGCGTTCTTCTACGCCAACCCGCTGCAGCAGCGCGTCGCGGGGCAGGACGTCGCCGCGGACGCGGAGAACCCGCGGGCCGAGGGCGGGGTCCGCGCGCCCTGGTTCGACGTGTCGTGCTGCCCGACGAACGTCGCGCGCACCCTCG
The DNA here is from genome assembly GCF_009711085.1 of Cellulosimicrobium composti. Lineage (GTDB taxonomy): Bacteria > Actinomycetota > Actinomycetes > Actinomycetales > Cellulomonadaceae > Cellulosimicrobium > Cellulosimicrobium composti. Next base: position 147,334 of record NZ_WMKA01000004.1, read on the forward strand.
CGTCGTGGCAGGCGTACGTCGCGTCCGTCGACGGTGACGAGCTGTCCCTGCTCCAGCACGCCGCGTGCGACGTGGACGTCGCGCTCGACGCGGGCGGACGGCTCGCCGTGCGCGTGACGACCGAGTACCCGGCCGACGGCGTCGTGCGCGTCGAGGTCCTCGACGCCCCCGGGCGCGAGGTCGCGCTGCGCCTGCGCGTGCCGTCCTGGGCGCACGGCGCGACGCTCACCGGTCCCGACGGCGTCGCGCGGCTCGTCGCCCCGGGCTGGGCCGAGGTGCGGGGTGCGCTGGGCGCGGGGGACTTCGTCGTGCTCGACCTCCCGGTCGCGCCGCGGCTCACGTGGCCCGACCCGCGGATCGACGCCGTCCGGGGCTGCGTCGCCGTCGAGCGCGGGCCGGTCGTGCTGTGCCTCGAGTCCGTCGACCTGCCCGCGGGCGTGACCGTCGACGACGTGCGCGTCGACCCCGGCGTCGCTCCGCGCCCGCACGAGGACGGCGCCGTCGTGCGCGCCACCGTGGTCGCGCACCGCACCGACCGGTCGTCCCTGCCGTACCCGAGCGCCCCGCCCACCCCGGCGCCGCGCGACGAGGTCGACCTCGTGCTCGTGCCCTACCACCGGTGGGCCGAGCGCGGGCCGTCGACCATGCGCGTGTTCCTCCCCACCCTCTGACTCGAACCACCCACCTGTCGAAGGAGACCCGGTGACCACCGATCACCCGACCGAGAGCCCCGTGCGGGCCGACGGCACGCGCCTGGAGTGGCGCGGCGGCGGCGAGACGCTCGTCGTCGAGCCGTGGGGGCCCGACGCCGTGCGCGTCCGCGCGACCCTCATGGGGGACGTCGTGGACAGCGAGCACGCGCTCCTGCCGCGCGAGCAGGTCCCGCCCGCGCCCGACGCGCGCGTCGAGCTGCGCGCCGACGGCGCGACCCTCGTCACGGGCGCGCTGCGCGTCGAGCTCCGCGTCACGACGTGGTTCCACGAGCCCGTGGGGTACGAGCGCTCGCACTGCGAGGTCGCGTTCTACGACCGCGAGGGCCGCCTGCTCCTGCGCGAGCTCGACCGGGGCGGCTCGCTCGACCTCCAGGCGCGCCGGTTCCGCCCGCGCCTCGGCGGCGACCTCGAGCTCACGGCGTCGTTCGAGTCGGACCCCGACGAGAAGCTCTACGGGATGGGGCAGTACCAGCAGCACGTCCTCGACCTCAAGGGGTCGACGTTCGAGCTCGCGCACCGCAACTCCCAGGCGAGCGTGCCGTTCGTGCTGTCGAGCGCCGGGTACGGGTTCCTGTGGAACGACCCGGCGATCGGCCGGGCCACGTTCGCGCGCAACCGCACCGAGTGGCACGCGGAGGCGACGCGCCAGCTCGACTACTGGGTGACGGCCGGCGACTCGCCCGCGCAGATCACGCGCGCGTACGCCGACGCGACCGGGCACGCGCCGATGATGCCGGAGCGGGGGCTCGGGTTCTGGCAGTGCAAGCTGCGCTACTGGAACGCGGAGCAGCTCCTCGACGTCGCGCGCGAGCATCGCCGGCGCGGCCTGCCGCTCGACGTGATCGTCGCCGACTTCTTCCACTGGCCGCGCATGGGCGACTACCGGTTCGAGGAGGAGTTCTGGCCCGACCCGGCGGGCCTCGTCGCCGAGCTGCGCGAGCTCGGCGTCGAGCTCATGGTCTCCGTCTGGCCGCAGGTCTCGGTCGAGTCGGAGAACTACTCCCACCTGCGGCGCGAGAACCTCCTCGTGCGCGCCGAGCGCGGCCTCGACGTGCAGATGGCGTTCCAGGGGCCGAGCGCGTTCCTCGACGTGACGAACCCCGAGGCGCGGCGCTGGCTGTGGGAGACGTGCCGTCGCAACTACGGCAGCCTCGGGGTGCGCACGTTCTGGCTCGACGAGGCCGAGCCGGAGTACGGGGTCTACGACTTCGACGCCTACCGCTACCACCTCGGGTCGAACCTGCGGGTCGGCAACCTGTACCCGCAGCTCTACGCGCGCGCGTTCTGGGACGGTCAGCGCGCGGACGGCGAGGAGGAGGTGGTCAACCTCGTGCGGTGCGCGTGGGCGGGCAGCCAGCGGTACGGCGCGCTCGTGTGGTCCGGAGACATCAGCTCGACGTGGCAGGACATGGCCCGCCAGGTCACCGCGGGCATCCACATGGGGGTCGCGGGCATCCCGTGGTTCACCACGGACATCGGCGGGTTCCACCGCGGCGACGTCTCCGACCCGGCGTTCCACGAGCTCCTCGTGCGCTGGTTCCAGCTCGGCGCGTTCAGCCCGGTGATGCGCCTGCACGGCGACCGCCTGCCGTACGAGGACGTGACCGCCGCGGACGGCTCGCCCCGCCTGCGCTCGGGCGGGCCCAACGAGCTGTGGAGCTTCGGCGAGGACGTGTACCGCGTGCTGGAGCGCTACGTGCACCTGCGCGAGGCGCTGCGCCCGTACCTGCGCGACGTGATGCGCGCCGCGCACACGGACGGCCAGCCCGTCATGCGCGGGCTCTTCCACGACTTCCCGGACGACCCGCGCGCGTGGGACGTGGACGACCAGTTCCTCCTCGGCCCGGACGTCCTCGTGGCGCCGGTCCTGGAGGCCGGGGCGCGCGAGCGCGACGTCTGGCTGCCCGCGGGCGCGCGGTGGACCGACGCGGCGACCGGCGAGGTGCACGACGGCGGCCGGACGGTCCGCGCGCAGGCGCCGCTCGACGTCGTCCCCGTCTTCCTGCGCGACGGCGCGCTGGACCACGTCGTCGGCCGCACCACGGGCGCGGTCCCGCCGGGCGCACCCGTTCCCTGACGCGGTGGGGCGCGCGGTGCCGCGCGCCCCACCCCCGTGCTCGGGACAGGCCGGTCGTCGAACCGGTTCGACCGACGATCGCCCGGCCGGAGCACGAGATCGGACGAAGACGTCCGAGACCACTCGGCGCGCGGGGCAGCCAGTCGCCACCGCACGCACCGACTCGTCGACGGAAGGAGGAACCCCAGGACGGTCGCCTCTGCGCGGCCACGCACGGAGCCGGCGCCCGCAGCACGTGGACCCGGCAGCACGGACCGACGGGGTGCGTCGCGCACCCCGGACCCGCTTCCCACGACGGAGGACTTACCCGTGTCACGCAGAACCACCACACCCGCGCCCCGCGCGCGACGCCGCACCGCCGCGGCCGTCTCCGCGGCCCTGGTCGCCCCGCTCGCCCTCACGGCGGCCGGGATCGGCGTCTCCGCGACGTCGGCGACGGCAGCGCCCGGCCCGGCCTCGACGCTCGTCGTCGAGGCCGACCAGCCCTTCCGGGACGTGTCGCACGTCGCGACGGGATCGCTCTACGGGATCGCCGACGAGGGCGTCCCGTCCGACGACCTCATCGCACCCATCAAGCCCAACACCTTCATGCAGATGCCGCCCAACGGCCGGCAGCAGCCGACCGGTGACACCGCGAAGGTGTGGCGCACGGCCGAGCGCCACGGCGCCGGGATCGTCGTGCGCATCATCGACTACTACCCGGGCTGGCCGTACCAGTTCAGCTGGGAGACCACGGCCGACCGCAAGGGCTGGGAGGACGTGATCCGCGACGTCGTCGCCGACGTCGAGGCGTCGGGCGCGACGAACGTCGTGGCCTACGCGCCGTTCAACGAGCCCGACATCACGTGGCGCACGGAGAACGGCGACTTCCTCGACGCCTGGAAGTTCACGTACGACGTGCTGCGCGAGGAGATCGGCCCCGACGTCCCGATCCAGGGCCCCAGCTTCTCGGACAACATCTCGCGCATGCGCGAGTTCCTCGAGTTCGCGAAGGAGACGGACACCGTCCCCGACGTGCTCGAGTGGCACGAGCTCATCCGGGCGTCCAAGACGAAGGGCGACGTCGAGTCCGTGCGCGCCATGCTCGACGAGCTCGGCCTGCCCGACCTGCCCATCGACATCGCGGAGTACGCCTCCCCGCAGGAGGTCGGCCTGCCCGGCCCGCTCGTCGGCTACATCGCCGAGCTCGAACGGCACGGCATCCACCGCGCCGAGCTCGCGTTCTGGAACCAGTCCGGGACCCTGGGAGACCTGCTCGTCTCCCGCGGCGGCGCCCCCAACGGCGCGTACTGGCTCTACACCTGGTACGCGGACATGGAGGGCCAGATGGTCACCACGGTGCCGCCGTCGAACGAGAGCCCGCTCGACGGCGCCGCGTCGGTCAACGACGCGCGGGACGAGGTGAAGATCATCGCGGGCGGCAACAGCGGCCCGACGTCGATCGTCGTCAACGGCCTCGACGAGCTCGCGCTCGGCGACACCGTGAACGTCACGCTCGAGACGACGCCGTCGTACGGGCGCACCGTCCCGACGCCCGGCCCGATCACGATCTCGGAGACGACGTACGAGGTCGGCGACGACGGCTCGATCACCGTGCCCGTCGTCATGAACCCGGCCTACGGCTACCACGTGGTCGTCACGCCCGCGGCCGAGACGCCGGACCTCGCCGGCACCTACACGCTGACCAACCGCAACAGCGACCTCGTGCTCGACACGGCTGACGGCGGCACGACGCCGGGGACGCCGGTCGTCCAGGCCGAGGCCGACGGCGGCCCCACCCAGGCGTGGCGGGTCGAGGACGCGGGCTCCGGCCTCTACCGCGTCGTCAACGCCGCCACCGGGCTCGTGCTCGGCGTCGAGGGCGGGTCGACCGAGACGGGCGCGGCCGCGGTCGTCCGCGAGGACGACGGGAGCGAGGACCAGCTCTGGCAGCTCGTCCCCGACCCCGAGGGGCGCGTCCGGCTCGCGAACTACGGCACCGGGCTCACGCTCGGCGTCGGCGACATGAGCACCGAGCCCGGGGCGCCGGTCATCCAGTGGACCGACGGGTCTCCGACGTCGAACTGCCGCGCCGACGGCGACCGCCGACCGGGCCGGATCGGCACCGCGCTCGACTTCTGCCAGAGCGCGTCGTACGTGACGCTGCCGAACGGCACCCTCGGCGATCTCGACGGCGACTGGTCCGTCTCGACGTGGATCAAGCCGTCCGCGCTCCCCACCTGGGCCCGCGTGCTCGACCTCGGGGCGAGCTCGAGCCGGAGCATGTTCCTCACGGTCAACGCGGGCAACGGCCCGCGGTTCGCCATCACGACGAACGGGGCCGGCGGCGAGCAGCAGCTCAACTACAGCGGCCAGAACTTCGCGCTCGACCAGTGGTCCCACGTGGCGATCACCGTCGCCGGGACCACGGGCACGATGTACGTCAACGGGCAGGCCGTCGCGACCGGCACGATCACCACGTCGCCCGCCGAGCTCGGCGACACGACCGGGCGCAACTACCTCGGCAAGTCGCAGTACGGCAGCGACCCCGCGTTCGACGGCGCGATCGACGACTTCGCGCTCTACGGCCGCGCGCTCTCGGCCGAGGACGTCGCGGCGCTCGCGTCGGGCCAGCCGGCGGACGGCGACGTGCTGCACTACGCGTTCGACGAGACCGGGGGCGCGACCGTCACCGACTCGTCCGGCAACGGCCGGGACGGCACCGTCACGGTCGGCGGCGGCGCGGGCGGCACCACCACGGCGACCGACGAGGCCACCGCCGACCGGTTCTGGACCCTCACCCCCGCGGGGGCGGGTTCCGACCTGGCCGTCGACGTCGTCGCACAGCCCCGCTGCCTCGCCGGCGCGCCCTACCTCGCGGTCCGGGCGACCAACGCCGACGAGGTCCCGCTCGACGTCGAGCTCTCGACGCCCTACGGCGAGAAGACCTTCACCGCCGTCGCGCCCGGCGCCAACGCGTACCAGTCGTTCGCGGTCCGCGGCGACGCCGAGCCGGGCGTCGCCACCGTCACCGTGACGGCGGACGACGGCCGTGAGGCGACCGTCCGGGCGTCGTACGACGCACCCACCTGCGGCTGACAGGCCGCGCAGCACCGTCCGATGCACGTCGAGCCCCGCACCCGGTGCGGGGCTCGACGTGTGCCTGCCACCGCGCCGGCGTCGCGGGCGCTCCGGCTCAGCACTGGTGCTCGTGGTCGTGCTGTGCCTGCGCTGGCTTCGCGGGCGCTCCGGCTCAGCACTCGACGACGTTGACCGCGAGGCCGCCCGTCGACGTCTCCTTGTACTTGGTCGACATGTCCACCCCGGTCTGGCGCATGGTCTCGATGACGGTGTCGAGCGAGACGACGTGCGAGCCGTCGCCCTGCAGCGCGAGGCGCGCGGCGGAGACGGCGGTGCACGCGGCGATCGCGTTGCGCTCGATGCACGGCACCTGGACGAGCCCGCCGACGGGGTCGCACGTGAGGCCGAGGTTGTGCTCCATCGCGATCTCCGCCGCGTTCTCGACCTGCGCCGGCGTGCCCCCGAGCACCGCGCACAGCGCCCCCGCGGCCATCGAGCACGCCGAGCCGACCTCGCCCTGGCACCCGGCCTCCGCGCCGGAGATCGACGCGTTGCGCTTGTACAGCGCGCCGATCGCCGCCGCCGTGAGGAGATACGTGCGCATCGCACGCCGCCGCCGGGCCGGGTCGGCGGCGACGTCCGGGTGGGTGCGCAGGAAGTGCCGGCCCACGGCGGGGATGATGCCCGCGGCGCCGTTCGTCGGGGCGGTGACGACGCGCCGCCCGTCGGCGTTCTCCTCGTTGACGGCCATGGCGAACGCCTGGAGCCACTCGATCGTCGTGTCGGCGCCGCGCTCGTCGGCGGCCTCGAGACGCTCGCGCTGGGCCCGCGCCCGGCGGCGGACCGCGAGGCGGCCCGGCAGCACGCCGTCCCGGTCGAGACCCGCGTCGACGCACGCGCTCATCGCGTCCCAGATGCGGTCGAGACCCGCCTCGACCTCGCTCGCGGGCCGCAGCGCCGACTCGTTCGCCCAGGCCACCGCGGCGATCGACGTGCGCTCGCGTGCGCACACCGCGAGCAGCTCGGCGGCGTTCGCGAACGGGTACGGCACCCCGGTCGGCTCGTCGCGCGGGTCGACAGGCTCGCCCGCGAGCTCCGCGCCGACCTGCGCGGCCTCGGTCGTCGCGGCCGCCTCGAGCTCGGCCGCGGTGAGCACGAACCCGCCCCCGACGGAGTAGTACGCCTCCTCGGCGAGCACGTCCCCGGCGGCGTCGAGCGCCGTGAAGCGCATGCCGTTGGGGTGGCCCGGCATGCGCGTCAGGGGTGCGAGACGCACGTCGGCGCGGGACATCGTGACGCGGTGGCGGCCGAGCAGCGGCACGGAGGCGCCGTCGCCGAGCTTCTCCCACGAGCCGGGCACGACGTCCGGGTCGCACGTCTGAGGGTCCAGGCCCAGCAGGCCTGCCACGACCGCGTCCGGCGTCCCGTGCCCCACGCCCGTCGCACCGAGCGACCCGCACAGCATGACGCGCAGTCCGGCCACCCGGTCGAGCATGCCCCGCTCCGCGAGCGCGGTGACGAACGCCGTCGCCGCCCGCATCGGCCCGACCGTGTGCGAGCTCGACGGCCCCACGCCGATCGAGAAGAGGTCGAGGACCGACACGTACGTGCTCATGCGGTCCATCGTCGCACCGCACCACGAGCCCGGGCGGTCGTCGGGCGCCCCGTCGGCCGGCGCCCGGAGCGCCCGGCCACCCCGTGGCCGCCTCGGGACAGGTGTTCGGCCCGGACGTGCGTCCCCCCGAGGGCGTCTCCGTCGTCGACGTCCCTAGCGCGAGCCCTCGCCCGCCGAGGAGGCCCCGGCGGCGCCCGGCCGGCGTCGGAGGGCGACGGGGCACGTCGCGAGGTGGTCGTCCACGAGCCCGCACGCCTGCATCGCGGCGTAGGCGGTCGTCGGCCCGACGAACCGGAACCCGAGCTTCTTGAGCGCCTTCGACAGCGCGGTCGACTCGGGCGTGGAGCCCGGGACGTCTCCCCATGCGACGGGGCGGTGGGCCCGGGGCGGGGGCGCGAACGACCACACGAGCTCGTCGAGCGTGCGCCCGCTGTCGTGGAGCGCGACCAGGGCGCGCGCGTTGTCGATCGTCGCGCCGATCTTCTGCCGGTTCCGGATGATGCGGGCGTCGCCGAGCAGCCGATCGACGTCCTGCTCCCCGAACCCGGCCACGACCTCCGGGTCGAACCCGGCGAACACCTCGCGGAACGCGGGGCGCTTGCGCAGCACCGTGATCCAGGACAGGCCGGACTGGAAGCCCTCCAGCGCCAGCCGCTCGAGCAGCGCGGTGTCCCCGTGGACCGGGACCCCCCACTCGGTGTCGTGGTACTCCTCGTAGAGCGGGTCCCCGTCGCCGAAGCACCGCGCCCCGACGGGCGGCTGCTCGGGTACGTCGTCGGGGACCGCGAGGGGCGTCGTCGGCGCGGAGCCGGTCTCGGTCGTCATGGCACCACTGTGCCCCGCCCTGCCGACACGGCGCGCGCCCCCTCAGCGCCCTGTGGACGGGACTGCCGCCGCCGTGCCCTGTGGTCGGCTGGACTCGGCGCGAGGCGAGATCGGCATCTCCGTCCGGGATCGGCACGTGCGACTGCCGATCCCGGCACGAACCGCCGAAGTCGGCCCGGACCGCCCGTCAGGCCGCGGCGGTGACGGGGACGTCCGGCGCTGCGGACCCTCCCTGCGGAGGGACGGCCGGATGTCTGCGAGGACGCGTTGCGTGTTTCTGCGTGTTTTGGCCAAGGTATTGACAGACTCTTCCACCTCCGCTGAACTGGCGCCGGACGGGTTCGTACCCCTTCCGAACGAACGGAAACGTCACCAGCGGGAACGGCGCGCGACGCCCGGTTCCCGGACCAACGGAGGTCCCATGCAGCACGCGTCCGCACGTCGACCCGACCCCACGCCCCCGAGACCGGGCTCCGCGCGCCGCCCGCGCGCCGCGGCGACGGCCGCCGTCACCGTCGCCGGCCTCGCCGCCGTGGCCGCGCTCACGACGACCGCGCCCGCGCTCGCCGACGAGCCGGTCAACGCCGCGCCGCTCGTCGTGCCGTCCCTGCGCGAGTGGACCGGCGGCACGGGCGAGTTCCGCCTCGACGACGGCGCGCGCGTCGTCGTGCCCGCCGCGCTCTCGGACCTCGGTGAGCAGCTCGCGGACGAGGTCCTCGAGCTCACGGCGCACCGCGTGGACGTCGCGGTCGGCGCGGAGCCGCGCGACGGCGACGTCGTCCTCGTGCTCGACCCGGCGCTCGGGCACGCGCCCGGCGGCGAGCGGTTCGACGAGGAGGGCTACGCGCTCGACGTCGATCCCGACGTCCTGACGATCACCGCCCCCACGCGCACGGGCGTCTACTACGGCACGCGCAGCGTGCTCCAGGTGCTCGTGCAGGACGACGCGCGCTCGGCCGTCCCGGTGGGGGAGAGCCTCGACTGGCCGGACTACGAGACGCGCGGCTTCATGCTCGACGTGGGGCGGCGGTTCTTCACGCCCGAGTTCGTGCGCGACTACATCGCGATGATGGGCTGGTTCAAGCTCAACGAGTTCCAGATCCACCTCATGGACAACGAGATCAGCCCGGCGGGCGGGGACTGGTCGGCGGCGTACGACGGCTTCCGCCTCGCGAGCGACGACCCGGCGTTCGCGGGTCTCGCGTCCACGGACGGCGCGTACGACCGCGAGGACTGGCAGTCGTTCGAGGACGCGGCCGCGGCCCACGGGGTGCAGATCGTCCCCGAGATCGAGGGTCCGGCGCACGCCCGGTCGGTCATCCGGTGGAAGCCGGAGGTCGGGCTCGCCGGCGGCAACTCGGACCACCTCGACCTCGCGAACCCGGAGACGACCGCCACGATGAAGGCGATCTACGACGAGTTCGTGCCGTGGTTCGAGGGCCCCGACGTGCACATGGGCGTGGACGAGTACTTCGCGTCGCCCGCGCTGTTCCGCGAGTACTTCAACACGATGGCCGCGCACCTGCGCGACCTCGGCAAGCACCCGCGCGCGTGGGGCAGCTTCACGCAGATGCACGGCAGCGCGGCGGGCTACGACCGCGACGTGACGATCAACGCCTGGAACAACGGGTGGTACTCGGGCGCGTCGGCCGTCGCCGACGGGTACGACTTCATCAACACCAACGACGCCACTCACTACGTGGTCCCGTTCGCGGACTACTACCACGGCAACGGTCTCGACGACCGGTGGATCTACGAGACGTGGCTGCCGCACGTGGCGGGCAACGTCACGGTCGCTCCCGGCGCGCCGCAGGGCGCGATGTTCGCGGTCTGGAACGACCTCGTGCACGCCGACTACACCGAGCAGGACGTGCACGGCCTCGTCGAGCTGACCTTCCCCGCGATGGCGCAGAAGACGTGGGCCGCCCGCACGCCCGACCTCCCGTTCTCCGGCTTCTCGGCGCTGACGCGCACGCTGGGCCTCGGGCCGGGGATCGACGTCGTCGAGTTCACGGGCGGCAGCGAGCGCCCCGGCGAGCTGAGCCACGGTGCCGAGGTGACGGCGTCCTCCGCCGACGCCGGGCACGACGCCGCGCACCTCACCGACGGGCAGACGACGACGCGCTGGGCCACGGCAGCGACGGACCCGGCCACGATCACGGTCGACCTGGGGGCGCCGCAGCGCGTCGGCGCGGTCGAGGTCGAGTGGACGACGGCGCACCCCGCCTCGTACGACGTCGAGACGTCGCTCGACGGCTCGGCCTGGACGCGCGCCGCGCGTCACACGGTGGCGGGTCCCGGCGTCGACCGCGTCGACCTGCCGGGCGACGCCGCTCGGTGGGTGCGGCTGACCGCCGTCGTGCCGGCGACCGACCAGGGTCTGGGGGCGTGGCGCCTGTCGGTGCTCGGGCGCCCGGACCTCGCGCTGGGCGCGGCGGTGACGGCGTCGGGCACCGAGCCGGGCACGACGTTCGTGCCCGCCCACGCCGTGGACGGCGACCCGAGCACGCGCTGGTCCGCGGACTACTCCGCGCAGCCGTGGCTCGCGGTCGACCTCGGCGAGCCGCGCACGATCGACGAGGTGACGCTGCGGTGGGAGCGGGCGTCCGCGTCCGGCTTCCGCCTCGACGTGTCCGACGACGGGACCACGTGGACCGAGGTCGCGTCCCGCACGGGCATGGAGGCGGCCGCGCGGACCGACGTCGTGACCGTCGAGCCGACGACGGCGCGGCACCTGCGCGTGACCGTGACCGCGAAGGCGATGGAGCCGTGGCTGTCGCTGTACGACGTCGAGGTGCGCGGCACGACGCCCGGCGGCGCGGAGATCGACGCCGAGGCGACCGTGCGGTGCCTGGCCGGCACGGCGTACGTCGCGGTGGTGGTGCGGCCCGAGGAGACGGCGGACGTGGCGATCACGACGGCGCACGGGTCGCGCACGTTCGCGGACGTCGCCCCGGGCCGGGCCGCGTACGCGACGTTCTCGGCGCGCGCCGGTCAGGTCGCGGCGGGGACGGCGCAGGTGGAGGTCACGACGGACGGGGGTGTCGCGACGGCGGACGTCCCGTACGCCGGGGCGACGTGCTGAGCGCCTGAGCCGCCGCCCGTGAGCGCGGGGGCGGCGTCCCCCGCCTGACGAGCACCGCACGACGGGCCCGGCAGCACCTGCTGCCGGGCCCGTCGTCGTCCCCGGCCGGGCCAGGGTGGCCGGCCCCGCCGGCTCAGTCGGCGGCGGCGGGCAGCGAGAGCTCGGCGATCGCGCGCAGCGCGGCGAGGTGCGAGCGCAGGGCGGCGGCCCCGGCGTCGGTCAGGCGGACGCGTGTGCGGGCCCGGCGCGCGACGCGGTCCTTCGTGATCTCCACGTAGCCGGCGTCCTCGAGCGCGGTGAGCTGCTTCGACAGGGCCGAGTCGGACACCTCGATGGTGTCGCGCAGCGTCGTGAAGTCGGCCCGCTCGACGCCCGAGAGCGCGGCGACGACGGACAGGCGCACGGGGGACTGGAGCACGTCGTCGAGCGCGTGGCGCGGGTGGTGCTCGACGTCGGACCTGCTCCCGGGGCGGTCGGCGGTCATGCGGGCACCGTCACGTCGCGCGGGACGGGGCGCCACGCCGCGAGGAGGAGCGGGACGGCGCTGACCAGCGCGGCCGGGACCCAGAACGTGACGAGACCCGGCCACAGGGTCGTCCCGACGAAGATGGTGACGCCGTAGACGACCGCCCACGTGATCGCGCCGGCGAAGATCCGGCGCGCGGTGCCCGGTGCGGTCGCGCCCTGGCGGTTGGCCCACGTGGTGCCGACGGCGACGATCACAGCCCAGGCGCCCATGCCGACGAAGAACCCGACGCGCCCGCCGAGCCCGATCGCCAGCACGAGGCCGACGCTCGCGACGGCCCACCCCGTGAGGTAGAGGCGGACCCAGCGCCACCCCTGGGCGCGCGTCCGTCCGGCGAGCCGCGAGACCCGTTCGAGGACCTCCGCCGCCTCGCGGGGGTCGGGGACGTGCGGCGGCGTGGCGGGCTGGTCGGCGCTGTTCATGCATGCCAGTCAAGCATCTACTTTCCAGACTGGCAAGTACTTGCCGTGGTGACTTCTCCCCCTGGTGGGCCGACGGCGGTCCGGGCAGACTGATCCCGGCACCGACCCAGCCCGGGGCGTGCGACGCCTCGACCCCCGCTCCCGGAGGAGACCCATGTCCGACGCCCTCGCCGCGCTCGCCGCCGCCGTCGCGGCAGCCCCCACGAGCGCACCGCTGCGCGTGCACTACGCGAGCCTCCTGCTCGCGGCCGGGCGGTCGGTCGAGGCGCTCGAGCAGGCGAGCGCCGCGCTGCGGATCGACCCTGCGGACGGCGAGGCGCTGCGCCTCGTGCAGGACTCCGCCGCCGCGGCGGCGACGCGTCCCGCGACCCCCGCGCCGGCCCCCGCGCCGGGCGCCGATCCAGCCCCTTCGCCCGCCCCGGCGCCGGCGGCGGCGCCGGACGCGCCCGCGTCGGGCATCGACTGGGAGCGGCTCGAGGGTGAGCTCGACGTGCGCGTGCCGCCGCCGTTCGTGGACGGCGTCGACTCCACGCCCGGCCCGACGCCCGGCCCGACGCCCGGCCCGGCGTCGCCCCGCCCGACGTCGCCCGCCCCGGACGCGGACCGCCCGCACGACGCCCCGGGCACCGAGCCCACGGGCGGCAAGCCGTTCCTCGTCCCCGCGCGCGACGACGCACCCGACGACGGGTCGGGGCTGCTCGAGGTCTCGCGCGAGACGGTGACGCTCGCGGACGTCGGTGGGCTGGAGCCGGTGAAGAAGCGCATCCGCGAGGCGTTCCTCGAGCCGATGCGCAACCAGGCCATCGCGAGGGCGTTCGGCAAGTCGCTACGCGGGGGCCTCCTGCTCTACGGGCCGCCCGGGACGGGCAAGACGTTCATGGCGCGCGCCGTCGCGGGCGAGCTCGGCGCGCGGTTCCTCACCGTGACGCTCGCGGACGTCCTCGACAGGTACATGGGCGAGAGCGAGCAGAACCTGCACGACCTGTTCCAGAGGGCGCGCCGGCTCGCCCCGGCCGTCCTGTTCCTCGACGAGGTCGACGCGATCGGCGGCAGGCGCGCGCAGTACTCCGGCTCGTCGGGCATGCGGACGGTCGTCAACCAGCTCCTCCAGGAGATGGACGGCATCGGCTCCGACAACGACGGCCTGTTCGTCCTCGGCGCGACGAACCACCCGTGGGACGTCGACACGGCGCTCCTGCGCCCGGGACGGTTCGACCGCGTCGTGCTCGTGCTCCCGCCGGACGAGCCCGCGCGCGAGGCGATCCTGCGCCACCACCTCGCGGGCCGGCCGCTCGCGGGGATCGACCTGCGCGCGGTCGTCCGGCGCACCGACGGCTTCTCCGGCGCCGACCTCGAGCACCTCGCCGCGACGGCGGCCGAGAAGGCGATGATGGACTCGATCGCGACCGGCCAGGTCCGTCCGATCACGATGGCCGACCTGGAGTCGGCGCTCGCCGACGTGCGGCCGTCCACGACGGCGTGGCTCCAGTCCGCGCGCAACGTCGTGACGTTCGCGAACGACGACGGCCGCTACGACGACCTCGCCGCGTACCTGCGCGCGCGGCGCATGCTCTGAGCCGCCGAGGCCGCTGACGGTGACCACCACGACCGACCCGCGCGCCGTCGTCGCGCGCGCCGAGCTGCTGGTCCAGGCGGGCCGCGCCGAGCGTGCGCTCGACGAGGTCGACGCCGCGCTCGCCGCGGCGCCCGACGACCCGCGGCTGCTCGTGGTCGCCGCGTGGGTGCGCCTGCACCTGCAGCGGTCCGCCGAGGCCCTGCCGCTCCTCGAGCAGGTCGTCGGCGCCCGACCGGAGGCGGACGGCGCGTTCCACCTGCTCTCGGTCGCGCGCCAGAACACGGGCGACGTGCCCGGAGCGCGCGCTGCGGCGCGGCGCGCGCTCGAGCTCGACCCCGACGACGCGCGGTACCACCTGCAGCTCGCCGACGCCCACCTGTCGGGGCGCGTGCGTCACGCCGACCGGGCGCTCGCGCGCGAGCGGGTCGCCGCGGCGCTCGCGCTCGCGCCGCAGCACCCGGACCGCCTCGCGCAGGCCGCCCGGCTCTGGTCCCGCCTCGGGGACGACGACCGGGCGCGCGCCCTCGTGCGCCAGGGCCTCGCCGTCGCGCCCGAGCACGAGGACCTGCTCTACCTCGACGCGGCCCTCGCGCTCGACGCGAGCCGCAGCGCCCAGGGCTACCGCGGCGTCCTCGCCACGAACCCCGAGCACGCCGAGGCCGGGTTCCTGCTGCACCTGGGCGTGTGGCAGCAGGTGCTGCGGCTCGTCGAGATGCCGGTGCTGCTCGTCGGGGCGGTCGCCCTCGTCGTCGCGTTCGCGATGAGCGACGCGCACGTGGGCGGCGTGCCGCTGTGGGGGATCGTCGTGCTGCTCTGGACGGCGGTCACGGCGCTGCGCGTCGTGCCGGTCCTGCTCCAGGTGCCGCGCGGCCTCCTGCGCCGCACGCTGCGCCGCACGCCGCTGCGCGGCGGGACGGTCGTGGCGGTCGCCGTCGGTTGGGCGGGCGTCCTCGCGGGGCTCGTCCTGCTCTACGTCGTGCGCGACGCCGTCGCCGTCCGGTGGTTCCTCGTCGGGCTGGGGGTGGTGCTCGCGCTGACGACCGTGACCTCGGCCGTGCTGCACGCGGCGATGTTCACGCAGGCGCGCGAGCTCGGGTACCTGCCGCCGGGCGCGGCGGGCGCGGCGCGGGTCGCGGCCCTGCGCGCGAGCCTGCGGGGGGCGGTCGTGCGACGGGCGCTCGTCGTCGGCGTCGTCGCGGTCGTCGTGGCGAGCGTCGGCCCGGGCGCGGTCGCGCGCGAGGACGCGCGCCCCGTCGCGGCGCTGGCCGCGGTGGCGTACGTGCTGCCGCTCGTCGTGGGGATGTGGGCGGCATGGCGCGTCGCGGCCCGGCAGCGCGCGGCGTCCGACGAGCGTGCGCCGGTGAGCGCGGCCGCGGCGGTGCGCGCGGGGCTCGGTGCCGCGGTCCTCGTCGTGACCACGGTGCTGCTGCTCCTCGCCGAGGGGGCCGCGCTCGCCGCGCTGCCCGTCACCCCCGGCGAGCACGACGCCGACGGCCGCTACGTCCAGGCGCCGCGTTCCCCGCGGGACCCCGGCTCGGGCGTCGAGGAGTGCACCGGCCGTCCCGCCGGACGCCTCGCGTGCATCCAGGAGAACAACCGCGTCCGCCAGGAGGAGCTCCGCGACCGGATGGAGGAGCTGGACGTCCCGAGCATCGACGTCCCGACGTTCGACGTGCCGGAGCTGCCCGACCTGCCGGACGTCCGGGTGCCCGACGCCCCCGTCGAGCCGACCCCCTGACGCCCCGCACCCGGGGCCGCGCGCTCGCGGGGGCGTCCGCCTCGCGCCGCTCGGTCGTCAGGCCGTCCTTGCGGGCCCTGCCGAGCCCGGGCGCCCGCCCGTCCGCCGCGCGACGAACGCCTCGATCCCGTCGAGCACGATGTCGAGCCCGAACCCGACGTCGCTCTCCCAGTCGTCGGGCGCGGCCGGCGCCGGCTCCCAGGTCGTGAGCGCGCGCGTGAGCGCGGGGTACGTCTCGGGGTCGGCGAGCCGCGAGAGCACGAGCTCGTAGTCGGCGTACGGGTTCGCCGCGGCGAGCGCGCGCTCGTCGAGGTCGCGCTCGGGGGTGTCGCCGGGCAGTCCCTGGGCGCTGCGGACGGTCTCGGCCGCGGCCCGCCGCGTCTCGACCTGGACGCGGCCCTCGCCGAGCACGTGCTGCGCGAGGAGCCCGACGATCTGCAGCGTCTCGTCCATCGTGAGGCCGAGCGGCTCGAGCATCGCGAACGCGCGGTCGATCCAGCGCAGGCGGTGCGGTCCGACGGGCGCCGTGGTGAGCGGGAGGTCGAGGTACCAGGGGCGGGCGAGCACGCCCTCGATCTGGGCGCGCGTCCACGCCTCGAGCCCGGCGCGCCAGTCGCCCTCGGGGAGGGGCGGCAGGGTCAGGGACTCGGCCACCGCGTCGGCCATGAGGACGAGGAGCTCGTCCTTGCTCTCCACGTACCGGTACAGCGCCATCGAGGAGTACCCGAGCGACTCGGCGACGCGCGCCATCGAGACGGCGGCCAGGCCCTCGGCGTCGGCGAGGTCGACGGCGGCCCGGACGATCCGCTCGACGCTCAGCGCGGGCTTGGGGCCGCGTCGCGGGGGAGCGCTGCGTCCCCACAGGCGCGCGATCACGGGCGGCAGGTCCGCCGCCCGGTCCGGTCCGTCGGGGCCGCGCCGGTCGGCCGGGTCGCTCGTGCTCATCGCCCCATCCTCCCGCGGGCCTTGACCGCCCGCGAAACCGTGTCTACCGTACACAGAACAGCGGATCACATAAACAGTTTCTTCTCGACGCGGTACGCCACCGCCCGACCTCGGGAGCCCTCATGACCTCGGACGTGCTCGTCCACGCGCGCGGCCTGCGCAAGAGCTACGGCTCCCCCCGCCGGCCCGTGCGGGTGCTGGACGGCCTCGACCTCGCCCTGCACCGCGGCGAGGTCCTCGCCGTGCTCGGCCCCAACGGCGCGGGGAAGACGACGACCGTCCGCATCCTCGCGACGCTCCTGCGCCCGGACGCGGGCACCGCCACGGTCGCGGGCCACGACGTCGTGCGCGACGCCGCGCGCGTCCGCGGGCTCATCAGCCTCACCGGCCAGTACGCGGCGGTCGACGAGAAGCAGACCGGCCGCGAGAACCTCGCGATGATGGGTCGGCTCGCGCACCTGCCGCGCCGCGTCGTGCGGGCACGCGTCGACGACCTGCTCGACGCGTTCGACCTCGCCGGCGCCGCCGACCGCCGCGTCGGGGAGTACTCCGGCGGCATGCGCCGTCGGCTCGACCTCGCAGCGGGGCTCCTCACGCGCCCGCAGGTCATGTTCCTCGACGAGCCGACGACCGGCCTCGACCCGCGCAGCCGCCAGACCATGTGGGAGGTGGTCCGCGCCGTCGTCGCCGACGGCACGAGCCTGTTCCTCACCACGCAGTACCTCGAGGAGGCCGACCAGCTCGCCGACCGCGTCGCGCTCGTCGTCGACGGCCGCGTCGTCGCCGAGGGCTCCCCGTCCGACCTCAAGCGCCGCGTCGGCGACGCACGCGTCGAGCTCACCTTCGCCACCTCCGAGGAGGCGGCGCGGGTCGGGAGCACGTGGCCGGGAACGGACGCGCACGCCACCGTCCCCGGACCCGGACCCGACGTCGCGACCTCGTCGACGCTCCGCGTCCCGACCGACGGCTCCGTCGGTCACGTGCGCGACGTCCTCGCCGCCGTCGCCGCGACGGGCGCGGAGCCGGAGCGCTGGGAGGTGCGCGAGCCGACGCTCGACGACGTGTTCCTCACGCTCACCGGCCACGCCACCCGCGCCCGCGCCCCGCGCGACACCGGCTCGACCGCACCCGGCGCGGGCGCGCCGGCCGACCACGAGGAGACCGCAGCATGACCGCCCCGAGCCTCGCCGCGCCGTCGGGCACGACCCCGCGGCTCCCTGCCCCGACGCCCCGTCCCGGACGGCACGTGCTCGCCGACGCCGGCGCGATGGTCGCGCGGTCGCTGCGGCTGGTGCGGCGCGAGCCGGACGAGCTCGTCCTCGGCCTCGTGCTGCCCGTGATGCTCATGATCCTGTTCGTCTACGTGTTCGGCGGGGCCATGAGCGTCGGGACGGACTACGTCACGTACGCGACGCCGGGGATCGTGCTGCTGTGCGCGGGGTACGGCGCGTCCAACACGGCGATCGCGGTGGAGCAGGACATGTCCGGCGGCATCATGGACCGCTTCCGGTCGATGCCGATCGTGGCGTCGACGGTGCTCGTGGGGCACCTGGTCGCGAGCGTCGTGAAGAACCTCGTGACGACTGCCGTCGTGCTGGTCGTCGCGCTCCTCGTCGGGTTCCGACCGGTCGCGACGCCGCTCGAGTGGGTGGCCGCGGTGGGCGTCGTGGCGGCGTACGTCGTGGCGATCACGAGCGTCGCGGCGTTCGTCGGGGTCCTCGTGCGCTCGCCCGCGGCGGCGGGAGGGTTCGGCTTCTTCATGCTGTTCCTGCCGTACGTGTCGAGCGCGTTCGTGCCGCCGGTGACGATGCCGGCGTGGCTGCGGGGGTTCGCGGAGCACCAGCCGGTGACGTCCGTCATCGAGACGATCCGCGGCCTGCTCGTCGGGCTGGGGTCGGACGCCCGCCCCGTCACGGACCTGGGCACGACTGCGGTCCTCGCGCTCGCGTGGTGCGCCGGCCTGACCGTGGTGTTCCTCGGCGGCGCGGCCTGGGCGTTCGCGCGCCGCCGCCGCTGACCGCGGTCGTGCGCCGCCGCCGCCGCTGACCGCGGCCGTGCGTCGCCGCTAGTTCAGGGCGGCTGGGCACGTTGTGCCATGGAACCTCTCGGTCTACCTCGACGACCTCGCCGGAGGCTTGCAGGGGCCGTGATGCGCGCGCGAGAGTGATGTGTTTCATGTTGACCCCGTGTGACATAGATGTCACGATCGGCAGTGTTCGTATCGTAACGATGAAGCCCGATACGAACGCCGAACCATCATCACCAACACCATCACATCTCTTGCTCGTCACCCCAGGAGGTGACTGTTATGGCACGTACCGGACGCTTCTGGGACCGTCACAACCAGCGCATGCAGGACCCAGAGTCCGCGCGGCGCTTCGCCACCGAGCTCGCGCGCATCCGCGCGATCGACGAGGTGGTGAACACTCTTGCTGAGCAGATCGAAACTCTCGGACTGACCAAGGCTGACGTCGCGCGCGCGATCGGCGCAGAGTCGTCGACCGTACGGCGGCTGCTGTCCGCCTCGACCCGCAACCCGACCGTTGGCACAGTGGGAGAGATGGCGGCCGCCGTTGGACTCAAGCTGGTGCTCGTACCCATGAGTGAGGAAGAGCGGCGCGAGACAACCGAGCCCATGCTTGCGGGCGCGCGCGCCCACCATGAAGTTGCCGTGGCCTGACTGCCGAGGCGCACGATTCTCCACAGCCCCGTCCGATCGCTAGGCGATCGGGCGGGGCTGCGTCTTGCGGTACCGCTCCCCGAGAGAACGGATCTTCTTGTACTCCTTGTCGTCGATCACCGTGCCGCGGGCCTTGTCGCGGCCGTCGACGACGACCAGGAGCGGCTTCGCTCGACTTCTAGCCTTGGTGTCCAGAAGACAGAAGAGCCGGTAGTGGCGACGCTGGAAGTCCTTCCGAGCCTCGTACCACCCCCTCATGTCTCCGTGCATCGCCTCCCACATCCCACCGCCAGCGAACTTGTGGGGAGGCGAGGTGGCTACGGCAATGAGGATCGCCGCGAAGTCGTCTTGCACCGAGTCGGGGCAGGAGTCGAGGAAGTCCTCTGCGGGCATGCTCTCGTCGTCGTGCACGTAAAAGACGATGTCGTAGGCGTCCTCGCTGGGGGGAGGTTCTGCCTCCGCCTGGCTCTTCTGGCTGCAGGGGACGGTACTGGGTCTGGCCCACAGCCCCGCGCGCGCTCAGCGGCGTCAGCCCAGAGCCAGACCCAGCCCTCGCGCCCGTTCGGGTCGAGAAAGCGCACCTGGACCGGCTCGCCCGGCCCATGCAAGAGCCTCGCCGGCGACGCGGGTCCGGTCTGCCGCTTGTTGAGCCACGCAAGTTCGGGAAGGGGTTCTTCGGGCCGCACGATCGGTAGGCCGCGGCGTGCAAGCACGGGCGCGGGCTCAGCGTAGTCACGCAGCGCACGGTTTCGATGCTGGACGGCCAGCCGCCAGCCGGCGCTGTTCCCCGTCAAGGCGTCCGACGACTCGACCGACGCCGGACCGGAATCGCTGGCCCTGTCCGTCGAGGTGGCGCGCGAGAATCCCGACGCGACCGGCGCTAGCCTGGCCGACGAACTGACGCGTCGTGGCCGCCCGGTGAGCACCCGGTCCGGGCAGCGCTACCGAGCCCGAGCCCTCGATGCGCTGGCCGAGGTGCCCCAGTCCTTACGTGTCTAGCGCTGACCTCGCTCAACCACGCCATCGTGGCCGCGAGGTCACCCATCACCTGTTGCCGGTTCGCGGTGTACGTCGTGCCGTGCGGCTGGTCTTGGCTGGTGGCTGTCGTGTGCGGAGGGAGCTGAAATGAGACGTAGCCGGCGGACGTCGACGAGTTCCCACCAACCGATCATTCGACGGACGTCGCATCGACACCGCAGAGCTGCGTAACGCGCGCGGTGTTCACGATGAGGGTGTGATCCCGGCACAGCACGAGCAGGCGCCCGAGGTCGTGGTCGGCGTCGTCGAGGAACTGCAACGTGTCGGCGTAGCGGCCATCTGTGTCATCGCCTCGGGTGCCGCGACCGCGGGACGCGGCGCGCGCCCGGTGCGCAGCCGTGCGGGCTACCCGGGGCGGTGCGACGGTGGCGGGATGACGGGACTCGTGGAGGCGGTCGCGCGGCCCGCCGGGGCGGCGCTCGCGGCGGTGACCGGGACCGTGGCGCGCGTGCGCCGCGGGCGGCCGATGCACGCGCGGGGAGTGCTGCTGCGCGCGACGCTCGTGGTCGCGGAGGACGAGGCGGGCGCCGCCGTCGTGCCGCAGGGCCGGACCCCGGCGACGGTGCGTGTCTCGCTCGGAGCGGGTGCCCCGCGCGGCTGGCCGGACGTCGTCGGGGTCGCGGTGCGCTGGACCGACGACGGCGCGCTGCAGGACGTCCTCTTCTCGTCCTCCGGGCGGGGCCGGCTCACGCGCTGGGCGATGCTGCTGCGGCGCGAGCCGATGGGCGGGTGGTTCTCGACGCTCATGCCGCTGCGGTCGCCGCACGGGCCGCGCGTGCTCGCGCTGCGGCCGGACCGGGACGCGGCGCGCGCCCGGGGCGTCCCGGTGCTCGAGGTGCTGGAGGCGACACCGCTGGGGGAGTGGCACCGGTTCGGCGCGCTCGAGCTGCACGGCCCGGAGCGGGCCGAGCACGACGGCGACGACCTCCGCGTGCGGTTCGACCCCACGCGGCGCGCCCCGCGCCGGCTCGGCACCTACGCGTGGGAGGACGCGCTGCGCGACCCCGCGTACGCCGCGGCGCGGCGCCACGGCCGACCCTGAGCGGGCGCGGCACCCGAGTGCGATCGGCCCTGACCGGGCGCTGCACCGTGGGGCGCGCGCCGGGACGGGCGCCGGACCGCCAGGACGGCGGCCTCGCCCGCCGGGGTCCACGCCGGAGGGCACGAAAGAGGGCGGCGGTCCCGGAGTCCTGTCCACCGGGACCGCCGCCCGCGGGGGCGGCACCGTCGACGTGAGGCCGCCCCCGAGTCGTGGGCCGGGCGGCGAGCGCCGCCCGGCCGGGCGAGACGGTCGGTCAGACCGCCGCGAGCCGACGGCGCAGCCCGAGGCCCGCGACACCCGCGAGCACGGACCCGCCGACGAGCGCGGACATGCCGAGCGACAGCCGTCCGACCGGGCTGTTCTCGACGCTGTCCTTGAGCTCCGTCGTGCCGTCGGAGAGGGTGCCGGTGCCGGTGTGCAGCGTGGCCGCGCCCTCGGCGATCCGGGTGCTGCCGTCGTGCAGCTCGACGGCGCCGTCGGCGAGCGTCGAGGTGCCCGCGTGGAGCGTCGCGGAGCCCTCCGCGAGCGCCAGGTTGCCCGCCGCGAGGGTCGTCGCGCCGGTCGAGAGCGTCGTGAGGCCGTTCTGCAGGCGCAGCGTGCCGTCCTCGAGGCGCGTGGTGCCGTCGAGCAGGTCGCCCGCGCCCGTCCGCAGCCGGACGGTTCCGGCGGACAGGTCCGCGGCTCCGGTGCGCAGTCGGTCGGTCCCGGCGGACAGGTCGGCGGCGCCGGTCGCGGCGCGGGTCGTCCCGGCCCGGAGGTCCGCCGCGCCGGCCGCGGCGCGGGTCGTCCCGCCCCGCAGGTCCGTCGCGCCCGTCGCGAGCTCGGCCGCCCCGGTGGCGAGCTCGATCGTCCTGGCCGCGAGCTGGGCGTTGCCGGCCGCGATCCGGGAGGCGCCGTCGGCGAGGGTCCAGGTGCCCTGCGCGAGGGTCGACGCGGCCGTCGCGGCGCTGGCGTTGCCCTCGGCGACGTTCGCCGCCCCGGCCGCGACGTCCGAGGAGCCTGCGAGCAGCTCGCTCGCGCCCCCGGCGAGCTGGGCGGACCCGGCGGCGAGCTCGCTGGTCCCGGCGGCGAGGAGCACGCTGTTGGTCGAGATGTCGCTCGCCCCGGCGAGCACCGACTCGGCCCCGCCCGCGAGGGCCTGGGTGCCCTGCGCGAGGTCCTGCGCGCCGGCGGACACCTGCGCCGCGCCGGTGGCCACCGCGGCGGCGCCCCCGGCGACCTGCGTCGCGCCGTCGTGCGCGGACGCCGCTCCGGCGGACACCTCGGCGGCACCGGCGCGCAGCGAGGCGAGGCCGGCGTCGAGCTGCCTCGCGCCGTCGGCGGCGCCCGTGAGCCCGTCGCGCAGCGACGCCGCGCCGGTCACGAGCCCGGTGGCCCCGGCGTCGACCTGGGCGGCGCCGTCGCGGACGGAGCCGGCCGCACCGGCGAGCGCCTCGAGCTTCGCCCGGAGCGCGGGGTCGTCGGTCGCGGCGGCGAGGCCGGCGAGCTGCGTCGCGAGGCCGGCCGCCCCGTCGTGGACCTGGCCGGCACCGTCGGCGACGCCGCGCACGCCGTCGGCGAGCGCGACCGACCCCTGGCGGGCCGACTCGACGCCGCCCCGGAGGGCGGTCGCGCCGGCCGCGAGGTCCTCGGCACCGGCGGCGACGCCCTGGGCCCCGGGGGCGAGTCGCGCCGTGCCGTCGCGCAGTGCGGCCGCGCCGTCGGCCACGGTCCGGGC
>NZ_WMKA01000040.1 GCF_009711085.1 Cellulosimicrobium composti
GCGCGTCGCGCCCGCCACCGCACCGCCCGCCGGGGCGTACCCCGCGGCGGCGCCGACGGGCCCGGTCGCCGCGCAGCAGCCCGGGCAGGGCCGCTGGTCGCCCGACGGCGGAGACTCGACCGAGGTGCTCCCCGTCCAGCCGGTCGAGCCCGACCGCAGCGGGTACGCCGCGCGGCCGGGCCTCGCGCCCGACCAGGGGCCGTCGACCGCCGTCCTCCCGGCCTACCAGGAGGAGCAGCCGGGCACGGGGCCGCAGCCGACCGCGCAGCCCGGGTACGGGCAGCAGGGCTACGGCCAGCAGGCCGCTCCCCAGCAGGGCTACGGCCAGCACGGGTACGACCAGCAGGGCGCTCCGCAGCAGGGCTACGCCCCGCAGGGGTACGACGCGTACGCGCCGCAGGGCCACGGCCAGCAGCCCGCTGCCCGGCCGCAGCAGCCGTCCGCAGCGCCGGCGCAGCCCGAGGGGTTCACGGCGGCCCAGGCGCTCGACCCGAGCACGCCGCTCGAGGTGCTCGCGCAGATCGTGCAGGACGCCCCGCACCTGCGCCCGCAGGTCGCGGCCAACCCGTCCACGTACCCGGCCCTGCTGGAGTGGCTCGGGAACCTCGGGGACCCGGCGGTCGACGCCGCGCTGCGCTCGCGCCGCGGCTGAGCCGGACCGCACCCGGCGCCCGGTCGCCCTCCCGCGCGGAGGCGGCCGGGCGCCGTCGCGCCCGGACCGGGACGGCCACGCACCCGAGGCGGACCGCGGCGACGGCACGACGTGCCCGCGGAGCGGACGTCCGCGGCGCACGCGCGGCGGAGGAGTACAGTGGCGTCGTGCACCTGATGCGGCAGCTCCTCCTTCGTTGCCGCGGCGAGGCTCTCTAGCCGGTTCCTCGTCGCGGTGGTTGGTGTGCCGGCTGACACCGATCAGGACGACCCGAAGGACGCCGATGAACGCCTCAGCCCCCACCCGGACGACCCCCGCCGCGGACGTGAACCCGCAGCAGCCGTCCGGGATGCCGATCCACAAGTACCTGCCGTACCACCGGCAGATCGACGTCTCCCTGCCGGACCGCACGTGGCCCGACAAGCGCATCGAGACGGCCCCGCGCTGGTGCGCGGTCGACCTGCGCGACGGCAACCAGGCCCTCATCGAGCCCATGAACGCGGAGCGCAAGCTGCGCATGTTCGAGCTGCTCGTCGAGATGGGCTACAAGGAGATCGAGGTCGGGTTCCCGTCCGCCTCGCAGACCGACTTCGACTTCGTGCGGATGCTCATCGAGGAGGACCGCATCCCCGACGACGTCGTGATCCAGGTCCTCACCCAGTCGCGCGAGCACCTCATCGCCCGGACGTACGAGGCGATCAAGGGCGCCAAGCAGGCGATCGTCCACCTGTACAACTCGACCTCGGTGCTGCAGCGCGAGGTCGTGTTCCGCTCCGACCAGGACGGCATCATCGCGATCGCGGTGGACGGCGCGCGCCTGTGCAAGAAGTTCGAGGAGACGGTCCCGGAGACCACGGTCTACTACGAGTACTCGCCCGAGTCGTACACCGGGACCGAGCTCGAGTTCGCGGCCCGCATCTGCAACGAGGTGCTGGAGGTCTTCGAGCCCCGCCCCGACCGCAAGGTCATCATCAACCTGCCGGCGACGGTCGAGATGGCGACGCCCAACGTGTACGCCGACTCGATCGAGTGGATGAACCGCCACCTCAACCACCGCGAGAACGTCGTGCTGTCGCTGCACCCGCACAACGACCGCGGCACCGCCGTCGCGGCCGCCGAGCTGGGGTACCAGGCGGGGGCCGACCGCATCGAGGGCTGCCTGTTCGGCAACGGCGAGCGCACGGGCAACGTGTGCCTGGTCACGCTGGGCATGAACCTGTTCTCCCAGGGGGTCGACCCGCAGATCGACTTCTCCGACATCGACCACGTGCGGCGCACCGTCGAGTACTGCAACCAGCTCGCCGTGCCGGAGCGCCACCCGTACGCGGGCGACCTCGTGTTCACCGCCTTCTCGGGCTCCCACCAGGACGCCATCAAGAAGGGCTTCGACGCGATGGAGGTGCACGCCGAGGCCGAGGGCAAGAGCGTCGACGACCTCGTCTGGGCCGTCCCGTACCTGCCGATCGACCCGAAGGACGTCGGCCGCTCGTACGAGGCCGTCATCCGCGTGAACTCGCAGTCGGGCAAGGGTGGCATCTCCTACCTGCTGAAGAACGAGCGGCACCTGGACCTGCCGCGTCGCCTGCAGATCGAGTTCAGCCAGGCCGTGCAGCAGCACACGGACGAGCATGGCACCGAGGTCACGGGCGACGACATCTGGCGGATCTTCTCGGACGAGTACCTGCCGGTCGAGCCGGGCTCGGGCCTGGAGCCGTGGGGCCGGCTCAAGCTGCGCGCGACGCGCGCGTCGTCGAGCGAGGAGGGCCCGGACACGCTGAGCGTCGACGTGCTCGACCGCGGCGAGGAGCTGACGCTCGAGGGCACGGGCAACGGCCCGGTCGCCGCGTTCGTCGACGCGATCGCGCAGGTGGGCGTGGACGTCCGCGTGCTCGACTACGCGGAGCACGCGCTGTCCGAGGGCGGCGACGCGACCGCCGCGGCGTACGTCGAGTGCCAGGTCGGCGACGACGTCCTGTGGGGCGTCGGCATCGACCCGTCGATCACGACGGCGTCGCTCAAGGCCATCGTGTCCGCGGTGAACCGCGCGGAGCGCGCGACCGTCTGACGCGAGTCGGAAGGCGGCCCGGACGAGCATCGTCCGGGCCGCTCTTTTGCATGTACCGACGCCGCGTTGGTATGTTTACCGACGCACTGTCGGTAAACCTCGGAAGGTCGTCCATGTTCCTCGCGCTGCGCGAGCTCGGTTTCGCGCGAACCCGCTTCCTCCTCATGGGCGGGGTGGTCGCGCTCGTCGCGATCCTCGTCGTCCTGCTCTCCGGCCTCTCCGCCGGACTCGTCAACGACGGGGTCTCCGGCCTCAAGCGCACGCCCGTCACCGACTTCGCGTTCGCCGAGGGCACCGGCACGGACGCCGCGTTCACGCGCTCCGTGATCGACGTCGACCAGGTCGACACGATGGCCGAGCAGCCCGGTGTCGTCGACGCCGCGCCGTACGGGCTCCTCCTGGCCAACGCCCACCGCGAGGACGACTCCCCGGTCGACCTCACGCTCGTCGGCGTCGAGCCCGGGTCGTTCGTCGCGCCCACCGAGCTCGCCGAGGGCGACGCCGTCGGCGCGGCCGACGGGATCGTCATCTCGGAGACCGCCGCCGAGGACGGGCTGGCCGTCGGTGACACCGTCACGCTCGACCGTCCGGAGCGCACGCTCACCGTCGTGGGCGTGCTCGACGGGCAGCACACGTTCGGGCACGTCGACGTCGCCTACCTCCCGCTCAGCACGTGGCAGGAGCTCATCGCCGGTGCCGACGGCCCCGGTGACGAGGTCCCCGCCGTCGCGACCGCCGTCGCGTTGCGCACCGACGACGCGTTCGACCGGACCGCCGCCGACGCCGCGGCGGGCACCGTGACCCGCACCCTCTCCGAGTCGTTCGGCGCCTCGCCCGGCTACACGGCCGAGACCGCGACGCTCCTGCTGATCCAGGTCTTCCTCTACGCGATCTCCGCGCTCGTCGTGGGCGCCTTCTTCACCGTGTGGACGATCCAGCGCCGCCACGAGATCGCGGTCATGCGCGCCATGGGCGCGCGGCGCCGCTTCCTCCTCGCCGACAGCCTCGGCCAGGCCGCGGTGCTCCTCCTCGGGTCGATCGCCGTCGGCTTCGGCCTCGGCATCGCCGCGGGCGCGGGCCTGTCCGCCTCGCCGATGCCGTTCGCGCTCCAGGCCGCCGACCTCGTGCTGGCCGGAGCCCTGCTGTTCGTGCTCGGGATGGCCGGGGCCGCCGTCGCCGTCGCGCGCGTCACCTCCGTCGACCCCCTGACCGCCCTGGGAGGGCAGCGATGAGCACCACGACCACCGACACCCCGGTCCTCGAGATCGACCGGGTGACCCTGCGGCACGGCGACGGCGACTCCACGGTCGTCGCGCTCGACGAGGTGAGCCTGAGCGTGGCCCCGGGCGAGCTCGTCGCGGTCGTCGGGCCGTCCGGCTCCGGCAAGTCGAGCCTGCTCGCGGTCGCGGGTGCGCTCACCGCGCCCGAGTCCGGCACGGTGCGCCTCGAGGGCGTCGACCTCGGCGCGGCCGACGAGCGTGAGCGCGCGCGGCTGCGGCGCGAGCGCATCGGCTTCGTCTTCCAGTCCGGGAACCTCCTGCCGGCCCTCACGTGCGTGGACCAGCTGCGCCTCGCGCTGCGGATCGCGGGCATCGCCGAGAGCGACCCGCGGGCGCGCGACCCGCGCGCGCTGCTCGACTCCGTGTCCATGACGCACCGTGCCGACCGCCGCCCGAGCGAGCTGTCGGGCGGCGAGCGCCAGCGCGTAGGCATCGCCCGCGCGCTCGTGGCGGGCCCCGCGCTGCTCCTCGTCGACGAGCCCACGGCGGCCCTCGACCGGGCGCGCAGCCACGAGGTCGTCGAGCTCCTCGCGCGCGAGGTCGAGTCGTACGGCGCGGGCGCGATCATGGTCACCCACGACCACGACGTGCTCGAGCACTGCCACCGCGTGGTGGAGATGGTCGACGGCCGCCTCGGCGTCCCCGCCGCGACGGCCTGACCGGCGGACCCGGCGGGCCCGGTCCGAGGAGCCTCCTTCCTCGGGCATGATGGACCCGCCGGGTCGCCGCGAGGAGGAGAAGACGTGCCCAAGATCGACGCACCGACGGTCGCGGAGCACCGCGCCGCGCAGCTGCGAGCCCTGCTCGACGCCGCGCGCGAGCTGATCGGCGCCGAGGGCGGGACGTTCACGCTCGCCGCCGTCGCGGCGCGCGCGGGACTCGCGCGGTCGAGCGTCTACCAGTACTTCCGGTCGCGCGAGGAGCTCGTCGACGCCGTGGTCGCCGACGTCGTCCCGCGCTGGTCGGCCCGCATCACGGCCGCGGTGGCGGGGGCGGCCTCGCCCAGCGACGCGGTCGTCGCCTACGCGCGCGAGAACCTGCTCCTCGTCGAGGAGGGCGAGCACGCGGTCGTCGCGGCCCTGCGCACCGAGGCGGGGCGCGAGGTGCTCGCGCAGCAGAGCGCGGAGATGCACGCGACGATCCTCGTGCCGCTCGCCGCGGCGCTCACCGACCTCGGCGTGCCCGACGCGACCCGCGCGGCAGAGCTGGTCAACGCCGTCGTCCTCGCCGCGGCGCGCCAGGTCGAGGCGGGGGAGGACGCCGAGACGGTGCTGGACCGCGTGCGAGCCGTCCTCGGGTGCGTGCCGCCCGCCTGACGCGCCGCCACGGCGTGCACGCGCTGTCGGCGGCGTGACGGACAATGGGGGAGTGGTCCTCTACCGAGACGACGCGATCGTCCTGCGCGCCCAGAAGCTGGGCGAGGCGGACCGCATCGTCACCCTCCTCACGCGCGAGCACGGCAAGGTGCGCGCCGTGGGCAAGGGCGTGCGCCGCACGTCGTCGCGCTTCGGGGCGCGGCTCGAGCCGTTCATGGTGGTCGACGTCCAGCTCTACGCAGGCCGCTCGCTCGACACGGTGACGCAGGCGGAGACCATCGGCCCGTACGCGCGGCGGATCTGCGAGGACTACGCCCTCTACACGGCGGGCGCGGCGATGCTGGAGACCGCGGAGCGCCTCGTCGCCGACGAGCGCGAGCCCGCGGTCCAGCAGTACTGGCTGCTCGCGGGCGCGCTGCGGGCCCTGTCCGAGCACGCGCACGCACCCGGCCTCGTGCTCGACTCCTACCTCCTGCGCGCGCTCGCCGTCGCGGGCTGGGCGCCGTCGTTCGTCGACTGCGCCCGCTGCGGCGAGCCCGGGCCGCACCACGCGTTCGCCGTCGCGCAGGGCGGCGCGGTGTGCTCGCGCTGCCGCCCGCCCGGGTCGACGGCGCCCGCCCCCCAGACCTTCGCCCTCCTCGCCGCGCTGCTCGCGGGGGAGTGGGCGACCGCCGACGCGTCGGACGCGCGGCACCGCAAGGAAGCGAGCGGCCTCGTGGCCGCGTACAGCCAATACCACCTGGAGAGAACGTTGCGATCACTGCGCATGGTCGAGCGGGACGCGCCCGCGGCCCCGCTCGCGGGTCCCGCCGGTGCCGGAGCGGACCGCCCGCTCCCGGGCAGCGGGGCGGACGCCTGATGGCGCGGCGCACGTACCAGCCGCCGTTCCCGCACCCGAGCGGTGCGCGACCGCCGGCGATCCCGGCGCAGTTCGTGCCGAACCACGTCGCGGTCGTCATGGACGGCAACGGGCGCTGGGCCAACGCGCGGGGGCTGCCGCGCACGGCGGGCCACGAGGCGGGCGAGGCGGCGCTGCTCGACGTCGTCGCGGGCGCGATCGAGATCGGCGTCAAGCACGTCTCGGCGTACGCGTTCTCCACGGAGAACTGGAAGCGCTCGCCCGACGAGGTCCGGTTCCTCATGGGCTTCAACCGCGACGTCATCCGGCGCCGGCGCGACGAGATGGACTCGTGGGGCGTGCGCGTGCGGTGGGCGGGGCGCCGTCCGCGCCTGTGGGCGTCGGTGGTCAAGGAGCTCGAGATCGCCGAGGAGCAGACCAAGCACAACGACGTCTGCACGCTGACGATGTGCGTCAACTACGGCGGGCGTGCCGAGATCGCCGACGCCGCGGCCGCGATCGCGCGCGAGGCCGCCGCGGGGCGCCTGGACCCGCGCAAGGTGACCGAGCGGACCGTCCAGAAGTACCTCGACGAGCCCGACCTGCCGGACGTCGACCTGTTCCTGCGCAGCTCGGGCGAGCAGCGCACGTCGAACTTCATGCTGTGGCAGGCCGCCTACGCGGAGCTGGTGTTCCTCCCGGAGCCCTGGCCCGAGGTCGACCGACGGTCGCTGTGGCGCGCCGTCGAGGAGTACGCGCGCCGCGACCGCCGGTACGGCGGCGCCGTGGACGCCGTCGGGGGCGCCGGCTGACCTGCGCGGCCGTGTCCGGGACGGTGGGCGTGGGCGGGCGCCGGTAGCGTGCGCCGCATGGCTCTGAGCATCGGCATGGTGACCGTCGACTCCGCCGACCCGCGGCCCCTCGCCGAGTGGTGGGCGCGCCGGCTCGGCGGGACGGTCGTGGACGAGTCCGACGGCTCGTTCCTCGAGGTCGTGCCCGCGCCGGGGTCGTCGGCGCCGGTCCTGGGGTTCCAGCGGGTCGAGGACCCGACGCCCGGCAAGAACCGGCTGCACCTCGACCTCGCCACGACCGACCGCGACGCGGACGTCGCCGCGCTCGTCGCCCAGGGTGCGACGTTCGTCGCGGAGCACACGATGCCGGGTTACCGCTGGGCCGTGCTGGCCGACCCGCAGGGCAACCAGTTCTGCGTGGGGGCAGCCGACGCGGCGGCGACCGCGCTGACCTGAGCCGCGCCGGTCACGCGGACGCGGCAGGGCACCGTCAGGCCACGTCGCGCGGGGAGTCCTCCGCGCGGGTCGCGGCGACGCCGTCCGCGCGCCGGGCGCCGCGCCGTCGCACCGTGACGACGACGAGCCCGACGAGCGCGCCCACGAGGAGCACGAGAGCGGCGACGCCCCAGGGCGAGCCCGTCGCGGACGCGAGGGCCGCGGACCAGACGGCCCAGCCGACCGTCGCGTAGATCGTCGCGTGGATCGCGCACCCGACGACCATCGCGGTGAGGTACCGGCCGAACGGCATGCGGACCACGCCGGCGGCCGCGTTGACGACCGTCTTCGTACCGGTCGCGAGGAACGACGCGGGCACGGCCAGCACGCCCCAGCGGCGGACCGTCTCGATCCCGCGCGCGGCCGAGCGCCCCGAGAGCCACGCGTGGACGCGCGCGACCCACGGCTTCACGGGCCGGGTGCGGTCGAGCGTCCACGTCGTGACCAGGCGCGCGACCCAGTACGTCGCCTGCGTGCGGACGAACGCGACCGCGAAGAAGAAGGCGAAGAGCGCGGCGAACGGGGCGCCGTCCAGCGCGTCGGGCACCGCTCAGTCCTGCGCGGAGGCGGCGTCGGCGCACCCCGCGCACGTGCCGAACAGCTCGATCGTGTGCTGGATGTCGACGAACCCGTGGGACGTGCCCACCTGGTTGGCCCACGCCTCGACGGTCGGGCCGTCGATCTCGACCGTCCGGCCGCAGACGCGGCACACGAGGTGGTGGTGGTGCTCGCGCCGCTCGCACCGCCGGTAGAGGTTCTCGCCCTCCTCGGTGCGCAGCACGTCGACGTCCCCGCCGTCCGCGAGGCTCTGGAGCGTGCGGTAGACGGTCGCGAGGCCGACGTTGTCGCCGCGGCGGCGCAGGATCTCGTGGAGCTGCTGGGCGCTGCGGAAGTCGTCGAGGTCCTCCAGCGCGTCCGAGACGGCGGCGCGCTGGCGGGTCATGCGCTGCACGAGTCACCTCCGGTGGTGCGGTTCGCCCCCGAGGGTACGAGGTCGAGCTCGAGGTCGTCGGGGATGTCCGGGTGCGGGTCGCGGGCGACGCGCGGGCGGCGCCGGACCCACAGGGGACGCAGGACGGCGACGACGAGGTACGTCGCGATCGCGAGGACCACGATCGCCGCGCCCGGCGAGACGTTGTTCCAGTACGTGAAGGACAGCCCGAGGACGCACACGGCCACGCCGACGACGGACGCGACGAGCATGGTGCGCCGGAACGAGCGCGTGACGAGCTGGGCGACCGCGACGGGCACGATCATCAGGGCGCTGACGAGCAGCAGCCCCACGACGCGCATCGACACGGTCACCGTGAGCGCGGCGACGACCGCGACCGCGACGTTCAGCGTGCGCACGGGCAGGCCGGACGCGCGCGCGAACTCCTCGTCGTGGCTCACCGAGAACAGCGCCGCGCGCAGGCCCAGGCCGACGAGGAGGATCACGACGCTCAGCACGACCGTGAGCGCGAGGTCGGCGGGCGTGACGGTGGAGATCGACCCGAAGAGGTACTGCATGAGGCTCCCCGACGACCCGCCCCCGAGGCCGATGAGCAGCACGCCGCCGGCGATGCCGCCGTAGAACAGGAGCGCGAGCGCGAGGTCGCCGCTCGTGCGGCCGCGCTCGCGCACGACCTCGATCGCCACGGCGCCGAGGACGGCCGCGACGACGGCGCCCGGGATCGCGAGCGCGTCGTCGGGCACGACGCCCGTCGCGGCGCCGACGAGCCACCCGAGCGCGACGCCGGTGAGCGCGACGTGCCCGATGCCGTCGCCGAGCAGCGAGAGCTTGCGCTGCACGAGGTAGGTGCCCACGACGGGCGCGCTGACGCCGACGAGCAGCGCGGCGAGCAGGGCACGCTGCATGAGCGGGTCGGTGAGCATGAGGGGGAGCTCGGAGAGCACGGTGGTCATGAGGCCGTCCTGGGTGCGTGGCCCGCGGTGAGGTCGGGGTTGAGGGTGTCGGCGAGGCCCGTCTCCGGACCCGGGTTGTCGCCGTCCGCGGGCTCGTGCGGGTGCAGGTGCTGGTGCGTCGCGCCCGCGTGGGTGGACGACGCGCGGGGCGGGGCGCCGTCGTGCACGACGCGCCCGTGGCGCAGCACGACCGCGCGCTCGACGAGCGGCGCGAGCGCACCGAGCTCGTGGAGCACCACGAGGACGGTGAGGCCGTCGTCCACGAGCCGGGTCATCGTCGCGGCGAACGCCTCCTGGCTCGGCTTGTCGACGCCCGCGACGGGCTCGTCGAGCACGAGGAGGTCGGGCCGCCGGACCAGGGCGCGCGCGATGAGCACGCGCTGCTGCTGGCCGCCGGACAGCTCCGCGATGGAGTCGTCGGCGCGGTCGGCGAGACCCACGAGGTCGAGCGCCTCCGTCGTGCGCGCGCGCCACCCGCGCGGGAGCCGGAGGCGGCCGCCGCCGAGGAGTCCCGACGCGACGACCTCGGCCGCGGTGGACGGCATGCCCGACGGCGCGCTCACACGCTGGGGGACGTAGCCGAGGCGCTGCCAGGGCAGGCGCGGCCCGAGCGGCGTGCCGAACAGGTCGACGGAGCCGCGCGAGAGCGGGACGATCCCGACGAGCGCGCGGACGAGCGTCGACTTGCCCGAGCCGTTCGCGCCGAGGAGCGAGACGACCTCGCCCGCACGGACCGACAGGTCGATCCCGCGCAGGATCTCGCTCCCGCCGAGGGTCACGTGGACGTCGCGTGCTGCGACGAGCTCCGGTGCGTCGCTCATGCGCAGACGAGCCCGTCCGTGAGCGCCTCGAGGTTGGACTCCATCACCTCACGGTAGTCCGTCGCCCCCTCCGCGAGGCTTTCCAGCGGGTCGAGCAGCGCGGTCCCGACGCCGAGGTCGTCGGCGAGCGTCCGGGTCACCTTCTGGCTGACGAGGGTCTCGAAGAAGAGCGTCGTCACGCCGTTCTCGCGGACGACCTCACCCACCTCGCGCAGGCGCGCGGGCGAGGGCTCGGCCTCGGGGTCGATGCCAGAGATGCCGACCTGGCGCAGGTCGTAGCGCTCCGCGAGGTAGCCGAACGCCTCGTGCGACGTCACGAGCGTCGCGCCGGCGCACGGCGCGAGCGCCTCGGCGAGCTCCGCGTCCAGGGCGTCGAGGTCCGCGGTGAGCGCGGCCGCCCCGGCGGCGTAGTCGT
Organism: Cellulosimicrobium composti; assembly: GCF_009711085.1. Classification (GTDB taxonomy): domain Bacteria; phylum Actinomycetota; class Actinomycetes; order Actinomycetales; family Cellulomonadaceae; genus Cellulosimicrobium; species Cellulosimicrobium composti. The sequence continues at coordinate 10,579 of NZ_WMKA01000040.1, forward strand.
CCGCGTGCTCGGGGTCGACGGCGGCGAGCTCGGCCGCGACCGCGTCGCCCACCGCGGCGAGGCGCGTCGGGTCGAGCCAGAAGTGCGGGTCGGTCGGGCCGTGGTCGTGGCCGTCGTCCGCGTGCTCGGCGTGCTCCTCGGCGCTCTCGCCGGCGTGCGCGCCGGCGTCCTCGCCCGGGTGCTCCTCGAGCCCGGCGGACTCCGCGGCGTCGACGACGTGCTCCGGCGCGCGCTGCTCGATGCCCTCGTCGACCGCGGGCTGGAAGCCCGAGAGGTAGACGACGAGGTCGGCGTCGCCGATCCTGCGCACCTGCGCGGGGGCGAGCTCGAGGTCGTGGGGCTCCGCCGCGGGCGGCGTGAGGTTGGAGACGGCGACGTGCTCGCCGCCGACCTGCTCGACGACGTACTGGAGCGGGTAGAAGGACGCGAGCACCTGGAGCCGCCCGTCGTCACCGCCTCCGCCGCCGCCGGGGGAGCATGACGCGACGAGCGCGGCGCAGGCGAGGGCGGCAGAGGCGATCAGGGCGCGGCGGGGCCGTGCGGGGGAGCGGTGCATGGACCCAGTCTCCGCCTTCTTGAGAATGGATGTCAAAACCGTTTCCGGGTGACGTCGCCCACGGCCGGGTACGCTGGTCGGTCGGCGCCCGTGCGGGCGTCGCCCACCCGACCAGCCCCCACGAGCCACGTGCGGGGCCGTGAGCACCAGGAGTGATGTCCGTGGCCGCAGCGCCCTCGCCCACCGCCCGTCTCGACGCCGTCGTCTCCCTCGCCAAGCGGCGCGGGTTCGTCTTCCCCTCGGGCGAGATCTACGGCGGAACCCGCTCCGCGTGGGACTACGGGCCGCTCGGCACCGAGCTCAAGGAGAACATCAAGAAGCAGTGGTGGCGCGCGATGGTCACGAGCCGTGACGACGTCGTCGGCCTCGACTCGTCCGTGATCCTCCCGCGCCAGGTGTGGGTCGCCTCCGGCCACGTCGGCGTCTTCACCGACCCGCTCACGGAGTGCCTGCACTGCCACAAGCGGTTCCGCGAGGACCAGATGATCGAGGAGTTCGAGGAGAAGAAGGGCCGCGCGCCCGAGGGCGGCCTCGCCGAGATCGTGTGCCCCAACTGCGGCACGCGCGGGCAGTGGACCGAGCCCCGCGACTTCAACATGATGCTCAAGACGTACCTCGGCCCGGTCGAGGACGAGTCCGGGCTGCACTACCTGCGCCCCGAGACCGCGCAGGGCATCTTCGTGAACTTCGCCAACGTCATGGGCGCGAGCCGCAAGAAGCCGCCGTTCGGCATCGGCCAGATCGGCAAGTCGTTCCGCAACGAGATCACGCCGGGCAACTTCATCTTCCGCACGCGCGAGTTCGAGCAGATGGAGATGGAGTTCTTCGTCGAGCCCGGCACGGACGCCGAGTGGCACCAGTACTGGATCGACACCCGCACCGACTGGTATGTGGACCTCGGCATCTCGCGCGACAACCTGCGCCTGTACGAGCACCCGCAGGAGAAGCTGTCGCACTACTCCACGCGCACGGTGGACATCGAGTACCGCTTCGGCTTCTCGGGCTCGGAGTGGGGCGAGCTCGAGGGCATCGCGAACCGCACCGACTTCGACCTCAAGACCCACGCGGAGCACTCCGGCAAGGACCTGTCGTACTTCGACCAGACGAAGAACGAGCGCTGGGTGCCCTACGTCATCGAGCCGGCGGCGGGCCTCACGCGCTCGCTCATGGCCTTCCTCGTCGAGGCGTACACCGAGGACGAGGCGCCGAACGCGAAGGGCGGCGTGGACAAGCGCACCGTCCTGCGCCTCGACCACCGCCTCGCGCCGGTCAAGGCCGCCGTGCTCCCGCTCAGCCGCAACGAGCAGCTCTCGCCCAAGGCGAAGGACCTCGCGGCCGAGCTCCGCAGGTACTGGAACGTCGACTTCGACGACGCCGGCGCGATCGGCCGCCGCTACCGCCGGCAGGACGAGATCGGCACGCCGTTCTGCATCACGGTCGACTTCGACACGCTCGACGACCAGGCCGTGACGATCCGCCACCGCGACTCGATGAGCCAGGAGCGCGTCGCGCTCGACAAGGTCACCGAGTACCTCGCCGGCCACCTGCTCGGCGCCTGACGCGCAGCGCGCGGCCGCGCGCGGGCCGGGCCGGGCGCACAGAAGGGGCGGGACCGCACCAGCGGTCCCGCCCCTTCGTCGCGTCTCGTCGGGACGCGTCGCCCCCTACGGCCTCGCGCTAACGAGCCGCGCCCTTCGCTCGGTTGAGCAGACCGATCACGAGGCTCACGACCAGCACGATGATGCCGATCCAGATGAGGACCTTCGCGGCCTCGATGGCGACGCCGAGGATGAGCAGCACGGCGCCGACGATGACCAGGGATGAGCCAGAGAGGCATGTCGTCCCTTTCGTCCATGTCCGGCCTGGATTGCCCGGACGTCACCACCGTGCCACGACTTCTCTTCGCTCGCTCGTCGAACGGGCTCCGGCGCCCGCCCGGCCGGATGGGAGAATGGAGCGCGTGACTGCACCCGCTCCTGCCCTCAGCCCGGCGACCGACGCTGCCGCCCCCGGCACCGGCCCGGTCCTCGGGCCGCTGCGGATCGGCCCGATCGTCGTCGAGACCCCGGTCGTGCTCGCCCCGATGGCGGGCGTGACGAACCGCGCCTTCCGCACCCTGTGCCGCGAGGCCGGCGCGAGCGGCGGCGACGACCCGGGCCTGTACGTGGCGGAGATGGTGACGAGCCGCGCGCTCGTCGAGCGCAACCCCGAGGCGCTGCGCATCGTGACGTTCGGCGCGGACGAGACGCCGCGCTCGGCCCAGGTGTACGGCGTGGACCCCGTGACCGTGCGCGAGGCCGTGCGCATCATCGTCGCCGAGGACCGCGCCGACCACGTCGACCTCAACTTCGGCTGCCCCGTGCCGAAGGTCACGCGCAAGGGCGGGGGAGCGGCCCTGCCCTGGAAGCGCGACCTCTTCACCGCGATCGTGCGCGGAGCCGTCGAGGCCGCCCGCCCGTACGGCGTGCCCGTCACCGTGAAGATGCGCAAGGGCATCGACGACGACCACCTCACGTACCTCGAGGCGGGCCGCATCGCCGAGGACCTGGGCGTCGCGGCCGTCGCGCTGCACGCGCGCACGGCCGCCGAGCACTACTCGGGCACCGCCGACTGGTCCGCGATCGCCCGCCTCAAGGAGACCGTCACGAGCGTGCCCGTGCTCGGCAACGGCGACATCTGGTCCGCCGAGGACGCCGTGCGCATGGTGCGCGAGACGGGCTGCGACGGCGTCGTCGTCGGGCGCGGCTGCCAGGGCCGCCCCTGGCTCTTCGCCGATCTCGCGGCCGCGTTCGCGGGCCGTCCCGAGCGCGTGCGTCCCGGGCTGCGCGAGGTCGCGACCACGATCTACCGGCACGGCGAGCTCATGATCGAGTACTTCGACGGCGACGAGGGCAAGGGCATGCGCGACCTGCGCAAGCACATGGCCTGGTACCTCAAGGGCTACGCGGTCGGCGGGGACGCGCGCCGCGCGCTCGCGATGGTCTCGACCCTCGCGGAGCTGCGCGAGCTGCTCGACGCGCTCGACCAGGACGCCCCCTACCCGGGCGAGGCCGCCGAGGGTCAGCGCGGCCGCGCCGGGTCGCCCAAGACGCCGCACCTGCCCTACGGCTGGCTCGACTCGCGCGAGCTCGACGCCGAGCACGAGGAGCGCCTGCGCGAGGCCGAGCTGAGCGTCTCGGGCGGCTGACCGCCGCTCGCGACGGGGCACGGCGCGACCGGCGCGTCGCGGCGCGACCGGCGCCCTGCGAGCGCCGAGACCTGCGCTACGACACCTCCACCGACGACGACGGCCGGGACCCCTCGCGGGTCCCGGCCGTCGTCATGAGCGGCGCGTGGCGTCAGAGCGCGCGGAGCCAGACCGTCGTGTCGGACGGGACGCGCGACTGCGGGACGGCCGAGCGGTCCGTGAGGACCGGGCCCGACGCGACGAGCACCTCGACCCCGCGCGGGAGCACGACCGGCTCGGTGCCGAGGTTCGCGAGCACGACGACGTCGCGGTTGCGGAACGCGACGACGTCCGCCGAGTCGCTGTAGTCCTCGACCCACGCGAGCGTGCCGGAGCCGAGGCGCTCGGCGCGGCGCGTCGCGAGCGCGGCGCGGTACGTCTCGTACGTCGAGCCCTCGACGCCGCGCTGCACGTCGGCGGCGTAGCGCGCGTACGACTCGGGCTGGGGCAGCCACGTCCGGCCGGTCGGCCCGAACCCGTACCCGGGGGCGTCGGCGTGCCAGGGGAGCGGCACGCGGCAGCCGTCGCGGCCGGCCTCGGCGCCCTGGGTGCGGAAGAACGCCGGGTCCTCGCGGACGTCGTCGGGCAGGGCCGTGTGCTCCGGCAGGCCGAGCTCCTCGCCCTGGTACAGGTACGACGACCCGGGCAGGCCGAGCATGAGCAGCGTCGCGGCGCGCGCCCGGCGCAGGCCGAGCTCCTCGTCGGGCTGCGGGTCGTGCGCGAAGATGCCGTTCGGGCGCAGGCCGGGGTCGGCGAGACCGAGGCGCGACGCGTGCCGCACGACGTCGTGGTTGGACAGGACCCACGTGGTGGGGGCGCCGACCTCGTCGTTCGCGCGCAGCGACGCGGCGATCACCGTGCGCAGCGGTGCCGCCGACCACGCGGTCGTGAGGAACGAGAAGTTGAAGGCCTGGTGCATCTCGTCCGGGCGGACGTACCGCGCGAGACGCGAGAGCGGCTCGACCCACGCCTCGGCCACGAGCGCGCGGTCGCCGTCGTACTCGGCGAGGACGCGGTGCCAGGACCGGTAGATCTCGTGCACGCCGTCCTGGTCGAACATCGGGCCGGAGGTCCCGGCGCCCGTCGACCCGTCCTCGGGCGCGCCCGGGTCGGTCTCGTCGTCGGCGGTGCCCTCCACCATGGACACGGTGCCGTCCCAGTCGGGCAGGCCGTCGGCCTTGACCATGCCGTGCGCGACGTCGACGCGGAACCCGTCCACGCCCTTGTCGAGCCAGAACCGCAGGACCTGCTCGAACTCCTCCCGGACCTCGGGGTTGTCCCACGCGAGGTCGGGCTGGGAGGAGTCGAACAGGTGCAGGTACCACTGGCCGGGGGTCTCGCCCTCGGCACCGGTGACCGGGCGGGCGCCGGCGCCCGCGGTGACGCGGGTCCACGCGGGGCCGCCGAAGATCGACTGCCAGTTGTTCGGCGGGAGCTCGCCGTGCTCGCCCTTGCCGTCGCGGAAGACGTAGCGCGCGCGCTCGGGGGAGCCCTCGGGCGCGGCGAGCGCGGCCTGGAACCACGCGTGCTGGTCGGACGTGTGGTTCGGGACGAGGTCGACGACGACGCGGATGCCGCGTGCGTGCGCCTGCGCGAGCAGCTCGTCGAAGTCGGCGAGCGTGCCGAACAGCGGGTCGACGTCGCGGTAGTCGGCGACGTCGTACCCGGCGTCCTTCTGCGGCGAGCGGTAGAACGGGCTGAGCCACACCGCGTCGACCCCGAGCTCGGCCAGGTGGTCGAGCTTGGACGTGACGCCGGGCAGGTCGCCGACGCCGTCGCCGTCGCCGTCCGCGAACGAGCGCGGGTACACCTGGTAGATCACCGCGTCGCGCCACCACTCGGGCGCCTCGCCCGGGCCGGCGTGCACGAGCGCCCCGGTGCTGAGGGGGGCCGGGGCGGTGGCCGTGGCGGTCGTCGAATCGATACGAGTCATCGAGCAGTCGGTCCTCACGTGCGTGGTGTCAGGGATCTTCTTCGGGTGCTGCGCTCGGCAGGTCGCGCGGGGCCGGACCCCGTTCCTGACGAGTGTAAGCGCTTGCGGTGGGGTGTCGGCGAGACCCGCGGCCACGCGGGCACGGGCCCGCGACGACGCCGGGGTCGCGTCAGGCGGTGGGGGCGCCCGTGGGGGCGAGGGGTGCCGCGGCGTCGTCCGCGACCGGTGCCGGCGCGGCACCCGTCGAGTCGCGCACGATGAGCTCGGGCTGGAACAGCAGCTCGGTGCGCGGCGCGCGCTCGCCCGCGATCTCGGTGAGCAGCGCGCTCACCGCGGCGTGCGCCATCGCGCTCACCGGCTGCCGGACCGTGGTGAGCGGCGGGTCGGTGAACGCGATGAGCGGCGAGTCGTCGTAGCCGACGACGGACACGTCCTGCGGCACGCGCAGGCCGCGCGAGCGGGCCGCCCGGATCGCGCCGAGCGCCATGAGGTCGGAGCCGCAGACGATCGCGGTGTGCCCCGAGTCGATGAGCTCGCCGCCCGCGGCCTGGCCGCCCTCGACCGTGTACAGCGTCACGACGACGTGCTCGGCCGCCGCGTCCGCGTCCGCCACGAGGCCGTGCCGGACCAGCGAGTCGGTGAAGCTCGCGAGCTTGCGGCGCGCGGGGACGAAGCGGTCGGGCCCGATCGCGAGGCCGATGCTGCGGTGGCCCAGCGAGACGAGGTGGCGGACCGAGAGCTCGACGCTCGCGACGTCGTCGGGCGAGACGAACGGCGCGTCGATGCCCTCGGCGAAGCCGTTGACGAGCACGATCGGGATGCCGCGGCTGCGCAGCCGCTCGTAGCGCTCGTGGCTCGCCTGGGTGTCGGCGTGGAGGCCGGAGACGAAGACGATGCCGTCGACCGCGTGGTCCATGAGCATGTCGACGTAGTCGTCCTCGGTCGTGCCGCCGGGCGACTGGGTGCACAGCAGGGGCGTGTAGCCGTGCTCGGACAGCAGCGTCTCGATCGTCTGGGCGAACGCCGGGAAGACGGGGTTGGTCAGCTCCGGGACGACGAGCCCGACGAGGCCCGCCGAGCGCGTGCGCAGCGTCGAGGGGCGCTCGTAGCCCAGCACGTCGAGCGCGGCGAGGACCGCCTGGCGGGTCTCGCTCGCGACGCCGGGCTTCCCGTTGAGCACGCGCGAGACCGTCGCGGTGGAGACGCCGGCCTGGGCGGCGAGATCGCTGAGACGGGTGCGCACATGGGGAAGCGTAGGGGACACCGGACCTCCTCGTCCTGGTCGTCCGGTCGGCGAGCCGCGGATCTCCTGGGGAGACGCGCGGACCCGTCGGCCGGGGGAGGTGGTGGGCGCCGGACGGCGCCCTGCAAAGCGTTGCATGAAAGTTACCGCAACGACTTGCACGCGTGCCACCTCGCGCTCTACCGTCGTCGCATCAGGGCCACGGACGGTGCGAGCCGACGTCGGCCACCACCGCACTGCAACACGCTGGGAGTGACCACTGATGCGACGGAGCATCCTTCTTGCCGCCGCGCTGACCACGACGCTGGCGCTGGCCGCCTGCTCGTCCGGCGGCTCGGGCGACGCCACCACCGACGAGCCGAGCGCCGAGGAGACCTCCGCCGGCGGCTCGCTCACCGTCTGGGTCGACGAGACCCGCCAGGACGCCGTGACCGCCGCGGCCGAGTCCTTCGAGGCCGAGACGGGCACCACCGTCGAGGTCGTCCTCAAGAACTTCGAGGACATCCGCGCGGACTTCCTCGCGCAGGTCCCCACGGGCGAGGGCCCGGACATCACCGTCGGCGCGCACGACTGGCTCGGCGAGCTCACGACGAACGGCGTCGTGGCCCCCCTCGAGCTCGGCGACACCGCGGCGGACTTCGAGGACGTCTCCATCGAGGCGTTCACGCAGGGCGGCCAGGTCTACGGCCTGCCCTACGCGATCGAGAACATCGCCCTCATCCGCAACACCGCGCTCGCGCCCGAGGCGCCGGCCACGTGGGACGACGCCGTGGCCGCGGGCCAGGCGGCGGGCGCCGAGTTCCCGATCCTCGTGCAGTCCGACGGCGACAAGGGCGACCCGTACACGCACTACCCGTTCCAGACGTCGTTCGGCGCGCCCGTCTTCACGCAGAACGAGGACGGCTCCTACACGTCCGAGCTCGCGATGGGCGGCCCCGAGGGCCAGGCGTTCGCGCAGTGGCTCGGCGCCCAGGGTGCGGCCGGCGTGCTCAGCCAGGACACGACCTACGACATCGCCGTCGAGGCGTTCAAGAACGGCCAGTCGCCGTTCATCGTCGGCGGTCCGTGGATGATCGACTCGTTCGAGGGCCTCGACCTGTCGATCGACCCGATCCCGAGCGCGGGCGGCCAGCCCGCGCAGCCGTTCGTCGGCGTCCAGGGCTTCTACCTGAGCGCGGAGAGCGACAACGCGATCGTCGCGAACGACTTCCTCGTGAACTTCCTGTCCACCGAGGACGCGCAGCTCGCGCTGTACGAGGCGGGCCACCGTCCGCCGGCGCTGACCTCCGCCGCCGACGCGGCCGCCGCCGACGACCCGATCGTCGCGGGCTTCCGCGCGGTGGGCGCCGAGGCCGTGCCGATGCCGTCGATCCCCGAGATGGCTGCGGTGTGGAGCTTCTGGGGCGTCACCGAGGCCGCGATCGTCAGCGGTGCCGACCCCGTCGCCACCTGGGACAAGATGGTCTCGGACATCCAGGGCGCGATCGAGTCCTGATCCGGGTCCGACGGCCGTCGCGGCGCGCACCCGGTGCGCGCCGCGACGGCCCGTCGCCACCTCCGGCCCGCAGGCCGTGACGCAGCACGACGACGCCTCGCCCCGACACGAGCCGCGTCCGACGACCCCGGAAGGACCACGATGTCTGCCCCTGTGACCACCGCCGACGACGAGCGCGCCGGCACCCCCGGAGCCGACGGCCCGCCCNCGACGACGCCTCGCCCCGACACGAGCCGCGTCCGACGACCCCGGAAGGACCACGATGTCTGCCCCTGTGACCACCGCCGACGACGAGCGCGCCGGCACCCCCGGAGCCGACGGCCCGCCCCCGCGCGGCGACCGCCGCCTGCGCGCCGCGGACTCGTCCCACGCGCGCGACTTCAGCCCGGGGTTCTTCGTCAAGCTCGCGCTCATGGCCGTCGTCGACGCGCTCGGCGTCTACGTGGTGTGGTCCGCGTGGACCGAGGGCTCGTACGGGATCCTCGTGGCGACGCTCGCGATGCTCGCGGCGGCGAACTGGGTGTACTTCTCCCGGCGCGCGCTGCCGCTCAAGTACATCCTGCCGGGCCTGATCTTCCTCCTCGTCTACCAGATCTTCGTCGTCGCCTACACCGGGTACGTCGCGTTCACGAACTACGGCACGGGGCACAACGCGACGAAGGAGCAGGCGGTCAACGCGCTCCTCGTCCAGAACGAGCGCCGCGTCGAGGGCTCGCCGTCGTCGCCTCTCACGGTGGTCGAGGACGGCGGCGCGCTCGGCTTCGCGGTCGTCACCGCGGACGGTGACGTCGAGGTCGGCACCGCGGAGCGGCCGCTGGAGGTCGTCGACGGCGCGACGGTCGACGACGGCCGCGCGACCGCGGTCCCCGGCTTCACGGTCCTGCCGCGCGACCAGGTGCTCCAGCGGCAGGCCGAGGTGACCGAGCTCCGCGTCCCGGTCTCCGACGACCCGGAGGACGGCTCGATCCGCACGACCGACGCGCGCACGGGCTACGTCTACACGTCGGCGCTCGAGTGGGACGCCGCGGCGGACACCATGACGGACACGACGACCGGGACGGTGTACACCCCGAACGACGAGGGCCAGTTCGAGGCCCCCGACGGCTCGACGCTCGCGGTCGGGTGGCGCGTGCCGGTGGGCCTCGACAACTTCGTGACGGCGTTCTCCGATGCCCGCTACGCGCAGCCGTTCGTCAAGATCCTCGTCTGGACGTTCGCCTTCGCCGTCGCCTCGGTCGTCACGACGTTCCTGCTCGGCCTGTTCCTCGCGATCGTCTTCAACGACACGCGTCTGCGCGGACGCAAGATCTACCGCACGCTCGTGATCCTGCCCTACGCGATCCCGGGGTTCCTCGCGGCACTGCTGTGGTCCGGCCTGCTCAACACGCGCTTCGGCTTCGTCAACGACGTCCTGCTGGGCGGCGCGCACATCCCGTGGCTCACCGACCCGTGGCTCGCGAAGCTCTCGGTGATCGGCGTCAACCTCTGGCTCGGCTTCCCGTACATGTTCCTCATCTGCACGGGAGCGCTGCAGTCGCTGCCGTCGGACGTCATGGAGGCGGCGAAGATCGACGGCGCCGGGCGGTGGCGCACGTGGCGCGCGATCACGCTGCCGCTGCTGCTCATCGCGACCGCTCCGCTGCTCATCTCGTCGTTCGCCTTCAACTTCAACAACTTCACGCTCATCTACATGCTCACCGGGGGAGGCCCGCGCTTCGCCGACGCGTCGGTGCCGCTCGGGCACACGGACATCCTCATCTCGATGGTCTACTCGATCTCGGGCATCGACGGGTCGGCCCAGAAGGACTTCGGTCTCGCGAGCGCGCTGTCGATCGTCATCTTCGTCATCGTCGGGACGATCTCGGCCGTCGCCTTCCGCAGCACGCGCAAGTTCGAGGAGATCAGCTGAGATGACGACCACCCAGGTACCCCCCGTCGTGGGCGGGCGTCCCGCGACCGTCGCCCAGCGCCGCATGAAGCCGGGCCGGTGGTTCACCGAGCTCGGCTGGCGCCACGTCGTCGGCGTCGTGGCCGTCCTCTACGCGGCGTTCCCGCTGGTCTACGTGCTCTCGGCGTCGCTCTCCGAGAACGGGACCCTCACCGGCTCGAACACCCTGTTCTCCGACGTGAGCACCGCGAACTACGCCGAGCTCGGCACCACGATGTTCTGGACGTGGATGCTCAACACGCTCGAGGTCGCGATCGCGACGTCCGTGGGCACCGTGCTCATGGGCGCGGCGGCCGCGTACGCGTTCTCGCGCTTCCGGTTCGCCGGCCGGCGGGTCGGGCTCACGTCGCTGCTCATCGTGCAGATGTTCCCCCAGATGCTCGCGTTCGTCGCGATCTTCCTGCTGCTCATCGGGCTGGGCAACGTCGTGCCGGTCCTCGGGCTGAACAGCAAGCTCGCGCTCATCGCGGTCTACCTCGGCGGGGCGCTCGGCGTGAACACGTTCCTCATGTACGGGTTCTTCAACACGGTCCCGCGCGAGCTCGACGAGGCCGCCAAGATCGACGGCGCGACGCACGCCCAGATCTACTGGACGATCATCCTGCGCCTCGTGGCGCCGATCCTCGCGGTCGTCGCGCTGCTGTCGTTCATCAGCACGTTCGGCGAGTTCATCATCGCGCGCATCGTCCTGTCCTCCGAGCGCAACTGGACCCTCGCCGTGGGGCTGTACGGATGGGTGTCCTCCCTCAAGGAGGCGAACTGGGGCCTCTTCACGGCCGGCGCCGTGATCTCCGCGCTGCCCGTGCTCGCGCTCTTCCTCTACCTGCAGAAGTACATCGTCGGCGGGCTCACCGCCGGGTCCGTGAAGGGCTGACCGTGCGCGACGTCGTCGCCCCCGCCCCGCACCACGACGGGTCCGCGCTGTACGTCCCCGAGGGCGTGCCCGCCCTCGGGGACACCGTCCCGGTCCGCGTGCGCGTGCCGCGCGCGGCCGGCGTGCGCGACGTCTGGCTGCGCACCGTGCGCGACGGCGAGCCCCGGCTCGCGCCCGCACGTCTCGACCGGTCGGACGAGCACGAGGACTGGTACGTCGCCGAGGTGCTCGTGCACAACCCGGTGACGTCCTACCGGTTCTTCCTCGACGAGGGCGACGCCGGGTACCGCTGGCTCAACGGACGCGGCACGTGGGACCGCGACGTGCCCGACGCGGCCGACTTCCGGCTCACCGTGCACGACGGCGCGCCCGCGTGGATGCGCGACGGCGTCGTCTACCAGGTCTTCCCGGACCGGTTCGCGCGCTCGGCCGGGGCCGACGGGCGCCCGCTCCCGGAGTGGGCCGTCCCCGCGGCGTGGGACGACGAGCCGCACGGCGCGGGCCCCGACGTCGGCACGCAGTACTACGGGGGCGACCTCGCCGGGATCGAGGAGCGGCTCGACCACCTTCTCGCGCTCGGCGTCACGACCCTCTACACCACGCCGGTCTTCCCGGGGAGGTCCAACCACCGCTACGACGCGAGCACGTTCGACCGCGTCGACCCGCTGCTCGGGGGCGACGCGGCGTACGCGTCGCTGATCCGCGCCGCGCACGCGCGCGGGCTGCGCGTCCTGGGCGACCTCACGACGAACCACACGGGCGCGGGCCACGAGTGGTTCGCGCGGGCGCTCGCGGACCCGGGCGCGCCGGAGCGCGACTTCTACTACTGGGCTGACGGCGAGCCCGGGTACGTGGGCTGGCTCGAGCACGCGTCGCTGCCGAAGCTGTCCTACGGCTCGGCCGAGCTCGGGGCGCGCATGATCGACGGGCCGGGCTCTGTCGTCGGGCGCTACCTGCGCGAGCCGTTCGGTCTCGACGGCTGGCGCATCGACGTCGCGAACATGACGGGGCGCCACGGCGCCGAGGACCGGACGCACGACATCGCGCGGCGCCTGCGCGCGACGATGCGCGGCGTGAACCCGGACGCGGCGCTCGTCGCGGAGCACTTCCACGACGCGTCGGGCGACCTCGCGGGCGACGGCTGGCACGCGAACATGAACTACTCGGCGTTCACGCGCCCGGCCTGGACGTGGCTGTCGCCCGAGGGCTCGGCCGTGCCGTACCTCGGCCTGCCGGTCCGCACGCCCCGGCGCGGCGGGCGCGCCGTCGTCGAGACGATGCGCGAGTTCGACGCCGTGCTGCCGTGGCGGGTCACCGCGTCGCAGTGGAACATGCTCGGCTCGCACGACACCCCGCGCCTGCGCTCGATCGTCGGGTCGCGCGCGATGGTCGAGGTCGCCGCGACGCTGCTGCTCACCTACCCGGGCACCCCGGTGATCTTCGCGGGCGACGAGGTGGGCCTCACGGGCCTCAACGGCGAGCACGCGCGCGCGACGATGCCGTGGGACGACGCGAGCGCGACGGGCGGGGGCCCCGGGCGCTGGGACGGCGCGACGTTCGACCTGTACCGGGCGTTGATCGCGGTGCGGCGCGGCTCGGCCGCGCTGCGCCGCGGCGGGATGCGCTGGGTGCACGTCGACGACGACGCCCTCGTCTACCTCCGGGAGACGCCCGACGAGAGGGTGCTCGTCGCGGTCGCCCGCGCCCCGTGGGACGGCGTGGTGCTGCACCCCGCGCTCGTCGGGCGCGGGGAGGCGGAGCGGCTGCACGGCACGCTCGACCTCGCCCCGCACGACGGCGGCGCGCGGCTCGCGGGCGACGGCCCGGCCGTCGGGGTGTGGCGGCTGCCCTGACCGTGCCCGTGGGCGCCGGGACGCTGCGGGTCAGGAGAACAGGTGCGCGACCCGGCGCACCGCCTCGTCGTACTGCGCGCGGTCGAACGTGAACGCACCGAGCCCCGAGTAGTCCCACTCGGGGCGGAAGGGCTGCGTGAGGTCGCGCCACGCGACGGTCGTCGCGCCGGCGTCGACCGTCACCTCGAACGGCCAGCACGCCGCCTCGTGGCAGTCGCACGCGAGCACCCACGCGTGCCCGCCCGCGGGCGTCCGCCCGCGCCCGTACCACTGGTGCGCGGCGTCGCCGTAGCGGAAGTACGCGGGGACGAGCCCGCCGTACGCGCCCGCGGGGGAGTACCCGCGCGACCGCTCGAACCGGCCCACGAGGTCCACGAGCGAGCGGCCGTCGACGTACGGGACGACCTCGACCACGCCGTCGACGGTGACGGCCCGGAGCTCGAGCGCGTGCGGTGCACCCGTGGCGGGAGGCTACGCCCGCGACGGCTCGCATGCCGTCCGGCACGACCCCTCGCGCGGTGTGACAGGATCGGCCGCGTGACCGTCGAGCGACTCGCGATCCTCTCGGACGTCCACGGCAACCTCTCGGCCCTCGACGCGGTCGTCGCCGACGCCCGCTCGCGCGGCGTGACGACGTTCGTCTGCCTCGGCGACATGGTCGGCAAGGGCCCGCGGGGGAGCGCGGTCGTCGACCGGTGCCGCGAGCTGTGCGCGGTGACGGTGCGCGGCAACTGGGAGGACTTCCTGCCCGCGACGCCCGACGACGGCCCGCCCGAGCACGTGTGGTGGCGCGACGAGCTGCGCCCCGACCAGCGCGACTGGTTCCGCACCCTCCCGCTCAGCCACGACCTGCTCCTCAGCGGGCGGCGCGTGCGCCTGTTCCACGCCTCGGCCGCGTCGGTGCACACCAAGGTGCACCTCGACCACACGCCCGCCGAGCTCGCGGGCATGTTCGCCGCGACCGACCTCACGGGCCCCGGACCCGAGCCGACCGTCGTGGTGTACGGCGACGTCCACGACGCCTACGTCGAGACCCGCCGCGGCCGCACCCTCGTCAACACCGGGAGCGTCGGCAACCCGCTCGACGAGCCCGTGCCCGTGTACGCGGTCCTCGAGGGCGTGCCCGGATCGCCCGACCCGGCGCCGTTCGCGGTCCAGCACGTGCGCGTGCCCTACGACGCCGAGGCGGAGATCGCCGTGGCGTACGACGTCGGCATGCCCGCCGCGGACGCGTGGGCGCGCGAGCTGCGCACCGGCGTGTACCGCGGCCTCCCGCTCGACGAGGCTCCCGCCGCGACCTGACCGGCCTCGTTACGCTGGGGCCCGTGCAGACGTTCGAGCAGGAGGCGTTCGACCCCGCGGTCGTCGGGACCGGGCCGCGCCCGGCGCGCGGCGAGGAGGGGACGGCGTCGTACTCGGACGCCGACACCGAGCGGTGGTTCGTGGAGTCGCCGAAGTCGCGCGCCCGGACGCCGTTCGAGCGCGACCGGGCGCGCATCGTGCACTCGTCCGCGCTGCGCCGACTCGGCGCCAAGACGCAGGTGCTCGGGCCGGGCAGCGACGACTTCGTGCGCACGCGCCTCACGCACACGCTCGAGGTCGCGCAGGTGGGTCGCGAGATCGGCAAGGCGCTCGGGTGCGACCCGGACGTCGTCGACACCGCGTGCCTCGCGCACGACCTCGGGCACCCCCCGTTCGGCCACAACGGCGAGCGCGCGCTCGCGGACCTCGCGGTGGACATCGGGGGGTTCGAGGGCAACGCGCAGACGCTGCGGCTCCTCACGCGGCTGGAGCCCAAGGTCGTCGACGGCGACGGCCGCTCGTACGGGCTCAACCTCACGCGCGCGAGCCTCGACGCGAGCGTCAAGTACCCGTGGGGCGCGGGCGAGGCGCCGCTGCGCGCCGACGGGCGGCCGACGCACAAGTTCGGCGTCTACGAGGACGACCGCCCTGTCTTCGACTGGCTGCGCGCGGGCGCGCCCAGCCAGGTCAAGTGCCTCGAGGCGCAGGTCATGGACCTCGCGGACGACGTGTCGTACTCGGTGCACGACGTCGAGGACGCGGTGGTGGGCGGCCGCATCGAGCTCGCCGTCCTCGACGACCCCGAGGAGCGGGCGCGCGTCGTGCGGGCCGTGCACTCCTGGTACGGCACCGCGTACGACGAGGCGGAGCTCGACGCCGGGATCACCCGCCTCCAGGGGACCGGTCACCTCGTCACGGGGTTCGACGGGTCGCGGCGCGCGCTCGCCGCGCTCAAGGACGCGACGAGCCAGCTCATCGGGCGGTTCACGGGCGCCGCGCAGGACGCGACGCGGGCCCTGTACGGCGACGGTCCCCTCACGCGGTACGCCGCGCGGCTCGTCGTACCGGACGAGACGGTCGCGGAGATCCTCGTGCTCAAGGGCGTCGCCGTCGCGTACGTCATGGCGCCCCGCGAGCAGGAGCCGCTCTACCAGCGCCAGCGCGAGGTGATCGCCGACCTCGTGGAGGTGCTCTCCGACCGGGCCCCCGTCGCGCTCGAGCCGACGTTCGCGGCGGACTGGGA
The DNA here is from genome assembly GCF_009711085.1 of Cellulosimicrobium composti. Classification (GTDB taxonomy): domain Bacteria; phylum Actinomycetota; class Actinomycetes; order Actinomycetales; family Cellulomonadaceae; genus Cellulosimicrobium; species Cellulosimicrobium composti. The sequence continues at coordinate 26,252 of NZ_WMKA01000040.1, forward strand.
GGCGGCGGCCGACGACGCGGCGCGCCTGCGCGTCGTGGTGGACCAGGTCGCGTCGCTCACCGACGTCTCGGCGATGCAGCTCCACGCGCGCCTCGTGCGCCCGCCCGCCTGAGCGGACGGGCGCACGGCCCGGTCCCCGGTCAGCCGCGCTCGGCGACCCAGGCGTCGCTCGCGCGCTGCACGTCCTGCGCGGTCACGGAGTCCGCGACCGTCGCGAAGTACCAGCGGTGCCCGAACGGGTCGCGGACCGCGGCCTGGCGGAACCCCTCGAACCAGTCCGACGGCTCCGCGAGGCTCGACGCGCCGGCCGCGAGCGCCCGCGCGTACGCGGCGTCGGTGTCCTCGACCGGCACGGTGAACGACGCGTGCGTCGGCGCGCCGGGCTCCGGCGCGGCCGAGTCCGGCGGGAACGCCTCCGCGACCGTGAACGTGCTCGTCCCCGCCGCGGAGACGAGCCGCAGGTCGGAGTGGATCACGACGTCGCCCGCCGTGATGGTGTCGACCACCTCGGCCCCGAGCGCCGCCTCGTAGAAGGCGATCGCCTCGCGCGCGCCGCTCACCGTGACGTTGGGGTGCAGTGCCGACATCTCCATGGTGTCCTCCTCGTCGTGGTCGCCCGCGGTGGCGGGCCGTGACTCCCATGCTCGTGTCGGCGGGTCGTGCCAGTCTTGGAGGAATGCGACAGGTGTTCGACGACGGCCCGCCCGAGGCCTCGCGCACGCACGGCCCGACGACGTCCGTGCGCGGCCTCGTCGACCCGGCCGCGGCGCGGGCAGGGTTCGAGCTCGTGCGGGTCGCACCCGCGCCGGACCTCGCGGACCTCGTCGAGCGGCACTGGGTCGTGCGCTGGGACCTGCCGCCCGGGACGTCGTTCACGCAGGTGCTCGTGCCGCACCCCGTCGCCAACGTCGTCGCGGAGGAGTCCGGGTACGCGGCCCACGGCGTCCCGCCCGGCCTGTTCGAGCGCACGCTCACCGGGTCGGGGGCCGTCGTCGGGACCAAGCTGCGACCCGGCGCGTTCCGGGTCCTGCTCGGGCACCCGGACGCGGTCCGTCCCGGCGTCCGCGTGCCCGCGGCCACGTTCCTCGGCCCGACGGCGGCGCGCACCGGGGCGGCGGCGCTCGCCCTCGCGGTCGCCGGCAGTGACGAGGACGCGGCGCGCACGGTGGAGCCGCTCCTGCGCGCGCGGGCCGCCCGAGCCCGGACGTCGCGCTCGACGCAGGACCTCGACCGCGTGGCGCGCGTGCTCGCGGCGCTCGTGCGCGGCGACCTCGGGCCCGGCGCGGGCGTCGCGGACCTCGCCGCCGTCGTGGGCACGTCGCCGCGGTCGCTCCAGCGCCTGTTCGCGACGTACCTGGGCGTGAGCCCCAAGTGGGTCCTGCAGCGCCATCGCGTGCACCTCGCGGCCGACCTCCTCGCGGCCGACCCGGACCAGGACCTCGCGGCGCTCGCGACGGCCGTCGGCTACTACGACCAGGCCCACCTCGGCACGGACTTCGCACGCGCGACGGGCTCGACGCCCGGCGCCTACGCGCGCCGGTGCGCCGCGTCGCGCGCCGCGCTCGTCGGGTCCGCGGCCGGGTGGCCGATCCCGCGCCCGGGCCGCCCCCGACGTCCGTCCGCGGCGCATAGACTCGCCTCGTGGCAGGCCTGATCCGACGCGAGGACGTGGAAGCCGTCCGCGACCGCGCACGGATCGACGAGATCGTCTCCGCGCACGTCACGCTCAAGACGGCGGGCGTCGGATCGCTCAAGGGCCTGTGCCCGTTCCACGACGAGCGCTCGCCGTCGTTCCACGTGCGCCCCGGCGTCGGGCGCTGGCACTGCTTCGGGTGCGGCGAGGGCGGCGACGTCATCTCGTTCGTCCAGAAGATCGACGGGCTCACGTTCGTCGAGGCCGTCGAGTACCTCGCCGACCGCGTCGGGATCCAGCTCCGCTACGAGGACTCCGGCGGCCCGCAGCGCCCGCGCGAGGAGCCCGGGCGGCGCCAGCGGCTGCTCGAGGCCCACCGCGTCGCGGCGCAGTACTTCGCCGAGCAGCTCTTCGCCCCGGGCGCCCAGGCCGCGCGCGCGTTCCTCGCCGAGCGCAGCTTCGGGCGCGGCGACGCCGAGCACTTCGGCGTCGGGTACGCGCCGACGGGGTGGGACAACCTCCAGCGCCACCTGCAGGGCCGCGGCTTCACGCAGGCCGAGCTCGTCGCGTCCGGTCTCGTGAGCCAGGGCCAGCGCGGCATCTACGACCGGTTCCGCGGCCGCCTCATGTGGCCCATCCGCGACGTCACGGGCGAGATCGTGGGCTTCGGCGCGCGGCGCCTGTACGACGAGGACCAGGGCCCCAAGTACCTCAACACCCCGGAGACGTCGCTCTACAAGAAGTCGCACGTGCTGTACGGCATCGACCTCGCCAAGCGCGAGATCGCCAAGCAGAAGCGCGTCGTCGTGGTCGAGGGGTACACCGACGTCATGGCGGCGCACCTGTCGGGCGTGACGACCGCCGTCGCGACGTGCGGTACGGCGTTCGGCGCCGACCACGCGCGCATCGTCCGCCGCCTCCTCGGCGACACGACCGCGGGCGGCGGGCTCCAGCTCGCCTCCGGCGCGTCCCTCGGCGGCGAGGTGATCTTCACGTTCGACGGCGACGCCGCCGGGCAGAAGGCGGCCGTGCGCGCGTTCGGCGAGGACCAGCGCTTCCACGCGCAGACCTTCGTCGCGGTCGAGCCGAGCGGGATGGACCCGTGCGAGCTGCGCATGTCGCGCGGGCCGGACGCGGTGCGCGCGCTCGTCGACGGGCGCCAGCCCCTCTTCGAGTTCGTCATCCGCACCACGCTCGAGTCGTTCGACCTCGACACGGTCGAGGGGCGCGTGGGCGCCCTGCGCGCGGCGGCGCCGCTCGTCGCGGGGATCCGCGACCGGTCCATGCAGCTCGGGTACGCGCGCTCGCTCGCCCGCTGGATCGGCATCGACACCGAGGACGTGCGCCGCGAGGTCGCGTCCGCCGCGCGCCGCGGCACCCCGGGCCCGGTGCGCTCCGCGCGCAGCGACGACGCGCGCCCCGACGCGGCCGAGGCCGAGCCGACGGTGCCCGCCCTGCCCGCCCCGGACCCGCGCGACCCGGTCGCGCGTCGCGAGCGGCTCGCGCTCGTGGGCGTCCTGCAGTACCCCCAGCACGTCCCGGCGATGTTCGACGACCTGGGCGAGGACGCGTTCGCCGTCCCCGCGTGGCGCGCCGTGCACGCCGCGATCCGCGCGGCCGGCGGCGTGCGCGAGGGCGTGCGGCTCGGACCGGGCCACTGGGTCGAGGCCGTCGTCGAGCAGGCCGCGGAGCCCGTGCGCGCCCTCGTCACCGAGCTCGCGGTCGCGCCCCTGCCCGAGGACCGGGAGGACGTCGTCGGGGGCTACGTCGCGGGCGTCGTGCGGGGCCTCGTGGACCTCGGGCTCACGCGGCGCGTGGCCGACGCGAAGAGCAGGCTCCAGCGCCTGGACCCCGCGGCCGACCTCGCCGCGTACCAGGAGGCGTTCGCGGCGCTGCTCGCGCTCGAGGCGGAGCGGCGCACGCTGCGCGAGGGCGAGATCGCCTGACGCGAGCGGCCCCGCGGCTCAGGCGACGGCGTCCGCCGTGCGTGCGGCGTGGGCGGCGCGGCGGTCGCGCGCGGCCTGCCTGTCGGCGGGCATGAGCGCTGCGAGGGCGACGAGGACGGCGGCGCTCGCGGCGAGCACGAGGAAGACGACGTGGATCGCCGACATGAGGCCCGGGCCCTCGGGCGTGCCGTCCGCGCCGAGCGTCGTGCGCGCGTTGACGATCGCCCCGCACACCGCGACGCCCACGGCCGAGCCGAGCGACCGCGCGAACATGTTGGTGCCCGTCACGGCGCCGCGCTCGGTGAACGCTGCCGACGACTGGGCGGCGATGAGGGTCGGGACGGCGGTGAGGCCCATGCCGACGCCGACGACGAACGTGGTCGCGGCGATCGCGACGACCGGGGAGGTCGCTCCGAGCAGCAGGGTGAGGGCCGTGCCCGTGAGCACGAGCGCGGAGCCGACGACGGCCGTCCAACGGAACCCGACCCGCAGGTAGAGCCGGCCGGCGTTCGAGGCGGAGATCGGCCACCCGACGGTCATCGCGGCGAGCGCGAACCCGGCGACGAGCGGGCCGACGCCGAGGACGCCCTGCGCGTAGATCGGCACGTACGTGGACAGGGCGAGGACGATGACGCCGACGAGCAGCGAGATCGCCGTCGAGACGCCGACCACGCGGCGGCGCAGGATGGCGAGGTCGACGACGGTGTAGCGCGTGCGGCGCGCGTGCGCGGCGAAGACGCCGAGCAGCACGACCGCGGCCCCGAGGACGCCGACCGACGCGGGGGAGGCCCACGCCCACGAGGACCCGCCCTCGAGCAGGCCGAGCAGCAGGAGCGTGCTGCCGCTCGTGAGGAGCACGGCGCCGAGGTAGTCGATCGGCTCGCGCGCCCCCTCGCGCGGCGTCTCGTGGTACCGGCGCAGCAGCATCCACGCGGCGAGGCCGCACAGCGGCACGTTGACGAAGAAGATCCAGCGCCAGCTCACGAACTCGGAGAACACGCCGCCGAGCGTCGGGCCGACGACGGACGAGATCGCCCACACCGACGCGAGGTAGCCCTGCGCCTTCGCGCGCTCCTCGAGCGTGTAGATGTCGGCGGCGACGGTCTGCGACACCGGCATGACCGCGCCCGCGCCGAGCCCCTGGAGCACGCGTCCCGCGACGAGCGCCGACATCGACCACGCGAACCCGCACAGCACCGACCCGAGGAAGAACAGGGCGACCCCGGCGAGCATGAGGCGCTTGCGACCCAGGACGTCGGACAGCCGGCCGAAGACCGGGGTGCCGACCGCCTGCGCGAGCAGATAGCTCGAGAACAGCCAGGGAAGCTGGGCGAACCCGCCGAGCTCGCGGGCGATCGTGGCGGACGCGGTCGCGATGATCGTGGCGTCGAGCGCGACGAGCGCGGTGGACAGCATGAGGGCGAGCAGGACGGGCCCGCGCTCGGAGCGCAGGCCGATCGCGGCGGCTGGCGTCGTGGTCACGACCTACGAAAGCCTCGGGCAACCGTCAGGTATTCCCGGGCGGGCGAGGCGGGCCGGGAATACGGGCCGGGAGACGACTCGGCCCCGGACCGCTGGTGCGGGCCGGGGCCGGTGCTGAGGCTCCCGCGGTAGGACTTGAACCTACGACCGTCCGATTAACAGTCGGATGCTCTGCCAGCTGAGCTACGCGGGATCGAGCGGCTGTCACGGCGTTCACCGTGGCGGCCGGGGAAAACTCTAGCAGGCTCAGAGGGGTAGTCCGGACGCCGACCGGACCCGGCCCTCGGCGGCGTCCACCCGGTCCGTCACCTCGGGGTCCGTGAGGTCGAGCCCCGGGTCCGCGACGACCTGCGAGAAGAGCGCGCCCTCGCCGTCACGGCGCACCGCGACGCGCGCCGTGAGCCCTGCGGCGAACGTCACGGTCTCGGAGAGCACGACCGACGACTGCACGCGCTCGCGCAGCGTCTGCGCGAGCGTCGTGCGCCGCGGGTCGGCGAGGCGCAGGGCGAGCGGCGGCGTGCCGTCGACCCACGTGACCGTGATCGTGGCCGTCTCGGGTGCGTAGCCCGCGCGGTCCACGTCGGACCACGGGCGGCGCACGACGGACCCGCCCGCGGCGTCGCTCGTGAGGAGCTCGGCGCGCGTCGCGACCGCCCACGAGCCGTCGGTCAGCTCGGCCGACGCGAGCACGCGGTCGTGGGCCGGCACGCCGAGCGCACGCCGGACGGGGTCGGGGAGCGAGGGGCGGCGGAACCAGGACACGTGCCCACCGTAGCCGCTCCCGGTCCGCACGCCGGGCGGGGCCGGTATGCTGCCCGCGCGCCCCGTTAGCTCAGCTGGTCAGAGCAGGAGACTCATAATCTCTCGGTCGCGGGTTCAAGTCCTGCACGGGGCACCGGGACGGTGCGGATGCGGTCCGCCGGGGCGCGCGGTGTCATGGCCTCATGACGGTACGGACCAAGCGCGTGCACGAGCCCGCCGACGACGGCGACGGGTTCCGGGTGCTCGTCGACCGGCTCTGGCCCCGCGGCGTGAGCAAGGAGCGCGCGCACGTGGACCTGTGGCTCAAGGACGTCGCGCCGTCGACCGAGCTGCGGCAGTGGTTCCACCACGAGGAGCGGCTCTTCGACGAGTTCGTCGAGCGCTACCGGGCCGAGCTCGACGCGAACGGCGACGCGGTCGCCCGGCTGCGCGACGTCGTCGCGCAGCACCCGGTCGTCACGCTGCTGTTCGGGGCGCGGGACACCGAGCACAACCAGGCGGTCGTGCTGCGCGACTACCTCGCGGGGACCGCCTCGTCGTGAGGCGCCGCCGCGCGGCGGTCCGGCTCCCGCGCGTCCCGGCGCAGGTCCCGGTCGAGCGCGCGGCGCAGCCGCGGACCGAGCGGCCGCTCGACGGCGCGGTGCACCACCCAGGCGAGCAGCACGCAGACCGCGGCCGCGACCGCGAGCGTCGCGGCCCGCGAGAGGTACGGGTGGACGGACTCGATGACCCACCGTCCCCACGACGAGTGCACGAGGTAGAGCGGGTACGTGAGCGCGCCGAGCGCCGTGAGCCAGCCCCACGACACCCGGGCGAGCGGCGTGAGCGTCGCGACCGCGACGACGGCGAAGCACAGGACGATCGCGACCCACCACGTCGCGGGGGAGACGACGACGTCCGTGCTGTTCTCGATGCGCGCGGCCTGGATCCGCCCGGAGACCGCGGCGGCGAGGACGACGTCGAGCGCGAGCGCGAGCCAGAGCACGGGGGAGCGGCGGTCGCGCGTGAGGAGGTAGAGCGCCATGCCGCCGGCGAAGAGCGGGGCGTCGGGAGCGACGAGCACGGTCGCGAGCAGCTCGGATCCCGTCTGCGTGGCGATCGCGCCCGCGACGGGCCACAGCACGACGAACGCGACGACGCGCGCGCGGGTGAGGCCGACGGCGACGAGCACCCCGGCGAGCACGTAGAACCGCAGCTCGGACCAGAGCGTCCAGTACACGGCCTCGAGGTCCGGGATCCCGAACGCGCGCTGGACCATGGTGAGGTTGGCGGCCGCCTGCGGGAGGTCGACGTCGCGCCGCCCCGGGACCACGAGGACGAGCAGCGCGAGCGTGAGCAGGACCGACGCCCAGTAGGCGGGGAAGAGCCGCCCGGCGCGCGACGCCACGAACGCCCGGACGTCCCGGCCCCACGCGGTCATGAGGATGACGAACCCGGAGACGACGAAGAAGAGCTGGACGCCGAACGAGCCGTAGGCGGTGACGCCCTGGACGCCGGGCAGCGACTCGCTCGTCCGCTCGCCCCAGGCGTGGTGGTTCACGGCGACGAAGTGGTACACGAGCACGGCCGAGGCCGCGGCGAACCGAAGTCCGTCGAGCACCGCGAGGCGTGGTTTCTGCAGGGGCATTCGATCGACGTTACCAAATCGTGATCAGCACGCTCGCAGAGCGCCGCCCGGCGTGCGAGCGGCTCCGAGGTCTGGCAGCGTGTCCGCGCCGGTGGGAGTGGCCGGCGGCGCGCGGGGGCCGCGTCCGGCGACGATCGAGGAGGTTCCCGTGGCACAGAGCATCGGCTCGACGGGCAAGGCGGCGGCACAGGGCGCGCGGAGCAGCAGGACGCTCGAGCTCCTGGCCCGCGGCGGGTACGCCGTGAGCGGGCTGCTGCACGTCGTCGTCGGGATCCTCGCCGTGCAGGTGGCGACGGGCTCGGCGTCGAGCGAGCAGGCGGACCAGACGGGCGCGCTCACCGCGATCGCCCAGACCCCGGGCGGCACCGCGCTCCTCTGGTTCGCGGTCGTCGCGTTCGCCGCGCTCGGCCTCTGGCAGCTCACCGTCGCGTCCAGCGGCGGCGCCGAGACGTCGGACCGGCTCAAGGCGGCGGGCAAGGCCGTGCTCTACCTCGCGCTCGGCGTCCTCGCCGTCCAGGTCGTCACCGGGGCCGCGGGAGGTTCCGGCCAGGAGTCGAGCTTCACCGCGACGCTCATGGAGAAGCCCGGCGGCACGCTCCTCGTCGGAGCCGTGGGCCTCGGGATCGTCGCGGGCGGCGTCTACCACGTGGTCAAGGGCTGGCGGAAGAAGTTCCTCGAGGACCTCCAGGGCGGCACGAGCGGTCACGTCGGTCGTGCCGTCGTCACGCTCGGCCGGGTCGGCTACATCGCGAAGGGTGTCGCCCTCGGCGTGCTCGGCGCGCTGTTCGTCGTCGCCGCCGTGCAGCACGACCCCGAGCAGGCGGGCGGTCTCGACGCCGCGTTCGCGACGCTCGCCGCGCAGCCGTTCGGGGCGGTGCTCGTCGTCGCCGTCGGGCTCGGCTTCGCCGCGTACGGCGTCTACTCGTTCGCCCGGGCCCGCTACGCGCGCATGTGACGCGGGCCCCACGCACCGCCGGGGGATGCCGGCCGTCCGCCGTCGTGCGCATGGAAGAATGTGCACCATGGCGATGAGAGAGATCCGGACCATCCCGGACCCCGTGCTCCGCACCCCCTGCGACGAGATCACCACGATCGACGACCGCGTGCGCTCGCTCGTCGCCGACCTCGTCGAGACCGTCGACCACGAGGGACGCGCCGGGCTCGCCGCCAACCAGATCGGCGTCAACCTCCGGGCCTTCTCCTGGAACATCGACGACGAGATCGGGTACGTGCTCAACCCGCGCATCGTCGAGCTCTCCGACGACTACCAGGACGGCGACGAGGGCTGCCTGTCCGTCCCGAACCTCTGGTACCCGACGCGGCGCGCCTGGTACGCGCGCGTCGTGGGCACGGACCTCGACGGCAACGAGGTCGTCGTCGAGGGGACCGAGCTCATGGCCCGGTGCCTCCAGCACGAGTGCGACCACCTGGACGGGATGCTCTACCTCGACCGTCTCGACCGCGCCGTGCGCAAGAAGGCGATGCGCGAGCTGCGCGAGCACCTGTGACGACCGCTCCCTGAGCGCCGCCGGGCACGCCCGGCAGATCTCTCGCGCGAACGCGCGATGTCGTGCAAGATGGGCACGAGACACGCCGCGACGTACCTGTGACGTGCTGTGACACCACCCTCGGTGAGGACGTTGGGGAAGACGCAACCTCGACCTAGGGAGGCAGACATGGCCGGTGCCATCACCCGCGGTGTTCTTTACGTGCACTCAGCACCGCGTGCTCTGTGCCCGCACATGGAGTGGGCCGCGGGCAACGTCCTCGGCGTGCGCGTGTCGCTCGACTGGACCGAGCAGCCCGCCGCGCGCGGCCTCTACCGGGCCGAGTACTCGTGGCAGGGGCCGCAGGGCACGGGCGCGCGCCTCGCGTCGGCGCTGCGCGGCTGGTCGCACCTGCGCTACGAGGTGACCGAGGAGCCCAGCCACGGGGTCGACGGCGGTCGCTGGTCGCACACGCCGGACCTCGGCATCTTCTACGCCCAGACGGACGTGCACGGCAACATCGTGGTCCCCGAGGACCGCATCCGCGCCGCGCTCGAGCAGGTGAGCGAGCCGTGGGCGATGCGCGACGCCCTGCACCTCGCGCTGGGCAAGGCGTGGGACGACGAGCTCGAGCCCTTCCGCTACGCGGGGGCGGGCGCACCCGTCCGCTGGCTGCACCGGGTCGGCTGACCCTCCCCGGACGTACGACGGCGCCCCACCGGTCCTGCCGGTGGGGCGCCGTCGTGCTCGGGTCAGCGCCGCGCGACCGCGCCCTGAGGGCGCCGCGCCCGGAACGGCGCGGGAGGTGCGTCGTCGGCGGTGCCGGACGCGTCCCCGCGCCGCAGCCTCGACCGCACCCACGCCTCGCCGCGCGCGAACGTCGCGTCACGGACGAACAGGCAGTCGCCCGCCATCATGAACAGCGAGAAGAACGGCAGCCCCATGACGACGGCGATGCCCGCGTGCATGGCGAGCACGCCGCCGATCGCGGCGACCCGCGTCCACCGCCACAGGAGCAGGACCGGGAAGAGGAGCTGGACGAGGACGGAGAACCACGTCGCGAGCGCGACCATGACGGTGCTCTGCGCGAGGAGGTCGTTCAGCGCCGGCCACGGGCGGTAGTGGCTGAGCTGCATGGGGTAGTAGATCGCGGTGCCGTCCTGCCACCGGGCGCCCTGCGCCTTGTAGAGGCCCGACGCGACGTAGACGAGGCAGATCTGCGCGCAGGCCGTGACGACCGCGAGGTTGTGCACGAGCGTGCCGAGCTGGTCGAGCGTCGCGTTGAGTCCCGCGGTGCCGAGGCGGCCCAGGGGTCGCGGAGCCCCGTACCGGGCGACGAGCCGGCGACGCCTGCGGGCGTCGAGCGACCAGCGACCGGACAGGTCCGCGAAGCACAGGTAGAGCAGCAGGATCCGGAAGATGTTGTCGCTCTGGTCGCCCACGAGCGGGTTCGACTCGAGGAGGCTCACCCACTGCACGAGCAGGAGCGGGGCGACCCACCGGGTGTGCCAGCCGAGCGTGAACAGCACGGCCGTCACGAGCAGCGCCGCGTACGCGAGCGTGAGGGTCGTGCCGTCCAGGCCGCCCGAGTACAGGGCGAACGGTCCGCTGAAGCCGCCGTCGTCAGCCAGCGGGGCCGCCCACCGGGCGGCCCGCCCCCACAGGTAGTCGCGGTCGGCGGCGTTCGCCAGGAGGAAGACGACGGCGCCCGCCCCGAACGCGATCCGCACGAGCGCGGTGCCGTACGTCGCGCGCCGCGCGTCGGCGACCCAGTGGAGGGCGGCGTCGGAGCGGCCGCGGAGGAAGGTCACCGCGCGGGCGGTGGTCGGCGCGCTCACGAGCGGAACCTCTCGACGGCGGCCGTGAAGGACTCCGAGTCCTGACCCGAGAACTCGTACATCGGGCGACGGCCGAACGTCAGGACCGTCGGCTCCGGCAGCTCGCCGCCGCGGTCGGCGAACGGGCGCGCCGGCTGGCGCACGATGCGGAACTGCACGTAGGCCGGCTCGACGGCGGTCTCGGTCGCTCGCGCGAGCTCGGTCGCGTATGCCGCCATGACCTTGTCGTACGTGAGGACCCGGTCGATGCGCGCCGCGGACGACGGTCCGTCGACGGCGAGCAGCGCCTCGCGCAGGCGGGGCCAGGCGTCGTGGTGGTAGTGCCCACCGAGCACGGCGAGCTCCTCGGGCGAGAGCCGCGTGAGCTGGGCGCGCGCGTCGGTCACGAGCGCGCGCGTCGGGCGGCCGGCGCGCGACGGCAGGACGTGGTGCGTGAGCGTCGTCAGCTCGAGCGCGGTGGCGTCGACCCAGTCGGTGGCCTCGAGGTCGGCGTCGAGGAAGCGGACCTCGAGCGAGTTCTCGACGCGGATCGGGGTCGGGGCGAAGAGGGACCAGTTCTGCTGGAAGACCGGCTCCATGTAGCCGGACAGGGGGGCGGAGACCGCCCGCGGGACGACGCTGCTCGGGGCGACCCAGAGCGCCGTCACGGCGAGGTGTGCCGCGGCGGCGAGCGACAGCACGCCGGCGACGACCTTCACCCAGCGCGGGATCGTGGTGGCAGGGGGAGCGGACAAGGGTTCACCGTTCTCGGGGACGTCCACGTCGTCGTGGGGAACGTCGTCGGCGGGCACCGCGGCCCCGGAGGACCGCGGTGCCCGCCGACGAGGGACAGGCTAGCGGGTCGAGCGGAGGCGGCGGACGCCGAAGCGCGCACCGACCCCCGCGGCGACCAGCAGGAACGCGGCGGCGAGGTAGTACGCCACGCCGTCGACGCCCGTGGTGGCGAGCGAGCCGGAGCCGCCCGACCCACCGGAGCCGGAGCCCGAGCCGGAGCCCGTGCCGCCGGTGCCGCCGGTGCCGCCGTCGGTCGCCGGGACGAGGTAGACCTCGAACGCGGCGACCGTCGAGTCACCCTCGGCGACGCTCGTCGCGGTGCCCGTGTGCGGGCCCGCCTCGAAGTCGGCCGGCACGACGAACGTCCAGCTCACCTGGCCGTTCTCGTCCGCGATCGCGACGGGGAGCACGAGCGGCTCCGAGTTGATGACCGCCTGCACCTCCTCGCCCGGCTCGAAGCCCGACGCGGTGAAGGTCTGCGTCTCACCGCGCTGGACGCGCTCCTTGGCCATCGTGGACGTGAGCTCGCGGCCCTCGTCCCCGTCGACCTCGGTGCCGTCGAC
>NZ_WMKA01000041.1 GCF_009711085.1 Cellulosimicrobium composti
GCTGGTCACCTCATCCGTCCTGGTGAGAACACCTCTCGGCCGCCGTCCCGTCGGGACCGCGTTCGTCGACCGTCCCCCAGACGAGCTCGCCGAGTCGGAACGTGGTCACACCGGGTCCCGTCTCGACGATCTCGCCGGCCAGGTCGACGCCGGGGTAGGCGGGGAGGGCGGTGCGCACGATCCACTGCAGCTTCCCGCGCCGTTGGGCGATCTCGCCGCCGTTCACCGTCGTGGCGTCGACGCGGACGACGACCTCGCCCGCGCCCGCCCGGGGGCGGGGCCGCTCCACGACGTCCAGGACGTCGGGTGCGCCGAATCGCGCGAACGAGGCGGCCTTCATCAGGTCTGCGGACGTGTCGGTCATCGAGGGCTCCTTGGGTGCCGTGGTCGTGCGTGTCTCGGCGACGCTAGGACGGAAAGTGGGCACCATCGCCCGTTTCGCGGTGAACTGAGAGGCCGAGCCTCGCGATCCTCTCGGATGGGAGCACCTGCCATGCCTGGTCCGTCGCGACGGGACGTCGTCCGCAACCGCGCTCGGCTCCTCGCCGCGGCCCGTGAGCTCTTCGTCGCCGAGGGGTTCGACGTGCCCGCGGCGGCGATCGCGCGCCGCGCGCACGTGGGCACCGCGACGCTGTACCGCCACTTCGCGACGCGGAGCGATCTCGTGGACGCCGTCTTCGACGCCGAGGTGCGTCACTGCCTCGCGCTGCTCGAGGCGGTCGAGGTCGACGCGCCGTGGGACGGCGTGCGCCGGGCGCTCGAGGCGGTGGCCGAGCTCGAGGTCGCGGCGCCGGGATTCGCCGGGTCGTTGCTCGCCGAGAACCGCGAGACACCCCTCATGACGACGTTCCAGCGCGCGGTGCGCACGCACCTGTCGACGCTCGCGGAGCGGCTCCGGGGCGAGTCCGACGCCCGCCCCGACCTGGGCGGCAGCGACCTGCTCCTGGCGCTGACCGCCGTGCGCGCCGTCGCGGTCGCCGACCGCCCGGAGGCCGTCCGGCACGCGCGACGGTTCGTCGACCTGATCATCGAGGGGATGCGGACGAGCAGCGCGGGTGGGGCATCGGGCTGACAGCCGCGCTCGCGCCGTCCGGCAACCCGCCACGCGGGCCCGCGCCTGCCGTCGACGGGCGACTACGCTCGGGCCATGCCGACCGTCCTCCTCGTCCGTCATGGCCGCACGACCGCGAACGCGGGCGGGATCCTCGCCGGCCGCGCGGGCGGGGTGCGGCTCGACGCCACGGGCGAGGACCAGGCGGTCCGGGCTGCGAGGCGTGTCGCGGCCATCCCCCTCTCACGCGTCGTGACGAGCCCGCTGGAGCGGTGCCGCCAGACCGCGCAGGTGCTGGTCGAGCAGCAGCCGGACGTCCCGGAGACGACGACCGAGCACGGCATCACCGAGTGCGACTACGGGCAGTGGCAGGGGCGCGCGCTGAAGGACCTGGCCGCCGAGCCGTTGTGGTCGGTCGTGCAGACGCAGCCGTCGGCGGCGGTCTTCCCGGGCGGTGAGTCGCTGGCCGCGATGCAGGCGAGGGGCGTGGAGGCCGTGCGGCGCCACGACGCGGAGGTCGCGGAGCGGTTCGGGGCGGACGCGGTGTGGGCGGCGGTGTCGCACGGGGACGTCATCAAGTCCGTCCTCGCGGACGCGCTCGGCATGCACCTCGACCTGTTCCAGCGCATCGTCGTGGGCCCGGCGTCGATCTCGGTCGTCCGGTACGGGCCGCACCGCCCCGAGGTGGTCGCGGTGAACACCGACGCGGGAGACCTGTCGTGGCTGCGCGGCGCCGCACCGGTCGGCGACGCCCCGGTCGGGGGCGGCGCCGGACCGGCCCCGGCCGACGACCCGACGGAGATACGCCCCTCCTGACGTCCGACCCGTGACCACCCTCCACGGGCGGCGGCGCCGCTCGTAGAGTGAGGACATGCCCACTCTCGTGCACGAGTACGACTGGCCGGACCGTGTCGTCGTGGGGACCGTCGGCATGCCGGGGTCCCGCACCTTCTACCTCCAGGCCCGCGCGGGGACGCGCACGACGAGCGTCGCCCTGGAGAAGGAGCAGTCCGCCGTCCTGGCCGAGACCATCCAGCGCCTCCTCGACGAGCTGATGGAGGCGCCCGACAACCGGTACAGCGTGCCCGCGGACGTGCCGGCCGAGCTCGTCGACGACGACCCGCTGGACCTCCCGCTCGAGGAGGAGTTCCGCACGGGCTCGATGCGCCTCTCGTGGGACCCGCGCACGGCCCAGGTCGTCGTGGAGGCGTTCCCGCTCGTGGACGACGACGACCTGGACCCGGAGGCGGACGAGCCGGAGCCGGAGGAGGCGCTCGTCGTCCGGATGCCCGTCGGCACGGCGCGCGCGTTCGCCCAGCGCACGCGCGCCGTCGTGCGCGCCGGACGCCCCGCCTGCCCCCGGTGCGGCCTGCCCGTCGACCCCGACGGGCACGAGTGCGTGCTCCCCGACGAGGAGTGACGGTCCCGCACGCCGACCTCGACGCCGTGCCGCTCGAGGTCGTCGGCCGCATCCGCGCCGCGTCCAACGCGACGTTCCTCGCGCACGTCGGCGACGTCCCCGTCGTCTACAAGCCCGTCGCGGGCGAGCGGCCGCTGTGGGACTTCCCCGACGGCACGCTCGCGGGACGCGAGGTCGCGGCCTACCTCGTCTCGGAGTCGACCGGCTGGGGGATCGTGCCGCGCACGTGGCTGCGCGACGGGCCGCACGGGCCCGGCATGGTGCAGCTCTGGCAGGAGGTCGACGCCGCGCAGTCGCCGGTGGACGTCGTCCCCACCGGCGAGGTGCCGGCCGAGGGCGTGCGCACGGTCCTCGAGGGCGTCGACGACGCCGACCGGCCCGTCACCCTGGTGCACGAGGACTCCGCGGCGCTGCGCCGCATGGCCGTGTTCGACGCCGTCGTGAACAACGCCGACCGCAAGGGCGGGCACGTGCTGCCGCTCGCCGACGGCCGCCGCCTCGGCGTGGACCACGGCGTCACGTTCCACGTCGAGCCCAAGCTCCGCACGGTCCTGTGGGGCTGGCTCGGGGCGAGCCTCGACGACGACGAGCGCGCCGGCGTGGCCCGGGTCCGCACCGGCCTGGGGCCAGACCTCGACGGCGACCTGGCGCGCCGCCTCGCCGGGCTGCTCACGCCCGACGAGGTCGCGGAGCTCGCGCGACGCTGCGAGCGGCTGCTGTCCGCGGCCCGGTTCCCGCACCCGGAGGGAGACATGCCCGCGGTCCCCTGGCCGCTCTTCTAGGGCCGGGGGGACGGCACGCGCCGGTCCCGCGCGAGGCCGCAGGTCCGCCGGTACCGTCGCTGAGGATGAGCCACGACACCCCCACCACGGTCTCGACCGGGTCCCTGCCCGGGCACGACGACGTCGAGGCGGCTCTCGACGCCGCCTACGAGCGGTTCCGCGACCTCGACGACGGCGCGGTCGTCGAGGACGTCCCGGCGCTCGCGGACGCGGACCCCGACCTCTTCGGCGTCGCGCTCGTGGACACCGCCGGCGCCGAGCACGTGCGGGGCGACGCCCGGCACCGGTTCACGATCCAGTCGATCTCGAAGGCGTTCGTCTACGCGCTCGTGTGCCAGGAGATCGGCCACGACGCCGTGCTCGAGCGCGTCGGCGTGGACAACACGGGCGTGCCGTTCGACTCGGTCCTGGCGATCGAGCACAACGAGGGCCACCCCATGAACCCGATGGTCAACGCGGGCGCGATCGCGGCGACCGGCCTCGCTCCGGGGGAGTCGCGCGCGGAGCGGTGGGACTTCCTGGTCCGCGGGCTGTCGCGGTTCGCCGGGCGCGACCTCGAGGTCGACGACGGGGTGTACCGGTCGGAGTCGCAGGCGAACCAGCGCAACGAGGGGCTCGCGCTGCTCCTCGAGGGGCACGGGCGGCTGAGCGGTGACGCGCTGGGCGTCGTCGACGCGTACACCCGGCAGTGCTCCCTGCTCGTGGACGCGCGCGACCTCGCCGTCATGGGTGCCACGCTCGCGAACGGCGGGGTCAACCCGCTCACGCGCGAGCAGGTCGTCGACGCGCCCATCGCGCGGGACACCGTCAGCGTCCTCACGTCGACCGGGATGTACGAGCGGTCGGGCGAGTGGCTGTTCGAGGTGGGGGTGCCCGCCAAGAGCGGCATCTCCGGGGGCATCGTCATGGTCTCGCCCGGCAAGGGCGCGGTCGGGACGTTCTCCCCGCGCCTCGACGACGCGGGGAACTCCGTGCGGGGCCGGAGGGCGTGCTCGCACCTCGCGCGGTCGCTGGGTCTCGACCTCTTCGCGTCCCGGCCGTGACCGCCGTCCGGGTGCGGCGCGCGTCGCTCGACGACGCCGACGCGATCGCGCGCATCTGGCACGACGGCTGGGCCGACGGCCACGCGGGCCACGTGCCCGACGAGCTCTACCGGCACCGGACCGCGGCGAGCTACCCGCCGCGCGTGCGCACCCGCCTCGCGAGCACGTGGGTCGCGGAGGCGGGCGGCGCGGTGCGCGGGTTCGTGGTCGTCGTCGACGCCGAGGTCGAGCAGGTGTACGTCGACGCCGCGGCGCGGGGGAGCGGCGTGGCGGCGGCGCTCCTGGCCCGCGCCGAGAGCGTCGTCGCGGACGCCGGTCACGACCGGGCGTGGCTCGCGGTCGTGGCGGGCAACGCGCGCGCCCGCCGGTTCTACGAGCGCTCCGGGTGGGTCGACGCCGGCCCTCTCGACTACGCGGCCGAGGTCGCCGGGGGCGTCGTCGTGGTCCCGTGCCGCCGCTACGAGAAGCCGGTCACCGGCGCGGGAGCAGGAGGACCGCGATCACGCCCGCCACGAGCGCGGTGAGGGCCGCGAACCCGAACCCGGCCTCGATGCCGCTCGCCGCGCCGCCGGCGACCCCGGCCGCCGCGACGCTCGACACGACGGCGGCACCGAGCGCCGCGCCGAACTCGTGGAACGTGCTGACGATCCCTGACGCGATCCCCGCCTCGTGCGGCGCCACCCGGCCGAGCGCCGTCGCGGACGCGACGACGAACAGCGCGCCGATCCCCGCGGCCGCGACCGCCATGCCCACCACGGAGACGAGCGTGCCGTCGAGGGTCGCGGGGAGCGCGAGCCCGCCCGCGACGACGACGGCGGCGACGAGCGCGAGCGGTCGCCCGCCCGTGCGGCCGAGCACGGTGCCCGCGAGCTGCGACCCCGCCATGGTCGCGAGCGCGACGGGCAGGAAGAGCAGGCCGGTCGCCACCGGCCCGAGGCCGTGCACGCGCTGCAGCAGGAACGAGCCGAGGAAGAACACCGCGATCATGAGCGCCGTCGCCACCAGGACGAGGAACGTGCCCGCGCGCACGGCGCGCCGCGCGAGCAGACGCAGGTCCATGAGCGGCTCCGCGGCCGTGCGCTGCCGCAGCGCGAACGCGACGTACAGCAGCACGCCGACACCGACCCGCACGAGGGTCGCGGCGTCCGTCCAGCCGCGGTCACCCGCCCCGACGAGCGCGGAGATCACCGCGCCGGTGGCGGCCGTGACGAGTGCCGCGCCGAGCAGGTCGAGCCGACGCCGGTCCGCGCCGACGACGCCGGCGGGCAGGAGGCGCACGAGCGCGACGAGGAGCGCCGCGCCGACCGGCACGTTGATGAAGAAGATCCACGGCCAGCCCGGGCCCCCCGTCAGGAGACCGCCGAGGAGCACGCCGATCGCGGCGCCGCCGCCGCTGAGCGCCGACCACACGCCGAGGGCGCGGTTGCGCTCGTCGCCGTCGAACGTCGTGACGACCGCGGACAGGGCCGCGGGTGAGAGCAGGGCCGCGCCCGACGCCCTGCGCCACGCGCCCGGCGAGCAGGAGCCCGGGGCTGCCCGCGAGCCCGGCGAGGAGCGA
Source organism: Cellulosimicrobium composti (assembly GCF_009711085.1). Taxonomy (GTDB): domain Bacteria; phylum Actinomycetota; class Actinomycetes; order Actinomycetales; family Cellulomonadaceae; genus Cellulosimicrobium; species Cellulosimicrobium composti. The sequence continues at coordinate 5,855 of NZ_WMKA01000041.1, forward strand.
CGCGAGCGTGAAGACGGCGAGCCCGGTCAGGACGAGGCGCCGGGACCCGAACCGGTCCGCGAGCCGTCCGCCGAGGAGCATGAGCCCGCCGAAGACGAGCGTGTAGGCGCTGACGACCCACGTCAGCGCGCCACGGTCGAGCGCGAGGTCGTTCCCGATCACGGGCAGCGCGACCGTCACGACCGTGACGTCCAGGACGAGCATGAGCTGCGCCGTCCCGAGGAGCGCGAGGATCCGCCAGCGTCTCGGGACGGGGGTGGTGCGCGGGGTGGTGACGTGCACGTCCGGGTCTGTCATGACCGCCTCCGAAGGTGAACACCAGTGTTCGGGTTGAGAGTGCAGCACGCTAACGCGTACAGTGCTGTTCGACAAGAGCTCGTACAGTGCTGTTCGACAAAGGAGGTCGTGATGCCGAGCCACGGGGGACAGCACCAGGCCAAGCGCGCCGACGCGCGACGCAACGTCCGGGCGATCCTCGACGCCGCCGCCGTCTGCCTGAGCCGGGACCCGGACGCGAGCGTCGCCGAGATCGCGAGGACCGCGGGGGTCGGTCGGGTCACGCTCTACGGGCACTTCGCGAGCCGGGCCGAGCTCGTCGACGCCGTGGTGGCCCGCGCGATCGAGGAGGGCGACGCCGCGCTCGACCAGGTCGACCTCTCGGGCGACGCGCGCGACGCCCTGGTCCGCCTCGTCGAGCAGAGCTGGCTGACGATCGTGCAGATCGGCTCGCTCGTGACCGCGGCGTTCGACGCGCTGTCGGAGGAGCGGATGCGCGAGCTGCACGCCCGGCCGATGCAGCGCGTCGAGGGTCTCGTCGAGCGCGGGCGCGCGGACGGCGCGTTCCGCACGGACCTGCCCGCGACGTGGCTCGTCGGCACGCTGCACCGCCTCATGCACGGCGCCGCGGCCGAGATCGAGGCCGGCCGCCTCGCGCCCGTGGAGGCGGCGACGACCATCGCCGCGACCGCGCTCGCCGCGTTCACGCCGCCCGGCCGGCCGGTCCCGGAGGTCGGCGCGCTCGCGACCCGGGAGCGGTCGTGAGCGCCGCCGGCCGCGACGCCGCACGCGAGGCCGAGCGCGAGCCCGAGCGTGAGGCGGAGCGCGACCGCGACGGGCGGGCCGCGGGGCGCCCGCGGCTGCGGCTCTGGCCGCTCGCCGCCGGGGTCCTGTTCGGCGCGGCGCTCGCCGTCGCCCTGGCGGTCGGGGTCTCCGACCTCGACCAGGTCGCGCGCGTGCTCGTGGCCGCCGCCTTCGTGTACCTGGGCTCCGCCGCTCTCGGCCGGCGCTCCGCGGCGTGGCCGCTGTTCGGCCTGACGTTCGTGCTCATCGGTCTCGGGTACGCCCTGCCCGGCGTCGACCCGCTGTGGGCGATGGTCGCGCTCGTCGTGGTCCTCGCCGTGTACGGGCTCGCCCGGGGCGAGATCCGCCCCGCGTGGGGGCTGCCCCTGCAGCTCGCGGCCCTCGTCGCGGCGGTCGCCGTCGCCCTCGCGGTCGCCGCCCTCGGCCAGCCCTGGGCAGGGCTGCTCGTGGGCGCAGGGCTGCTCGGGCACGCCGCGTGGGACGTCCACCACCTGCGGACGCGACGCGTCGTCGCGCCCACGCTCGCGGAGTTCTGCTGCGCGCTCGACGCGGTCCTCGGCGTGGCCGTGATCGTCCTGTCCGTGACCGGCTGATCGCCTCCCCGGCAGGTGCGTCCCGACCGACGAGAACGGCGTCCGCCCGGAGTCAGGACCTCGTGCACCCGATCGGAGGAGACGACCCATGCGCGACGTGACCTACTCGATGAACGTCTCGGCGGACGGCTACGTCGCCGACCCCGAGGGTGGGATCGGCTGGAGCGACCCGGCGCCCGAGGTGTTCCGGTACTGGACGGACGAGATCCGCGGGGCCGGGACCCACCTGCTCGGACGCCGGCTCTACGAGACGATGAGCTACTGGGAGGACCCCGAGGCGCAGGCCACGTTCGACGAGGCGGACCGCACCTGGGCCGAGCTCTGGAAGGCGCTGCCCAAGGTCGTCTTCTCCAGGACCCTCACGGACGTGACGGGCACGAACACCCGCCTCGCCACGGGCACCGTCGCCGACGAGATCGCGCGCCTGCGCGCCGAGCCCGGCGACGGCGAGATCGCGATCGGCGGGGCGATGCTCGCCGCCGAGGCCGCCCGGCACGACCTGATCGACGAGTACCGCGCGATCGTCCACCCCGTGCTCGTGGGGGGCGGCCTGCCGTTCTTCCCGCAGGAGGCGCGCCGCGTCGACCTCCGCCTCGTCGAGGCCCGCACGATCGTCGACACGGTCGTGCTCCTGCGCTACCGCGTCCAGCGCTAGCGGGGCGGCCCCTCACCTCGGGCGTCCTGTCACCGGCACGACGACGTCCGGCGGGTGAGCCGTGATCGTGCCACGCTGGCGGTCACGCGCCACGGGAGGGAGACGGGATGGGTCTGGGCAGACGCCGGTCGGGGGAGTCGGGGGGACGCGACGCGGACCGGGTCGACGACGCGGCCGGGACGCGCACCGCCGACGACGGGCCCGAGCCGTCCGAGCCCGGCGCGGGGGCGCCCGTGACGGACGCGCCCGACCCGGCCGCCCGGGCGCCGCGCCCGGCCGGTGCCCCTGCGCCGTGGTCCGACGGCCTCGGCCGCGCGGGCACGCGCTCGGTGCAGGTCCTCGCCGTCCTCGCGCTCGTGGCCGTCGCCGTGTTCGTCGTCACCCGGCTGACCCTCATCGTCATCCCCGTGCTCATCGCGCTCGTGCTCGCCGCGGCCATCTCGCCCCTCGTCGGACTCCTGCGGCGCCGCGGCGTGCCGTCGTTCCTCGCGACGGTCGTCGCGCTTCTCGCGCTCGTCGCCGTGCTCGCCGGGGTGCTCTGGCTCGTCGTCGCGGCCGTCGTCAACCAGTGGCCCGCGCTGCGCGACCAGGCCGTCGAGGGCTTCGACGAGCTCCAGACGTACGTGCAGGACCTGCCGTTCGACATCACCGAGGAGCAGATCGCCTCCGTGCGCGACTCCCTCGTGGGCCTCCTCCAGTCCGACGCCGTCGGCGCGGGGGCGCTCGCCGGGGCGTCCCAGACCGTCGACTTCGTCGCCGGGTTCTTCGTCATGGTCGTCGTGCTGTTCTTCTTCCTCAAGGACGGGCCCGCGATCTGGGAGTTCCTCCTGCGCCCGTTCGAGGGCCACCGGTACGAGCGCGGCCGACGCATCGGCGACACGACGGTCCGCACGCTCGGCGGCTACGTGCGCGGCACCGCGATCGTCGCGGCGGTCGACGCCGTCGCGATCGGCATCGGCCTCGCGCTCGTCGGCGTCCCGCTCGTCGTGCCGCTGTCCGTCCTCGTGTTCCTCCTCGCGTTCATCCCGCTCGTCGGGGCCACGCTCGCGGGGGTCTTGTGCGCGCTCGTCGCGCTCGTGGCCGTGGGGCCGGTCGAGGCGCTCGTCGTCGTCGCGATCGTCATCGGCGTGAACCAGCTCGAGGGCGACCTGCTGCAGCCCGTCGTCATGGGCCGCACGCTGCGCCTGCACCCGCTCGTCATCCTCGTCGCGCTCACCGCGGGCACCGTGCTCGCCGGGCTCACCGGCGCGGTGCTCGCCGTGCCGATCGCCGCGTCGATCTGGCGCGCGATCCAGGTGTGGGACGGGCCGGACCTCCCGGCACGGTTCGCGCGCCAGAAGCGGCACGAGACCGTCGACGGCGCACCCGCGTCCACGTGACCGACGCCGCGGAGGAGCCGATGACCGACCCGGACGACGCCCCCGCGGCACGCCGCGCCCGCCTCGCCGCGCTCGAGCGCGGCACCTCGCTCGCCGCGGCGCTCGCGTTCTTCGACGCCCTGCCGCCCGCCGACCCGGCCGGGCTCGCCGGGCGCTGGCGCGGCTCCGGCGTGCCCACGGGCCACCCGCTCGACGGCACCCTCGAGGCGCTGGGCTGGCTCGGCAAGCGGTTCGAGCCCACCGGCGACGCGCACCCGCTCCTGCTCGCCGGGCCGCGCGGCGTCGTCGTCGACCTCGACCCCCGGGTCGTGCCGCTCCGGCTCGCCCTGCGGTGCGCGCCGCTGCTGCGCCGTGGGCCGGTCGCACGGGCCGTGCGCGCGCTCCTGCCGCTCGCCGGGACCCGCGGGCCCCGGGCGCGGGTGCGCGCCGTCGTGCACCGCGGCATCACGACGGCCGCCATGACCTACGACGCGCTGCCCGTCGAGGACGCGTTCCGCGCCGTCGACGACGACACGCTGCTCGGCCTCATGGAGGCCAGGGGCATGGACCGCCCGTACCTGTTCGTGCTGCGCCGGGTCCCGGCTCAGGACACCTTGCCCTGCAGCAGCCGGCGCCAGTAGATCTCCGGCTGCAGGTAGCGGTCGAACAGGAGCAGGCTCCGCCGGGGCCGGGCAAGGTCCACCACGGGGAAGCCCGGGTCAGGACGGCGCTCGCGGTCGAACTCGGCGAGCAGCAGCGCGTCCCGACCCGTCGTCACGGGTGCGACGGAGTAGCCGTCGTACCGCTGCATCGACCGGCCCGTCCGGCGCGCCTGGACGTTGCGCGCCACGACGGGCACCTGACGGCGCAGCGCCCCGCCCGACGGCACCGCCTCGGCCGCGGCCGCGTCGCCGAGACCCCACACGCGCGGGTACGCGACGTGCTGCAGCGTGCCCGGGTCCACCGCGACGAAGCCGTCGCTGCCGGGCGTCGCGAGGCCGCTCTCGGCGATCCACGCGGGGGCGCGGTGCGGCGGGGCGAGGTACAGGGCGTCGTAGGCGACGTCGTCCGTGCCGTGCGGACCGCGCAGCCGCGCCGTGCGGCCCGCGGCGTCGACGGACTCGAGCGTCGTGCTCGTGCGCACGCGCACCCCGTAGCGCCGGGCCGCGGCGCGCAGCGCGGGCTCGGCGCGCGGGTCGTCCACGAGCCGCGGCGACGCGACGGCGAGCTCGACCCGGATCGCGTCGAGCACGCCGGTACGACGCCAGTGGTCGGCGGCGAGGAAGAGCGGCTTGAGCCCGACGGGCGCGCACGGCACGTGCCGGTCGGAGATCGCGAACACCGCGGTGCCCGACGTGAGCGCCGACAGCATGTCCCACGTGCGGGGCGCGAGATCGGGCACGTAGCTCGTCGCGGCGTGCGGCGTGCGCACGGCCTCCGCGGCGCCCGGCACCGCGTCCCAGTCGACCTCCGAGCCCGGGCACACCGCGAGGTCTGCGTACCCGAGCGTCTCGCCGCCCGCGAGGTGCACGAGCGAGCGCTCGGGGTCGACCGCGACGACCCGGTCGGCGTACCGGCGCACGCCGTCCGGCACGACGTCGTCCTGAGGTCGGGTGAGGTCGTCGAGCGTCGCGGTGCCGCCCGCCACGTAGGACAGCAGCGGCCGGTACCGGTGGACGGGGCTGGGCTCCACGACGGCGACGTCGCGGCAGCCGTCGCGGCGCAGGCGCCCCGCGAGCGACAGCCCGGCGTTGCCGCCGCCGAGGACGAGGACGTCATGGAGCACGGGCGTGGTCATGGCGGGCCGATCTGCCGGGGACGGGAACGACCCACGCTACGGCCGGCCGTCGCCGCACGCCGCCCGGGCGCCGTGCGGGCTCAGCCGTCGAGGAGGGCGAGGTACTGCGCGACGCCCGTCTTCGGGTCGTCCCCGACCAGGCCCACGTAGCCGTCCGGGCGCACGACGACGATCCCGCCGTGCGTGAGCCCCGTCGCCTCGGTGAGCGCGTCCTCGTCCTCCTCGGTGACGACGAGCTCGGTGACGCCCTCGGCCAGGTGGAGCGGCCAGCCGCGCGGGAGCACGACCGCGAGGTGCCCGGGCGTGCGCGCGAGCGCGTCGGCGACCTGCGTGCGCGGCAGGCGGAGGAAGTCGCCCGGGTGGACGGTGCGCCCGTGCCCGGCGACGACGGGGCTCCCGGCGTACCGGACGCGCTGCTGCTCGACCCGTGCGGCGAGGCGCTCGTCGAGCGACGTCGACTCGAGGCCCAGGTGCAGGACGAGGTTGCGCACGCGCTGCGCGACGGGGTTGCGCAGCGTGCCGAGGCGCGTGAGCCGGGTCGAGAGCGCGATGACGTCCGCACCCACGGGGTGCCGCTCGGCCTCGTAGCTGTCGAGGAGCGCGCCCGTGCGGCCCGAGGCGACCGCGAGCGCGAGCTTCCAGCCGAGGTTCACCGCGTCGTGGATGCCGGTGTTCATGCCGAGGCCGCCCGCCGGGCTGTGGATATGGGCGGCGTCGCCCGCGAGGAAGACGCGGCCGACGCGGTAGCGGGGCACCTGCCCGTGCTTGAGCCGCAGCCGCGTGAGCCAGTGGGCCTCACGGACCCGCAGACGCACGCCGCGCTCGTCGAGCGCCTCCTGCAGCCACTCGACGGTGACGGGGCGGTCCGGGTCGACGCCGGGCGGCAGCTGGGCGAAGACGCGCGCCCGGTCTCCCGGCAGGGGGAACAGCAGGCCCGTCGCCTCGCCGGGGGAGAAGAACGTGTGGAAGCACGACGGGTCGTAGTCGTGGTCGCCGTCGACGTCGCCGAGGAGGAAGTCCTCGCCCGCGAACGACCCCTCGAGGCGCAGGCCGAGGAGGTGGCGGACGGTGCTGCGCGCCCCGTCGGTGCCGACGACGAACGCCGCCTCGATCGTCGCGCCCGTCCCGTCGGGCGCGGTCACGGTCGCGACCACGCCGTCGTCGCGCGCGTCGAGCGCCGTGAGCGTCGTCGACCGCTCGACGTGGACGCCGAGCTCGGCGAGGCGCGCGGTGAGCACGGCCTCGGTGTCCGTCTGCAGGAGCGACACCGAGTACGGGTGGACGGCGTCGATCCCGTCGAACCCCACGTGCGCGAGGCGGCGGCCGTCCGCGTAGAGCTCCATGCCGCGCGACACGACGGCGCGTTCCAGCACCGCGTCGAGCACGCCGAGCGCCTGGAGGTGGTCGAGCGTGCGCGAGTGCACGACGATCGCGCGCGACTCGGTGGTGGGCGCCGCGAGCGTGTCGACGACGCGGACGGCGACGCCCCGGCGGGCGAGGTCGACCGCGAGCGCGAGGCCGACGGGCCCGGCGCCCACGACGAGCACGTCGGGCGTCGGGGCGGGGGTCGGCAGGGCGGCGGGCTGCTCGGGCATCGGGACCGTCCCGGGGTCGGAGGTCGGACGCTACGACGGTAGGGGCTCGGGGGTCGTGCCGCGACCGGGTGCCCCCGCGGCCGGGCGGGCGCTCGCGGGCACGGCGCCCAGGCGCCGGGCGACGGCGGCGCACGCCGCGACCAGCTCGGCCGGGCCGGCGGCGAGCACGTCCGCGTCGAACGCGGCGACGCGCGCCGCGAGCCCCGCCCACGACCACGACCCGAGGCCGATCCGGCACCGGTCCGGGCCGAGAGCCTCGACCGTGCCGTCCTCGACGAACGGCGCGACGGCCGTCGCGGGCGCGGCGAGCTCGACCCACCCGGTGCAGGGCCACGCCGCGCCGTCGGGACCCGCACCCGCGGGCCCGGGGTCGCCGTCGGGCACCGCGGCCCCGGCGAAGCGCGCCGCGACGAACGCGCGCACGTCGCCGCCCGGCAGTGGGCGGGGTGTGAACCGGGGCCCCGTCGGGGTCCGCGGCGTCATCCGGTCGAGGCGGAACGTGCGCCAGTCCTCGCGGTCCAGGTCCCACGCGAGGACGTACCAGCGCCGGTCGCGCACCACGACGTGGTGCGGCTCCGCCCGCCGGGGCGGTGCGACGTCCCGCGCCGCGTGGTGCGTCCCGTCCTGCGCGTAGTCGAAGCGCAGCACCTCGTGACGGCGTGCGGCCGCGCTCACCGCGAGCAGCGCGTCGAGGTCGACGGGCGCGGGCGAGCCGCCCGGTGGCGAGGAGACGGGCGTGACGTCGACCGCGTCGACGCGGTGCCGCAGGCGCGCGGGCAGCACCTGACGCACGGTCGTCAGCGCCCGCGCGGACGCCTCCTCGACCGCGTCGCCCGCGCCGCCCGCCGCGGCGGTGCGCAGGGCGAGCGCGAGCGCGACCACCTGCTCGTCGTCGAACAGCAGGGGCGGGAGCTCCGCGCCGGCGTCGAGGCGGTAGCCGCCGTCGCGACCGCGCGTCGCGACGACCCGGTACCCGAGGTCGCGCAGGCGCTCGACGTCGCGGCGCACCGTGCGGGGGTCGACGCCGAGGCGGGCCGCGAGCTCGCGACCGGTGCGGTCGGGGCGCGCCTGGAGCAGCGCGAGGAGGAGGAGCGTCCGGCGCGACGTCTCGGTCATGGACCCATCCTCGCGCGCAATGCGGACACCATCCGTCCTCGTTGGTCGAGAGGGTCGAGGAGCGCTCGGGCCACCGGCCCGTGCGCCGCCGCTCGGGGCAGCCGAGCGTCCACCACGACCACCGGGACCACCAGGGAGACCACCATGTCCGTCCGGACCACCCCGCACCTCAACTTCCGCGGCGACGCCCGCGCCGCGCTCGAGCACTACCGCGCCGTGTTCGGCGGCGACCTCGTCGTCACGACCTACGGCGACCTGGGGCAGGCGGGAGACCCCGCCGAGGCCGACCTCGTGGTCTGGGGCCAGGTCGCCGCGCCGAGCGGCTTCCGCGTCATGGCGTACGACGTCCCGGCCGACCGCCCCTGGAGCCCGGGCGAGGCGCCGTTCTTCGTGTCCGTGCGCGGGGACGACGTCGAGGAGGTCCGGGGGTACTGGGACGCGCTCGTCGAGGGCTCGACCGTCGTCGCGCCCCTCGCGTCGTCGGCCTGGGCGCCGCTGTACGGGATGCTCACGGACCGCTTCGGCGTGACCTGGGTGCTCGACGTCGCGGCGGCCCGCTGACCCGCTGGCCGGTGCGCGCCGCCCGCCGCGGCGCGCACCGGCCGGCGACCGGCCGCGCCGCAACTCACCCGTTCCGGGACCCGCGATCACGGCACGGGCGCCTCCTCGCGCGCTCCCTCCAGGTGCAGGGGGACCGATCCGAGGGGGGAACCCATGCCTGGAACCAGGAAGCCGTCGTCCAGGAAGCCGGCGCGCCGCGAGGTGCCGGTGACTCCGGACACCGTCGACGCGCTCTTCCCGCCGCTGCCCGAGCGGATCCCGCTGACGCTGGAGTCCGTCGCGGGCGACGAGCCCACGTACGCCGAGATGCTCGAGTCCATCTGCGGCGCGACCGACGACTCCCAGCCCGTCGAGCAGTACGACGGCACGCTGGGCGTCACGCAGGCGTTCGTCGCCGCCCACCAGAAGCAGGCCGTGCAGGTCCAGTGGAACAGCGGGCTGGGCGGCGTCTTCACCAACCCCGGGAACGTCGACGGCGTGCGGTGGGGCAGCGGGACGCTCATCGCCCCGGACCTCGTCCTCACGTGCGGGCACCTGTTCGACCAGAGCGCCGACGGGTGGGTCCTGCCGCGGCAGAACGGGTCCATGCAGGTCATCACGCCGCAGCAGATCGCGACGAGCATGCACGTCAACGTGCTGTACCAGGTGGACCCGAGCGGCACCCTGCGTGCCGAGCAGAGCTTCCCGATCGTCGCGCTCGTCGAGTACCGACTGGGCGGGCTCGACATGGCGGTCGTGCGGGTGGGCGGGAACCCAGGGGACACCTACGGGTTCACGGCCGTCGCGACCGCCAACCCGAGCGTGGGGGACATGCTCGCGATCATCGGTCACCCGGCCGGGATGCCGAAGCGGGTCGAGGCCGGTCCCGCGACGGTCGTGACGACGAACCAGATCCGCTACGACGACATCGACACGCTCGGCGGCAACTCGGGCTCGGGGATCCTCGGGCCTGCGGGCGAGCTCGTCGGGGTGCACACGAACGGCGGCTGCAACGCGCAGGGGACCGGGTCGAACTTCGGCACGGCGATCGCCGGGATCCGCGCGGTGTCGCCCACGCTGCAGGCGCTGCCCCACGGGGCGCGCACCGCGACCGCCGACGACGGGTTCACCGACCTCGCGAAAGACGTCATCGCGACCGTCAGGGCCGCCGACCAGATCGGCACGCTCCTGGCCGCCGACACGGCGCGGGCCGTGGACGTCCTGACGATCCGGCAGGCGGACTCCCACACGGTCGCCGACCAGGTCGGGACCTCCTTCTTCCGGGACCAGCCCGGGACGCCGCGCGCGCTCGACACGATCTTCCAGGCCGACACGCGGTTCGCCGCCGACGACCCGGTCGCGACCGGGTTCCTCGGCGACGCGGGGGGCACGGGACCGGCGGACACCCGGGTCGAGGGCGTGCTCGACCCGGGCGACCTGTTCGACCCCGTGGTGAACCCGGCGGTCGCGCGCCTCGCGCAGGCGGGCGCGCTCGTCGGTGCCCGGCCGTTCGTGCAGGGCGCGGAGTCGCTCGTCGACGAGGGCGAGGCCGCCGAGGGCGACGTGGTCGGAGCGCTCGTCGAGGCCGTCGCCGAGGCGCGCGCGACCCTGGAGGCGGTCGAGGCCACCCTCGCCCGGCTCCAGGCGGGGCGGTGAGCGCCGTGGACCGGACCGCGGACCGCGCCGGGAGCCTCCGATGATCGGCATCGTGTCCCACACGGACGACCTCCACACCACGGAGGTCGTCCGCCACCTCGACGCGCTCGGCGCGTCGCACGTGCTCCTCGACACCGGCCACGCCCCGCGGTCGGTCGCGCTCACGTCCACGCAGGACGCGGGCGGGTGGCACGCCGACTGGGTCGACACGAGCCCGGACGGCGTGGCCGCCGTCGACGCGACGTCGCTGCGGGCCGTGTGGTGGCGACGCCCGCAGCCCTTCGCGGTGCACGACGACGTCCGCTCGCCCCAGGACCGCGGGTTCGCCGTGGGCGAGATCGCCGCCGCGGTGGCCGGGCTGTGGTCGTGCCTGCCCGCGACGTGGGTCAACGACCCGGACCGCGACGAGGCCGGCTCGCGCAAGATGTGGCAGCTCCAGGTCGCGGCGCGTCTCGGCCTGCGCGTGCCGCGCACGTGCATGACGAACGACCCGGCCCGGGCGCGCGAGTTCCTGCACCGGGAGCCGGGGCGGGTGATCTTCAAGCCCTTCGGCGGCACGCCCGCGACGTGGCGCGAGACCCGCCCCGTGCGGGAGGCGGACCTCGACCTGCTGGAGAGCGTGCGGTACGCGCCGGTGATCTTCCAGGAGGCGGTGGCCGGCTCCGACGTGCGCGTGACGATCGTCGGGACCCAGGTGTTCGCGGCGGAGCTGCGGACCGAGGAGTCGGGGTACGCCTACGACTTCCGCGTCGACACCCACCACTGCCCGACGGCGGCGCACGACCTCCCGGCGCCGGTGTCCGCGGGGCTCCTGCGCCTCATGGAGGTGCTCGGGCTCTGGTACGGGGCGGTGGACCTGCGCCGCACGCCCGAGGGCGACTACGTGTTCCTCGAGATCAACCCGGCCGGGCAGTGGCTGTTCGTCGAGTACGCGACGGGCCAGCCGATCGCGGCGGCGCTCGCCGCGCTGCTCGCACGGCTCGACCGCGAGGAGGACGCGGGCACGACGCGCCGCCGGGCGTGGCGGGCGGGCACCGGGTGAGCGGGCTCAGCGCCAGCGATCGCGCCACCGTTCCCACGGTGGCGCGACCGTCCAGTTGAGACGCAGGGTCCGCCACGCGCGGTCCATCCGCCGGCGGCGCTGGCGCCGCCCGCGCAGCGAGCGCGCCGACACGCCGACGCGCCACGACCGGTCGAGCACCGCGCGGCGGCGCGGGCCGAGCCGGAACGACAGGTCGAGGTCGTCGTGCACCTCGGGGTCGTCGCGCACGACGGCGTCGCGCACCGCCGCCCACGCGGTGCGGCGCAGCGCCATGCACGAGCCCCACAGCGCGGTGTGCCCGAGCGCGAGGTGGCACAGCACGTAGTACGCGCCGAGGTACGCGACCGCGACGGCGGTCCGGACGCCGCGCGGCAGGTCGTGAAAGACGCCCGTCCCCGTCATCGCGTCGAGCGACGGGTCGCCCGCCATCCGGTCCACGACCCGCTCGACCCACCGCGCGTCCGGCTGCGAGTCGGCGTCGAGCCGCGCGATCACGTCGCCGCGCGCGGCGTCGTACCCCGTGGCGGCCGCGGCGGGGATGCCCACGTGGCCCTCGTGGACGACGACGGCGCCCCACCGGCGCGCGACGAGCGCCGAGTCGTCGCGCGACGCGTTGTCGACGACGACCACCTCGAGCGGCGCGACCGTCTGGCGCGCGAGGAGGGCGAGACAGCGGTCGAGCGCCACGGCGTCGTCCCGGACGGGGACCACCACGGACACCGTGGGGACCGCCCCCGTCGCCCGCGCCGCGCGCGTCACGCGCGCACCCGGGCCCGCGTCCCCGCGAGCGCGAGGACCACGCCCGCGACCAGGGAGCCGAGCAGGCCCGCGGCGAGGTCGGTCACGGTGTCCGCGTACCCGACGCCGATGCGGTCGTCGAGGAACGTGTGCCCGGCCCACTCGCCGATCTCCCAGAGGATCGCGAGCACCGCGCCCGTGCCGGTCGTCGCCACGAGCACCCCGGCGCGGGCCCGCCCGGTCCGGGCGGCACGCGGGTCCGGGACGACCCGCGTGCGGACGAGGAGCACGCCCGCGAGCGCCGCGATCAGCCCCGTGCACGCGGCGTGCACGGCGAGGTCGAGCCAGGGGACGGCCTGGTACCAGTCGAGCTGCGCGGCCCAGGCGGCGACGACGAGCGTGCCCCCGTACGCGACGTCGAGGGGCGTCGCGACGCCGAGCGCGCGCGGCACCATGGTGCCGCCGAGCACGAGCAGGAAGAGGGCGACCGCGACCGGGTCGAGGCCCACGACGGCGAGCAGCAGGCTCGCCGCCGCACCGGCGCGCACCGCGTCCCCCGGCACGAGCGCGGCGCCGGGCGCCCGTACGTCCGCGCGCTCGGCCGTGCTCGGGGCGGTGTCGTGCATCCGTGACTCCTCGGCGGTCGTGCGGCGGGGCTCACAGCGTCACACCGGCAGACCGCGCTCGCACGCCCCGTCACGCCCCCCGCGCTGTCGCCCGCGTCACCGTCGGAGACTGCTCCCGCGCCGCCGGCGCGCTCCGACGCCGCGTCAGGGTCACGCCGCGCGCCACTCCTCCGCCAGGAGCGCGTACGTGACGCCGTCGACCCAGCCGAGGTCGCGGTGGAGCGAGTCCCGCACGCTCACGCCCTCGCGCCGCATGCCGACGCGCTCCATGAGGCGCCACGACGGCTTGTTGGCGAGGAACGCGTTCGCGACGACGCGCCGCAGGCCGAGGTCCTCGAAGCACACGCGCAGCAGCGCGCGCACCGCCTCGGTGGCGTACCCGTGGCCCTGGTGGGCGGGGGAGAGCGCCCAGCCGATCTCCGCCTCGTCGAGCCGGGGCCGGTCGGGGACGTCGCGCTGCGCCCACCCGTCGCGCACCGCGAGGTACAGGTCGCCCACGACCTCGCCGTCGTGCTCGACGACGAGGGTCGTGGCGAGCCGGTCCGGCTCCGCGTGGTGCTCGCGCCACTCGTCGACGTCGGCGAACCGCTGCGTGAGCCAGCGGTCGACGTCGGGCAGGCGGCGGTAGGCGAACAGGGCGTCGGCGTCGTCGGGGCGGGCACGGCGCACGGACAGGCGCGGCGTCCCGACGGGCCAGGCGACCTGGCCGAGGACGTCCGGACGGGTCTCGGTGGTGTCGGCCATGGGCACCACCCTGGCACGCGCGGCGACGCGGATCGAGGGGTTTGCGCGCCGGACGTCCGTGCCCGCGCGTCACACGCCGGGCGGGCTCGCGGTCGACAGGGTGACAGGGGCAGGCGCCGGCCGCACGCAGCGGGGGCACCGCGAGAGACCGCCGAGACCCGGCGGCGCGGCCCGGCCGGCGCGCGACGACCACCCGAGACGACCCGAGGCGCGCATGGACACCGAAGCGCTCGGTCCGGCGGTGCGGCGGTTCCGGCTCGCCGCCGACCTCACGCTCGAACGGCTCTCCGAGCTGTCCGGGGTGAGCGACCGTGCTCTCAGCGACATCGAGCGTGGCGCGGCGCTCGGCCCGCAGCACCGGACGATGGTCGCCGTCGTCGACGCGCTCGGCCTCGACGACGAGGACCGGGCGCTCGTCCTGCGCGCGGCGCGCGAGGGCCGCCGCCGCTCCCGGCCGGAGCCGGGGTGGCGACTGCCGCTGCCGCGCGGGGCCGCGGACTTCACGGGTCGCGAGGCCGAGCTCGCGCGCGTCGCCGCGGCGCTGCGCGCCCGCCCGGGTGCCCCGCCGCCCGTCGTGCTCGTGACCGGGCCGCCCGGGTACGGCAAGACGAGCCTCGCCGTCCGCGCCGCGCAGCACCTCCAGGCGGAGTTCGACGACCTGCTCTTCCTCGACCTCGCGGGCACGGCGCCCGACGCGACGACGCCCCGTGCCGTCGTCGCGCGGCTCGTGCGGGCCCTCGGCGGGACGGGGGCGCGCGCCGCGGACGACCCGGCGCGGCTGCGCGCTCTCCTCGGGCACCGGCGCGTGCTCGTCGTGCTCGACGACGCGCGCGACGAGGCGCAGGTGCGCGCGGCGCTGCCCGCGGACGGCCCCGCGGCGGTGCTCGTCACGAGCCGGCGGCACCTCGAGGGTCTCGAGGACGTCGTGCGCCTCGACCTGGAACGGCTGCGGCCCGCCGACTCGCGCGCGCTGCTCGAGCGCATCGTGCCGCGCCACCAGGCGTCCCGCGCCGACCTCGCGCGCCTCGCCGCGCTGTGCGACGACGTGCCCCTCGCGCTGCGGATCGCGGCGAACCGGCTCGTGAGCCGCCCCACGTGGACGGTCGACGGCCTCGCGGAGCGGCTCGCCGTCGCCGACCGCCGCCTCGACGCCCTGGCCGCGGGCGACCTGTCGGTGCGTGCCGCGATCGCGCTGTCGTTCGACCAGCTCGGGCCCGCCGCGCAGCGGCTGTTCCGCCGGCTCGCGCTCGCGGACGGGCTCGACGTCGGCGCCGGGCTCGCCGCGACGCTCGCCGAGGAGTCGTTGCGCACGACCGAGGAGCTGCTCGACGAGCTCGTCTCCCTCAGCCTGGTGCGGGCGGTCGAGCGCGACCGGTACGCGCTGCACGACCTGCTGCGCCTCTACGCGCTGGGCGAGCTCGCCGCGGTCGAGACCGCGCAGGAGAGCGCCGCGGCTCGTCGCCGCGCGGACGCCTGGCTCCTGCGCACCACGGCCCGTGCCGCGCGCTGGCTCGAGCCCGGCGACCCGGGCGAGGGAGCGGCGGACCCCGGTGACGTCGCGGTGCTCGCGACGCGCGAGGAGGCGCGCGCGTGGCTCGTCGACGAGGCGCCGAGCTGGTTCGCGGCGCTGCGGCGCGTGGCCCGCGGCGGCGACCCGGCGACCGTCGTCGAGGTCGCCCGGACCCTGCACCGGTTCCCGGGGCTGCGGCACGCCTGGGGCCGCGGTCCCGGCGCCGCGCGCGTCCTCGACGACCGCGCGACGCCCGCGCGCGCCGCGGACGACGGCGGCCCCCGTCGCCGGGACGACGGGGGCCGCGTGCGTCGGCGTGTCAGGCGACGGCCTCGACAGCCTCGATGATCGTCGCCGCGACCTCGGCGGGGTGGGAGACGGACAGCGCGTGCGAGCCGCCGGTGACGCCCGTCGTGCTGCGCGACCCGGCGCGCTCGGCCATGAAGCGCTCGAGCTCGGCGGGGATGTTCCTGTCCTCCTCGCCGTAGACGAACCACGACGGGACCCGGCGCCACGCCGCCTCCGCGCCGGGCAGGCCCTCGCTCAGGGCGAGCTCGGTGACCGGGCGCTGCTCGGCGGCCATGACGACCGCGCGCTCGGTCGGCACGTCGGCCGCGAACTGGGTCGGGAACGCGTCGCCGCGGATCCGCAGCTCGTTGCCACCGCTCGTGAGCGGGTAGCCGATCAGGGTCTCGCCGAGCGTGCTGCCGGGGAACTTCTGCGACAGCTGGAGCGCGGACTCGCCCGTGTCGGGCGCGAACGCCGCGACGTAGACGAGCGCCTTCACGGCGTCGTTGTCCGCGGCCGCGCCGGTGACGACGATGCCGCCGTAGGAGTGCCCGACGAGCACGACGGGTCGGCCGATCGCCGCGATCACGTCGCGCACGTACTCGGCGTCGCCCGTGACGGAGCGCAGCGGGTTGGCGACGGCGACGACGTCGACCGACCGCGCGAGGAGGCGCTCGACGACGCCGTCCCAGCTGTCGGAGCCGGCGAACGCGCCGTGGACCAGGAGGACGATGGGCTGGGTGCTGGACATGAGGGTCCTTCTCTCTTCGGGGTGGGGAGGGTGTGCCGACCGCGGCGCCACGGCGGGCCCGCGGCACG
The DNA here is from genome assembly GCF_009711085.1 of Cellulosimicrobium composti. Lineage (GTDB taxonomy): Bacteria > Actinomycetota > Actinomycetes > Actinomycetales > Cellulomonadaceae > Cellulosimicrobium > Cellulosimicrobium composti. The sequence goes on from NZ_WMKA01000041.1 coordinate 22,013, forward strand.
GCCGCGCGGGTGCGCGGCCGGTCAGAGGGTGCCGAGCGCGGTGCGCAGCACGTGGACGGCCTGCTCGACGGCGGCCGTCGCGGCCTGCGTGGGGCGCAGCGGGTTGAGCATCATGAAGTCGTGGATCGTGCCGTTGTAGCGCAGGCTCGTCGTCGGGACGCCGGCCTGGAGCAGGCGGCGCGCGTACGCCTCGCCCTCGTCGCGCAGCACGTCGTTCTCGTCGACGACGACGAACGCGGGCGGGAGCCCGGCCAGGTCGTCGAGCGACGCGCGCAGCGGCGAGGCCGTGATCTCCTCGCGCCGGTCGTGGTCCGGCAGGTAGCTGTCCCAGAACCAGGCCATGGCCCGCGCGGTGAGGTGCGGGCCGTCCTTGAACTCCCGGTAGCTCGCCGTGTCCTGCGCGGCGTCCGTGACGGGGTAGTAGAGCGACTGGTGCACGAACGTCACGTCGCCGCGCTGCTTGGCGAGCAGCGTGAGCGCCGCCGTGAGGTTGCCGCCCACGGAGTCGCCCGCGACGGCGAGCCGTGACGCGTCGAGACCGAGCGCCGCGCCCTGGGTCGTGATCCAGCGCGCCGCGGCGTACCCCTGCTCGAGCGCCACCGGGTAGCGCGCCTCGGGGGAGCGGTCGTACTCGACGAACGCGACCGCGGCACGCGCGCCTACGGCGAGCTCGCGCACGAGCCGGTCGTGCGTGACGGTGCCCCCGAGGACCCAGCCGCCGCCGTGCATGTAGAGCACGACGGGGAACGGGCCGCTCTCGCCGCGCGGCGTCAGCACGCGGACGCGCACCGACCCCTCGCCGGCCGGGACGGTCACCCAGGTCTCCTCGACCATCGCCTTCTCGACGAGCTGCGACTGCAGGTCGTCGAGCACCTTGCGGGCGCGCTCGGGGCCGAGCTCGTCGACGAACGGGGGCGTCGCGACGGCGTCGGCGAACGCCTGCGCCTGCGGCTCCAGGACGGGTTCGCTCATGGTTCTTCTCCTTCGGTGCGGTTGCGGTGATCCCCTGCTCCTCCAGCGTGGGGACGCCCGGCCGGGGGCACCACGAAGAACCCACGCAGGAGTCGGGGCCGGGCGGCGTCGTGTCACACGCGCGCCGCGCGCGCGGTCGGACGGGGTGCGGCACGCGCGCCGGGCGGGTCCGGTCGAGTCGCGAGGCAAGAGCGGGAGCACCGGGTTTCAGGCGGCCCCCACCTGGGGGTACGCGCCCAGCAGATCGCGGCTGGTCCCACCCGCCGCCGGACCCGCCCGGCCGTCGCCGCGCCCGGTGCTGTCACAGATCGGGACGCTGCCCGGTCGCACGGGTGAGCCCCGTCCGTCCGGCCGGGGTGACGACGGCGCGAGGGGCGACGAGGATGACAGGCGTGGACGGACCGACGGCGGACCTCGCGACCGCGGAGCAGCAGTTCAGCGCCGCGCGGCGCCGCCTCTTCGGGATCGCGTACCGGATCCTGGGCAGCGCCGCCGAGGCGGACGACGTCCTGCAGGACGCGTGGCTGCGGTGGCAGACCTACGACCGCTCCACGGTGCGCAACCCCGACGCCTTCCTCACCACGACGACCACGCGACTTGCGATCAACGTCGCCCAGTCCGCGCGCGTGCGCCGCGAGACGTACATCGGCCCGTGGCTGCCCGAGCCCGTCGACACGAGCGCCGACCCGACGCTCGGCGCCGAGCGCGGCGAGGCGCTCGAGGTCGCGCTCCTCATGCTGCTCGAGAAGCTCACCCCGACCGAGCGCGCCGCGTACGTGCTGCGGGAGGCGTTCGACTACCCGTACGAGCAGATCGCCGAGATCATCGGCCACACCCCGGCGAACGTGCGCCAGCTCGTCAGCCGCGCGCGCCGCCACCTCGGCGAGGAGCGCCGGGCGCCCGTCGCGCCCGAGGCGCAGCGCCGCCTCCTCACCGCGTTCGTCGCGGCCGCGAAGGCGGGCGACGTCGCCGTCCTCGAGCGGCTCTTCGCCGAGGACGTCATCTCCTACTCCGACGGTGGCGGCGTGGTCCGCGCCTCGAAGGTCCCCGTGGTGGGCCGGCCGCGCGTGGCCAAGTACCACCACGCGTTCGCCGAGCGCTTCTGGGCGGGTGTGGACGTCGAGCCCGCGGACGTCAACGGCTACCCGGCCGTGCGGCTCTCGCGCGACGGCGCGCTGTTCGCGGTGCTCACGGTCCGCGCCACGACCGCGGGCATCGACCGCGTGCTGTGGATGATGAACCCGCGCAAGCTCGCGGCCCTGTCCGCGTAGGCGCGGCGTGAGCTCACGTCGCAGCGGACGAAGGGGTCGGCGCGACGCCGACCACACGACGCACCAGCGCGTCGTCGAGGAGCTCGCCGCCGCGTCGCGCGCCCAGGACCGGGACGCGGTGCGCGGGCTGCTCGACCGCACGGCGACCCTCTGGGTCGACGCCACGGGGAGCGACGAGGCGACGCCGGGCGTCGTCGAGGGCGTCGACGAGACCGCGCGCGCCCTGTGCCGGGTGCTGCGCCCGGGCGAGGGCACGGACGTCGTCGTGCGCTCGGTCAACGGCGTCGCCGGGCTCGTGGTGCGCCACCACGGCCGCGTCACCGGCGTGGTCAGCGTCGCCGTGCGGTCCGGCCGCGTCGCCACGGCGTGGGCCGTGCTCAGCCCGGCCAAGCTCCGGACCTGGAACCGCGTCGACGGTCGGGGCGACGCCGCGACGGGCGGCGACGCCGCGACGGGCGGCGGCGCCGCGACGGGCGGCGGCGCCGCGGTCTAGGGTCGCGTGCCTCGACGTGCTCCGGCGCGCTCGACGCCCTGACGCCGCCCGCGCCGGCTCACACGAGGTCGACGTCCGCGAAGAGCGCGGCGTGGTCGGACGCGGCGTGCGAGGGCGCGGTCATCGTGTCGTAGTGCGGGAACAGGGTGCCGTTCGTGCCGCCCCACACGCCCTTGCGGAAGACCGACCCGCCGACGGTGCGCTCGAACAGCGCGGGGGAGAGCAGCACGTAGTCGATCTTCTGGCTCGCGGTGCCGTTGCCGTACGTGCCGGGCCGGCCGTCGCCGCGGAACGCGGGGTGCTCGCTGACGTCGCGCAGGTCCGTCCCCTGGAGCAGGGGGCGCAGCGGCGTCGATCCGGGCGTGTCGTTGAGGTCGCCCACGACGACGACGTTCTCCTCGCCGCGCGCCCGCAGCGCGGCGTAGATCGCGGCGGTGCGCGTCGCCTGGCGGCGCCGGGTCGCGTCGGACTCGGACTGCTTCCCGTACCCCTTGGACTTGAAGTGGTTGACGAGCACGGTGAGCGTGGCGCCGCCCGGCAGCTCGACGACGTACTCGGGGCAGTCGCGGCCGAAGACGAGCCGTCCGCGCGAGTCGCGGTCGTCGACGTGCGAGCGCACCGACCCGATCCGGTACGGGCGCGTGGTGAGGAGGCCGACGTCGATGCCGCGGTCGTCGTTGCCGTCGATGACCATGACGTGGGGGTAGCGCGGGCGCCCCGCCCGGGTGACGCCCGCGTCGGTGAAGTGCTTGAGCGCGACCCGGTTCTCGGCCTCGACGACGGCGAGGACGTCGGCCCGGACGTCGGTGACGACGCGCGCGGTGTGCACCATGGCGAGCTCGTCGACGCGGTCCTTGACGAGGTCCACCCAGCCGACCCAGTCACCGCGCCCGCGCGCGACGACCTCGGTCCGTGCGGTGCCGGCGGCCACGGACCCGGTCCGTCGCACGAGCCGTCCCCGGACCTGCCGCAGCACGGCGAGGGCGGCGGCGTCGGAGCGCAGGAGGCCGAGGGTGCCCAGGTGCTCGAGGATCTCCGCGCGCACCTCGGGCCCGTACGTCTCCTCGGCGAGGAGGGCGTTGACGCGCGCGTGCGCGGCGAGCACCGCGTTCCCGGCCGTGAGCGGTCCCGCCATCGCGCGGGGGCGCTCGAAGAGGTTCTCGACGTTGAACGTCCCGATCCGGACCGTCGCCATCGTGGTCTCCCGGTGCACGGCCCGGGCTCCCGGGTGGTCGCGGACGCGGGCCGGCTCTACCGGGAGGGAGGGGCGTGCGGTGCGGTCCGGGACACGCCGACGGCGGCGCCCGGCCGGTGTCACCGCCACCGGCCGGGCGGCTCGGGGCCGGACCGGCGGACCGGCCCGGTGGCTCGTCAGCGTCGGCGCGGGGCGGGCGCCGACGGGTAGATGTCGCGGAACGCGGGCTCGAACGGGCGTCTGAGCAGGCGCAGACCGGCCTGCTCGGGCGTGCGTCCGCCCTTTGCGGCGTTGCACGGCTCGCACGCCGCGACGGCGTTGAGCCACGTCGTCGTGCCGCCCTGGCACCGCGGGACCACATGGTCCATGGTCGTCGCGGTCCCGCCGCAGTACGCGCACCGGTACCGGTCGCGGCGCAGCAGCGCGGCGCGCGAGTACGGCACCCGGCCCTGGCGCTCGTACACCCACCGCGCGTGCACGTACCGCACGAGGGCGACGGACCGCGGGCGCTGGTAGGGACCGAACGTCTCGCCCTCGACCGCCTCGAGCACCTCGGCGACGCGCCGGTGGAGCATGCGGATGGCGTGACGCAACGACACGCGGCCGAGCTCCTGGCTCCCGCCGAGGTTGTAGATGACCACCTCGCTCATCGTCGCGCCTCCTGTCGTTCACGGGCCGGGACGACGAGAGCCGTCCCAGGACGGTGCCCCAGGACGGCTCAGCAGGTGGACGACGTGCGTCGTCTACCTGGAGAGCGGCCTTCGGGACGGGTCGACGGACCACGGGTTCGTCACGGTCCACCTTCCCTCACCGGTCGTCATGGTCGAGCGTCCGGGCGATGTCGACCGGACGCCAAGAGGCTATGCCTGCGAGCGCGAGACGTCCACGGTTTAGCGTCGGCACGTCGCCGACGCGCCGACCCCGGTCCGGTCCCGTCGGGTCAGGAGCGGCGGCCGCGCAGCGCGATCACCGGGCCGGAGAACAGCGCGATGCCGAGCATGAACCCGACGTCGTACCAGTTCCCGTCGTTGTCGACCTCGTAGATGCTCACCGTGTCGGTGAAGAGCGACACGATGAAGCTGACCGGCAGGATGATGCCGTGCCACAGGCCCCACCAGAACCCGTACCCGCCGGGGGTCTGGTCGGGGTTGGGCCCGGCGGCGCAGGCTCCCAGGAGCAGGATCCCGCCGACCACGAGGGCGGCGACGGCGAGCCCGCGGGGCGCGCCGCGGCGCGCGGGTGCGTTCATCGGTGCACGTCCTTCCGTCAGTCGAGCGCGGGGGGTGCGGCGGCCGGCGGCGCCGGCTCGAGCGGGAGGCGCACGACGAACCGCGTGTCGCCCGGGACGGACGTCACGGTGAGGTCGCCGTGGTGCTTGTTCACGACGATCCGCCACGAGATGTCCAGGCCGAGCCCGGTGCCCTGCCCGACGGGCTTCGTCGTGAAGAACGGCTCGAAGATGCGGGGCCGCACGTCGTCGGGGATGCCGGGCCCGGTGTCGGCGATCTCGATCTCGGCGTGGTCCTCGACGCGGCGCGTCGTGACCGTGAGCGTCCCGCTGCCGCCCATGGCCTGCGCCGCGTTCTCCACGAGGTTGGTCCAGACCTGGTTGAGCTCGGCCGCGTACACGGGGACGGGCGGGAGCGTGGGGTCGTAGTGCCGCACGACCTCCACCCCGGCGAGCACCTGGTCGAGCATCGTCAGGGTCGAGTCGAGGAGCTCGTGCAGGTCGACGGGCCGGAACGGCGCGCGGTCGAGCTGGGAGTACTGCCGCGCGGCCCCGACGAGGGACGAGATGCGGACGGTGGCGTCCTCGATCTCCGCCATGAGCTGCTCGGTCTCGATCGTGTACGCGATCCAGCTCACGGTCCCGGGGAGCGCGCCCGCGTCGACGCGCTCCGCGGCGCGGTCGAGCCACACCTCGTCGATCCCGGCCTGGACGAGCGCGGGCGAGACGCGCCAGCCCTCGGGCAGGCCGTGGTCGTCGAGCCAGTCGGTGAGACGGTCCTCGAGGTCGGACGTCTCGAGCGCGCCCACGGCGTCGGCGGTGCGCGTGTCCCGGTAGCGTTCGAGCGCGGCCTCCTGGAGGCGGATGACCTCGGCGAGCGTGGCGCGGTCGAACGGGCCGTCGGCGATGAGCGCGAGCTTGTGCCGCATCGCGGCGACGCGCTCGCGCAGCGTCCCCGTCGCGCGCACGGCCGCGGCGGCGGGGTTGTTGAGCTCGTGCGTGAGGCCCGCGGACAGGGACCCGAGCGCGAGCAGCCGCTCGCGCTGCCCCACGACCTGCTGCGCGTCGCGCGTGCCCCAGAACACGCCCTCGAGCAGGTGGACGGCCATGGGGAACCACTCGGTCATGAGCTTGGCGAAGTCGTGCGCCTCGAGGACGAAGAACCGCGACGGCTCCAGCGCGCGGGCGGAGTGCAGGTAGGTCTGGGGGAGCCGGTCGCCGAGGTAGGCGTTCCACGCGCCCAGGTACACGCCGACCTGGTGGGTGCGCGAGACCTCGACGTCGTCCTGGCCCACGCGCCGGTAGAGCGCGACGCCGCCGTCGAGCATGACGTAGAACGCCTCGGCGGGCGAGCCCTCGTGGAAGAGCCAGCCGGCGTCGTGCCGCTCGACGTGCCCGGTCGCGCACAGCCACGCGAGCTGGTCGTCCGTGAGGTGCTCGAACAGGAACGTGCCGCGCAGCTCGTCGACGTCGCACGGCAGCCATCCCCGCGCGGCCGCGGCGGCGCGGGTGCCCGCGGCGGGCGGGGTGGTGGTGGGGTCCTCGGTGCTGGTCACGGTGCGCCTCCGGTGGTCGGGTGCGGGTCGCTCGAGGGGTCGGTGCGGTCGGGGGTCAGAGCTGTTCGAGGTAGCGGTGCACGAGCATGACGGCCATCGCGCCCTCGCCCACGGCGGACGCGACGCGCTTGGCGGACTCCGAGCGCACGTCGCCCGCGGCGAACACGCCGGGCACGGACGTCTCGAGGTGGTACGGGGGACGGTCGAGCGTCCACCCCGACGGCGGCGCGCCGTCGCGCAGGAGGTCCGGCCCGGCGAGCACGTACCCGCGCGGGTCGCGCGCGACGACGCCGTCGAGCCAGTCGGTGCGGGGCGCGGCGCCGATGAACACGAACGCCCAGCCGCACTCGACGAGCGCGGTCCGGCCGGTGTCGAGGTCGTGGAGCTCGAGGTGCTCCAGGTGGTCGTCCCCGGACGCGGCGACGACCTCGGTGCGGGTGAGGACCCGCACGCGCGGGTGCGCCTCGACCTGCTCGACGAGGTAGGACGACATGGAGCGCGCGAGCGTGTCGCCGCGCACGACGAGCGTGACGCGCTTGGCCTCGCGCGCCAGGTAGAGCGCCGCCTGGCCCGCGGAGTTCGCGCCCCCGACGACGTACACCTCCTGGTCGTGGCACGCGGTGGCCTCGGTGAGCGCCGACCCGTAGTACACGCCGCGCCCCACGAGGTCGCCGAGACCGGGGCCGTCGAGCAGCCGGTAGGACACGCCGGACGCGAGGATGACGGTGTGCGCGTCGATCGCGGTGCCGTCGGGGAAGCGCACGCTGCGCGCGGGGCCGTCGACGTCGAGCTCGACGGCGTCGCGCGTGGTGACGATCTCCGCGCCGAACCGCACGGCCTGGCGCCGTGCACGCTCGGCGAGCTGGGCGCCGGAGATGCCGTCGGGGAAGCCGAGGTAGTTGTCGATGCGCGAGCTCTGCCCGGCCTGCCCGCCCGTCGCGGTGCGCTCGACGAGCACGGTGCGCAGTCCCTCCGACGCCCCGTACAGCGCCGCGCTGAGCCCGGCGGGCCCGCCGCCCACGACGACGAGGTCGTAGAAGTCGGCGGTCGGGCGGGTCGCGAGCCCGACGCGCTCGGCGAGCGTGGCGTCGTCGGGCGCGACGAGGGCCTCGCCGTCGGGCGTGACGACGAGGGGGAGCGTCGCGGGGTCGGCCTGCGCGGCGGCGAGCAGCCGCGCGCCCTCGGCGGACTCCGACGGGTACCAGCGGTAGGGCACGCGGTTGCGCGCGAGGAACTCGCGCACCTGCGACGAGCGCGCCGACCACCGGTGCCCCACGACGACGGTCTCCGCGGGCCGGTGCCGGTCCGTCGCCGACCACGCCTCGAGCTGGGCGTCGACCACGGGGTAGAGCTTCTCCTCGGGCGGGTCCCACGGCTTGAGCAGGTAGTAGTCGAGGTCGACGACGTTGATCGCCTCGATCGCCGCCTCCGTGTCCGCGTAGGCGGTGAGCAGGACGCGGCGCGCGGCGGGGAAGAGGTCCATCGCCTGCTCGAGGAGCTCGACGCCCGTCATGCCCGGCATCCGGTGGTCGGCGAGCACGAGGGCGACGTCCTCGCCGCGCAGCGCGAGCTCGCGCAGGGCGTCGAGCGTCGCGGGGCCGGACTCGGCGCGCACGATCCGGTAGCGGTCCCCGTAGCGGCGCCGCAGGTCGCGCGCGACCGCGCGCGACACCCCCGGGTCGTCGTCGACGGTGACGATCGCGGGGCGGTTCGTCGCGACGGTGGGTTCCACACGGCCTCCTCGGCAGCCACGGACGGGCGAGTGCCATCCTCCCGCCGCTGGGCCGCCGCGTCCACGGGCGGCGTGGCGCAGGTCACTCTTGACGCCGAGGAACGCTCCGCTAGGTTAGGTGAGGCAAACCTCAGGTCTGCCCGTCGCGCTCTGCGGCGGTCCTCTCCCCGTCCCTGGAGCCCTCGTCATGCTCTCAGCACGCCCCGTCGCGCCCGCGACCGCCCGCCCGACCGCCGCCCCGCCCGTCGAGGCGCTCCTCACGAGCGCGACCGCGAGCGCCTACGCGAGCACCGTGCACGCCGTGGTGGACGACGTCGCGGCGCGGCTCGGGGCCGTGCGCCAGCCCTGGTCGGGCGCGAGCCGCGCGCACCTCGCGGCGCTCGTCGACGCCGTCGACCTCGACGCGCCCGGCGTCGGGACGGACGCGGCGCTGCGCGAGTCGGCCGACCTGTACGCGACCCACGCGGTGTGGTTCCACGACCGTGCCTACGCGGCCCACCTCAACTGCCCGGTCGCGCTGCCGGCCGTGGGCGCCGAGGCGATGCTCGCGGCCGTCAACACGTCCGTCGACACGTACGACCAGTCGACGGTCGCGACCCTCATGGAGCGGCGCGTCGTCGCGTGGACCGCGCGCCGCGTCGGGTACGCCGCGGGCGACGGCGTCCTCACGTCGGGCGGCACCCAGTCCAACCTGCACGCGCTCTTCCTCGCCCGGGAGCGCGCCGTCGAGCGCGCCGCGCGCGCGGGCGGACCCGGGCGGGCCGCCGTGCTGCCCCGCCTGCGCGTCCTCGCGGCCGCGTCGAGCCACTTCAGCGTGGCCCGCTCGGCCCTGCTGCTCGGCCTGGCCGACGACGCCGTGCTCCACGTCGGGGCAGACGCCGACGGCCGCCTCGACCCCGCGGCGCTCGCGGCGGAGGTCGGCGCGGTGCGCGCGGCCGGCGACGTGGTCATGGCGGTCGTCGCGACCGCGGGCACCACGGACCGCGGCTGCGTGGACCCCCTCGCGGCGGTCGCGGACGTGTGCGACGCGACGGACGTGTGGCTGCACGTCGACGCGGCGTACGGCTGCGGCCTGCTCGTGTCGCCCACGCGCCGGCACCTGCTCGACGGGATCGAGCGCTCCCGCTCCGTCACCGTCGACTACCACAAGGCGTTCTTCCAGCCCGTGTCCGCGAGCGCCCTCCTCGTGCGCGAGCGCGCCGACCTCGAGCGCGCCGCCCACCACGCGGACTACCTCAACCCGCGCGAGGACGCCGAGCCCAACCAGGTCGACGTGTCGCTGCAGACGACGCGCCGCTTCGACGCGCTCAAGGTCTGGGCGACGCTTCGCGCGCTCGGCCCCGACGGCGTCGGGCGCCTCGTCGACGCGGTGTGCGACCTCGCCGCGGCCGTCCACGCCGACCTCGCGGACGACCCGGACCTGCGCGTCCTGGCCCGCACGGACCTGTCGACGGTCCTGTTCCGGTACGAGCCGCCGGGTCTCGCGCCCGAGCGCGCGGACCGGCTGGTCCCGCTCGTGCGGCGCGTGCTGTTCGAGTCCGGGCGCGCGGTCGTGGCCAGGACCGTGCTCGACGGCGTGCCCTGCCTCAAGCTCACGCTCCTCAACCCGGCCGTCACGCTCGCGGACGTGCGCCGCGTCCTGGACCTCGTGCGCACGACCGCGCAGGCCCTCGTCGAGCGCGACGAGCTCCTCCACGACGACGACGTCGCGACGCACGCCGCGGACCTCGTGGCGTCCCTGGCGACCGCCGGGGCGGTGACCCGATGACCGCGACCGCTCCCACGACGAGCGGCCCCGCCCCGGCGCCTCACGACCCGGAGCGCGTGCGCGACGTCGTCGGCGTGGGGATCGGGCCGTTCAACCTCGGCCTCGCGGCGCTGTCCGCGCCCCTCGACGACGTCGACGCCGTGTTCCTCGACGCGGCGCCCGAGTTCCGCTGGCACCCCGGCATGATGATCGAGGGCGCGACGATCCAGGTCCCGTTCCTCGCCGACCTCGTGACGATGGCGGACCCGACGTCGCCGTACTCGTTCCTCGCGTTCCTCAAGGCGACGGGCCGGCTGTACCCGTTCTACATCCGCGAGTCCTTCTACCCGCTGCGCGCCGAGTACGACGCGTACTGCCGCTGGGTCGCGGCCCGCCTGGGCTCGCTGCGCTGGTCGCGGCGCGTCGTCGCCGTCGAGCACGACGCCGCCGCGGACGCGTTCGTCGTGCGGGCCGAGGTGCTCGCTGCCGACGGCACCGTGACGGGCACCGAGGAGCACCGGGGCCGCCACCTCGTGCTCGGTGTCGGCACCGCGCCGGTGCTGCCGCCCGCGCTGCGGGCGCTCGCGGACGAGGCCGCGCGCGGCGAGCACCCGGGTGCCGGGCCGCTCGTGCACAGCGCGCAGTACGTGCCGCACCGTGACGCGCTCGCCGCGGCGGGGTCCGTGACGGTCGTCGGCTCGGGCCAGTCGGCCGCCGAGGTGTACCGCGACCTGCTCGACGGCGTGCACGGCGACGCCGACCGGCCCGGGTACCGGCTCGACTGGGTGACGCGCTCGCCGCGCTTCTTCCCCATGGAGTACACGAAGCTCACGCTGGAGATGACGTCGCCGGAGTACACCGACCACTTCCACGGCCTGCCGCTCGAGCTGCGCCAGCTCCTCGCGCGCGAGCAGCGCGGCCTGTACAAGGGGATCAGCGGCGACCTCGTGGACGAGATCTACGACGCGCTGTACCGCCTGAGCCTCGACCGGCCGGTGCCGACGACGCTCCTCACGGACACCGAGGTCGTCGCGGCCCGGTACGAGCCGGGCGAGGCCGGGGACGCGGGGGAGTACGTGCTGCGCCTGCGCCACGCGCAGCTCGGGCGGGAGGCCGAGCGCCGCACGCGCGCGCTCGTCGTCGCGACGGGGTACGCCGCGTCGGTCCCGGCGTTCCTCGACCCGGTGCGTCACCTGCTGCGCTTCGACGAGCTCGGCCGCCTCGACGTCGCGCGCGACTACACGGTGGACGACGCGCGGCGCGTGCACGTGCTCAACGGCGAGGAGCACACGCACGGGGTCACGGCGCCGGACCTCGGGTTCGCCGCGTGGCGCAACTCCGTGGTGCTGCGCACGATCACGGGCCGCGAGGTGTACCCCGTGGAGGAGCGCATCGCGTTCCAGACGTTCGGGCTGCCCGACGACGCCGCGACCCGCCCGGCGCCCGTGCCCGCGGGCGAGCGCGCGGGAGGGGAGGCCCGATGACCGCCACGACGACCGTCCCGGTCGCGACCGCAGGGTTCGCCGTGCGCGTCCGGCTCGGCGCCGGGCACGCAGACCTCTCCCTGGAGCCCGTCGACCCGGTGCGCGACGCTGCGCTCGTGCAGGGCTGGCTCGCCCACCCGCGCTCCGCGTTCTGGCAGCTGGGCCACCTCGACGTCGACGGCGTGCGCGCCTACCTCGCGGGGGTCGGGGCCGACCCGCACCAGGACGCGTGGCTCGGCCGGGTGGACGGCGTGCCGGCGTTCCTCGTGGAGACGTACGACCCGGCGCGCGTCACGCTCGCCGACGTCCCCGCGGCCGTCGCCCTCCTGGAGCCCGGCGACGTCGGGATGCACCTGCTCGTCGCGCCCCCGGACGGCCCGGCGCGCCGCGGCTTCACGTCCGCGGTCATGGGCGCCGTCGTGCGGTTCTGCCTCGACCCCGCCGGGTGCGGGGCGCGGCGCGTCGTCGTCGAGCCCGACGTGCGCAACACGGCGGTCGCGGCGAAGAACGCCGCAGCCGGGTTCCGGGTGCTGCGCGAGGTCGCCCTGCCGGGCAAGACCGCGCACCTCGCCGTCGCGACGCGCGCCGACCTCGACGCGAGCCCGCTGGGCGACGGCGTCGACCTCGCGCCGCACCTGCGCCCCGACCTCGCCGAGCGTGCGCACCGCCACCTCGTCGCGAAGGCGATCGCGGAGCTCACGCACGAGCGGCTGCTCGCGCCGCGCGCCGAGGTCCGGCCGGTCGAGGCGCACGGCCCCGGCGAGTACGCGCTGCCCGTCGCGGACGGCTCGGTGGAGTACCGGTTCGTGGCGCGGCGGTACGCGCTCGAGCACTGGGTGCTCGACGAGGCGTCGATCCGGCGCACCACGACGGCCGGGCGCGGCACGGCGGACCGGCCGGACGACGCGGGCGACCCCGCGGGTGCGGGCGGCACCAGCACGCCGCGCGACCTGCCGGTCGACGCGCTCGACCTCGTCGTCGAGCTGCAGCCGGACCTGAACATCCCCGACGACCTGCTCGCCACGTACCTCGAGGAGGTCTCCTCGACGCTCGCGAGCGCGACCGCGAAGCTCGAGCGGTACGAGCGCACCGGCGGCCCGAGCGCGACCGACCTCCTCGACGCGTCGTTCCAGCAGGTCGAGGCCTCCATGACGGAGGGGCACCCGGGGTTCGTCGCGAACAACGGGCGCCTCGGGTTCGGCCTCACCGAGTACCGGGCGTACGCGCCCGAGAACGGGGGCCGCGTGCGGCTGCTGTGGCTCGCCGCGCGGCGCGCGCACACGCACCTCGCGCTCGGCGCCGGGCTCGACGAGGCGACGCACTACGGCGCCGAGCTCTCCGACGACGAGCGCGCCGCGTTCGCGGACCGGCTCGCCGCGCACGGCCTCGACCCGGCCGACTACCTCTACCTGCCCGTGCACCCGTGGCAGTGGGAGCACCGCGTGCCCATCACGTTCGCGGCCGACGTCGCGCGCGGCGACCTCGTCCCGGTCGGCCAGGGTGCCGACGAGTACCAGCCGCAGCAGTCGATCCGCACGCTGTTCAACCTCACCCGCCCGGGCCGCCACTACGTCAAGGTCGCGCTCGCGATCCAGAACATGGGGTTCCTCCGCGGGCTGTCGCCCGCGTACATGCGCGACACGCCCGCGATCAACGACTGGGTCGCCGACCTCGTCGCCGCCGACCCCGAGCTCGGCGGCCGCGGCTTCACCGTGCTGCGCGAGCTCGCCTCCGTCGGGTACACCGGCGACGTCTACCACCGCACCGCGACCCCGTCGGCGCACCGCAAGATGCTCGCCGCGCTGTGGCGCGAGAGCCCCGTGCCGCGCATCGCGCCCGGGGAGCGCCTCGCGACCATGGCCTCGCTCCTGCACCGCGACCCCGACGGCGCCGCGCACGCGACCGCGCTCGTGCGCGCCTCCGGGCTCGACCCCGCCGACTGGGTGCGCGCCTACCTCGACGCCTACCTGCGTCCGCTCGCGCACGCCCTCCTCGCGCACGACCTCGCGTTCATGCCGCACGGCGAGAACCTCGTCCTCGTGCTCCGCGACCACGTCGTGGTCCGCGCGATCATGAAGGACGTCGGCGAGGAGGTCGCCGTCCTCGGCGACGCCCCGCTCCCGCCCGGCGTCGAGCGGGTGCGCGCCGTCGTCGACGACGACGAGAAGGCGCTCGCGATCTTCACCGACGTGTACGACGGCGTGCTGCGCCACCTCGCCGCGATCCTCGCCGGCGACGGCGTGCTGCCCGAGGACCGGTTCTGGCGCCTCGTCGCCGAGTGCCTCGACGCCCACCGCGCCGACCACCCGGACCTGCGCAGCGGCGTCGACCTGCGCGCGCCCCGCTTCGCGCACTCGTGCCTCAACCGGCTCCAGCTGCGCAACACGCTCCAGATGGTCGACCTCGCCGACCAGTCCGCGTCCCTGCTCTACGCGGGCACGCTCGCCAACCCCGCGGGCCGGGGCGCCTGACGTGGGCGCGCCCACCCCCGTCCCGCCGGGCGGGTTCGCCGTGCACCGCGACGCGTGGGGCGTGCCGCACGTGCGCGCCGCCGACGAGCTCGCGCTCGCGCGCGGCCAGGGGTACGTCACCGCGCTCGACCGCGGCTGGCAGATCGAGGTCGACCGGTGGCGCGCCGAGGGGCGCCTCGCCGAGCGGCTCGGCGAGCCGGGCCTCGCCTGGGACCGGTTCGCCCACCGCGTCCGCCTCGCCGACACCGCGCGCCGCGCCTACACGGCGCTCGCCGACGACGACCGCGCCTGGGTCGACGCCTACACCGCAGGCGTCAACGAGGGCCTGGGACGCGGGCGCGACGTGCCCGAGATGCACGCCCTCGCCGACCCCGCGTGGCCCGGCGGGGGCGACCTGCCACCGCACGAGCCGTGGCCCGCGTGGGCGCCCCTCGGCGTCTTCCTCGTCGCGCACGTCCTGTTCTCCGGCTTCCCGCACGTGCTGTGGCGCGACCACGTCGCCCGCACCCTCGGGCCCGCCGTCGCACGCTCCCGGCCCGACGTCCCGCTCGCCGCGGTGCTCGACCTGCTCGCCGTCGACGGCGGCCCCGGCTCGGGCTCGAACGCCTGGGCGCTCGCGGGCACCCGGACCCGCAGCGGGGCGCCGCTGCTCGCGGGGGACCCGCACCGCCTGCTCGAGCTGCCGGGCGTCTACCAGCAGGTGCGCCTCGCGTGCGACGCGTACGACGTCCTGGGTCTCGCGTTCCCCGGCGTGCCGGGCGTGCCGCACGTCGGGCACGCGGGTGCCGCCGCGTGGGGCGTGACGAACGCGATGGCGCACCACGTGGACGTCGTCGCCGAGCGCCTGCGCCGTACCCCCGACGGGGGTGTCGAGGCGCAGGGACCGGACGGGCCGGAGCGCGCCGACGTCGTCGTCGCCACCGTGCGCGTGCGCGCGGCCGGCGGCCCGGTCGAGCACCGGGTCGAGACGGTCGAGACGGCGCGCGGCGTCGTCGTCACGGGCGGGCCCGACGAGCCCGACCGGACGTTCGCGGTGCGCCTGCCCGCGCGCGTGGACGCCGACCTCGGCGTCGCGGTGTGGCGGCGGCTGCTGCACGCCCGCTCGGCGCGCGACGTCACCGACGCCTTCGCGACGTGGGTGGACCCGGTCGACCGCGTCCTCGCGGCGGACCGCCACGAGGTGCTGTCCGTCACCGCGGGGCGCGTGCCGCGCCGGGACCGCGCCGAACGGGCCCTGCCGCTGCCGGGCTGGACCGACGCCGGGCGCGCCCGGGACTGGGTCACGCCGCCCCCGCCCGTCGTCGTGCACGACGTCGCGGTCGACGCGAACGAGCGCCCCGAGCGACCCGGCACCGACCTCGGCCACACCTACGCGCCCCCGCACCGCGCGCACCGCGTCCGCGCCCTGCTCGACGCGACCGGACCCGCCGCGGGCGGCCGGGCGGGGAGCCCGGCGGGCGGTGCCGCGGACGCGGCGGACGGCGCC
>NZ_WMKA01000042.1 GCF_009711085.1 Cellulosimicrobium composti
ACCCACTCACACCGACACCCCTACTGGGAAAGGCTCATTGGCTACCCGCGACGCGGGGATGATGGGTGCGCGGCGCAACGGCGCCCTGCTGCACCTATCGGCGTGCGCCATCGCTGCGGTCATCGTCGTGCTCAACATCACCCTGCTGACCCTGACGATCGTGGGATGAGCGTCGAGACGACCAGGTGCCCGGATAGGCATCGCGCGATGCAGCTTCAGCCCACCTCCGGACGTTGCCGCGGATCTCGCGCGAGCCGCGATCGTGCTGCCGCTCTCCCTCGGTGCACACCTGACAGGCGGAAGTGGCGCGGTAGGCCGCGTGCGAGGCCTAGCAACGGCTGGGTGGTGGCAACACCGCGTTCCAGTGGCAGCTCGGCATAACATGCTCTTCCATCTGACGACCTGGAACGCCTCGGCGAGTAGTCGCTGGGTGCGGTCACCGGTGTCGTGGTCTCCATCCCGGCGACGGTCGTCTTTCTCCTGTGAATCCGACGCCAGCACTGGCCGCCAGGGCGCAAGGTGTGGTTGGCGATCGATATCGGCCTTGCCATCGCCGCGGCTGCTGTCGGGTTCCTGTTCCTCTGGGCGACAGCCTGCGTGGTGGCGTGCGCCGTCGTGGGTCCATGTGGCTTTCGTCCCGCCACGCACCACCCCCGGTCTGGTCGCGCCATTGGGATCGGGCGATGGTGCTTGTTGCCGACTAGATCGGCGTGACGAAACCACCGACCCAACCCTGCATCGTCGTCATCAGGACGGTCCACAGTCCGGTGACCATGGCCAGGCCGATGAGGACGAGCACGGCGCCGCCGGCGATGTTGATTGCGCGCAGGTGTTCGCGGAGGAACGTGGTGGAACGCTTCGCCCACCCGAAGCCCCACGCGACCAGGCCAAACGGGACTCCCAGGCCGAAGCAGTACGCGAGAGCGAGTAGCGCCCCGCGTCCGGCCGTACCGGCGTCCACGCTGAGCGCGGAGATGGCCACGAGCGTCGGGCCCAGGCACGGGGTCCAGCCGAGACCGAACACCACCCCCAAGACCGGGGCTCCGACGGTCCCTACCCGCGGAGTCCAGGACGGACGCACCACGCGCTGCAACGGCCCGACCTGCCCAACGAACACCAAGCCCATGAGGACCACCAGGACCCCGAAGACGCGGATCATGAGGTCCTGGCGCTGCACGAGCCAGGACCCGAGCGCGCCGAACAGGGCTCCGTAGGCGACGAACACGACGGTGAACCCGGCAATGAACAGCCCGACCCCGAGCATGAGGCGCCGCCGCGAGACCTCGCGCCCCATCCCGCCCACGTACCCCAGGTAGCCCGGCACGAGCGGCAGGATGCACGGCGAGGCGAACGAGACCAGCCCGGCGACCATGGCGAGTGGGAGGGCCAGGAGCAGGCCGCCGGAGAAGACGGTCTCGGTGACACTCACTGGCCGAGCGCGCCCTCGACGGCCCGAATCAGGTCTTCGGGCGTCTGCACGGTCAGCTTCTCGCCGTCGAGGAAGAACGTGGGGGTGCCTTGCACTCCCAGGCGTACGCCTTCGTCGAAGTCGGACTGGACGCGGGCTGCGACGTCGGGGTCGGCCACGTCGGCGTCATACTGCTCAATGTCCAGGCCGATGTCCTGGGCGAAGCCGCGGAACACTTCGGCCTTGGACTCGCGTGCCTCGCCCCACTCGGCCTGCGTGGCGTACATCTGCTGGTACATCGCCTCGATCTGGTCCTGGCGGGCGGCGGCCTCGACCGCGATCGCGGCGTTGTTCGCGTTGGCGTGCGAGGGGATCGGGAAGTAGCGGATCACCAGGGTGAGCTCGTCGGCATTGCGCTCGCGCAGCTGCTCGACGGTCGGGTAGTAGGCGCGGCAGACCTCGCACTCGAAGTCGAGGAACTCGACCAGAACGGCCTTCTCCTCGGGTGCCTGGTTTAGGACGTGGCTGTTGTCTCGCACGACCTGAGGGTCACCGCTAGGCGCGGCTGCGCCGTCATCGGTCCCCGAGGACAAGATGAACCAGACCAGGATGGCGACCAGTCCGATCACGCCAACCAGGAGAAGGGACTGCAGGACTCGTCGGGTCGTCATGGGTTCCTCGGCGGTTGGGTAGTGGGTTGCGAGACGGCGGCGCCGCTCGGGTCGTCGGGTGCCCCCGGAGCAGGCTCGGCACGGTCGATGCCGTTGCCTTCAGATGAAGTCGCCGTAGCGGGGTCGGGGTGCCGGGTGCCGTCGGCCGCGGCCTGCTGGCGCTCGAGCTCGGCGAGGGCGTTGCGTTCGTTGCGGTCGGCGTGAATGATCGCGCGCATCGCGAGCCAGAACAGCAGTCCGACGCCGATGGAGGGCACGACCCCCGCGATGATGGCGGTCCACGGGATGGTCACGGGTGGTCCTCTTCCAGGGCGACGGGGTTGCGGTGATCGGTCGCGGGACGATCGTTGAGGATGCTGCCGACCATGCGGCGTGCGTCATCGCCGACGAAGCCGAGCAGTGCTGAACCGCGGGTGCGCTGCCACGGCCGCCCGATGACGTGCAGGCCCGCGATCCGGGTGCGGTGGTCGTCGTGGACTAGGGCGCCGTGCGGGTTCAGCGCCCGGGAAACGGCGATCCAGGAGTCGTCGTGGCGGTACCCGGTCGCCCACACGATCGTGTCCGGCCGGCAGGTCGTGTCATCCGCGAGCACCGCGTCCGGGCCGGTCACCTGCCGCACCCGCTCGCGAACGCGCACGCCCAGCGCCCACAGGTCGGCGTCGGAGATCCCGATCACGGGGTCGGTCATCCGCAGCCGACGACCGAGAACGCCGCCAGAGGCGCGCAGGGTGGCGGTGCGCGTCATCCACCACAGCGCGGGCCCGGCAGCGAACGCCTGCCGCACGCTGCGCAGCCTGCCCGCACAGGCGAGGTGGACCTCGCGGTCGTCGCGGGCGAGCTCGAGCGCGATCTGTGCGCCGGAGTTGCCGCCACCCACGACCAGGACCCGTCTCCCCGGTGTCGCCTGCGGACCGCGGTAGTCGTGCGAGTGCAGCTGCACGATGTGCTCGGCGGTCCCGTGGGCGAGGTCGGGAACGAACGGCGTGTGGAACGCGCCGGTCGCCACGACCACGCGCCGCGCCGTGGTCGCCCCGTGCGTCCCCGAGGCGACGAACACCCCGGCGTTGTCGACGCTGAGCTGGTCGACACGCACGCCGTGACGCACGATCAGGTCGTGGTGGCGCGCATAGTCGGCGAGGTAGGCCGCGACCTCGTCCTTCGTCGGGTAGTAGGCGCCGGGCCACGGGTTGGGGAAGTCGGGCAAGGCCGTGTAGCGGCCCGGAGTGACCAGCCGCAGCGAGTCCCAGCGCCGGGCCCAGCTGGCTCCGGGGCGTTCGCCCGCGTCGAGCACGACGTAGTCCACGCCGGCGCGGGCGAGCAGGGCCGCGGTGACGAGCCCCGCCTGGCCACCTCCGACGACCAGGACGTCGTGCCGTGTCGCGCCGTTCATCCGGCGGTCAGCCCGGAGTAGGAGTGCTTGCCGTTGATGAGCAGGTTCACCACCGTGAAGTTGAACAGCACGCAGCTATATCCGACCAGGACGAGGTAGGCGGCGCGGCGACCTGTCCAGCCGCGTGTGGTGCGCGCGTGCAGGTAGGCGGCGTAGACGATCCAGATGATGAACGTCCACACCTCCTTCGGGTCCCATCCCCAGTAGCGACCCCACGCGCTCTCGGCCCAGATCGCCCCACCGATCAGCGTGAAGGTCCAGGCGACGAACCCCACCGCGTTGAGCCGGAAAGACGTCGACTCGAGCGCGGCCGGCTCCGGCATCACGTCCAGCCACCGCCACCAGCGCCGCCCCAGCACGACCCCGCCCTCGTCGCGGTGGTCACGCAGCAGCTGCAGCGCGGACAGGATCGCGCTGACGGTGAAGATCCCGGTTGCGCCGATCGCGACGCCGACGTGGATCACGAGCCAGTACGACTGCAGCGCGGGGAACAAGCCCGTGGCCGGGGTGTAGAACGCGTTCAGCGCCAGGACCAGGAACAGCGCAGCGACGCCGGTGACGAACGTGCCGGCGAACCGCAGGTCCCGGCGTGCATTCAGCACGAGGAACGCGAGCAGGGCCGCGCACGTACCCACCAGGGTGAACTCGTACATGTTCGCCCACGGGGTGCGCCCTGCCGCCATGCCACGCAGCACGATCGCAACGACGAGCAGCCCCGTGGCGAGCCAGGTGGTGGCCATCGCGATCCCGGCCGCGCGACGCGGCATGGTGACCGCCGTCGCCGCTGGGTTCACGCGCTGGCCGCCGCGCGGGTCGGCACGTTGAGCGAGGTCGACCGCGAACGCGATCAAGGCGATGACCAGGGCGGTGGCGCTGGACCACACGAGCAGCACGCTCAAAGCAGAGATCTCCATCGTCGGGTCTCCTCCGAAGACGGCCCATGCCGCGCCAAGAATGCGCAGCAAGGGTGCACAGGAACAAGGGTGCGCTCAACTCGTGTCGAACATCCGGGGGCGAAGCGTCGACGAGGGCCCAGCGTGGTGGTGCGGGGGGAGGTGAGCGAGGCGGTCAGCGACCGCAGGCCAGGCGGTGCTGGCGCGTCGTGGCGGCCGGACGACTACGTCCGGCTGACCCCCCAGACCCATGGATCGGCGACAACGGGTCTCCGTGCGGCTCGCAAGACACCCACGAGGGTACGAAGACCGGGCAGGCGTCTCGTGGAGCGGTGCAGCATCGCGCCCCGGGCTGCGATGACGACACCGGCGATCAGCAGCGCGCACAGGCACAGCAAAGTCAGCACCTCACCGTGCGGCACCTCGCTGCCACCGAGCTGCGCAGCAGCCTCTTCGGCGGACGGGTCCTGGGTGACGTGCTCGGCAGCCACCACACCGGCGGCGGCCGGCGCGGTCGAGTCGACGGTGGTGAGGGCGAACAGTCCGGTCAACGCGAGCAGCGCGAAGACGAGCACGAGCCGCGTTGCGGCCGCGCCCACGCGAGGTCGAGTCGAGGTGCCCATGACGAGGGTGATGATAGAGGTACGACCTGAACCCGAGCCGAGGGCGCTCCCGGCCAGGTCTGCTAGCGTCCGGACCCGTCCCGGCGGCAGGAACGGAGGTGCAGGTGCGCATGGGCCCTCTGCTCCCAACGCAGTTCGACGGCCCCGTGTGGCTGCCGACCGAGCCCCCGTCATGGGAGACGTTCCTCGCCCCGACGCTGCAGCCCATCCCGGTCATCCCCGTGCTCGGGCTCCTCGCCGCCGCGGCGTACCTGGCCGGCGCGATCCGCGTCTGGGCCAGCGGGCGGCGCTGGTCGCCGTGGGCGACGCTGTCCTTCCTCACCGGGTGCGCCGTCCTGGTCGTGGTGATGGGCGCCGGCGTGGAGGGCTACGGCCTGGAGATGTACTCGGTGTTCATGTTCCAGCAGCTCACCCTCATGATGGCCGTCCCGCCGCTGCTGGTCCTGGGCCGCCCCGGCACGCTGCTTCTGCGCGCCACCCCTCATACCCGGATGGGGCGGCCCGTGCTCATCGCCGCCCGGTGGGGCCTGCGATCAGGGGCCGGTCAGGTCGTGCTGCACCCAGCCCTGATGATCCCGCTGTTCCTGCTGTGCTTCTACGCCCTGTACCTCAGCCCGCTCGCCGGCAACCTCCTGGGCACATGGACCGGACACCTCTCCCTCGAGCTGCTGTTCCTGCTGGCGGGGATCCTGTTCACCATCCCCGTGCTTTCCCGCGACCCGCTACCCCGACCCCAGGGACACCTCGGGCGGGCGGCGGACATGTTCATCGAGATGCCCACCCACGCGTTCTTCGGCGTCATCGTCATGATGGCTAGCGCCCCCCTGGTCTCCGCATTCACCCACCCACCCGCGACCTGGGGAGTGGACGTGCTCGCCGACCAGGGCGTCGCCGGGGCGCTGGCCTGGTCCTATGGCGAGCTGCCCTCGCTGATCATGCTGCTGATCATCTTCGTGCGCTGGAACAAGGACGAGACCCGCCGCACCCGGGCGGCCGACCGTCGCATCGACCAGTACGGCGACCCCGAGCTCGACGCCTACAACGACTACCTGCGCCGACTCGGCGACGGCAATACTTGAACCCCGCCCCGACCTTGCCGCGGCTACTCAGGCGTGCCGGGTATCAGCGGGCTCGTGCTCGCGCAGGCGCTCGGTCTCGAGCTGGAACGTCGAGTGCTCCAGCGAGACCGGGAAGTGCTCTGCGACGCATTCGCGGATGTCATGCAGGATCGTCGGGGCGTGCCCGTCGGTGAAGCACTCGTCGTCGACGACCACGTGCGCGGAGATCGTCGGCAGCCCCGTCGCCACGGTCGAGGCGTGCAGATCGTGGACGTCACGCACGTGCGCCAGACCGAGGATGTGCGCCCGGACCTGGTCCAGGTCCAGACCCTTCGGCGTGAACTCCATCAGCACGCTCGTCGTCTCTCGCAGGATCGTCACCGCGCGCGGCACGATCAGCGCCGCGATGAACAGGCCCGCGATCGCGTCCGCCCGCTGGAACCCCGTGGTCGTAATTACGATCGCCGCCACGATCACGCCCAGCGAGCCGAGCGCGTCGTTGAGGACCTCCAAGAACGCGGCCCGCATGTTGAAGTTCGCGCCCCGGCTGGAGGACAGGATCACGATCCCCGTGATGTTCGCGACCAGGCCCACGATGCCGAACACCAGCAGCTCGGACGACTGCACCTCGGGCGGCTCCACCAGGCGCCGCACCCCCTCGACCGCTGCGTACACCCCGACCACAATCAACAACGTCGCCTGCGCGAGCGCGGCGATCACCTCGATCCGCCGGAATCCCCACGTGCGGTGCTTGTTCGCCGGCCTGAGCATCAACGTGGCGGCGATCAACGCGACCAGCAAACCCGTGGCGTCCGTCAACGCGTGCGCCGTGTCGGTCAACAGCGCCAGGCTTCCCGTGACCCACGACCCGATCGCCTGCGCCACCACGACCGTCGACGTCAGCCCGAACACGATCGCGAGCCGGCGACGAAGGTCCGGAGCCGCCCCACCGGTCGCATCGGCCGGACCGTGACTGTGCCCCGCGCCCATCAGGCCCCCTCCCCCGACGTCTCCGGATGCACCAGGTGAGTGCACAGCCGCACCTTCTCACCCGTCGCGCCCAGCAACCGCTCGGCACCCACCAACAGGCCCGCCAACAGCTCGGGCTCGGACAAAGAGAACCACGACGACCGTCCCTCTACGCGCACCGTGACCAGCCCGCACTCACGCAGGCACCCCAGGTGCCCACTCACCGTCGACTGCGCCAACCCCATGTGCTCCACCAGATCCCGCACCCGGTGCTCACCGATCGCCAGGTGCTGCACGATCGCCAACCGCGTCGGCTCGGACAGCGCATGGAACAGCTCCGCGTACACCGCCGTGGCCACGACATCGATCTGCCGATCCACCGGTCGCGGCACAACCCCAGGCATCATCGTCATATGGCGATAATATCGCTGAGCGGCGATGGGTCAATCTCGGCCGGTGTGACGCGCGCGAAACCATGGTCTTCGAGTCGGGTCGAAGACTGCCGCACCACGCCACCAGTCGTTCGCGGCGCACTACTTTTGCTTGACGGCCGTCAAAAGGTGCCAGTACGGTCGAGGCCGGTCGACGGTGACGGCGTGGTCATCGTCCTGGACAGAGGTGTGGTCGATGACGACTGGCAGGGGTGCGCAGTTCGATGGCGCGGCGTTGCGCGAGGACCTGCGGGCGTCGTGGAAGGACGCGACGGCCGCGTTGGTGCTGACGCTCGCGATCTTCGCACTGTTGTACTGGCGGGTCGCGCAGGGCACGTCGACGACGATCGAGGTGATGCCGTTCCTCGCGGACGCGCCGCTGTACTGGATGTACTGGCTGTGCCAGGCGTTCGGGTGGTCGGGTCTGTTCTGGGCGTGGATCACGGTGATGCTCGGGCTGGTGCGGTCTTCGCGGCGCCCGGCGTGGATGCCGGTGTCGACGGCACGTCTGGAGCGGTGGCACCGCACGACGAGCCTGACGACGATCGGCCTGATGTTCGCGCACGCGTTTTGGTTCTTCGCCGAGCTGGTCCGGGAGAACGCGGACGGACTCTCGACGCCGGCGTTGCTGTGGGGCGCGTTCGTGGACGTATTCGTACCGGGCGGCTACTCCTCGGGCACGGGGCAGATCGCGATCCTGATCGGGCTGTTGGCGCTGTACCTGTCGATCCCGCTCGGCCTGGCGTTCTACGCGCGCCGGTGGATGGGCCCGCGCGTGTGGCAGGCGCTACACGCCTCGATCATCCTCGTGTACGTGCTGAGCGTGTGGCACACCCTGCTGTACGGGACGAACGTCTGGTACGACGGGGCGTTCCGCACCACGATCTGGCTGCTGCAGCTGCCCGTCGCCGGGCTGCTCCTGGTGCGGCTGCTCGCGCCGGCCCGCACGCCCGGGCGGTCCGCGCTGGACACGGCCGGACGCTGGGTCGGTCGCCTCGCGGTCTCGGCGACGATCGTCGTCGTCCTGCTCGTCACCGCGACGGGCCGTGACGGCGGGCGCACGCCGGGCTCGGACGGGGCGGGGCTCAACGTCACCCAGGTGATGGTCTGGGTGGGGTTCGTCCTGTTCGTGGTCGCCGTCGCCATCACGGTGGTGCGCGCGCACCGTCGCCCCCGCGCGACGCCCGAGCGCGAGAAGCCTGCTGTGCCTGCGCTCGAGACCACCCGGTAGACGGCGCCGCCCTGACCGCGGACCACCGGTGCGGGTACCTGTTCTTCTGGGTCGTCCCCGGGATCGACCCCGGCCCCACCCGCGCCGCCTACCCCATCCGCCCGCTCATCCTGCTCATCGCCATGGCGTTCCACGCGTTCTTCGGCGTCGCCGTCATAGCCGACCAGCAGATCCTCGCCGCCGACTGGTGGGCATCCATCGGATACACCGCCACCACCACCTTGCTCGACGACCAAGCCGACGGCAGCTCCATCGCCTGGGGAGCCGGCGAGCCCCCGACCTGATCGCGCGATCGTCGTCGCCGTCCAATGGACCCGCGGACGACGAATCGCACCGTCCACCGCCCAGGCCGCCAAGCCGACCGCGACGGCGACGCCGATCGCACCGCCCTCAACGCCCACCTCGCGAAGAGGGACTCGTAGCAACGCCGCGTGATGCAGAACCCACGTTTCACGGACGTCGCAGAACCTGGTTGTGCGACGTCCGAGAAACGGTCGGTTCTGCGGTGTCCGATAACCTTGTAGGAACCGGCCAAGTCTCGCGCGACTCTCGGCGGGCCTTGTCGATGAGTCACGAGGCGCGTAGCCGCATGTGGGTGTGGGTGCTGACTGAGACGATTAAATCCAGGCGAGTCGTGACTTCGACGAGGGGATGCGCCGCGGTGATCATCCCGCGCAACAAGCCGCCGATCCCCGCGAGGTGATCGTGGGCGGTCTCTCTCGGGGAGTCGTCGCTCCTCGGTGCGGTGACGTCCGGCGTCAGCCGGTTACCAGCGTGATGACGACGAGGGTCACGATGATGACGCCCGCACAGATGCCGAGCCCGACGAGAAGCGCGCGGTTCTTGCCCATTGCACGACCATACCGACGCCCCGCAGCGCGCAGCGTAGAGTCCCGTCCACCTCGTCAAGGCGCCGGACTCATAGACTCGGCTCGGCGCCCAATCGCCCATGCGCGACGCTCTCGCCATCTCTCTCTTGAATGTCCGTGGTGAGGTCACCCCCGATCGGGCGCAGCGATGCTCTGCGGTGCCCGATGGGGAGCCCACTTCACGGGTGCTTCCTGCCGTCCCTTAGTGTCCCGCGCCGAGCTTGCCACCGAGGCGGTCGAGGCGTTCGGT
This sequence comes from Cellulosimicrobium composti, assembly GCF_009711085.1. Classification (GTDB taxonomy): domain Bacteria; phylum Actinomycetota; class Actinomycetes; order Actinomycetales; family Cellulomonadaceae; genus Cellulosimicrobium; species Cellulosimicrobium composti. The sequence goes on from NZ_WMKA01000042.1 coordinate 9,794, forward strand.
GGTGTCGGGGTTGGCGCCGACGATGGTGACGGTCTTGCCCTTCGCCTCGTACTTCGTGCGAATCGCGTCGAGCGTCGCGACGGTGGATGCGTCCCACACGTGGGCGTTCCTCATGTCGATGACGATGTTGCGCGGGTCGCCGGCGTAGTCGAACTGGTAGACGAGATCGTTGGACGAGGCGAAGAACAGCTCGCCCTCGACGGCGTAGACGCGCTGGTCGTCCGTGTCCGAGGCATCCAGACGGGTGACGGTCGTGAAGTGCGCGACGCGGCGCGCGAACAGCACCATGGCGACCAGGACGCCGACGATCACGCCGTAGGCGAGGTTGTGGGTCGCGACCGTGACGACGACGGTGGCGAGCATGACCGCCGTCTCGGACTTCGGCATGCGCTTGAGGGTGCCGAGCTGCACGGAGTGCCAGTCGAAGGTGCCGATCGCGACCATGATCATCACGGCGACGAGGGCGGCCATGGGGATGATGGCGACGACGTCGCCGAGACCGACGACGAGGATCAGCAGGAAGACGCCGGCGAGGAACGTGGAGATGCGCGTGCGCGCCCCGGAGGCCTTCACGTTGATCATGGTCTGGCCGATCATGGCGCACCCGCCCATGCCACCGAAGAAGCCGGTGATGACGTTCGCGGCGCCCTGGCCCCAGGCCTCGCGGGTCTTGTTCGAGTGGGTGTCGGTGACGTCGTCGACGAGCTTGGCCGTCAGCAGGGACTCGAGGATCCCGACCAGGGCCATCGCGAGCGCGAACGGCGCGATGATCTGCAGCGTCTCGAGGTTCAGCGGGACGTCGGGGAAGAACAGCGACGGCAAGGAGTCGGGCAGCTCGCCCTCGTCGCCGACGGTCGGCACGTTGATCGCGGCGGTCACGGTCGCGGCGGTCAGCAGCACGATCGCCACTAGCGGAGCCGGCACGATCTTCGTCCAGCGCGGCATGAGGACCATGATCGCGATGCCGACGGCGACCAGCGGGTAGACCATCCACGGCACGCCCTGCAGGTGCGGCAGCTGGGACAGGAAGATCAGGATCGCCAGCGCGTTGACGAACCCGACCATGACGGAGCGCGGGATGAACCGCATGAGTTTCGCCACCCCGAGCAGGCCGAGCGCGACCTGGAAGATGCCGGCCAGGATCACCGTGGCGATGAAGTAGTCCATGCCGTACTCACGGGCGACCGGGGCGATCACGAGCGCGATCGCTCCGGTCGCGGCAGAGATCATCGCCGGACGCCCGCCGAGGAACGCGATCGACACCGCCATCGTGAACGAGGCGAACAGCCCGATCCGGGGATCGACCCCCGCGATGATCGAGAACGCGATCGCCTCGGGGATGAGGGCGAGCGCAACGACCAGGCCCGCGAGGACTTCGGTCTTCAGTCTGCGCGGCGACTTCAGGGCGGCGAGGACGGAGTACGACTCGTCGGCCTCGGGCGCACCCGTGACGGATTGGGGCGTGGGGACGGGATCGGACAGGCTGGGACGGGCGTCGTTCGGCACGCGGCGTTCCTTCGAGGTCAGGGGCGCGCACGCCCCGAGGACCAGATCACGCGACCGGGTCCAGGGATGGACAGGACAAGGGCACGCGACGCTGCGCACGAGAAGAGTGGATGGCCTCGACCCCGCGGAATCGGGAGCGCGAAGAACCGGACCGTCGGAAACTGTACCCTCACGTAAGGGTAGAGTTCCAGTCGTCCCCGCAGGCTCGTCGACGCGAGAGAATTCCCCCATGACCGACCGCTCCGAACCGGCCACGATGCACATCGGAGCCGTCGCTACCCGCACTGGCCTGTCGCTGCGCACGCTGCGCCACTACGACGAGGTCGGGCTCGTGCGCCCCTCGGGCCGCAGCGACGGCGGGTTCCGCCTCTACACGGAGCAGGACGTCGACCGACTGCTCGTCGTGCGCCGCATGAAGCCCCTCGGGTTCACGCTCGAGGAGATGGCGGACCTCCTCGAGATCTCCGACCGTCTCGCCGTCGGAGGCCTCGACGACGCAGAGCTGCGCGCGCGCCTCGACGCCTACGTCGACACGGCCGAGCAGCGCCGCGCCGACCTCGCGCGCAAGCTCGCGATGGCCGACGAGTTCATCGGCGTCCTCAAGGCGCGCTAGCAGCCAGCCTTGGTCACGGCCGCAGGCGGGGCGCCTCGCGCGTGTCGGGGAACCCGGGGTTGTCAGACGTCGCAGAACCCTCTTTTGCGACGCCTGACAAACGGTCGGTTCTGCGGTGTCCGACAACCTTGTAGGAACCGGCCAAGTTTCGGGAGGGTCTTCGCCGGGCTTGGTCGATGAGTTACGAGGCGGAGCCGCCTGTAGGTGTGGGTGCTGACTGAGACGATGCATCCAGCGAGTCGTGACTTCGACGAGGGGATGCGTACCGTGGCGAACTTCAAGTTCGACAGCAAGGGCCTGGCCGACCTTCAGAAGCACATGGAGCAGCAGCTGAAGAAGGCCGAGCTCGAGGCGAACAGGGCTGCGGCCCGTGAGTCGACACCTGAGGCCAAGGCGCGAGCCTTCGCCCGGGTCTTGCGCAAGTACGGGGTCGAGAACGTCAACGAGGCGGAGCTCCGCAAGAAGTTCAGCCGCTGACCCTGCCGTCACCCGCGGGACGCCGCTCTACGTCGTACCGCGCGTGATGGTGTCGTTCGCCGTCCGTACCCTTGCGTCGTGCCTACCAGCGTGCCGGACCGTTCCCTGCGAGGCGGTCACGTGTTCGTCGACGAGAGCAAGAAGCAGGACTACCTGCTCGTCGCCGCGGTGATCATCCCCGGTGAGCTCGCGCTCGCCCGCAAGACGGTGCGGGGGCTGCAGAAGCCCGGCCAGCGCCGGTTGCACATGGTCAAGGAGTCGCCGGCGCGTCAGCACACGATCTTGTCGACGCTCGGCACGCTCGGGGCGCAGGTCACGATCTACCAGGCCGGCGCGGGGTACCGCACGAACATCGAGCGGCGGGCGGCGTGCCTGGAGCGGCTCGTGGAGAACATCGCGGAGGCGGGCTGCGCCCGGCTGATGCTCGAGAGCGAGCAAGGCGAGGAAGAGCGCGACCGGCGCCTGCTCTATCGAGAGACGGGCCGTCACGGATGCCGGGACTCGCTGGCGTACGACCACGCGACCGCGGCCGCCGAGCCGCTACTCGCGATCCCGGACGCGATCGCCTGGGCGTGGGCCCGGGGCGGTGACGCGCGTCGTCGCGCCGAGCCGCTGGTCGACGGCGTCGTCCGGCTGTAGAAAGCGCGAAACCCGAGCGCCACAACCGTCCGGAAGGGTCTCGGGTTCACTTCTCGCCGCTACTGCGGTGAGCTGCCCCAATCTTAGGCACCCGTGTTGCGTACGCGCAACGAACCGCCGATCCCGGCGGGTGATCTTTGGGCGGTCCCCCATGCGTGCAGGAGCACGCCTGCACCCGCTGCCACACCCTCGCGATCGATCCCGCCCAGCCCGGCCGCCCCGACCCCCAGGCTTCAGCAGCACACCTGGAGATAGGCCTGCAGGTCGCCCAACGCCCGTGTCACGCCGTCGCGGTCAGCTCGGTAGAACACGACCCTGCCTTCACGTCGGGAGGTGACGATTCCGCCACGACGCAGGATCTGCAGCTGCTGGGACGCCGTGGGCTGACTGATGCCCGCGCGCTCGGCCACCTCGCCGACCGCGAGCTCGGCACCGCGTGCGAAGAGCAACAGGACACGCTGGCGCGTGGGGCTGGCCAACGCGCTGAGGAAGTCGTGCGTCGCCTGGGACAGCTCGAGCGGCGAAGTGTCCACCGCGGTTGCTTGGCTTGTCGGCGTGCTCATCCCTCGAGCGTACCCGCATCCATCGTTCTATTGACATATTCCACATCGTCGATACGTTACGGGGGTGACGACGCCATCGACGCTTCCCGTGATCATCATCGGTGCTGGCCAGTCGGGCCTGGCTGCGGCCAGGGCCGTGCGCGCGCGAGGTCTTGAACCGCTCGTGTTGGAGGCGGGCGACAGGCCGGTGGGGTCGTGGCCGTCGTACTACGAGAGCCTGCGGCTGTTCTCCCCCGCCCGGTACAGCGGCTTCCCCGGGTTCGGCTTCGGCGGCGACCCGGACCGCTACCCGGCGCGCGACGAGGTGGTCGCGCACCTGCAGCGGTACGCCGACCACCTCGGGGTCGAGGTGCGCACGGGCACCCGGGCGGTGGCGGTCGAGCCAGCAGAGGCCGGGTTCGTGGTGCGCACAGACGACGGGGTCGAGCTCGATGCGAGCGGGGTGATCGCGGCGACGGGGTCGTTCGCCAACCCGGTCCGCTCGAGCGTCGCCGGGTTGGAGCGCTTCGCCGGCCGGGTGATGCACGCGGCGCAGTACCGCGAGCCCTCGCCATTCGCCGGACAGCGCGTCGTGGTCGTTGGCGGTGGGAACTCGGGGGTGCAGATCGCGTACGAGCTGGCGCAGGTGAGCGACGTGACGCTCGCGACGCGCGAGCCCGTCGTGTTCGCGGTCCAGCGCCCGCTGGGACGCGACGTGCACTTCTGGTTCCGCGTCACCGGCTTCGACCGCTTCCCGCCGGCCGTGCTTCGGCGCGTGGTGCGCGGGCCACTGGTCCTGGACACCGGCGCGTATCGGTCAGCGCTGGAGGACGGCACCGTGGATACGCGGGCGATGTTCACCGCGGTCGACCAGGACGAGGTGGTGTGGGCGGATGGGACGCGTGAACACGTCGACGCCCTCGTCCTGGCCACCGGGTACCGGCCAGCGCTGGGCTATCTCGGTGACCTGGCCGGTCTGGACGAGCGCGGCGTGCCGCGACAGCGCAGCGGGGTCTCGCTCGTCCGGCCGGGCCTGGGGTTCGTGGGGCTGGAGCTGCAGCGCTCGTTCGCCTCGAACACGCTGCGTGGGGTACACCGCGACGCCGCCCACGTCGCCGCGGCGGTCAGTGCGCACGCCCGGACCGTGCGCACGCTAACCCGGTCATGACCACCACGCGGCACGACAAGGACGACGCCCGCCTGCGGGCTGGCCCGCGTGGCACCCTGGCAGCCTTGTGCCTGACCCAGGTCGTGGGGTGGGGCGTCCTCTACTACTCCTTCCCGGTCGCGTTGCCGGCCATCACGGCCGACACCGGCTGGTCGCAGGCCAGCGCGACGGCCGCCTTCTCTGCGGCACTGGTGGTCGCCGCCGGCGCCGGCGTCATGGTGGGCAGGCGCATCGATCGCCACGGCCCCCGGGCGGTGATGACTACCGGGTCTGTCCTGGCGAGCATCGCGGTCGTCGCCGTCGCGCTCGCGCCGTCCCTGGGCTGGTTTCTCGCCGCCTGGATCATGGTCGGCCTCGCCCAGTCGATGGTGCTCTACGCCCCGGCGTTCACCGCAATCACCCGCTGGTACGGGCCCGCGCGGAACCGGGCCCTGCTCGTGCTGACCTTGGTAGCCGGGCTCGCGAGCACGATCTTCGCGCCGCTGACCGCAACCCTCGTCGAGCACGCGGGGTGGCGCCAGACCTACCTCGTCCTGGCCGCCCTGCTCGCCGTGACAACCGTCCCCGCGCATGCGCTCGGCCTGCGCGCCCCCCTGGCCCCACGCCCGAACCTCCCACGGCCTGGACATCGGCGGATGGCGAACCATCGCGCGCTCTCGAGCATTCGTCGCCCTGACCGTCGCCACTGCCCTGGGCGCGTTCGCGATGTTCGCCGCCACCATCCACCTCGTGCCGATGCTGACCTGGCGCGGTCTGACCCCGACGGCCGCGGCATGGGCGCTGGGCCTGTCCGGCGCCGGTCAGCTCTTGGGGCGCATCGCGTACGGACCGCTAGCCGCACGCACCACTCCACCCGTACGCGCGAGCCTGCTGCTCGCAGCATCGGGACTGACCATCGCCGCCGTCGGGCTGCTCGCAGGTCCACCCCTCACCCTCATCGCCGCAGCCGTCGCCCTCGGCGTGGCCCGCGGCGCGTTCACGCTCTTGCAGTCCACCGCCATCAGCGACCGCTGGGGCTCGAGCTCGTACGGCGTCCTGTTCGGAATCCTCAACGCCCCCACCACGCTCGCGATGGCACTGGCACCCTGGGCGGCAGCCGCCTTCACCAGCGCGACCGGCTCCTACCCGGCAACATTCGCGGTCCTCGCCGCGACCGCCTGCCTCGCAGCACTCATCGCCCTCACGACCGGCGTGCACCGCTCGAACGCTGCATGACGGCTGTGGGGGCGCAGGCCAGCGCCCGAGCACGTGCCTCGTTGGCAACTCCTTGTTATATCGGTGTTCATCGATGGCGGCTTGCCGGACTGCATCGACGAGTGTCAACATAGAGGCATGTCGATGCCAGAGGTTCAGCAGATTGTGATCGTGGGGTCGGGCCCTGCGGGCTACACCGCGGCGATCTACGCGGCACGTGCGGGCCTGGCCCCGCTCGTCCTCGCGGGCTCGATCACCGCGGGCGGCGCGCTGATGAACACCACCGAGGTGGAGAACTTCCCCGGGTTCCCGGACGGGATCATGGGCCCCGAGCTCATGGAGAGCATGCAGAAGCAGGCCGAGCGGTTCGGCGCGCGGGTCGAGTGGGACGACGCGACGCTGCTCGACCTGCAGGGCCCGGTGAAGACGGTCGTGACCGGCAACGGCGAGACGTACCGGGCCCGCGCGGTCATCCTGGCGACGGGGTCGGCCTACCGTGAGCTCGGCCTGGACGACGAGAAGCGCCTGTCGGGCCGGGGCGTGTCCTGGTGCGCGACGTGCGACGGGTTCTTCTTCCGCGACCAGCACATCGCGGTCGTCGGCGGCGGTGACTCCGCGATGGAGGAGGCCACGTTCCTGACCCGGTTCGCGCAGAAGGTGACCCTCGTGCACCGGCGCGACGAGCTGCGCGCGTCGAAGATCATGGCCGACCGTGCGCTGAACGACCCGAAGATCGAGGTCGCGTGGAACAGCGAGGTCATCGGCATCGACGGCGAGAAGAAGGTCGAGGCCCTCACGCTGCGCGACACCGTGACCGGGCAGGAGCGCGACCTGCCCGCCACGGGCCTGTTCGTCGCGATCGGCCACGAGCCGCGCACCGAGCTCGTCAAGGGACAGATCGACCTGGACGACGAGGGTTACATCCAGGTCGTGGGGCGCACCACGGCCACCAACCTCGAAGGCGTGTTCGCGTGCGGCGACGCCGTCGACCACACCTACCGCCAGGCCATCACCGCCGCCGGGTCGGGCTGCTCGGCCGCGCTCGACGCCCAGCGCTACCTCACCGAGCTCGCCGACGCCGCCGGCCTGGAAGATCTCGCCGGCACCCCCGAGGTCCCGAACCCCGACGATCTGCCGCTGGCGCTGGAGGAGATCCGATGAGCACCGTGACCGTCACCGACGACACCTTCGACGAGGTGGTCCTCGGCTCCGAGATCCCCGTCCTGGTGGACATCTGGGCCACGTGGTGCGGCCCGTGCCGCCAGGTCGCCCCGATCCTGGCCGAGCTTGCCGAGGAGTACGACGGCAGGCTCACGATCGCCAAGCTCGACGCCGACGCCAACCCGGCGACGGTCGCCGCGGCCGGGGTCGTGTCGATCCCGACGCTGAACTTCTACTCCGGCGGCCGGCTCGTGAAGTCCGTCGTCGGTGCCCGCCCGAAGCCGGCGCTGGTCGCGGAGATCGAGGAGGTCCTCGCGTGAGCGACCTCACGACCGCCACGCGCGGGCGCCTGTCCACGCTCGACCGGTGGCTGCCGCTGTGGATCGGGCTCGCGATGGTCGCCGGGCTCGTCCTGGGCCGGTTCGTCCCCGCCCTGTCCGAGGTGCTCACAGCGATGGAGGTCGGCGGGATCTCGGTCCCGATCGCGCTCGGCCTGCTCGTCATGATGTACCCGGTGCTGGCCAAGGTCCGCTACGACCGCGTCGGCGCGGTCACCGGCGACAAGAGGCTCCTGGTCTCCTCGCTGGTGCTGAACTGGCTGGTCGGTCCGGCGCTGATGTTCGCCCTGGCCTGGATCTTCCTGCCCGACCTGCCCGAGTACCGCACCGGGCTGATCATCGTCGGCCTGGCCCGCTGCATCGCGATGGTCGTCATCTGGAACGACCTCGCGTGCGGGGACCGCGAGGCGGCCGCTGTGCTGGTCGCGATCAACTCCGTGTTCCAGGTCGTCGCGTTCTCCCTGCTCGGCTACTTCTACCTCACCGTGCTGCCCGGGTGGCTCGGCCTGGACACCCAGGGCCTGGACGTGTCGGTCGGGCAGATCGCGCTCAACGTCCTCGTCTTCCTCGGCGTCCCGCTGGCCGCCGGGTTCGCCTCCCGCCTGGTCGGGGAACGCGCCAAGGGCCGCACCTGGTACGAGGACCGGTTCCTGCCCGTCATCGGGCCGTGGGCGCTGTACGGGCTGCTGTTCACGATCGTCCTGCTCTTCGCCCTGCAGGGCGAGGCCGTCACCTCGAACCCGCTCGACGTGGCCCGCATCGCGCTGCCGCTGCTGGTGTACTTCGCCGCCATGTGGGGCATCGGCATCATCGTCGGCAAGACGCTCGCGCTCGGCTACGCACGCTCCACGACGCTCGCGTTCACCGCGGCCGGCAACAACTTCGAGCTCGCGATCGCCGTCGCGATCGGCACGTTCGGCGCGACGTCGGGCCAGGCACTGGCCGGTGTCGTCGGCCCGCTCATCGAGGTCCCCGTCCTCGTCGGCCTCGTCTACGTGTCCCTGTGGCTCGCACGCCGCTGGTTCGCCGTCGACCCCTACGCCACCCCGGCTCCTGCACGCGAGCTGGACGAGGTGAGGTCATGACCACCACCCCCCTGACCGCGCGTGACGCGGACTGCGCCCCGCAGATCGAGTCCCACGCGATCGGCACCGAGGTCGCCGGCGCCGTCGCCACCACGCTCAAGGCCCTCGCCGAACCGCTGCGACTGCGGATGCTGTCCTTCATCGCCACCTCCCCCGCCGGGGAGGCGTGCGTGTGCGACCTCGCGGCTCTCACCGACGTGTCACAGCCGACGGTGTCGCACCACCTGAAGGTGCTGCGCGACGTCGGCGTGCTGACCTCCGAACGACGCGGCACCTGGGTCTGGTACAGCATCACCCCTGGCTACAAGGCCGCGGTGACGACGCTGCTGGACTCGTTCGCCCCGGCCGCGCTCGGCGCCACCCACGGCACCACGGTCCTGGCGGGCCTGGACGACGTCGACCCGGCGCTCGACCACCTGGCCGAGGACCTGGCCGGTGCCTTCCCCGACGTCCGGTTCGACGTCGTGCAGCGCGTGGTGCGCGAGTCCTACACCGACCTGGCCCGCTCGGCGAAGGTCTCGGCCCACCTGGTGCCGCTCACCGGCAGGTTCGCCCGGCAGAGACTGACCGACCTGACCCGCACCGACGACGCCCGCCCGCAGGTGCTGTTCGTCTGCGTCGCCAACGCCGGCCGCTCCCAGCTCGCCGCGGCCCTGCTCCAGCACTACGCCGGGGACCGCGTCGTGGTCCGCTCCGCCGGGTCCACGCCCGCAGCCGACATCCACGACGGCGTCCGCGAGGCACTGGCCGAGCTCGAGGTCGCCGACGACGAAGCCTTCCCCAAGCCGCTGACCGACGACGCCGTCCGCGCCGCCGACATCGTCATCACGATGGGCTGCGGCGACGTGTGCCCCGTGCTGCCCGGCACCCGCTACGAGGACTGGCTCGTGGGCGACCCCGCCCTGGCGTCCCCCGCCGGGGTCGCCGCGATCCGCGACGACCTCGACCAGCGAGTACGAGGCCTGCTCGCCGACCTGCTGCCCGACCTGACCCTGACCATCGCCTGACCACCACCAGCCACCAGGAGAACCCATGACCGAGACCAGCACCGCCAAGCCGTCCGCCCTGTTCGTCTGCGTCCACAACGCCGGCCGCTCCCAGATGGCCGCCGGGTACCTGCGCGCCCTGTCCGGCGGCGCCGTCGAGGTCCGCTCCGCCGGCTCGGCGCCGGCCGACCAGATCAACCCCGTCGCCGTCGAGGCCATGCTCGAGGAGGGCATCGACATCCGCGCCGAGCAGCCCAAGATCCTCACCACCGACGCCGTGCAGGCCTCGGACGTCGTCATCACCATGGGCTGCGGCGACGCCTGCCCGATCTTCCCCGGCAAGCGCTACGAGGACTGGGCCCTGGCCGACCCCGCCGGGCAGGGCATCGAGTCCGTGCGCCCCATCCGCGACGAGATCCGCACCCGCGTGGTCACTCTGCTGGGCGAGCTCGGTGTCACGCCGGTCACGCCCACACCGGCAGCCTGACGCAGACGGCTATCCTCGATGGGTGAGTGCCCCGGCAAGCGATTCGCCCCCGCCCCTGCAGGGGCGGGCCGACCGCGCGCCGGGGCCTGCCCTGCGCACGACGCTGAGCCGCGAGCAGGCCGAGGACACCGCCACCCTGCTGCGGGTGGTGTCCGATCCGACACGGCTGCAGCTGTTGAGCTTGATCCACCACAGCGCCGACGAGCGTGCCCGCGTCGCGGACCTGACGCGCGCGCTCGGGCTGCGTCAGCCCACCGTGTCCCACCACCTGAAGGTGATGACCGAGGCGGGCATCGTCACCCGCGACCCCGTCGGGCGCGAGGTCTGGTACTCCATCGTTCCCGTCCGTCTGCACGCGATCGCGGACCTGCTGCGCTGACCGCACGGGGCGTGCCCCGATGAGCCCGGACGACCTGCGCGCCGCCCAGGCCGGGGTGATGGCTGACCCCGACAGGTTGCGGCTGCTGGCCCTGATCATCACCGACCCGAGCGGGCAGCCGCGGGCGAGTGACCTGGCCGGACCGGGCGGCGCCCTGGAGGTCGTCGACGCGCACCTGCAAGCCATGAGCGACGTCGGTGTCCTGGTGCGTGTCGGGCATGGCCCCCACGGGCGATACCGTCCCACCCCGGACGCCTTGGCCCGGTTCGGTGGCGCCGCGATCGGCGCACCGGACAGGACTGGTACCAGGCCGGTGCCGGCCGGGGATCACGACCGCCTCCTGCGACGGATCATCGCCGACCTGAGCGCCACCTACACCGACGTCCTCGCGCCCGAGACGGTCGAACGGTTCGTCATCGACAGCTACGACCTGCTCGCTGCCCGTGCCACCGTACGCCGCCACCTGCCCGCGCTCACCGCGCGCTTCGCCGCCGACCGGCTCGCCGCTCTCACCATCGACCGCCGCGGCCTCGCACCGCACCGCGACGTGCTCTTCGTGTGCGTGCGCAACGCCGGCCGGTCCCAGATCGCCGCAGCGGTGCTGCGCTCGGTCGCCGGTGACCGGGTCCGCGTACGCACCGCGGGATCGGTGCCCGCAGCCTCGATCGACCCCGTCGTACGCGAGGAGCTCGCCCGGCGAGGCCTGGACGCGCTGACCGAGTTCCCCCGCCCCCTCACCGACGAGGTCGTCCGGGCCTCCGGCGTCGTGGTGACCATGGGCTGCGGTGACGCCTGCCCCGTCTTTCCCGGCCGGCGCTACGTCGACTGGGCCGTCGAGGATCCCTCGGGCCGCACGCCTGCAGACGTCGCGCGGATCGTCGACGACATCACCGAGCGGGTGCACGACCTCGTGCGCGACATCGCTCCCTGAGCGGCGCCCCGCTCAGAGTGCCGGTGCGCGGGCTTCAGCGACCCAGGTCACATCGACCACCAGCGCGCAGAACGCGTCGGATCCGGCGCCGGCTCAGCTGGCCGTTCCACCACCCGCGACCGATCACGGGGACGGCGTCCTGAGTCGCGTCCACCGTCAGGTCGCACCGCGCGCCGCGCGGGGAGAGGTGCGCCCATACCTCGCAGGCGGGCGCACCAAAACGCGTATGCAGGATCAGGCCGCCTGGGAGCGCGCCGCGCACCTGCCCGGCCATCGCCTCGAGCTCTGCGGACGCTCTCGACCGGTCCGCGTCCATCTCCAGGACGAGCAGCAGCGCACGCCACGTCTGTTCGATCGACGCTGCGACAGCGACCGTCACGCTCACCTGCGAAAGCCCACCTACCACCTCTCTCATGATAGATCGGCGTCTATGGGTTGGGATGTGCGTGAGCGATGAGGACGGCGCTCTCCAAGCGGAAGCCGATGCCGCGCACCGTGTGGATCGCTCCGGCGAGGTCATGGGCGTCCAGCTTGCGGCGCAGCCGGGAGATGACCGCGGCCAGCGTGCCGTCGGGATCGGGTGAGTGCGGCCAGTAGCGGTGGGTGAACCGCTCTCGCGGCACCACGTGGTCGGGGTGAGTCGCCAGCTCGTGCAGGACTTCGAACTCCAGCGTGCTCAGGTCGATACCGCGCCCGTGCAGACGGGCGTCGTAGCCGTCTGGGTCGAGCTCGAGCGGACCGACGTGCACCAGCAGGGGATCGTGGCTCGCACCGAGCTCGAGCAGGGTGCGGGCGAAGCGCGCGGATTGGTAGGGCTGGTCGATGACGGGCCGGGCCCCGGCGAGCACCGCGCCGCCGAGCCGGTCGGCGTCGCCGGCCCGGTAGGCGAGCAGGACGGGCAGGTCGAGCTCGTCGCGGACCACGGCGACGAAGGCGCTGAGCATCGGGTCGGGAAGCGCCGCGCTGACCACGACCGCGCTGGTGTGCGCGAGCGAGGCGCGGGCGAGCCCGCGCAGCGGGTCGTCAACGGGCTCGAGCGTGACGCCGTGCTCGCGCATCGCCGTCACGAGCCCTTCGTCGGCGTTGAACGAAGGGTCGACGAGCACGGCACGCACGGTCCGGGGACTGGGCACGGTCGCTTCTCGCTGGGTGCTGGCCCCGCGCGGAGGAAGGGTGACGGTCATCGTCGGCTCCTGGTGGGTGGTCAGCCGAAGCGCCCGGTGATGTAGTCCTCGGTGCGCTGGTCGGCCGGGTTCTCGAAGATCTTCGCGGTCCGGTCGAACTCGACGAGCTCGCCTGTGCGGTCACCCGTGGTCTCGTCCACGGCGGCGGTGAAGAACGCGGTGCGGTCGGCGACGCGGGCCGCCTGCTGCATGTTGTGGGTGACGATGACGATCGTGTACAGGTCGCGCAGCTCGGTCATGAGGGTCTCGATGCGCATCGTCGCGATCGGGTCGAGCGAGGCGCACGGCTCGTCCATGAGGATCACGTCGGGCTCGACCGCGATCGTGCGCGCGATGCACAGACGCTGCTGCTGCCCCCCGGACAGCCCGTAGGCGGACTGCTTGAGCTTGTCCTTGACCTCGTCCCACAGTGCCGCACGGGTCAGTGCCTGCTCGACGTGGTCGTCCATCGAGTCGACCTTCATCCCGGTGACCCGGGGGCCGTAGGCGATGTTGTCGTAGATCGACTTGGGGAACGGGTTGGGCTTCTGGAACACCATCCCGATACGGCGGCGCACCTCGATCGGGTCAACCCCGGCGCCGTACATGTCCTGGCCCCAGTACCGCACGGAACCGGTGACGCGAGCACCTTCGACGAGGTCGTTCATCCGGTTCAGGGACCGCAGGATCGTGGACTTCCCACACCCGGAGGGCCCGATGAGCGCGGTGATCTCGTTGTGCCCGAACGCGAGAGACACGTTCCGCACTGCCTGGAAGGAGCCGTAGTAGACGTCGACGTCCTCGCACTGCAGGACCGGGTCGGGCTCGGCCGGGATCTCGCGGTAGTCGCTCTGAGCCGCGCGGACGGAGATCTGGCTGGTGGTTGCCATGGTGGCCTTCGTGGAGCTGTCGGTGGTGGTCATGATCGGGAAGTCCTCGGGTGTTCTCACCAGCGTCGCTGGTAGCGGTTGCGGATGACGATGGCGAGCGCGTTCATGACCAGCAGGATCCCGACGAGCAGGATCGAGGTGGCTGCCGCGAGCTCGTGGAACCCGGCCTGGGGCGCGCTGGTCCAGCCGTAGATCTGGATCGGCATGGTCGTGAACCCCGACAGCAGCCCGTTGGGGTCGAAGGAGATGAAGACCAGGGCGCCCAGGAGCAGCAGGGGCGCGGCCTCACCGAGCGCGCGGGACAGCGCCAGGATCGTTCCCGTGGCGATACCGGGGACCGCGGAGGGCAGGGTGATGCGCCACGTGGTCTGCACCTCGGTCGCTCCCAGGGCCAAAGAGCCGTGGCGAAGCTCGCGCGGGACGGCGCGCAACGCCTCGCGCGTCGAGATGATGATGACGGGCAGGATGAGCAGGGCGAGGGCGAGCGCACCGCCGATGACGATGTTCTTGTTCCCGACCCCGATCAGGGCCAGGGTCCCGATGGCGAGCATGCCGTAGATGATCGACGGGATCGCCGACAGGTTCTGGATGTTGAGCTCGATGAACCGGTTGAACCAGTGGCGCCGGTCGGCGAACTCCTCCAGGTGAACTGCCGCCGCGACGCCGAGCGGGATCGCCAGGACCGCGGTGGTGCCGATCACCCACAGCGACCCGAGGATCGCCGGGCGAGCGCCGGCCTCCTCCGGGCGCGAGGACGGGTACTCGGTGAGCAGGCGCGCGTCGAGCCGGTCTGCGCCCTGGGCGATCGTCGTGACGATCAGAGCGACGAGCGTGGCGAACGCGACGAACAGCGAGAACCACAGCAGGGCGAGAAACAAGATGGAGGTCGGCGTGCGTTCCTTGGACCGCTTGCCGGTCGCCAGGCGTGCCTGTCGGGTCGCGACGGCGGGGGTGTGCAGGGCCATCAGTACTCCTGGCGGAAACGTCGCACGAGCTGGATGCTGATCGCGTTGACCACCAGGGTCAGGACGAACAGCAGCAGGCCCACGGCGAAGAGGGTGTTGTACTCCAGCGAACCGACCCGGGCGTCGCCCAGCGCCATGCGTGCGATGAAACCGGTCATCGTGGCGCCCTCCATGGTCGGGTCCGTGACCATCTGGGGGCGCGCGCCGGCGGCGATCGCGACGATCATCGTCTCCCCGATCGCGCGCGAGATGCCGAGCACGACTGCGGCGACGATCCCGGACAGCGCCGCGGGGAACACCACGCGCAGCGAGGTCTGCATCCGGTTCGCGCCCAGCGCGGCCGAACCTTGCCGCAGCGCGGACGGCACGGCGGACATCGCGTCCTCGGACAGGGAGGCGACGGTCGGGATGATCATCACGCCCATCACCAGCCCGGCGGCCAGGATGGAGAACGTGCCGACCTCGACGCTCAGCCACTCTCGCAGCACCGTCGGGGCGACGAACGACAGGGCGAAGAAGCCGAACACCACGGTCGGTACCCCGGCGAGCAGCTCGAGGATCGGCTTGAGGATCTTGCGCGCCCGCGGGCGGGCGTACTCGGCGAGGTAGACCGCCGCGCCGAGCCCGAACGGGACCGCGACCGCCAACGCGATCGCCGTGGTCCACGCCGTGGCCGTGACCAGCGGCAGCACCCCGAACGTCGGGTCGGCGAACTGCGGGGCCCACCGCGTCCCGGTCAAGAACTCCACGACGGAGACCTCGGCGAAGAACTGCAGCGCAGGCGACAGCAACGAGATCACGATGCCGACGGTGATCAGGATCGACAACCAGGCCGCCAGGCGCAGCAGCAGGCGCACCAGCTGCTCACCTCGGCGGGCACGCCGGCGGGTGATGGCCGGTGCGTGACCGGTCAGGGCCGAGGGCCGGCCCGGTGCTGCCACCGGGCCGGCCGACTCCGAATGCATGGTGCTCATCGAGGCGCCGGTCAGCCGACCAGGCTCGCGAGCTCGTCCGCCGCGGTCTGCGCCTGCTCGTCCGTCAGGTCGATGAACAGCGCGTCCGCAGCGATCTGCTCCTCGTTGGCGAGGTAGAAGTCGACGAACGAGCGCAGGGCCTCGTTCTCGGCGTACTTCGCGTTGTTGACGTAGATGAACAGCGGGCGGCCCAGCGGGGAGTACGTGCCGTCCTGCACCGTCTCCTTGGACGGGACGACGCACCCGTCGCCGCCGTCCACCGCGAGAAGCTTGACCGAGTCGGAGTTCTCCTCGGCGTAGCTCAGGCCGAAGAAGCCCATCGCCCCGGTTGCCCCCGAGACGCCCTGGACAGTGAGGTTGTCGTCCTCCGACGGGGTGTAGTCCGTACGGATCGCGCCCTCCTCACCGTTGATCGCCTCGGTGAAATAGTCGAACGTGCCCGAGTCCGTACCCGCTCCGTACAGCGCGAGCGGCTCGTCCGGGAACGACGGGTCGACCTGGTTCCACGACGTGACCGTGCCCTCGGAGTCCGGGCCCCAGATGGTCGCGAGCTGCTCGGTCGTGATGCACTCCAGCCAGTCGTTCTCCGGGTTCACCACCACCGACAGGCCATCGTTGGCGATGACGATCTCGGTGTACTCGATCCCGGCCTCCTCGCACGCCGCGATCTCCTCGTCCTTGATCGGACGCGAGGCGTCGGAGATGTCGGTCTCACCGGCGCAGAACCGCTTGAAGCCGCCACCGGTACCCGACGTGGCGACCGTGACATTGATCCCGGGCTCCTCGTCACGGAACAGGGTGGCCGCCGCAGAGCTCAGCGGCTCGACCGTCGAGGAGCCATCGATGCTGACCTCCCCGCTGAGCCCGTCACCCGAGGTCCCGCCGTCGCCGGTCGCGCCCTGGCTCTGGCCACCACATGCCGCGAGCGTGAGCACCAGGCCCGTCGCGCCGATCACGGCAGCAGTGCGCTGCGCAAGTCTGAACACGTAAGTCATCCCGTCTCGTCGGGGCGGGACCTTCGCCCGCCCGCATCCACCAACACGATCGATAGAACGCGGTCTATGTGAACGCGCAGTGAACGAGGTCGGAATCCCGGATGACAGATAGAGCACGATCTATGTTTGTATGATCGCCGGCGCGCTACGAGAAGGTCATGGTCTTCCGCAGCAGGCTCGTGCCGAGCCAGCGGTCGAACGTGCGGCTCATCCGTTCCGGGCGCCCGGCTCCGAGGAAGCGCGGTGCGCCAGTGCCGGGATACGACGCGACCCCCGCCATGTCGGCGGGGGTCGCGGTCAGTGGGTCGGGCTCACGCGTCCGGACCGTCGCCCGAACGCCCGTGCACGACGCCCGTGGCGAAGCCCACCCCGACGGGCGCCCCGAGGCCGAGCGTGACGAGCTGCGGCTCGGCGGGTGCGGTGCCGCAGCACGACCCGCCGGCGCTCTCGCCGTCGGCCTCCAGGGCGAGGTCGGACGAGCAGACGCCCGTCGCGGGCAGGTTCAACTCGACCGCGTCCGCCGCTGCGCGGTCCCCGGCCAGCGCCGCGGCGATCGAGCGCACCTGCTCGTACCCCGTGGCGAGGAGGAACGTCGGTGCGCGCCCGTAGGACTTCATGCCGGCGAGGTAGAACCCGTCGTCCGGGTGGGACAGCACCTGCTCCCCGTGTGGTGGCACCGTGCCACAGGAGTGCTGGTTCGGGTCGATCAGCGGGGCCAGCGCGGTCGGAGCCTCGACGACGGGGTCGAGGTCCAGGCGCACCTCGCGCAGCATGTCGAGGTCGGGGCGGAACCCGGTCGCGTTGACGATCTGGTGCACGTCGAGATGCAGCGCCCCGTCGCGCGCCGTGCCCAGGACCTGCACGGTGTCCCCGTCCGGGACGAGTCGCTCGATCGAGACCCGGGTGAGCAGGGTCAGGCGCCCCGCCTCCACGGCCGCCCTCAGCCGCGTGCCGAGCAGCCCGCGCGCCGGGAGCTCGTCGTCGGTTCCGCCGCCGAAGAGGCGCCGCGCGGAGCCGCCGCGGATCGCCCACGTGATCGTGGTGCCGGGCTCGTCCTCGGCGAGCTCGACAAGGCTGAGCAGCGTGTTCGCCGCGGAGTGCCCCATCCCGACGACGAGCGTGTCCCGCCCGGCGAACCGGTCGCGCTGCGACCCGAGGACGTCCGGCAGCGGCCCGGTCACGAAGCGGGCCGCCTCGGCCTCGCCCGCGGCCGGGAGACCCGAGACGCCCAGCGGGTTCGACGTCGAGAACGTGCCCGACGCGTCGATCACCGCGCGCGCCAGCACGTCCGCGACCCGTCCGTCCGGGCCGACCGTGCGCACCCGGTAGCCGCTCCGCTCGCGCCCGAGGGAACGCGTCTTGTCCGCGCCGTCGCGCGCGACCGCGAGGACCCGCGTCCCGGTGCGCAGCCGCGCAGCGATCTGCGGCGTCGCGGCCAGCGGGACCAGGTAGCGCCCGACGAGCTCCCCACCGGTCGGCAGGGTGTCCGGGTCCGGCTCGACCCACCCCGTCGGCTCCAGCAGGCGCCGCGCCGCGGCGTCGACGTCGTACCGCCACGGCGAGAACAACCGCACGTGACCCCACGACGCGATCGCCGAGCCCGGCCCACCACCTGCCTCGAGGATGAGCGGCTCCAGACCGCGCTCCAGCAGGTGCGCCGCCGCCGCCACCCCCACCGGACCCGCACCGATCACCACGACCGGCAGCTCGTCCCGCACTACCTCGCCCATCACGCCTCCTCGCATCGACAAACTTCGATCAACGACAGGGCGCCAACGTATCCATAAACGTCGATGCGTGGCAAGATGGAGGGATGACGACCACCGCGCTCACCCTCGAGGCACCGGACACCTCTGCGACGGGCGGGTGCTGCGCGCCGCTCGTGCGCGACGCCGCCGACCCCGCGACGGCGCGCGACCTGGCCCGCGTGTTCAAGGCGCTCGGCGACCCCACCCGGGTGCAGCTGCTGTCGATCGTCGCCGCGCACGACGGCGGCGAGGCGTGCGTGTGCGACCTGACCGAGCCCGTCGGCCTCGCCCAGCCGACCGTGAGCCACCACCTCAAGATCCTCGTCGACGCCGGCCTTCTCGACCGCGAGCAGCGCGGCCGCTGGGCGTACTACTCCCTCGTCCCGGGCGCACTCACTCGCCTCGCGACCTCGCTCGCCGAGACCGCGGCCAACTGAGGAAGCCACTGCACGTCGAGCGTGCTCCTTCACAGAACGACCGTGCAGGAACTTGCCACGGGTGCGCGGATGATCGCGGACGTCGGTGAGACCCTGGGAGTGGACGTCTGGACGCCTGGACGTCGGAGGCGACGATGATCGACATCCCGGGGTTGCCGGAGCCCGATGCAGGTCCGGTGTTCGGCCTCGCTCTGCTCGTGCACATCGCCGCGGGGATCACAGCGGTGCTCGCCGGACTGATCGCGATGCTCACCCGCAAGGGCGGTGAGTGGCACGTCGGTGCGGGTCGGGTCTTCCTCGGTGGGATCGCCGCTCTCTTCGGATCGATGGTCGTCATGGTGGCGATCCGTTGGCCCGCGACAGTTCATCTGGCCGTGCTCGGGGGCGTCGCGCT
The DNA here is from genome assembly GCF_009711085.1 of Cellulosimicrobium composti. Taxonomy (GTDB): domain Bacteria; phylum Actinomycetota; class Actinomycetes; order Actinomycetales; family Cellulomonadaceae; genus Cellulosimicrobium; species Cellulosimicrobium composti. Next base: position 28,866 of record NZ_WMKA01000042.1, read on the forward strand.
GGCCGCCGTGTTGCTCGGGTGGCGCAACCGGCGGCGCGGTGGCAGCGACGGCGCGCACATCGCGTGGATGGGCCTGGCGTACGTCACGATGCTGACCGCGTTCTACGTCGACAACGGACCGCACCTGCCTGTCTGGGAGCGTCTGCCCGACTGGTCGTTCTGGCTCCTGCCGGCCGCGGTCGGGGCACCGCTCACGGTCTGGGCGATCCGCCGGAACCGGCCGCCCCGATCGGTGCCCGCGCGCGAGCCCGAACCGACTCCGTAGGTCCCGGCGCCAGACGAGCGCAGCTAGCGCCAGGTGCGGTTGGTGAGGGCGGTGGTCAGCGTGCGGTCGTCGGGCACGCCGCGCAGACCCGTGGTCGTGGGGTAGACGCGGCACGCCAAACCAGGGCGAACGTGGGGCACGGGGAACAGGTCTTGTCCGTCGACGTAGAACGAGGGCGACCCGTGGAAGGCGAGCTTCTGGGCCTGGTCGTCGTCGGCGATGATCATGGTGGTGATGGGTGCGTCGAACCCGGTCCGGTCCAGGGCGCGGCGCAGCGCGTCTCGGGCGGGCGCCTCGTTCGGGCAGTCGTCGACGACCAGGAGCTCGATCTTCACCGGTCCATCCTCTCTCGCTCTGCCTGGGCGCTGAATCGCCAGCGGCTGGTCTGTCGCGCCATCGATCACGGAGCGGACGCATGTGCGCGCACCGACCAGGTCGATCTCGTCCCGCGCGGTTTCCGTCACCGCGAAGCCTTACACCGTGCAACTGGCTGCGCTACGTCCTGATGCTGACGTCCACCGTGGTGAGGGTTTCGCCGGCGGACGGAGGCCGGTCGGGATGGATGACGTGCGGGTTCAGCGGGCCGGGAAGCGGGGCGACCCCCGGCCCGCCGGCGCGCAGCCACCTGTGCAGTGCGGAGGTGAGCTCGTCGCCCGCGAGGCGTTCGAACCAGATCGGCGGTTGCTCGGCGCGCACGGCGGGTATGGGTCTGGCGACGAGGATGTCTCCGCGTTCGCAGGCGTCGAGGCAGTCCACGACCGTCAGGCGGGCATCGCCGCTCTCCGCTATGTCCCGGACACGGCCGAGCTGGCCACCTGGGTGGGTATCAGCGTCGCCAAGGGTTTCGCCGGCGCACAGGCGACAGGCCGTGAGGCCCGGGACGGCGGGACGTGCGCGTCCGGGAGATCGCCGCGCAAGGTCGCCGGAAGGCTGCGGGGTCATGCGTGCACGTCCTGCCGCTCGGCGTCGGGCGTCGGCTCTCCGAGGATCGTCCGGGTGCTTGTCTCGGGGCGAAGGTCCAGGCGGCGAAGCAGCTGGGCGTTGAGAGCGACGACGACGGTCGAGGCAGACATGAGCAGGGCACCGACGGACATCGGCATGACGAACCCGATCGGAGCGAGCACGCCCGCGGCGAGCGGGACGGAGATGAGGTTGTAGCCCGCGGCCCACCACAGGTTCTGCTTCATCTTGCGGTAGCTCGCCCGCGACAGCTCGATCACCGACAGCACCGAACGAGGGTCGTCGCTGGCCAGGATGACCCCGGCCGAGGCGATCGCGACGTCGGTGCCCGCACCGATCGCGATGCCGACGTCCGCCTGGGCGAGCGCGGGCGCGTCGTTCACGCCGTCTCCGACCATGGCGACCTTGCGGCCCTCGCGTTGCAGCTGCTGGACCTTGGCGGACTTGTCCTCGGGCCGCACACCGGCGAAGTAGCGTTCGATGCCGAGCTCGTGGGCGACGGACGCGGCCACCGCTTCGGCGTCGCCGGTGATCATCACGACCTGCACACCGCGACGGTGCAGCGCGGTGACCGCCTCGCGGGACTCGTGTCGGATCTCGTCGGCCAGGCGCAGGGCGCCCGCGACCTGCCCGTCGATCAGGACGTGCAGGATGATGGCGCCCGAGGCGCGCCACTGATCGGCGACCGGCAGCTCCTGCGCCGATCGCTCGTGCAGCAGGTTGGGCCCGCCGACCTCGACGTGGCGGCCCTCGACGGTGGCTCGAACACCGACTGCCGGGGACGACTCGAAGTCTCGAGCGGGCGGGACGGACAGCTTCTTCTCGCGCGCGGCGCGGACGATGGCCCGGGCGAGCGGGTGCTCGGAGTCGGACTCCGCTGCTGCCGCCAGGGCGAGGACGGTGTCCTCGTCGTGGTCGCCGGTGGGCTCGATCGCGGTCACGGTGGGCTCGCCCTTGGTCAGGGTGCCGGTCTTGTCGAACAGCACGGCATCGACGGTGCGCATGCTCTCCAGCGCGAGCCGGTCCTTGATCAGGACACCGCCGCGGGCGGCACGCTCGGTCGCGATGGACACCACGAGCGGAATGGCCAGGCCCAGCGCGTGCGGGCAGGCGATGACGAGCACGGTCACCGTCCGGATCACCGCGGCGTCGGGCAGCCCGAGGACGGTCCACGTCGCGGCGGTGAGCACCGCGGCACCGAGGGCGAACCAGAACAACCACCCGGCCGCGGTATCGGCCAGGCGCTGGGCCCGGGAGCTGGAGCTCTGCGCCTCGGTGACCAGGCGCTGGATGCCCGCCAGGGCGGTGTCCTGCCCGACCGCGGTGACCTCCACACGCAGACCCGAGTCGGTCGCGACGGTGCCGGCCACGACCAGCTCACCGCTGCTGCGCCGAACGGTGCGCGACTCGCCGGTGATCATCGACTCGTCCATGCTCGCGGCGCCGTCCACGATCTTGCCGTCCGCCGGGACCCTGCCGCCGGGGCGGACCACAACGACGTCGCCGACGCGCAGATCGGCCGGCGCGACGGTGATGACCTCGTCGCCCTCGACCCGCTCGGCCTCGTCCGGCAGCAACGCGGCCAGGGAGTCCAGGGCCGAGGTCGTCTGCGCCAGGGAGCGCATCTCGATCCAGTGGCCGAGCAGCATGATGACGATCAGCAGCGCCAGCTCCCACCAGAAGTCAAGCTGGTGGTCGAGCAGACCGAGGCTCGCGCCCCACGACGCGACGAACGCGACCGTGATCGCCAGGCCGATGAGCAGCATCATCCCGGGCTTGCGTGCCCGGATCTCGGACACCGCCCCCGTCAGGAAGGGCCGCCCACCCCAGACGTACATCACCGTGCCGAGCACCGGAGAGACAAGCCCCAGCCCCGGCACGTCGGGCAGCTCATACCCGAGCACCATCGCGAACATGCTCGAGGCCGCCACGACCGGGACCGCCAGAACCAGCATGATCCAGAACAGTCGACGGAACTGCCCCACGTGATCCCCATGCCCGCCAGGCCCGCCATGACCGCCATGGCCGCCATGGCCGGCGTGCTGGTCATGACCGGCGTGCTCCTGGTGACCGGCGTGGCTCAAGTGATCCTCGCGCTCAGGCGCGGACTGCCCACCATGGCTGGGGTGCTGCTCGTGGCCGTTGCCGTGCGGCCTGTGCTGCCCGACTTCCGCCTCCTCGTGATGCTCGGCGTGCGCCTCCCCACGGTGGGCGTGGTCGGGCGAATCGTGCGACGTGGCGTTCTCGCCGCCGGTTGCGTCGACGGAGGCCTGCCCGCGGTGGAGCTGGCCGGCCGCGGTCGGTTCGTGCTCTTCGTGACCGTGGGGCTTCATGACCGAACTTCCTCTCGTGACGCAACGACGGGATCAGCACAACCATATACCCCCGTGGGGTATTCCTCGACGTGGGGTGTGCAGGGCCCCACCGGGCTGGTGGGGCCCTGCACGCCGTCAGCGTCAGCCGACGCGGATGTACGTCGGGTTCGACTGCCAGATCTGCCCGTACCGGACGGTCTTGCCGGGCGAGGGTGCTTCGATCTGCATGTTGTCCCCGGCGTAGATGCCGATGTGGCCCGGGCTCCAGATCAGGTCACCGGGTTGTGCCTGGTCGCGAGAGATCACGGTGCCGGCGTACCGCTGCTCGGAAGAGGTCCGGGGCAGATTGATGCCGACCTGGGCGTACACGTAGGACGTGAAGCCGGAGCAGTCGAATCCTGCTGGGGTCGTGCCGCCCCATTGGTAGGGCACGCCGAGATACTGCATCGCGACGCTCACCACGCTCGAGCCGGCCGCAGACGGCGGGGCCGCGACCGGTGCCTGGGCCTCGGCTTGCTCTGCCTCGGCAGGAGCGCGCTCCTGGCTACGTGATGAGCGGTCCTCACGGACGGGCTCGGGCTCCGGCTCCGGTTCCGGTTCCGGCTCGGGGGCCGGGGTGACCGCGACCGGTGCCTGCTCGATCGCGAACGCCGCGTCGGCCGAGACGGTGACCGCGGGCGCGGCACTGAGCGCCTGGCGCGCCGGCTCGGTCAGCGCGCTCAGGTCGACGCTGGACACCGCCTTGGGGTGGTCGGTGCTCGGTGCGGCGCTGGCCGGTGCTGCGAACACCGAGACCAGCAGACCGGAGCCTGCGGCGAGCAGGGCCCCCTTGCGGGCGGCGTTGGCTGTTCCTTCCTGGGCTGCCCTGGCGAGCGGGGTCAGCGGTGTGATGGGTGGGCGGGACGCGCGGTGACGTCCCGGGTTTCGTGCGGTCATGGTGTTCTCCTTCGCGCCTGCGGGGTGAGCTGTCGGGTTCGGATCGGAGAGTGACCCGGCCGTACCGGTGGCTGCGGTGCGGCTTCACCCCGAGGACACCGTGGTGCCCGGTTGAGTGGTTCCCCCGTCCCTGTCATGGGTGTTGGTGGTGTGCTCCAAGAGGTGACAGGGCTCGGCGCTCTCTTGGATCCCTCGCGGATGTCCCGCGAGGAGCATGGGGTTGGCCGCTGGGCCCGGCAGTGGGGGCACGGGTCGGTCGCGGCGGGTGGTGCGGTCTGGGTCGCCCGGTGCTGGGGCGGGCGGCGTGTCACCCGGTCTCCTGGCGGCCGAGCACCGGGTCCCAGCTGGCGCCGAGGTCGCGGCTGGTGAACAGGCCGGTGTTCGTGGCGAGGAGGATCCAGGGCTGGTTGCCGGGGCTGTCGTCGGGCACGTACGTCATGGCTTGCGTCCCGCTCGGCGCGGTGCCGTGCTCGGTCCAGTCGGTGCCGCCCGGTGAGCCGGTCCACACGGCGCCCTGTGGGTCGATCCCGACCAGCGTTCCGCCGAGCCCGGCGTCGACGAGCACCAGGGTCGGCGCGTCGCGGTCCAGGGTGAAGGTCTGCCCGGTGTCGCGGCTGAGCTGCAGACCCGTGGGGGTGGTGGCCACGATGGTGTCTGGGTCTGCACGCATGACGTGCACGTCTCGGGCCTCCACGGTTGCGCCCGGTGTCCAGCTGGCTCCGGAGTCGTTGCTGATCAGCAGGCGCGACGTGGCTGAGTCCAGGCCGACGACGCGCTCGGCGCCGGTGTCGGTGGTCGCGGTGCTCAGCGCGTGGAAGTCGACCTCGCCGGTCAAGGAGACCTGATCCCAGGTCGTGGCGCCGTCGGTGCTGCGGATCAGCCCAAGGTTGGGCGTCTTCAGGTCCGTCTGCTCTCCGGGCGCCGGGTGGCCGGAGGCGTAGAGGGCGCCGTCGACCGTGACGGTCATGCCCATCGTGTCCTGGCGGCCCTCTCCGGCGCGTTCAAGCTGTCCAGGGTCCTCCTCGAACGGGTCCGGCATTGTCCAGACCCCGGTGTGGGTCGCGATCAGGACCGTGTGGTCGGCCGGGTCAACCTGCACGTCGTGCACGTGCCCGAAGTCGGGCAGGTTCTGGGCCGCCACTCTCGTGACGGTCGGCGCGGGTGGTGAGGTCGGGGTGCAGGCAGACAGCAGCAGGACGGTTCCTGCTGCTAGCCACCCGCTCCCCCGCCTCTTGTGGGCAGGGTTCATCAAGGCAGTCCTTCGGCAAGGGGCCCGCGCGGGGGCGCGCACAACACCAGTGCGTGCACGCCCCACGGGGCGAGGGTCACATCGCGGCGAGCAGCTCTTCCATGGTGGAGATCTCGGCCTGCTGGGTGTCGACGATCTGCTGCGCCATCGCCACAGCGTCCTCGTTCTTGCCGTCGTCCACCTCGGTCTGGGCCATCTCGATGGCGCCCTGGTGGTGGACGATCATCTGCTCGAGGAACAGCCGGCCCGCCTCGGCCCCCTGCGCGTCCTGCAGGGCCTGCATGTCCTCTTCGCTCATCATCCCGTCCATGGACCCGTGGTCCATGGTCTCCGTCGAGTCGGACTCCGAGACCGGCGACCCCCACTCCTCGAGCCAGGTGGTCAGCTGCTCGATCTCGGGGCCCTGGGCATCCTTGATCTGGTTCGCCAGGTCGATGATTTGAGGGTCGACGCCCTCCTTGGCCACGATGACGTCGGACATCTCGATCGCCTGCTCGTGGTGGGGAACCATCATCTGGGCGAACATCACGTCCTGCTGGTTGAACCAGTCGCCCTCGGCCGGGCTCTCCTGCTCGCCGGCCTCGGTCGTGGAGGACATCGACGCCATGTCGTGCCCCGGTTCCTCGTCGTTCGAGCACGCCGCGAGACTCACGACGGTGACCAGCGCGATCGCTGGGGCAAGCACACGCTTGACGTTCATGGGAAAGGACCTCTCAACTCGGTACTCAGCAACCACACACGCCCCTATCGGGAACGCGAATCGGTCGACGCGTACGCGTCGACGGCGTGCGGTTCCTACGTCCGAGAGATCCCGAGGACGTGCAGCGACGGTGCTGCACCTACGGCGGGCAACACCCTGCCAGCCTGGATCAAGCGCGACCACACCGGTGCCAGGCGCGCCATCAGGCTCGCGCCCGGGCGAGCCAGGGCGAGCAGCGCGACCGCGATCATCAGGCACATGGCGGACGCCATCTCGTGACCACCGCAGTCGGTGCATCCGCCCGGCGCGTCGTGCGCGTGCGACCCGGCTTCTGACGATCCCGCCTCGTGGGCCGGGGCGGGGTGATCGGCGCTGGTCATGATCGCGGCGGCTGGGCCGACGTGCGCCGTGGCCGAGCCGCTCATCGCGTGCATCGTCACGAAACCCAGCAGCAGCGCCGCGACGAACAGGGCACCCGAAAGCCCTCGCCGGCGACCGGCGAGCAGCGAACGAAACGTCGTCATCGGGTGCATGTCCCCGTCAGCCTAACCACTGCACCCGTGCCAGCTCCAAGATCCGGTCCGCGCCGCGGCTCATCCCAGCTTCGCCAGCAGCGCCCTGCACGCCTCTTTGCACGCCCGGCACGCCCGCGCGCACACCGCGCAGTGCTCGTGCCTCCATCTTCGCGCCTGGCCCCGCACACAACACACGCCGTCACGCACTGCCCCCCACCACCGAGCCCACGAGCTAGCACCGCCCAGCACTGCCCGGCTGCGAGTACCAGAAGCGGCTCGTAGCGTCGAGGGTCCCTGCTGCTCCTGGACGGGGTTGCTGCCTGAACCGTGTGCCGACCACGCGCTCCAGACGAGGCCTGGCGCGACCGGAACCTGCGTCGTGACGTAGAAAGAGGTGCCCTTCGATGAATGCTCGGCGCGATGCCAGCGCTCAGAACGATCAGCAGCACTCGCAGAAACCAAACCAGGACGACCAACACGCGCGCCAGATGCGTGGTATGTACCTGCGGTTCGCCGCGATGATCCTCACCGCCATGGTGGTCATGTACTGGGTGATGTTCGTCGGCTCCTGGGAGTGGGGCCACGTCCGCTTCAGCCAAAGCCGGGTCTTCATGGCCCTCACCATGGGCGGCACCATGGGGCTGATCATGCTCGGCTGGATGCTCAACATGTACAAGAACACCAAGGCCAACATCGCGATCGTCACGGCGAGCCTCGTCCTGTTGGTGGGCGGCGCGGCACTGGACCGCAGTCAGATCACCGTCAACGACACCGCCTTCATGCGCGCCATGATCCCGCACCACTCCTTGGCCATCACCCGTTCGGAACGCGCACAGATCTCGGATGTCCGAGTGTGCGAGCTCGCGGTGGAGATCAGCGAGGCTCAGAAGCGCGAGATCGCCGAGATGGACTGGCTCATCGCTGACATCGAGGAGAACGGCCTCGCCACCACCTCCGAACAAGCTGACGCACGACCCGTCCCGGACTTCACCGGCACCGCTCTGCGAAGCTGTCCGACGCCCTAGCCCCGCATGGATGAAGGCACGATCGGATGAACGTCCAGGAGAAGCACCTTGCTGGCGTCACCCAGACCGCTACCCGTTCGTGAAGCGAGTCCGCGATACAGACAGGCGGGGCACGGCTTCATATGGCCGTGCGGTGCGCGCCGCCACGCCTTGCCCCCAGAGTGTCGCCCGACGGACTTCCGTATCCTTGCTTTCGTGCCTGCCAGCGTGCCGGACCGCTCTCTACGGGGCTCATCCCAGCGCGGCTAGCAGCGTCCGGCACGCTTCTTCGCACGCCCGGCACGCCCGCGCGACTCATACCGCGGATCACGCGCATAGGCACAGAACATCCGGATCGAGATCTCGTAGTTGCGAAGTGTCGACAAGGCCCGCGGCGACGGCCCTGACCGCAACCAGCTGATCCATGCCTCGCCCTCGGCCGGCCCCCACTGCCAGGGATACAGACCGCTGAACTCGACGAAGCGGCGAACCAACCGCAGCCGAGCAGTGATCGTAGTTGAGTCCCCGATAGTGGTGTAGCGCGGTTGCCGA
>NZ_WMKA01000043.1:0-14353 GCF_009711085.1 Cellulosimicrobium composti
GCACGCGGAAGCCCCACGGCCCCGACCGGCGCGCGCCACGGACCCGAGGCGAGCCGCACGACGAGGGGCGGTGCCGGACGAGGGGCGGCGGCGGGTCGTGGTGGGTCTGGCGGGAGCCCGCGAGGAACGAGCGGCCGGATGGTAGACCCGCCGCCGCCCCTCGGGAGGCACCGCCCCGGGGGACGCACCGCCCGGAACACGTCGGAAGCAGCGACGCGAGCACCCGTCAGCCCCGCGGCACCACCGTGTAGCGCCGGTTCGCGAGCGACGGGTTCCGCTCCCGCACGCTCGCCAGCGCCCCCGGGTCGAGGTCCGCGCTGCGCAGCTCCGCCCGCTCGCCGAGCTCCAGCCCCACCTGCCCGTCGGGCCCGACGAGCAGCGAGCGTCCGATGACGCCCTTGCCGGCCTGGCCCACGGCGAGCACGACGGCGGTGTTCTCGATGGCGCGGGCCCGGGCGAGGGTGCGCCACTGGTCGGCCTTGAGGTCGCCCGCGGCCCAGGCGGCGGGGACGACGAGCACGTCGGCGCCGGCGTCGACCAGGCGCCGCGCACTCTCGGGGAAGCGCAGGTCGTAGCAGGTCATGACCCCGAACGTGAGGTCGCCGACGCTCAGGACGAGCGGGGGTGCGGCGGGGTCGCCGGGGTCGAGCCGGTCGGACTCGCGGTGCCCGAAGGCGTCGTAGAGGTGGACCTTGCGGTAGGTGCCGACGAGCTCGCCGTGCGCGTCGACGGCGACGACGACGTTGACGGCGCGCCCGGGCGCGCTGCCGGGCACGAGGGTGCCGGCGACCGCGGCGACGCGGTGCTCGCGCGCGAGGCGGCGCAGCATGGTGACGAACGGCCCGTCGAGCGGCTCGGCGTGCTCGGCGCCGGTGCCGCGGGGCTCGAAGGCGGCGGCGTACTCGGGCAGCACGAGCAGGTCGGCGTCGACGCGCGCGGCCTCGCGGAACGCGGCGGCGACGGTCACGAGGTTCGCGGCGTGGTCGGCCGAGACCTCGATCTGGCCGATCGTGACGCGCGCTCCGGCGCCCACTCTCAGTCCCGCCCGCCGGGTCCTGCGCCGGGCGCACCGTCGCCGGGCGCGCCCTCACGGGGTGCACCGTCGCCGGTGCCCGGCGCGGAGCCGGTCGCGTCGTCGGTCCCGCTCTCGTCGAGCGGGCCGTCGGCGCCGATCCCCTGCACCTCGGCGTTGTGCCGCATGCGCCGGAGCTGGCGCGAGAGACCGAAGAACAGGCCGACGGCGGCGAGCGCGACGGCGAAGATCGCGAGGAAGCCGACGAGTCCCGGGGAGACGTCGGTGGGCTCGAGGTCCTCGCGCAGCGGGTCGTCGGACGGGCTCGGGGTGGCCGTCTCGGCGACGACGTCGGCGGCCCAGCCCGGGCCGCCGGCCCCGGTGAGCGTCAGGGTGTCCGGGAGGGAGGTCGTCGGGCTCACCGGGCGGCCTCCTCGGCGGCGACGAGCTCGCGGACGCCGGCGAACAGGTCGTCCTCCGGCAGGTCGGTGGGGACGCGCGACTCGGCGAGCTCGAACTCCTCGTAGGGCCACACGTCGACCTCGAGGTCGCGCGGGATGGCGAAGAAGAAGCCCTCGGGGTCGATCTGGGAGGCGTGCGCGATGAGCGCGGCGTCGCGCTGCGCGTAGTACCGGGCGACGTGGACGCGCGTGGTGACCTCGCGCTCGGGGATCTCGCGCGCGGACCGGGACTCGACCCAGTCGCCGAACGGGGACTCCAGGCCCGCGCCCTGCATCGCCTCGTGGAGCGTGCGGATGCGGTTCATCGAGAAGTCGTGGTTGTAGTAGAGCTTGAGCGGCGACCAGGGTGCCGCGCCGCCCTCGCGCCGGTAGCGGTCGGGGTCGCCCGCGGCGTGGAACGCCTCGAACGCGACGCGGTGGCACATGACGTGGTCGGGGTGCGGGTACCCGCCCGTGGGGTCGTACGTCGTCATGACGTGCGGGCGGAACTCGCGCACGAGCTCGACGAGCGGCGCGGCGGCCTCCTCGAGGGGCACGAGGCCGAACGAGCCCTCGGGGAGCGGGGGCAGCGGGTCGCCCTCCGGGAGCCCCGAGTCGACGAACCCGAGCCAGTGCTGCCGGACGCCGAGCGCGCGGGCCGCGGCCGCCATCTCGACGCGCCGCAGGGCGCGCATGCCCTCGATGCCCTCGGGCCCCTCGCCGAAGCCGGGGTTGAGGATGTCGCCGCGCTCGCCGCCGGTGCACGTCGCGACGAGCACGTCGACGCCCTCGGCCGCGTAGCGCGCGGTGGTCGCGGCGCCCTTGCTCGACTCGTCGTCGGGATGGGCGTGCACGGCCAGGAGGCGGAGCCTCTCCGGCTGCTCGCGATGGGTGGTCGATCCGGCCGCGGGTTCGGCCACTGGTCCTCCCGGGTGCGTCGTGCGTCTCCTCGCACGGCCGCGGACGTCGTGGGTGCACGACGAGCGCCGGGGCTCTGCGAAGATGGGTCGAGGACATGATCCCCCACCGCGCCCACACCTGACGAACCGCCGGTCACCGCCGGCACGCCGCCGGGCCAGCGACAGGGCGCGGCGGCACCGACCACGGGACCCGCAGCCATGACGAACGAGACCACCGCCCCGCAGCCGAGCCCGGGCGCGCCCCTGCGACCGCCGGCGGGCCGGTACGGGCCCGAGCCGACGGAGCGGCGCCGACGCCTCGCGGTCGTCGGCATCGTCCTCGTGGCGGTCGTGGGCCTCGCCGTGACCTTCGTCATCGGGCTGCGGTACGCGAACGAGCCGGTCCGCTACAAGGACTTCGGGTTCACCGTCGTGGGCCCGGAGCGCGTGGACGTGACGTTCGAGGTCTACATGGACCCGGGCACCACGGCGACGTGCACGCTGGACGCGCTCGCGGAGAGCTACGCGCAGGTCGGGACGGTCGACGTGACGGTCGGGCCGGTCGAGTCCGCCCAGTCCCGCTACACCGTGAGCGTCGCGACGTCCGAGCTCGCGACGACGGGCGTGGTGCAGTCGTGCCGCGTCGTGCCCTGACCGGGTCCACCACCGGTCCGGCGCGCCCGCGCCGACCTGCGCCGGCGCCGTCGGTACCTCGTGCTTTGCTATCCTGAGGGATTCCCGCACCCACCGCGTGGAGCCCGTGGCAGGTGCCCGTGACAGGCACACGTCCACCGGGCACCCACGGAGGACCGGCGGGAGACCAGTCCTACGCGCTGCCACCCGGTCAGCGTCACCGACCCGGGCAGGCAGGCGCACCGCGAACGCACGCGCCCCGGCTGCCCGCACCCGTACGGCCGTGCGACCGACCCGGCCGTCGACCATGGAAAGGAAGGAGCGAACCGTGACCGACACCACCGTCACCTGGCTGACCCAGGAGGCGCACGACAGGCTGCAGGCCGAGCTCGCCCACCTGTCCGGCGAGGGCCGCACGCAGATCGCGGAGCGCATCGCCGCTGCCCGTGACGAGGGCGACCTCAAGGAGAACGGCGGCTACCACGCCGCGCGCGAGGAGCAGGCCAAGAACGAGGCCCGCATCCGTGAGCTCACCGAGAAGCTGCGCAACGTGCGGATCGGCACGCCGCCGGACGACGGCAAGGTCGAGCCCGGCATGGTCGTCACCGCCGTCGTCGCGGGTGACGAGATGACGTTCCTGCTCGGCTCGCGCGAGATCGCCGGCACGACCGACCTCGACGTGTACTCGCCGACGTCGCCGCTCGGTGCCGCGATCGACGGCAAGACCGTGGGCGACGAGACGAGCTACACCGCCCCCAACGGCAACGAGATCGCCGTGAGGATCACGGCCGCGAAGCCCTTCGAGGGCTGACGCACCTCGCCCGCACGGACGCTCCGACGGCCCGGCCCTCCCCCGGAGGTGCCGGGCCGCGGCGCGTCCGGGCACGGTCAGACCCGGGGCGTGCCGCCGTCGCTCCGCTCGACGCGGTAGCCCTCGGAGCGCAGGTGCGCGACGAGCTCGTCGCAGTGCTCGGGGCCCTTCGTCTCGACCTGCATGCGCACCCACGCCTCGCCGATCGCGAGGCCGACGTCGGTGCGGTCGTGGTCGATGTGCATGATGTTGCCGCGCCTGGCCGCGACGGCCTCGAGCATGCGCGCGAGGGCGCCGGGGCGGTCGTCGAGCAGCACCTGGAGCTGGATGTACCGTCCCGCGGCGGCGAGGCCGTGCCGCACGACGCGCAGCAGCACGAGCGGGTCGATGTTCCCGCCCGACAGCACGACGACGACCGGGCCCTCCACGGGGTCGGCCGCGCCCGCGTCGACGGCGGCGGTCCCGGACAGGAGCGCGGCGACGCCGGTGGCCCCGGCGGGCTCGACGAGCAGCTTCGCGCGCTCGGCGACCATGAGCAGCGACCGGGAGATCTCCTCCTCGGTCACGGTGCGGACCTCGACGCCGTGCCGCGCCAGGATGCCGAACGGCACCGCGCCGGGCGTGCCGACCGCGATGCCGTCGGCCATCGTCGCGGCGATGCGGGCCGTCGTCGGCTCGCCCGCGGTGAGCGACGCGGGGTACGCCGCGGCGCGCTCGGCCTGCACCCCGACGACGCGCACGTGCGGCGCGGTCTGCGCGAACGCCGCGGCCAGGCCCGCGACGAGGCCGCCGCCGCCGAGCGGCGCGACGACGGTCCGGACGTCGGGCACCTGCTCGAGGATCTCGAGCGCGATCGTGGCCTGGCCCGCGACGACGTCAGGATGGTCGAACGGGTGGATGAACACCGCGCCCGTGCGCTCGGCCTCGGCGCGCGCGGCTGCGAGGGTCTCGTCGACGTCGGCGCCGACGAGCCGGACCTCGGCGCCGTACTGGCGCGTCGCCGCGACCTTGGGCAGCGCCGCGTCGACCGGCATGTACACGACGGCGCGGATGCCGAGCAGGCCGGCGGCGAACGCGACGCCCTGCGCGTGGTTGCCCGCGCTGGCGGCGACGACGCCGCGCGCCTTCTCCTCGTCGCTCAGGCGCGCCATGCGCACGTACGCGCCGCGCACCTTGAACGACCCCGCGCGCTGCAGGTTCTCGCACTTGAGCAGCACGCGGACGCCGGCCGCCTCGCTGATCGCGCGGGTCGTCTGGACCGGGGTGCGGTACGCGACGCCGTCGAGCAGGCGGGCCGCGTCGCGGACGTCGTCGAGCGTGACGGGCGCGACCTCCTGGGTCACCGCGCGCCTCCCGGCGCGTCGTCCGCCGCGCCCGCGTCCTCGGGCCCGGCGACGGGAGAGTCCTCGACGGCCGACCGCTCGCGGCGTGGCCGGCGACGCCGCACGCCCGCGACCTGCAGGTCGGCCTCAGCGCGCGCGACCACCGGGGGTTGCGGGCTCCCCCGCACGACGATCCGGTCCTCCGTGCCGAGCTCGGGGAACTTGTCGTGCCCGTGCAGGTACAGCACGACGGTGTTGAGGACGGCCGCGAGCGGCACCGCGAACAGCGCGCCGACGATCCCCGCCGCGAAGCTCCCCGCGGCGACGACGAGCAGCACGGCCACCGGGTGCAGCGAGACCGCGTGGCCCATGAGGAACGGCTGGAGGATGTGCCCCTCGATCTGCTGCACGAGCAGCACGATCCCGAGCATGACGAGCGCCTGGACCCAGCCCTGCGCGACGAGCACGACGAGCACCGCGATCGAGCCGGTGACGATGGCACCGACGATCGGGATGAACGAGCCGACGAACACGAGGATGCCGAGCGGCACCGCGAGGCCGGGCACGAAGAACGCCGCGCCGACCCCGATGCCGACCGCGTCCACGGCGGCGACGAGGATCTGCGTGCGCGTGTACGCGGCGAGCGTGACGATGCCGCGGCGGCCGGCCTGGTGCACGCGGTCCCGGGCGCGCAGCGGGAGGAGCCCGACGACCCACGACCAGATCGCCCGCCCGTCGAGCAGGAAGAAGAACGTGCAGAACAGCGCGATGAGCGCGCCCGCGACGACGTGGCCGAGGGTCGTCGCGGCGCCCAGCGCGCCGGACACGATCGAGTCCTGGTTCTCGGAGACGGCGCTGCCGGCCTGGTCGAGCCAGTGCGAGATGGTCGTGGAGTCGAGCCCGAGCGGGCCCTCGGCGAGCCAGTCGGTGAACTGCTCGAACCCGTCCACGGCCTGGTCGCGCAGGTCCTGGAAGCCGCCGACGATCTGCTGCCCGGCGACGGTCACGAGCCCCGCGAGCACCACGAGCAGGCTGATGAGCGCGGCGCCGGAGGCGAGCCCGCGCGACATGCGCAGGTGCCGCGCGTAGAAGCGCTGGACCGGCGTGAGCAGGACCGTCAGCAGCAGCGCGACCGCGATGGGCACGACGATCACCTTGAGCTGCGTGACGAGCCACAGGCCCGCGGCGATCGCCGCGCCGACGAGCAGCAGGCGCCACGACCACGCGGCGGCCGAGCGCACCGAGTCGGGGACGGGCGTCGTGCCGGGGCGCCCGGGCGGCAGCGGGTCGGGGGTGCGGTGGTCGGTCTGCGCGGTCACGGTCAAACCCTAGGTGAGCGGGGCGTCGCCGGGGGCGGAGCGGCGCGCGCGATTCGCGCGGTGTGCGCAGGATCTCGCCGTCAGGCGAGCGCGCGCTCGAGGTCGGCGACGAGGTCCTCGACGTCCTCGATGCCGACCGAGAGGCGCACGAGGTCGTCGGGCACCTCGAGCGCCGTGCCCGCGACCGAGCCGTGCGTCATGCGTCCCGGGTGCTCGATGAGCGACTCGACGCCGCCGAGGGACTCCGCGAGCGTGAAGACCTGGGTGCGGGCGCACACGTCGAGGGCCTTCGCCTCGCTGCCGACGCGGAACGAGACCATGCCGCCGAAGCCCCGCATCTGCCGGGCCGCGAGCTCGTGCCCCGGGTGCGTCGCGAGGCCCGGGTAGATCACCTCGGTCACGGCGGGGTGCGACGCGAGGAACTCCGCGACCGCGGCCGCGTTCGCCTGGTGGCGGTCCATGCGCACGGCGAGCGTCTTGAGCCCGCGCAGCGTGAGCCACGCGTCGAACGGCCCCGCGACGGCGCCCGACGCGTTCTGGTGGAAGCCGACCGCGCCCGCGACGTCCGTCCCGCCCGCGGGCGACGCCAGGCCGCCCGGGAGCTGCGCGCCCGTCGCGACGACGAGCGCGCCGCCGACGACGTCGCTGTGCCCGCCGACGTACTTGGTCGTCGAGTGCACGACGACGTCCGCGCCCAGGGCGAGCGGCTGCTGCAGGTAGGGGGTCGCGAAGGTGTTGTCGACGACGAGCAGCGCCCCGGCCTCGTGCGCGACGCCCGCGAGCGCCGCGACGTCGCTCACGCCGAGCAGCGGGTTGGTCGGCGTCTCGACCCACACCACCTTCGTCTCGGGCCGCACGGCCGCGCGGACGGCGTCGACGTCGGTGAGGTCGACGGGCGTGTGCTCGACGCCCCACGGGCCGAAGACCCGGGCGACGAGTCGGTACGTGCCGCCGTACGCGTCGTCGGGCACGATCACGTGGTCGCCGGGGCGCAGCACCGCGCGCAGGAGCGTGTCCTCCGCGGCGAGGCCCGACGCGAACGCGTACCCGCGCGCGGCGGGCGACCCGTCCGGCGTCGACGGCAGCCCGCCGGACTCGGCGGCCGCGAGCGCCTCCTCGAGCGCGGTGCGCGTCGGGTTGGCGGAGCGCGAGTACTCGTAGCCGCCGCGCAGGCCGCCGACGCCGTCCTGCTTGTACGTCGAGACCTGGTGGATGGGCGGCACGACGGCGCCGGTCGTCGCGTCCGGGTCCTGCCCCGCGTGGATCGCGCGCGTGGAGAAGCCGGTGGTGGTCCAGTCGGGGTGCTCGCTAGGCGTGGTCACCCGACCACCCTACGGCGCGCCCCGCGCGCCGAGCATGTGGTTCTGGCTCGTCCCGCTGCCTGGACGGGCCGGGACCACATGCTCGGCCCGCGGGCCGGTCGACGGCTGGGGAGGTGGCGGCGGTGACGGTCGCGCGGCACGGTAGGAGGCGGGCGGCGACCGTCGTCCGGCGACCCGGAAGGAGCCCCTGGATGAGGATCGACCTGGACGGCAGGAGAGCGCTCGTCACCGGCTCGGCGCAGGGCATCGGCCTCGCGATCGCGCGCACGCTCGCGGGGTGCGGGGCGGCGGTCGTCGTCAACGGGCGCTCCGAGGAGACGGCGCAGCGGGCCGCCGCGGACGTGCGCGAGCACGTGCCGGGCGCGGACGTGCTCGGCGTGGCCGCGGACCTCGCGACCGACGAGGGCACCGCGACCGTGCTCGACGCCGTCCCCCACGTGGACGTGCTCGTGAACAACCTCGGCATCTTCTCGAGCGAGGACCCGCTCGCGATCGACGACGCCACGTGGCGCCGCTACTTCGAGGTGAACGTCCTCGCGGGCCTGCGTCTGACGCGCGCCTACCTGCCCGGGATGGTCGATCGCGGCTGGGGTCGCGTGCAGTTCATCGGGAGCGACTCGGCCGTGGTGATCCCGGCCGAGATGATCCACTACGGCGTGACGAAGACGGCGCTGCTGGGCGTCTCGCGCGGGTTCGCCAAGGCGGCGGCCGGCACGGGCGTCACGGTGAACAGCGTGCTCGCCGGGCCCACGCACACGGGCGGGGTCGAGGCGTTCGCGCGCGAGCTCGTGGGCGACGACCTGCCGTGGGACGAGGCGCAGCGCGTGTTCATGCGCGAGCACCGCCCGCAGTCGCTGCTCCAGCGCCTCATCGAGCCCGAGGAGATCGCGCACATGGTCGCCTACCTCGCGTCGCCCCTCGCCTCGGCGACGACGGGCGCCGCGGTGCGCGTGGACGGCGGGTACATCGACTCGATCGTCCCGTGAGAGCCTGCGGCGAGCACGCGACGCGGGCCGGAACACCGGGCACCCCTGCTGCGTTCTACCCCGTGCCAGGACGATGCGTCGTGGGCCAGCGCCCCGGTCGTCCCGGCCCCTTCAGGAGGTAAGCGATGAACTCGATCTTCGACGCGATCTTCGGCTCGTCCGGCAAGACGACGATGGTCGCCCCCGAGGACACCCTCCCCGGGCGCCAGTCCCCGGTCCTGCAGAACCCGCGCCCGCACACCGTGCTCGGCACGTCCATCACGGGCCCGTGGCCCGAGGGCACGCGCGTGCTCTACCTCGCGATGGGCTGTTTCTGGGGCGCCGAGGAGATCTTCTGGCAGGTTCCCGGCGTGGTGAGCACCGCCGTCGGCTACATGGGCGGCACGACGCCGAACCCCACCTACGAGGAGGCGTGCACCGCGCGCACGGGGCACACAGAGACGGCGCTCGTCGCGTACGACCCCACGAAGGTCTCCGAGGAGGAGCTCCTCAAGATCTTCTGGGAGCGCCACGACCCGACGCAGGGCTTCCGCCAGGGCAACGACGTCGGCACGCAGTACCGGTCGGCCGTGTACTGGACGACGCCGGAGCAGGAGCGGGCGGTCCGGGAGACCGCCGAGCGCTACGGCGCGGTGCTCGAGGCCAAGGGCTACGACCCGATCACGACCGAGATGCGACCCGCCGCCGAGGCGGGCCCGTTCTACTACGCCGAGGACTACCACCAGCAGTACCTCGACAAGAACCCGAACGGCTACCGCTGCCACGCGACCACGGGCGTCCCGTTCCCGAGCGCCGCGTAGCGCCGGGCCGGACGTGACGAGCGGCCCCCGACCCGGCCGGGTCGGGGGCCGTCGTGCGTCAGGCGCGCATCCCCAGGAGCACGCGGGTCACGCGCGTGCGCCGCACGAGGAGGTCGTGCACGGCGAGGAGCACGACGCACGAGAGCACGACGACCACCGCGTACTTCACGGGCGCGGGGAGGTCCCACCGCACGACCGGGTGGGCGACGGCGACGACGACCGGCTGGTGCAGCACGTACAGCGGCAGCACCGCCGCCGCGAGGTACGCCCACGCGCGGCGGCGCCACGCGCCCCGCGCGGTCGCCTCCTCCGTCCGGGCGCCGTCCGCGCGACGGCGCGCGCCCCAGCGGTCCAGGTACCCGAGCAGCGCGACGACCCAGCACCACCCCGCGACGCCGTACAGGATCCGGAACGCGAGCTGCGCCGCGCCGTCGCCGGTGAACGCGCCGACCTCCTGGGCGGGCCCGAGGAACAGCGCCATCCCGACGGCGAACGCGCCGAGCCCTGCGAGCGCGGCGAGACCGGCGTCGCGACGCACCGCGGCCCGGACGCGCTCGTCGGACGCGAGGACGACGCCCCCGAGGAAGAACAGCAAATAGGCCCACCGGCTCCACGCCGCGAACCCCTCCTCGAGCTCGTGCGCCGCGCACACGGCCCCGACCGCCGCGGCGGGCACGAGCACGGCGCCCCGCCCTCCGGCGGCCGACCCGAGGCGCTCGCGCACGCGGTGCGCGACGTCACCGGGCACGAGCCGCACGAGCCGCACGAGCGCGGCGAGCGTGAACGCCCACGTGAGCAGGAGCACGAGGAACCACAGGTGCCCGGTCTCGAAGTGCTCGCCGTCGAGGACGAACGGGAAGTCCCCGGGCTCGAGCCGCACGGCGAAGAACCGCGGCCAGAACGCGAGGTACGAGCCGGTCCACGTGCCGTCGGCGCGCGCCCGCAGCCACGGCGGGAACGGCAGGAGCACGACGAGCGCGACCACAAGCGGCACGCCGAGCCGCAGCATGCGCTCGCGCACGTACCCGGCAGGTCCGCGCCGCCGCACCGAGCCCCACGCCCCGACGCCCGCGACGGCGAAGAGCAGGGGCATCGCGCACACGACGACCGGCGCGACGACGTACGTCGTGAGCTCGGTGGTCTCCGCGTTCTTCACGTAGAAGTCGTCGCGCGCGTCGAACACGAGCGCGGCGTGGAAGAGCACGAGTCCCGCGACGACCGCCGCCCGGACCGCGTCGAGCTCGCCGCGCCGCCCCGGTTGCCGCGTGGGCCGTCGCTCCACGCCTCGCATCATGGCACCGTGTGCGGGTGACGTCACCCGCCTCCGCCCCCGTACCCGACGCGGTGCGCTCGCCGTGGGCGACCGGTTCGCCCGCGCGGCTGCTCGCCGCGGTCCTCGTCTCGGGCGCCGCCGTACTGCTGTTCGCGGTCCACGTGCGCCCGCTCGGGTACGTGCCGCTCGTGCTCGGCGTCGGGCTGGGGCTGCTCGTCGACCGCCGGCTCGGGCGCGACCTCGCGCTCGTGGCCGTGGGGATGGCGATCATCTCGACGATCTCGCTCGAGGCGGACCTGTCGGACGCGGGGATGCTCCGGTTCGCCGTCGTGCTCTCGCTCGCGGTGCTCGTGCCCTGGGCGCTGTCCCGGTTCGCGTTCCGCGAGGACGCGGTCCGGTTCCCCGTGGCGACCGGCCGGCGATGGTCGCGCGGGCAGGTCGTCTACCTCGTCGTGGTGGTCGTGGCGGGGTACCTGATCCTGCCGTTCTACTTCATCGGGTCGGGCGCGTACCGCAACTGGCCCGAGATCACAGGCGGGCAGGAGATCGCGCGCCTGTTCGTCGGGGTCAACGCGGTGGGGATCTGGGACGAGCTGTTCTTCGTGTGCGTCGTGTTCGCGCTCTACCGCGAGCACTTCGGGCTGTGGACGGCGAACCTGCTGCAGGCGACGGTGTTCGTGTCGTTCCTGTGGGAGCTCGGGTACCGCGAGTGGGGCCCGTTGCTCACGGTCCCGTTCGCGCTCGTCCAGGGCTGGATCTTCTCCTGGAGCAAGTCCCTCACCTACGTCGTCGCGGTGCACCTGCTTTTCGACGTGGTGGTGTTCATGGTGCTCGTGCACGCCCACCACCCCGAGCTGTTCGACGTCTTCGTCACCGTCCCGCGCTGACCTCAGCTCGCGGCGAGGAGCACGCGCCGCACGCCGTCGACCCGGCACGCCGCGGTCACCGCGGTCGTCGCGGGACCCGCGAGGAGCGTCACGGTCGCCACGACGACGGCCACCCCGACCGCCGCGCCCGCCACGACGTCGTGCGGGAAGTGGACGCCCTCGACGACGCGCGCCGCCGCGACCGCGACCGCGAGCACGACCGGCAGGACCACCCACGTCAGCACCGCGTGCCACGGCGCCCGGTACCCGTGCCGGGCGGGCACGGCGCCCGGCGCGCGGACGGCCGGCGCGCCCGCGAGGACCACCGCCGTCGCGAGCGCGGCGGCGATCGCGGTGTGGTTGCTCGGGAACGACCAGTCGCCCACGGCCGGGCAGTGCGCGACCTCGACGAGCTCCCAGCACCCGCGCGGCTGGCGGACGAGCGACTTGACCGCCTCGCTCGCGGCGTACGCGACCACGGCCCCGGCCCCGGCGGCGAGCGTCGTCGCGACGGCCGCGGGCCCGCCACGGCGCGACCGCCACGCGACCGCCGCGCACAGCCCGAGGAGCACGAGCACGCCGCCCTCGGCGACGAGGCCCGAGCCGGGCAGGTCGGCCGTGCGGGCCGTGAGCGCGAGGTAGAGGGCCTCGCTCGGGCCTCGCAGCAGCCGCGCGACGAGCACGACGAGCGCCGCCCCCGCGAGCCACGAGAGCGCCGCGAGCGCCTGCCCCGCGAGCCCGGGCGACGCGTCCGGTCCAGCGACCGGCGGGGCCTCGTGCGCGAGGCCGGGGTCGGTGCGGGGTGGGGTGAGGGTCGCGGTTCGGGACGAGTCGGGCACAGTCACCGGACGAGGGTATGCCGGGTGAACCGCGGGTGAACATCCGCCCCACGGCGGACTCCGGCGCCGGCGCCTCCGCCCGGGGCGGGACACCCGGGCCACGGGACGGGCCGCGTCAGCCCTGGGCGGAGGTGTCCTCCGCGGGGACGTAGAACGCCGTCGTCGCGGCCACGCGGGCTGCGACCTCGTCCTCGCCGAGGCCGTCGGCCGCGGCGAGCGCCGAGCCCCACGCGGCGCTGCTCGCGACGTTGAACGCGCGCAGCTCGGGGCTCTCAAGGACGGCGGCCGGGTCGAGCGCCTCGCCGCTGTCGAGATGGAGCCCGAGCCCCAGCAGCGCACCGTCCCAGCCGACCCCGACGGCCCCGGGGCCGAACTGGTCCCACATCTCGGGCGGCACGACGGCGGTGTGCTCGAGCGTGAGCGTCGTCCCGCCGCCGTCCGCGGGTGCGAGCCGCACCTCGACGACCGAGGAGTCCTCCGGCGTCGGCGGGCCCATGACCCACGTGAGGCGCAGGAGCCGCGGCGCGTCGCACGCGCGGATCTCGCCGCCGGCGTTGCCCTCGACCTGGAACGCGCCGCCCACGCGGAAGTCGCCCGTGACGGGCAGGAACCAGCGCGGGATGCGCTCGGGGTCGGTGACGGCGTCCCACACGTCCTCGACGTCCGCCGGGTACGTGCGCTCGATCGTGATGACGCGGGCCTCGCCCGCCGGGAGCGAGCCCGTCCCGACGCTGCGGCGCGCCGCCTCGAGCTCCGCGATGAAGTCCTTCATGCCGTCCTCCTGGTGGTGTCGGTCGGGTGCTCGTCGTCCTCGGCGGCCTCCGCGGCCGCCGCCCTGCGGCGTCCGCGCGCGCCGCGGGCCAGCTCGGTCCCGAGCGCGTCGAGCCGCTGCTCCCAGAACCGGCGCAGCCCCGCGGCCCAGTCCTCGACCGCGTCGAGGGCGTCGGGATCGAGCGCGTAGAGACGGCGCGTCCCCTCGGGGCGCACCGTCGCGAACCCGCTGGTCCGCAGGACCCGCAGGTGCTGGGACACCGCGGGCTGGCTGATCCCGAACTCCGCGCCGACGAGGTCGGCGATCTCCCCCGCGGGGCGCTCGCCGCGCGCGAGGTGCTCGAGGATCCGCCGCCGCACGGGGTCGCCGAGGACGTCGAACGCTTCCATGCCCACCACGCTTCACCCGTTGCTTATATAAGTCAAGACCTATGGAACGCGAAGGTCGCGCGCCATGACGCGCTGCGGCCCGGCGCTCCCGCCGAGGTAGGCCCCGCAGTCCGTGAGCCCGGTGCGCGCGTAGGCACGACGGCCCGCCGCGTTGCGGTCGTTCACCGTGAGCACGAGCACGGCGAACGGCGTGGCCCGGCCCCGCACGCGCGCGAGGTCCCCCACGACGCCCGGCAGCAGGCTCACGACGCGCGAGCCCACTCCCCCGCCCTGCGACGCGACGTCGACGAGGAAGCCCCGGAAGAGCACGACGTCGTCGGCACCGACCCCGCCGAGGAGCGCGACCACCTCGGCGGGCGCGCCGCCCGGGTGCAGGACGCCGAGCGCGACCGGGTCGCCGCCGGGCGGGCGGGCGACCACGAGGTGGCGGTCGGGATCGGCGTGCGCCGCGGCCACGACGTCGGCCGCGGGCGGCACGAACGCCTCCTGCCCGGGCCCGAGGCGCAGCCGCAGCGCACCGGCCAGGAGCGTGGCGCGCTCCGCCGGCGGCCGGGCGTCGAGCAGGACGAGCCCGACCGGGGCGGCGTCGCCCGCGGGCGGGGCACCCGCGTCCCGCGCGGGCGGGGCACCGGCCCGCTCGGTCACCGGCGCTTCCCGCCGCGGCCGCGCG
>NZ_WMKA01000043.1:14379-37329 GCF_009711085.1 Cellulosimicrobium composti
CCCGCCGCGGCCGCGCGAACCCCGGCCCGTGCGCGCACCGCGGCCGGACGACCCCGCACCCTTCTGGCCCCTGCCCGCTGCCCCGCGTCCGCCGCCGCGTGCGCCCTGCCCGCCCGGAGCGCCCCGGCCCGCACCCTGCGCGCGCGGCGCGGGCTGCTCGGCGACCGCCTCGGCGCGGCGCCCGCGCGAGCTGTTCGCGGTGCGACCCCGCACGATGCCGACCATCTCCTCCACGAGGTCGTCGTCGCGCTCGGCCACCCACGCGAGCGCGACCGGGCACGACGGCGCACCCTCCAGCCGGCGGTACGTCACGTCCTTGCGGTGGTGCAGCCGCGCGAGCGACTGCGGCACCACCGCGACGCCCACGCCCGCCGCGACGAGCACGACCGCGTCGGCCGTCGTGGCCGGGCGCTCCACCGCGGGCCGCCCCGGCGGGTGCGGGGCGTCGTCGTCCGCACCGGGCTCGCCGGCCCACGGCACCACGTCGTCGAGCGGACGCAGGAGCACGTCGTCGTCGAGGTCCGCGAGCGTGACCGGCTCGTCCGGCTCGAGCGCCGCGAGCAGGTGGTCGCGCGAGACGAGCACGACCGGCGTCTCCTCGTAGAGCCGGATCGCGGCGAGCACGTCGCGGTCGACCGGGAGGCGCAGGAGCGCGGCGTCCGCCTCGTCGTCGCGCAGCGCACGCTCGGCGTCGTCCGCCGCGACCGCGACGAGGTCGAGCGGCACGTCCGTGAGGCGCTCGCGCCACGTGCGCACCCACTTCGCGGGCGTCGCCCCCGGCACGTACGCGAGCCGGAACCGCGGCCCGCCCTCGGCGTCGTCGGTCGTTCCCTCCGGGGCTGCACCCGCGTCGTCGTCCACCCGACCAGCCTAGGGGCGCGCACGTGCCCGCTCCCGCCGACGCCCGGGGCCGACGCGGCCGACTACCCTGGAGCCCATGACCCCCAAGCAGTCCGCGCAGACCATGAAGCCCGCCACCGCGGCGAAGAAGCTCGGGGTGTACCTGCCCGCCACGCCCCCGGAGTTCCAGGAGGGCACGATCACGCGCGCGCAGCTCGAGGAGCTCGAGAAGAACCCGCCCGAGTGGCTGAGCGAGCTGCGCCGCAACGGCCCGCACCCGCGCCCCGTCGTCGCCGGCCGCCTCGGCGTGTCGATCTCGGGCCTCGCGCGCGGCGGGATCACCGAGCCGCTGACGACGGCCGAGATCGACGCGCTGCGCGAGGACCCGCCCGCGTGGCTCGAGGCCGAGCGCGAGGTGCAGAAGAAGGTCCGCGCCGAGGAGGAGCGGCTCGCGGCCGAGCGCGCCAAGAAGGGCTGAGCCCTCACCTCGGGACCCCGGCCGGGGCAGGTACTCCAGCCCGGGTCAGCCCTCCGCCGGGCCCCCGGCCTCGCCGTCCGCCGCCCGTGCGGCGGCGCGGTCCGTGTGACCGAGCGCGAGGTCCGGCGCGACGGCGTCGCGCACGCGCCGCTTGAGGTCCGGGACCTCCGGGAACCCGCCGTCCACCCGGCGGTCCCACAGGAGCACCGGCCCGTCCCCGGCGTCGAGCGTTACGCGGAACACGCCGTCGGTCCCCGGCACGAGCGCGACCTCGCCGAGCCGCGTGCGGAACGTCTGCAGCAGCTCCTGCGCGACCCACGCCGCCCGCAGGAGCCACCGGCACTGGGTGCAGTACTCGATCGCGACTCGGGCGGTCCCGCGCCCGGCGACGGTCGGGACGAAGGTCTCGGCGGGGGCGGGCAGCGCGGCGTCGTCCGTCATGGCGCCCAGCCTACGGTCGGCGTCGCGCCGCCTCAGGTCCCCCGCTCGGCCGGGAGCCGCCCGCTCGCGACCGCCGCCTCGAGCGCGGCGTAGTCCCGTTCGACGACGTCCGCGTAGGCCCGCGCCCAGCGCGCGACCGCGAGGTCGAACGCGTCGGAGCGCCCCAGGTACCCGTGGGCCACGCGAGCGCCGGGCGACTGGCTGTGGGCGCGCGCGAGCACCCGCCCGCACAGCTCCCCGTACCGCGTGAGCTGGACCGTGGTGAGCCGGTCGAGCTCGACGGAGCCCTTCATGTCGCGGAACTGGCGCCAGAAGAAGTCGACGCGCGGACGGCCCGTGCGCTCGGGCATCTCGATGTCGATCCAGCCGAGGAACGGGTCGGAGTGCGCCTGGAGGATGCGCTGCGCGGCCACGACCCGCCGGCCCTGCGCGTACACGGGCCCGGCGGGCACGAGGCCGGCCGGCAGGGCGTCGGGCATGCCGCCGTAGGTCGACAGGACGGACCGCGTCGCCTCCTTGACCTGCAGCACGAGCGGCTCGCCCGCGGGTCCCTCGAGCAGGAGGATGTAGCAGCGCGTGCCGACGCTGCCCACGCCCACGACCCGCAGCACGAAGTCCACGAGCTCGAACTGGCTCAGGAGCAGGCGCACGTCGGCGCGCAGCGGCTCGCGGTAGGCCTCGACGAGGGGCACGAGCTCCTCGACGGTCGCCGTGTCGACGTGCTGCGTGACCGGCGGCTGGTCCACGATGCGCGTCCGGCCGTCCTGGGCCCGCGTGGTGATCCTGCGGACCACCTGCTCCGACGTGCGCCGGCGCGCCTTGCGCACCGTCCGGTGCAGCTCCTTGCGGCCCTCCTTGCGCAGGAGCGGCTCGATCGTCTCGGTGTCGACCTCGAACGCGAACCGCTCGAGGGCGCTGTGCGCGAAGGCCGCGGCGAGGCCCTCGCGGTAGCCGAGGGCGGCGAGGCGCGCGGCCTCGAAGCACTCCGACTCCGTCATGCCCTTGTCCCGGCCGCCGACGTACATGCTCGTCGCGAGCCGCTTGACGTCCCACTCCCACGGCGCGTCGGCGGCCTCGTCGAAGTCGTTGAGGTCGAACACGACCCGGCGCTCGGGTGACGCGAACAGCCCGAAGTTCGAGACGTGCGCGTCACCGCACGCGACGAGGTGCACGCCGGTCCGCGGGCCGTGCCCGAGGTCGTGCGCCATGGTCGCGGCGGTGCCGCGGTAGAAGGCGAACGGCGACTCGAGCATGCGCCCGATGCGCAGCGGCACGAGGTGCTGCAGCCGCTCGCGGTTCTGGTCCTCGATGATCGCGACGGGGTCGCGGTCGGGGAACACGAGCTCGTCGTGCGCACGACGGGGCGTGCGGTCGCGCAGGGCGCGGCCGGCGGCGCGCGACGCGTCCAGGGTTCGCGGGACGTCCACCGGTACCTCCTCAGCCGACGATCCGCACACTAGCGCCGGGGAGGCCGGTCGGCGCGGGCGGGCCGGGACCCGCGCGGGAGGGGTGCGGCCGGATCGCGGGCGCGCGTCGGGGAGACTGGGGCGGTGACGACCTGGGACCTCGCCGACCTGCTCGCGCGCCTGCGGACCGACGACCCGGACCCGGCCCGCGAGGACGCGCCCGTCGCCGTCGACGCGGCGGACCGCCTGCTGCTCGACGAGGCGGCGCCGTGGCTGCGCGGCGTGGGCCCGGACGCGGTGTCCGTGGTCGACGACCGGTACGGCGCCCTCACGCTCGGGGCGGCGCTAGTCGCGGGCGCGGCGGCGGACGACGCCACGCGTGCGCCGGCGGGCGCGCAGAAGGACGGCGCCCCGGGCGCGCCGCGGGCGCCGGTACGCGTCCATCAGGACGCGTTCACCGCGGAGGCGGCTCTCGACGCCAACGCCGCGGCGCTGGGCATGACGGGCGCATACGCGCGCCACGGGCTCGACGGGGCGCTCCTCGCGGGCGCGCGGGTCGTGCTGCTGCGCCTGCCCCGGGGTCTCGCGGCGCTGCGCGACGTCGCCGAGCACGTCGCGCGCGAGGCCGGGCCGGACGTCGTGCTCCTCGCGGGCGGCCGGGTCAAGCACATGACGCACGCGATGAACGACGTCCTCGCCGAGTCGTTCGGCGACGTGCGCGCGAGCCTCGCGCGGGGCAAGTCGCGCGTGCTCGTCGCGTCGTCCCCCCGCCCCGTGCGCGGCGACCTCACGTATCCCGTGACGAGCGACCTGCCCGACGTCGCGCTGCGGGTCGTGGCGTTCGGGGCGGCGTTCGCGGGCGCGGGACTCGACCTCGGCACGCGGTTCCTCCTCGAGCAGCTCGACGCCCCGGACGGCCGGCTGCCCGGGACCGAGCCGCGCGACGTCGTCGACCTCGGGTGCGGCACCGGTCTGCTCGCGGCGTGGGCCGCACGTCGATGGCCGGGCGCACGCGTCGTCGCGGCGGACCGCTCGGACGCGGCCGTCCGCTCCGCGGCGCTCACCGCGACGGCGAACGGCGTGGGCGACCGCGTGCGCACGGTGCGTGACGACGCGGGTGCGACGCTCGCCGACGCGAGCGCCGACGTCGTGCTGCTCAACCCGCCGTTCCACGACGGCGCGGCGCTGCGCACGGACGCGGCGCACCGCATGTTCGCGACGGCGGGGCGCGTGCTGCGGCCGGGCGGGGCGCTGTGGTGCGTGTGGAACTCGCACCTGCGCTACCGCCCGGCTCTCGAGCGGGCGGTCGGCCCCACCACGCAGGTCGCGCGCGGGCCACGGTTCACCGTGACGCGCTCGCTGCGGCGGCCCTGACGCAGCGGCGCCCGGCACCGCGAGGGTGCCGGGCGCCGTCGGGCGCGGGCCGTCGCCCGTCGCCGCGGACTACTGGACGTCGACGACGTCCACCACGAAGACGAGCGTGTCCGTGCCCCCGATGCCGGCCTGCGGCACGCCGCGCTGGCCGTAGCCGTGCTCCGGCGGGATCGACAGCAGCACGCGCGAGCCGACGTTCTGGCCCACGAGGCCCTTGTCCCAGCCGCCGATCACGGCGCCGACGCCGATCGGGAAGGCGATGGTGTCGCCGCGGTCGTAGGAGTTGTCGAACACGTGCCCGCCCCAGGTCTGGCCGAGGTAGTGCACGACGATGTTGCGGCCCGACGTGACGGCGGGGCCGTCCCCCTCGGACAGCACGACGACCTGCAGTCCGCTGGGCGCGCCCGTCTCGGGGAAGGTGAGCGTCGGCTTCTCGCCGAACGCTCCCGAGGCGGTGGGAAGGGTGGGCTGGTCGGTCACGAGGATGCCTCTCGTCGGGTGCAGGAACGCCGCGCGGGCGCGGGTCTT
The DNA here is from genome assembly GCF_009711085.1 of Cellulosimicrobium composti. Lineage (GTDB taxonomy): Bacteria > Actinomycetota > Actinomycetes > Actinomycetales > Cellulomonadaceae > Cellulosimicrobium > Cellulosimicrobium composti. The sequence goes on from NZ_WMKA01000043.1 coordinate 19,447, forward strand.
CCCACCCTACGCGCGTCCCCCTCGGCCGGTCGCGGCGTCTGCCCGACGAGACCCTTGCGGGACCTGGCTAATGGTGTTAGCCTCTTGGCTATGGACACGAGCCAGAACCACACCGTGCACCACCTCGCCCGGGCGGAGGGCCGCCTCGCCTACACCGTCGAGGGCTCCGGCCCGCTCGTCGTCGCCGCGCCCGGCATGGGCGACCTGCGCGCCACCTACGACGACGTCGTCCCCCACCTCGTCGCCGCCGGGTACCGCGTCGCCGTCATGGACCTGCGCGGCCACGGCGACAGCGACACGACCTTCAGCACCCACGGCGACGAGGCCACCGCGTCCGACTACGTCGCGCTCGTCGAGCACCTCGCCTCCGGGCCCGCAGTGCTGCTCGGCAGCTCGATGGCGGCGTCGGCGGCCGTGGTCGCGGCCGCCGAGCGGCCCGACCTCGTGCGCGGGCTCGTCCTCCTCGACGGGTTCCTGCGCGAGCCGTCCTCCCCGGCGAAGCTGCGCGCGATGCGCGTGCTCTACCGCCTCGTGCTCGCCCGGCCGTGGGGTGCGGCGCTCTGGGCCTCGTTCTACGGGTCCCTGAACAAGGGCCGCCGACCCGCACGGCTCGCCGCCCACCAGGCCGCGATCCGCGCCAACCTCTCCGAGCCGGGCCGCCTGCGCTCGTTGCGGGACCTCGCCGTCGCGCTCGACCACCGCGTCGTCGAGCCGCGCGTCGCCCGGGTGCAGGCCCCGGCGCTCGCCGTCTACGGCGCGCTCGACCCCGACTACGCCGACCCCGCCGCGGAGGCGGCGTGGGCGCAGGAGTCGCTCGGCGCGACGACCCTGCTCCTGCCCGAGGTCGGCCACTACCCGCAGCTCCAGGCGCCCGAGGAGGTCGTGACCGCGACGCTCGCATTCCTCGCCGACCTGCCCGGTACCGCCGGTACCGCCGGCGCGCCCGCCGCACGGGCGGAGGGCACCCGTGGCTAGGGCCGGTCTCTCGCGCGAGGCGGTCGTGCGCATCGCGGTCGACCTCGTCGACGCGGGCGGGCCGGGCGGGTTCGCCGACCTCACGCTCGCCAAGGTCGCCGCGCAGGCGGGCGTCGCGACGCCGAGCCTGTACAAGCACGTCGGGTCGCTCGCCGCGCTGCGGCGCGAGGTCTGCGTCGTGGCGGTCGAGGACTACACGCGCGCCCTCACCGACGCGACCGTCGGGCTCGCCGGGCCCGACGCCGTCGCGGCGCTCGCCCACGCGACCCGCCGCTACGCCCGCGCGCACCCGGGCCGGTACGCGGCCGTGCAGGTCGCGCCCGACCCGGACGACCCCGCCGACGCCGCGCTGTCGGCCGCGGCGAGCCGCAGCGTGCAGGTCGTCGCGGCCGTCCTGCGCGGGTTCGACCTCCCCGAGGACCGCACGATCGACGCGATCCGCTCCGTGCGGGCCAGCCTGCACGGGTTCGTCGCGCTCGAGGTCGGCGGGGGCTACCGCCTCCACGACGACCTCGACCGCAGCTTCGACCTCCACGTCCGCGCCGTCCTCGCGGGCCTGGGGTCGCTCTCCCAGCCGGACTGACCAGCGCTCCCGGAGGCCCCCATGAGCACCACCACCACCCGCCCGCCCACGACGTCGGCCACCTCGGCCCGGCGCGCGACCGCCGCCGCGTTCGTCGCGGCGGGCGCGGGCTTCGTCCTGTTCCCCGTGCTGCGCCCGTGGGCCGACGAGACCCGCGCGACGGCCGAGCTCGCCGCCGCCTTCGCGTCGGACCGCTGGGTCGTGGCGCACCTGTGCGGGATCGTCGCGATCGGCCTGCTCGCGCCCGCGCTCTGGGGCCTGCGCTCGGTGCTCGCCCCCACCGCCCCGCGGCGCGCCCTCGACCTGCTCGCGTCCGCGACCGGGCTCGTCGGGGCGGGCGGCTTCCTCGCCGCGCTCTTCTTCGGCGCCGAGATGTTCGGCATCCAGGCGGTCGCGCGCGCCGCGACCGCCGCGCCCGACGCCGCCACGACCGGGTTCCTCGACGTCGTCACCGACCTGCGCACGGGCCCGCTCGCCGTCACGCTCTTCGGCGCGGGGCTGGTCCTGCTCGCCGCGGGCGGCCTGGTGACCGCGGTCGCGCTCCGGCGGGTCGCGGGCTGGTGGCTCGTCGCGCCCTTCGCGCTCGGCCTCGTCCTGCTGCTGCCCCAGTTCTGGGGCGGACCGGGCCTGCGCGTCGCGCACGGGGCCCTGCTCGGGGCCGGGTGCGTGCTCCTCGCGGTCGTCGCCCTGCGCCGCCCGTCCCGCTGACCGGAGCCACCCCGCACCCCGACCGACGCCCTCCGCGCGCACGGCCGGCCGCCGCGCCGCACGCCACTGGCGCCGCACCCGCCCCGGGTGCGGCGCCCGCGTCGTGCTCGGCAGCCGTCAGCGCGCCGCGACGAACCCCAGGAGGTCGTGCCGCGTGAGGACGCCGACGGGGTCGCCGTCCTCGACGACGAGCAGCGCGTCGGCGTCGTGCAGGGCCGCGCGCACGGCCTCGACGCCCTCGCCCGCGCCGATGAGCGGGAAGCGCGCCTCCATGTGCTGGTCCACGCGGTCGGCGAGCGACGCGCGACCCGAGAACACGGCGTCGAGGAGCTCGCGCTCGCTCACCGAGCCCGCGACCTCGCCGATCTTCACCGGCGGCTCGGCCCCCACGACGGGCATCTGCGACACGCCGTACTCGCGCAGGATCTCGATCGCGTCGCGCACGGTCTCGCTCGGGTGCGTGTGCACGAGGTCGGGCAGGCGCCCGTCCTTCGCGCGCAGCACGTCGCCCGCGGTCACGCCCTCCTCGTCGGGCAGGAACCCGTACGACCGCATCCACGCGTCGTTGAAGATCTTCGACAGGTAGCCCCGGCCGCTGTCGGGCAGCAGGACGACGATCACGGCCTTCGCGGCGGCGACCGGGTCCTCCTCCTCGAGCCGGCGCGCGAGGCGCAGCGTCGCCTCGACCGCCATGCCGCACGACCCGCCGACGAGCAGGCCCTCCTCGCGCGCGAGGCGTCGCGTCATCGCGAACGAGTCCGCGTCGGTGACGGCGATGACCTCGTCGGGGACGGCCGGGTCGTAGGCGGCCGGCCAAAAGTCCTCGCCCACGCCCTCGACGAGGTAGGGGCGGCCGTCGCCGCCGGAGTACACCGAGCCCGCGGGGTCCGCGCCGACGACGCGCACGCGCCCGCCGTCGGACTCCGCACGGTCCGCCGAGACCTCCTTGAGGTAGCGGCCGGTCCCCGTGATGGTGCCGCCCGTGCCGACGCCCGCGACGAAGTGCGTCACGCGACCGTCGGTGTCGGCCCAGACCTCGGGGCCGGTCGACTCGTAGTGCGACGCCGGGCCGTTCGGGTTCGCGTACTGGTTCGGCTTCCAGGCGCCCGGGATCTCCTGGACGAGGCGGTCCGAGACCGAGTAGTAGGAGTCGGGGTGGTCGGGCGCGACCGCGGTCGGCGTGACGACGACGCGCGCCCCGTACGCACGCAGCACGTCGCGCTTGTCCTGGCTCACCTTGTCCGGGCAGACGAACACGCAGTCGTACCCCTTGCGCTGCGCGACGAGCGCGAGCCCCACCCCGGTGTTGCCGGACGTGGGCTCGACGATCGTGCCGCCCGGGCGCAGCTCGCCCGACGCCTCCGCGGCCTCGACCATCTTCAGCGCGATGCGGTCCTTCACGGACCCACCGGGGTTCACGTACTCGACCTTGGCGAGGATCGTCGCGCTGAGGCCTTCGGTGACACGGGACAGCCGGACGAGCGGGGTTCCGCCGACGAGCTCGGACACGTGCTCTGCGTATCTCATGCCCCGATCATCCCCGATCCGGCGCGGCGCGCGTCACCGCGCCGGCGGCCCGTCACACGCCGCGCGCCGCGCGGGAATTCCCGTACGGTGTAGAGCGTTGGACCTCGCGACCGACCCCCGACCGAGAGGTGACCCGTGCCCCGGACGACGACGACCGCCACCACGCCGACCGCACCCACGACCTCCGCGCCCACGACCTCCCCGGCGCCCGCCGTGCCCGACCTCCCGGACCTCGCCGCACAGGCGGAGCGCCTCGTCGCGCTCGGCGTCCCCGGGATCGCGGGTCTCGCGCCGGACGACGTCCGCGCCGCCGCCGCACGGCTCGCGGCGACCGCACCCGTCGGGGCGCTGCTCGTCGTCGACCCCCGGCTCGCGCCGCCGTCGGCCCTCGCGCCGCTCCTGCGGCTCCCCGCCCGCGACGGCGAGAAGGAGGGCTTCGTCGTCGTCGACATGCCGGACGTGGACCGCTTCGCGCCGATCGAGGGCGTCACGCTCCCCGACGGCCCGCTCTCGCTCGTCGTCGGGCTCGACCGGGGCGACGACATGGCGAGCTGGTCGCCCGACGAGGCCCTCCCGGAGATCACGGGGCGCGGCCGCACCCCGCTCCTGCTGCACGAGGGCATCCACTGGGCGCTCCAGGTGCCCGAGGTCGTCGCGCGCAACCACTGCTACATGACGATCGGGTCGCGGCTGCGCAAGCCCGACGGCCGTCTCGACACGCGCACGCCCGCGATCTGGATCTCGAACGGCACGGGTCGCGACGGCCGCGAGCGCCGCGGCGCGCCGAAGGTCGGCTGGTGCTGGGCGGGCAACCGCCACACGTGGCTCGGGTTCGCCTCGGCCGCGGGCCGCCTCCCCGCCTGACGCCCGCCCGACGGCGCGAGAGCCGCGCCCGAGGTGCTCGGGCGCGGCTCTCACGCGTCTCGTCGAGGCGACCGGGCGGTGTGGCCCGGGTGGCGGTGTCAGCCGACGAGGCCCAGGAGCGCGACGAGGACCACCGCGACGCCGAGCACGACGACGAGGAGCGGCCGGTCCGACGCCTCGCGCGCGGCGAGCCGGCCGAGGCCCGCCCCGACCGCGGCGGTCACGCCGACGACGGCGGCCGCGCCCGCGACGAGCGCTCCCCCGCCGCTCGCGCCCGCGTCGGCGAGCTGCCGCGCGAGCCCGCCGGCGAGCAGCGAGCCCCACAGCGCGCCCGCGACGAGGCCGAGCCCGGCGAAGACGAGCGCGGCGCGCCGGTCGGACGCGTCGCGCGTGACGCGCGTGCCCAGCCACGCGACCGCGGCTCCTGCCGTCGGCACGCTGACGAGGACGAGGAGCGCCGCGAACGCGAGCCACGCGGGCGGCGCGCCCGAGACGACCATGTACAGGACCTGGACGCCGAGCATCGCCGCCGCGGCGACGACGAGGCCGGCGAGAAAGACCGGCACCCGCGGCGGGAGGTCCGCCGCGGGTGCCGGTTCACGGGTGCTGCGCGCCACCGTCAGTCGCTGCTCTGCAGGATCGCGAACAGGCGCAGGAACTCGAGGTACAGCCAGACCAGCGTCACGAGGAGGCCGAACGCGGCCGACCACGCGAACTTGGCGGGCACGCCGCCCTCGACGCCGCGCTTGATCGAGTCGAAGTCGACGATGAGCGAGGCGGCCGCGAGGCCGACGGCGACGAGGCTGATCACGATGCCGAGCGTCCCGCCGCGCAGGCCCCAGCCGTCGAGGACGCCGAAGAGGATCAGGCCGACGTTGACGAGGGAGAATGCGAGGTAGCCGACCATCGCGATGAGCAGCCAGCGCGTGAACTTCGGCGTGACGCGCACCTTGCCCGACTTGAACAGGAACAGCGCCGCGGCGAACGTCGCGACGGTCGCGACGACCGCGGACGGGACGACGCCGTCGTAGAAGCTCTCGTAGAACGCGCTGATGCCGCCGAGGAACACGCCCTGCGCGACGGTGTACAGCGTGATGAGGAGCGGGCTCGGGTTGCGCTTGAACGCGTTGACGAGGCCGAGGACGAGGCCGACGACCGCGCCGATCGGCCAGATGCCGGGCGCGACGACCCACGTCGCGGCGCCGACCACCACGAGCAGCGCGAGCAGCCCGCCGGTCTTCATGATGACGTCGTCGTACGTGAGGCGCTTGGTGTCCGCCGTCGTGGCCGACGGAGCGTCGTACATCTGGTTCAGCGTCGCGGCGTCGGCGGCCTGCGCGCCGTACGCGCCCCACTGGGCGCCCTGCGGGGGCGTGCCGTACGCGGGTCCCTGGCCCTGCGGGGGCGGGGTCCCGTAGGCGGGTCCGGCCTGCGTGGCCGCCCCACCGCGCCGGTTCTTCGGCTCGCCGAAGACCGCGCTGTTGTTGAAGACGGGGTTGCTCATGAGCTCCTCCTGGTCGCGGCGTCCACTACCTCTCAGCGGGCCTCGTCATGGCTTCTCGCCTCGAGTCGGGTGTCGCTGGCCTGTGTTCATCCTAGGGAACGTGCGAGCCGCAGCCACTGTTCCCGCCGATTTCCCCCGCTCGGAGACCGAGGTGACGACCAGCGGACCACCCGACGACGCACCGCGTACGCCGCGCGGCGTACGCCGCCCGGCCGACGCACGGGGCAAGATACGTCGCGCGGTGGCTGCCCGGCGCCGGGCCCGTCCCTAGGCTCGAGCCGTACCTCGCGGTGAGGCCCCCGGCCCGTCCGGCGCGACCCCCGCCCGCGAGCACCACGGACCATCACGGACGAACGACCCTCGGAGGGGCGAAGTCATGATCGAAGCACGCGGCCTGACCAAGCGGTACGGGCCCAAGACGGCGGTGGACGGCGTCTCGTTCACCGTGCGTCCCGGGACCGTCACCGGGTTCCTCGGCCCCAACGGCGCCGGCAAGTCCACCACCATGCGCATGATCATGGGGCTGGACCGCCCGACCGCCGGGACCGTCACCGTCAACGGACGTCCCTACGCCGAGCACCGCTCGCCCCTCACCGAGGTGGGCGCGCTGCTCGACGCGAAGGCCGTCCACACCGGGCGATCCGCCTACAACCACCTCCTCGCGATGGCGGCGACGCACGGCATCCCGACGAAGCGCGTGGACGAGGTCATCGAGATGACCGGCCTGCAGTCCGTCGCGAAGAAGCGCGTCGGCGGCTTCTCGCTCGGCATGGGACAGCGCCTCGGCATCGCGTCGGCGCTGCTCGGCGACCCGAAGACGCTCATCCTCGACGAGCCCGTCAACGGCCTCGACCCGGAGGGCGTGCTGTGGGTGCGCAACCTCGCGCGCTACCTCGCGTCGGAGGGCCGCACGGTCTTCCTGTCGAGCCACCTCATGAGCGAGGTCGCGCTGACGGCCGACCACATCGTCGTCATCGGCAAGGGCCGCATCATCGCGGACGCCCCGGTGGGCGACATCGTCGACGGCGCCCAGCAGCGCACCGTCCGCGTGCGCACGCCGCACGCGACGCAGCTCGCCGAGCTCCTCACGAGCGACGGCGCGACCGTCACGAGCGACGAGCCGAGCCTGCTCGTCGTGACGGGCCGCGACGCCGCCGGGATCGGGGAGCTCGCCGCCGCGCAGGGCTTCGTCCTGCACGAGCTCACGCCCGTCACGTCCACGCTCGAGGACGCCTACATGGCCCTCACCGCGGACTCCGTCGAGTACCAGACCGAGTCCGCCCAGCAGCACGTCGGCCACGGCGCGGCGGGCGCGACCGCCGCCCCGGCCCCCACCGACTCCCTCGAAGGAGCGCAGCGATGAGCGCCACGACCCTCGCCCCCGGCGCCACCAGCCCGACGGCGTCCCGCACCTCCCCCTACCGCCTGTCCTTCGCCCACGTGCTGCGCTCGGAGTGGATCAAGTTCCGCTCGCTGCGCTCGACGTGGTGGACGCTCGGCATCACGGTCGTCGTCATGGTGGGCTTCTCGCTCATGTTCGCGGCCGTCGTCACCTCCGTGAGCGGTCAGGGCGGCTCGCCCGAGGACATGGGGATGGGATCGACCGACGGCATCGGCGTCATGGTCATCACGGTCGGCTACTCGTTCGCCCAGCTCGCGGTCGCCGTGCTCGGCGCGCTCACCGTCACGGGCGAGTACTCGACCGGCATGATCCGCTCCACGCTGTCCGCCGTCCCGCGCCGGCTGCCCGCGCTCGCGGCGAAGATGATCGTCGTCGGGGCCGTCACGGCGGTCACGACCGCCGTCGCGGTCGGGCTCTCCTACCTGGTGACCTACCCCATCCTGTCCGGCGACGGCCTCACGGCCGACTTCTCCTCGGCGGAGGACCAGCGCGCCCTGGTCGGCGCCGTGCTGTACCTCACGGCCGTCGCGCTGTTCTCCGTCGCGGTCGGCGTCCTCCTGCGCAGCTCGGCCGGCGCGATCTTCACGCTCGTCGCCGTGTTCTTCGTCCTGTCGATGGTCCTCGGCATCGTCCAGGGCGTCACGGGCGCCGACTGGGTCCAGACGCTCATGAACTCCCTGCCCGCGTCGGCCGGCGAGCAGGTCGTGCTCGGCGGCGGGATGTCCTCCCCCGACGCGATCGGCCCGTGGCAGGGCTTCGCGGTGCTCGTCGGCTGGACCGCCGCGCTCACCGCCGCGGCCGCCGTCGTGCTCAAGCGCCGGGACGCGTGACCTCCCGGCCCACCACCCCGCCGACGCCGGACGAGCAGACCGCTCGCCCGGCGTCGGCGTCGGCGCGCCCGGGCACCGGCCCGGGGGCGCCGGCGCCCCTGGCGATGCGGGCCGCGCCCGAGCCGTTCACCGAGCTCGACGCGCGGCGGCTCGGTCCCGTCCGCCGGTACTTCGCGCGGCACCCCGTCGTCATGGACTGGGTCGTCGTCGCGATCTTCGTCGTCCCCGGCGTCCTGTACGCGCTGTCCGCGGAGCAGCCGCGGGGCGCGTCGCGCCTCGGGCTCCTGTTCTTCCTCGCGGGCGGCGCGCTGCTCTACTGGCGTCGTCGGCGCCCCGTGACGGTCGCGCTCTGCCTCGCCGCGGTCGGCGTCGTCGCGGTCGCCGTCACGGGGGACACCGCCGGCTTCGAGGTCGCGGCGATGTTCGCCGTCTACGCCGTCGCCGCGTCGCGACCGTCGCGCATCGCGTGGCCCGTCCTCGCGATCGTCGTGCTCGCCCTGTCCGGCGCGACCCTCCTGTGGTACGACGTCGTCACCACGGACGACGGCGAGATCCTGCGGCAGAGCGTCGAGCCGGGCCGCGCGACCGTCGACCGCGTGGTCGGCATCCTCGTCACGACGATCCTGTGCCTCGTGGCGCTCGCGATCGGCACCAACGTGCGCGCGCGGCGCCAGCACGTGTCCGACCTCGTCGAGCGCGCGAACTCGATCGCTCGCGACCGCGACCAGCAGGCCCAGCTCGCCGCCGCCGCCGAGCGCACGCGCATCGCGCGCGAGATGCACGACGTCGTCGCGCACTCCCTCACCGTCATGGTCGCCCTCGCGGACGGGGCCAAGGCGTCGGGCGCGAAGGACCCCGAGCTCGCCGCGCACGCGCTCGACGAGCTCACGTCGACGGGCCGCGCCGCGCTCGCCGACATGCGCCGCGTGCTCGGCGTCCTGCGCGAGCCCGGGGGCGAGCAGACCGTGCCGCTCGCGCCGGCGCACGAGACGCCCGAGCTCGAGGAGACGGTCGAGCGCTTCCGGACCGCAGGGCTGCCGGTGCGGCTCGTGCGGTCGGGGCCGCAGCCGACGCCCGGGCCCGCGCTGCGCCAGACGGCGCACCGCATCGTCCAGGAGTCGCTGACGAACGTGCTGCGCTACGCGCCCCTGTCGCCGATGGTGCTCGTCGAGGTGTCGCGCCGTACGGAGCCGGGCGCGGACTGGCTCGAGCTGCGCGTCGTCAACCAGGCCGGCCGGCGCCCGGGCGACGGCGCGACGGCCGACGAGCGCGCGCTCCCGCCGTCGGTCGCCGAGCAGCACCCGCCCGGCGTCCCGGTCGGGACCGGCCGCGGGATCATCGGGATGCGGGAGAGGGCCGCGGTGTACGGCGGTACCGTGTCCGCGGGGCCGAGCGGGAGCGGCTGGGAGGTGCGGGCGAGCCTGCGCCTCGACCTCGACCCGGGCCGCCAGGCCGGTGCACGCGACGACGGACGGGAACGCACATGACGGGAACGGGGGCACCGATCCGGGTGCTGCTCGTCGACGACCAGGCCCTGCTGCGCATGGGCTTCCGCATGATCCTCGCAGCCGAGGACGACATCGAGGTCGTCGGCGAGGCGGGCGACGGGGAGACGGGCGTCGCGCAGGCGAGCGCGCTGCGCCCCGACGTCGTGCTCATGGACGTGCGCATGCCCGGGACCAACGGCATCGAGGCGACCGAGCGCATCGTCGCGGCGCACCCCGGCTCGCGCGTCATCATCCTCACGACGTTCGACCTCGACGAGTACGCGTTCGCCGCGCTGCGGGCCGGGGCGAGCGGGTTCCTGCTCAAGGACGCGAAGCCCGGCGAGCTCGTCGGCGCGATCCGCGCCGTCGCGAGCGGTGACGCCGCCGTCTCCCCGCGCGTCACGCGCCTCATGCTCGAGATGTTCGCGAACCAGCTCCCCCGGGACGGCGCCGCCGCCCCGGCGCAGGCCCGGACGGGCCGTGACGACCCCCGCCTCGCCGAGCTCACCGCGCGCGAGCTGGAGGTGTTCGAGGCCCTCGGCGAGGGTCTGACGAACGCCGAGATCGCCGAGCGATTCGTCCTCTCGGAGGCGACGGTGAAGACCCACGTGGGCCGCGTGCTCGGCAAGCTCGGCCTGCGCGACCGCGTCCAGGCGGTCGTCCTCGCCTACGAGACGGGCGTCGCCCGCCCCTCCTGACACCCTTCCCGGCGCCGAACATGTGGTTCTGGAGCGTCCTGACCTCCTGACGCTCCAGAACCACATGTTCGGCCCCGGTGGGGTCAGGCCTGGGCGGCGGCCTCCTCCTTCGCCGCCCGGCGGGCCGTGCGCTTCTCGCCGCGGCGCTCCGCGAGCGTGTACAGCACCGGGACGACGACGAGCGTCAGCAGCGTCGAGCTCAGCAGGCCGCCGATGACGACGAGCGCGAGCGGCTGGGAGATGAACGCGCCGCCGCCCGTGATCCCGACGGCCATGGGCGTGAGCGCGAAGATCGTCGCCGCGGCGGTCATGACGATGGGGCGCAGGCGCTTGCGCGACCCCTCCAGGACGGCCTCGTCGAGCGACCGGCCGCGCTCGCGGTACTGGTTGATGAGGTCGATGAGCACGATCGCGTTCGACACCACGATGCCGACGAGCATGAGCAGGCCGATGAGCGCCGGCACGCCGAGCGGCGTCGCGGTCGCGAGCAGCAGGAGCAGCGCACCCGTCGCGGCGAACGGGACCGACACCAGGAGGGTGAACGGCTGCAGGAGGCTGCGGAACGTCGCGACCATGACGAGGTAGACGATGAGGATCGCGACGAGCAGCGCGAGGCCCAGGTCGGCGAACGCGTCGGCCTGGTCGGACGCGACGCCGCCGATCTCGACCGTCGCCCCGCCCTCCAGGTCGAGACCGTCGACGGCCGTCGTCAGCGTGGCGGTGAGCGCGCCCAGGTCCTGGCCCGCGGGCGTCACGGCCACGGTCGCGCTGCGCTCGCCGTCGACCCGGGTGATCGAGGTGGGCACCTCGACCTCGGCGACCTCGGCGACCTGCGTGAGCGGCACGGGGCCGGCGCCCGTCGGCAGCACGACCTGCTCGAGCTCGGCCACCGTCGCGGGCGCCTCGCCGGCGAGCACGCGCACCTGGACGGGCCCGTCGCCGAGGTTCACCGTGCCGACCGGGGCCGGGGACATGATCCCGGAGACCGTCCCGGCCACCTGCGTCTCGGTGAGCCCGACGGCGGCCGCGGCCTCTCGGTCGACGGTCACCTGGACCGTCGACTGCGCGGCGGCGAGGTTGTTCGTCACCTGCGCGGCGCCGTCGGCGCCCTCCGCGAGCTCCTGCACCTCCGCCGCGGCCACGGCGAGCGTGTCGGTGTCGGGGGCGCGCACGACGAGGTCGACCGTCGAGCTGCCGAACGCGGCGTCCGCGCCGGCGACCTCGATGCCCTCGCTCGACTCCCCGGCCAGCCCGGAGACGGCGTCGCGCACGTCCTCCTGGGCCGCGACGGCGTCGGCGTCCGCGTCGAGCGTGACGGCGAACGTCGCCGTCGGGGACCCGCCGCCGCCGAAGAACGCGGCCTCCGGGCCGCCCGCGGTGCCGACGGTCGTCTGGACGGTCGCGACGCCGTCGACGTCGAGGAGCGCCTGCTCGACGTCGCGCGCCGCGGCGTCCTGCGCCTCGAGCGACGTGCCCGGCGCGAACGTCTCGGTGACGGTGAGCGTGTCCTGGCCCGTGTCGCCGAGGAAGTTGGTCTCGAGCCGCGGCACGAGCGCGAGCGTCCCGGCGAGGATCGCGACGGAGACGCCGAGCGTGATTGCCGGGTGGCGCAGCGCGGCGCGCAGCGTCGGCAGGTACCCGCGCTGCCACAGCCCGCGGCGCTCCTTCGCCTCGGCCGTGGCGCGGGCCCGCTCGCCCGCGAGGCGCGCGGCCTCCGGGTCGGCCGGGACGGGCGGCGCCTTGATGAACCAGTACGCGAGGACCGGCACGATCGTCAGCGCGACGAAGAGCGACGCGAGCATGGCGATGGCGACGGTGAGCGCGAACGGCCGGAACAGCTCGCCGACCATGCCGCCCACGAGCGCGATCGGCAGGAACACGGCGACGGTCGCGACGGTCGAGGCGGTGATCGCTCCCGCGACCTCCTTGACCGCACCGATGATGGCCCCCGTCTTCTCCTCGCCGTACGACAGGTGGCGCTCGATGTTCTCGATGACGACGATCGAGTCGTCGACGACGCGCCCGATCGCGACCGTCATCGCGCCGAGCGTGAGGATGTTGAGCGTGTAGCCCGTGGCGTTCATGACGACGAACGTCACGAGCAGCGACAGCGGGATCGACACGGCCGAGACGAGCGTCGAGCGCAGCGACGCGAGGAACAGCAGGATCACGACGACGGCGAACAGCAGGCCGAGGAGCCCCTCGGTCGCGAGGCCCTCGATGGACTCCTCGATGAACGGCGCCTGGTCGAACACGACCTCGACGCGCACGTCCTGGGCGTCGAGCACGCCGGCGAGGTCGTCCACCGCGTCCTGCACGGCGTGCGACACCTCGACGGTGTTGCCCGCGGGCGTCTTGGTGATCGCGACGGCGAGCGCGGCCTCGCCGTCGAGGCGCGAGTACGACGTCGCGGGCTCGGGACCGGCGGTGACGGTCGCGACGTCGCCCAGCGTGACGGGCGCGGAGGCGCCCGGGACGACGAGCGGCAGCGCGGCGAGGTCGTCGACGGTCGTGATCGCGGTGCCGACCTGCACGCTCAGCGTCCGGTCGCCGTCGGCGACCGTGCCCGCCGGGAGCACGACGCCGTTGTCCTGGAGGATCGTGGAGACCTGCGCGGGGCTCAGGCCCGCGGCGGCTAGCGCGGCGGGGTCGAGGTCGATCGTCACCTGCTGGTCGGCGACACCGCTCACGGCGACGCTGCGGACGCCGCCGACGTCCTCGAGCGCGGGCACGAGGCTCGAGGTGACGGTGTCCGCGAGCCCTGCCTCGTCCGCGCCGCCGGACACGGCGAGCTGGATGACCGGGAGGTCGTCCACCGACCCCGTCACGACCTGCGGCTCGACGTCCTCGGGCAGCTGCGACTGCAGCCGGGTGACCGCCGTCTGCAGCTGCGAGGACGCCGCGTCCATGTCGGTGCCGTACGCGAACTGCACGGTCGTCACGGACAGGCCGGTCGACGACGTCGACGTGACCTCCTCGACGCCCTTGACGGCGCGTGCGGCCGCCTCGACGGGGACCGTGACCTGCTGCTCGACGATCGCCGGCGCCGACCCGGGGTACGCGCCGACGACGGCGGCCGTCGGGATCTGCAGGCTCGGGATGAGCTCCTGCTTGAGCGACCCCATGCTGATGACGCCGAAGACCGCGATCGCGACGGTGGCGAGGGCGACGAGGGCGCGGTTGGCCAGCGACAGCCGGGCGAGACGGGACACGGAGCCTCCAGGGGTTCCAGGTCGGCGGGGAACGACGGCGGCGTCGCGATGTCGTGGGCCTAACGCGAGGAGCCCCGAGATGGTTCCCACGCGCTCCGACCAGGCCGGGCGTGCGGCTCAGGCCTCGCCCAGGGCCTCCTCCGGCGTGCCCTCGACGGCGCGCGCCCGCCGGTTCCAGCGCGACCACAGGACGCGCTCGCCGAGCTCACCGGCCATCCGGTGACCGGCCACGACGAAGACGACCACGCCGAGCGCGAGCACGCCGACGCCGAGCCAGAAGGGCGCCGTCGCCGAGACGGGGTGCAGCAGGCCGGCGATGACGGGCGCCGGGGCGGCGAACCCCCAGCGGACGAGGTTGAACGCCCCGGTCGTGACGCGACGGTCGCTGTCGCCGAGCGCGAGCGAGAGGTCGGTGAGGTTGGCGTTCGCGATCCCCATGAACACGCCCGCGCCGACGAGCACGACGACGGACCAGGCGGTCCCCAGGTCGAGCGCGAGCAGCACGAGCGCCGCCAGGACGCCGACGACCGCGATCCCGAGGGTCTGGACGGCGCCGACGCGGTGGGCGAGCCGGTGACCCACGACGAGGATGCCGACGGCGAGGCCGACGCCCCACGCGGTGAAGACGAGGCCGAGGGGCACGACGTCGAGGCCGAGGAAGACCGGCGTGTACCCGAGGATGACGAAGAAGCAGAAGTTGTACGCGGCGGTGACCCCGGCGAGGGCGAGGAAGCCCGGCTTGCGGAACAGGCCGAACACCCGGCCGAGACGCAGGGGCGCGGGCTTCTGCGCGGGGTCCTGGAGCCGCGTCACGGACACGAGCAGCGCGACGAGCATGAAGACGCCGCACACGAAGAACGGCACGCGCCACGAGATGCCGCCCAGCAGGCCGCCGAGCAGCGGTCCGACGGCGAAGCCGAGCCCGACGCACGTCTCGAAGAGCTCGACGACCCACTCGCGGTCGTTCGCGAGGGAGACGAGCAGGACCATGGCCGTCGCGAAGAACATCGCGTTGCCGAGCCCCCACAGGCCGCGGAGGGCGGCGAGCTGCCCGATGCTCGTGCTCAGCGCAGCGAGCACGGCGGCGACGGCGACGAGGCTCACGCCCGTGACGAGGATCTTCTTGTAGCCGAAGCGCCCCGTCGCCATGACGGCGGGGATCATGCCGAGCGCCATGACCGCGATGTAGGCGGTGAAGAGGAGCTCGATCTGCCAGGTCGACGCCCCGATCTCCTCGCCGATGACGGGCAGGATCGGGTCGACGACGGCGATGCCGGCGATCGCGAAGAACGCCGTGAGGGCGGTCGCGTAGATGGCGGTGCGGTTCGGTTCGTCGCGCGTGGAGGCCACTCGGTCGCACTTCCTGGGTGGAGGGTCGGACCCGCTCGGCGGGTCAGATACCTGTATCTGACAGATAACTACCTGTAGACTACACCCATGTCCGTTGCCTCAGGAAACGACCGCTCGCCCGCCGCCTCCCCCGGCGGCGCGACCAGCAGCGCGAGCGAGCGCGAGGAGGCGACGGCGCACGACGTGCTGGGGGCGATCGAGCTCGAGCTCGCGCAGCTCCTGCGGCGCGCCGAGCGCACGCGGGCCTCGGGGGCACCCGGGACCTCGCGGCGCGACGGCACGCTCGACCGGTCCGGGTACCTGCTGCTCCACACGCTCGGGACGCACGGCCCCCTGCACGTCACCGCGCTCGCCGAGCGGCTCGGCCTCGACGGCTCCACGGTGACCCGGCAGGTGGCCGCGCTCGAGCACGCGGGCCACGTGCGTCGGGCGCGCGACCCGCGCGACGGGCGCGCCGTCGTCGTCGAGCCCACGACGGCGGGCCTGGACGAGCTCGCCGCCCACCGGGCAGCACGCACCGCGGTCTACGCCGACGTCCTCGGCGGCTGGTCGCGCCTCGACCGCGCGCTCCTCGCCGAGCTCCTGACGCGCCTCAACGACGACCTCGACGCCTACCGCCACCGCCGGGACGCCCCCTGAGCCGGCGCGGGTCCGCGCTCATCTCGCCGGGAGCGCCCAGCGCAGCAGCCGCGTGACGGCGACCCCCGCGGGGCGCGACCAGCGCGCCGGCACGCCGCGCACGCGCGGCATCCCGGCCCGGGCCCACGCCGGGAGCGACTGGCGAGCGGCGATCGCGAGGCCCGCGTACGCCGGCCGCACCGCCCGCGGCAGGGGCGCCTCCACGAGCAGGAACCGCGCGGCGTCGAGCGCCGCGGGCGTGAGGGCGAGCGCCGGCCGGTAGCCCTCGATCGCCTCGTCCAGCTCGCGGACCGTGCGCGGCGCGTCCGTCACGCCGAGCGCGCGCCCGACGACGGCCGCCTGGGCGACGTACTCGTCGCACCCCCGCGCGTCGAGAGGGTCGCGCCCGAACGTCTGGTGCGCCGCGAGGAAGCTCTGGGTCTCGGCGACGTGCACCCAGCGCAGCAGGTCGGGGTCGCCGGCACGGTAGGGACGCCCGTCGGGTGCCACCCCGCGCACGCGCTCGTGGACGGCGCGCACCGCCCCGACCGCCCGCTCGGCGTCGTCGGCCGTCCCGAACGTCGTGACCGCGATGAAGGTCGAGGTGCGCTGGAGGCGCCCCCACGGGTCTCCCCGGTAGCCCGAGTGCGCGGCGACGCCCGCCATCGCGAGCGGGTGCAGGCTCTGGAGCAGCAGCGCGCGCAGGCCGCCGACGAACATCGACGCGTCGCCGTGGACGCGCTGCACGGGGCTGCCCGGGTCGAACCACCGCGGGCCCGGCGTCTCGTGGATGCGCGCCCGCGTCGCGGTCGCGTCCGGCCCGGCGACGCGCAGGAAGATCGCGCGCTCGGCGGCACCCCTCACCCGTTCCACCACGGCAGTCACGGGTCGATGCTCGCACCGGTTCCCACCCCTCGCCACGGGCTCGCCCGTGGGCGAGGTCCGAACATGCAAAGAACCCCTTGCAAAGAGACCTTTGCATCTGTAGCCTCGTGCCATGAGCACCGACGACGCCACCGCAGCCACGCCGCCCGAGGGGCACGCGCCCCTCGGCCCGGCACAGCTCAAGGCGCTCGCGCACCCGCTGCGGATCCAGATCCTCGACCTGCTCTCGACGCACGGCTCGCTCACCGCGAGCGGGCTCGCCGAGCTCGTCGGCGAGTCGAGCGGGTCGACGAGCTACCACCTGCGCCACCTCGCCCGCCACGACTTCGTCCGCGAGGTCGCCGGGAAGGGTACGGCGCGCGAGCGGTGGTGGGAGCGCGTGCCCGGCGGCTTCTCGGTGAGCCTCCCCGACGAGGGCACCGACACGGCGGCGTCGCTCGCGGGCACCATGATCAGCCGCGAGTTCGAGGCCGCACGATCCCGCAAGATCCAGACGTTCCTCGACCGCGCGCCGTCGGAGCTGCCCCAGCGGTGGCTCAAGGGCGCGCGCCTGGCGACCGCGAGCATGTGGCTCACGGCCGAGCAGATGACCGAGGTCGCCGACGCGTGGGAGGCGTTCGACGCGACCCTGCGCCGGTTCGAGGGGCAGGAGAGCCTCCCGGGCGCCCGCCCCGTCCAGATCCACTTCAACGTCTTCCCCACGATCGACGGCAAGGAGAACCCCTCGTGAGCGCGTACTCCCCCACGCTTCCCCGCACCGCCGAGCCGCACGGCACCGACCGCCTGCTCGTCCTCGTCGGCTCGGCCCTCACCGACCTCGGCCGCCGCCGCGCGGCGCAGCGCGCCGCGGCCGCACGAGCCCGGGCTGCCGCGACGCGCCCCCCGACGACGGACCGCACGACGGACCGCACGACGGACGCGCTCCGCGCCGTCGAGGACCGCACGCTCGACCGCGCGTCCACGTGGCGCGCGTCCCTCCTGCCCTGACGCCGCCCGCCGATTCCACCCGGCATGGGGACCCCTCCCCATGCCCGACGACAGGGCGGTTCGGTTACCCTCGACTGGGCGTTCTGCGGGCACGGACGCGCGTCTCCCCCTCTCTCGCCATCCCGGCTCGACAGGATGACGTGGTCCCGCGTGCCCCGACCAGGGACTGAGGGAGCATCGGTGGGCCTACTGACGAGCATCCGCGAGCATCGTCGAACCGTGGCGTCGGTGAGCACCGTGTCGGTGTTCTCGA
>NZ_WMKA01000044.1 GCF_009711085.1 Cellulosimicrobium composti
AGCCCGCGCACTTTCACCCGGGTTTCACCTGGACGACCGTCCAGTTCGCTGCTTACGCTGAATGCAGCCGGTGCCCGCACGATCAGCCCCCTGCCAGTGCGGGCATCGGCGACGACGGCGGTGCCGCCCAGCCCGACCGATTCGCCCGCACCCCGCCGGACCGACCTCCCTGGTCCGGCGGGGTGCGGGCGTTCGTGCACCCGCGCGCTTCCCCTTGACCCCCGATGCCCCGCAGGCTACGTTCCTGACGTCAGACATCTGACATCATCTGTTCAAGCAGTCTCGGCAGCGTCGCCGCGTCCCCCCTTGGCCGGCCGTCCGCACCGAGTGCTCCACGACCGGAAGGAACGGCATGATCGGACACCTCCGCAGACCAGCGCGCCGTGCGGTGACCCTCGCCGCCGCGCTCGCGCTGGGGATGGGCGGCGCCGTCGTCCCCGTCACGACGGCGGCCGCGCACCACACGACCCCCGCCCCCGACTACGACGTCGCCCCGGCGACCGGCGGACGGGGCACCTACAGCGAGCAGCAGCTCGCGACGAACGGGCAGGGCGGCTTCCCCAACTACCGCATCCCGGCCCTCACCGTGACCAACAGCGGCGCCGTCCTCGCGTCCTACGACGGCCGCCCCACGGGCGCCGACTCGCCCGGCCCGAACTCGATCCTGCAGCGCCGCTCCGACGACGACGGCGTCACCTGGGGGCCGCAGGAGGTCGTCGCGGGTGGCAGGACGACCGCGCCGATCGAGGGCTACTCCGACCCGAGCTACATCGTCGACCGCGAGACGGGGACGATCTTCAACTTCCACGTGAAGTCCTACGACCAGGGCTTCTGGGGGTCGCAGCCGGGCACGGACCCGACCGCGCGCAACGTCATCCAGGCGAACGTCTCCAGCTCGACGGACGACGGCCGCACGTGGACGCACCGCACGATCACGGCCGAGGTCACCGGTGACCTCGGGGCGCGCTCGCGCTTCGCGTCCTCCGGCCAGGGCATCCAGCTCAAGTACGGCCAGTACGCGGGCCGCCTCCTCCAGCAGTACACGATCATCAACGCCGCGGGCGCGGTGCAGGCCGTGTCCGTGTACTCCGACGACCACGGCGCGACGTGGAAGGTCGGCACGCCCGTCGGCACCGGCATGGACGAGAACAAGACGGTCGAGCTGTCCGACGGCCGCGTCATGCTCAACTCGCGCGACTCGGCCGGCTCGAAGTACCGCAAGGTCGCGTACTCGACCGACGGCGGCGTGACGTACGGCCCGGTGACGATCGACACCGAGCTGCCCGACCCGACGAACAACGGCTCGATCGTGCGCGCGTACCCGAACGCGCCGCAGGGCTCGGCCGAGGCGAAGGTGCTGCTCTTCTCGAACGCCGCGTCGCAGTCCGCGCGCGTCAACGGCACGGTGCGCGTGAGCTACGACGACGGCGAGACGTGGCCCGTGGCGAAGGTGTTCCAGGCCGGCGGCATGGCGTACTCGACGCTCGCGACGCTCGCCGACGGCACGATCGGTCTCCTCTACGAGCCCGACGGCGGCAACGGCGGCATCCGCTTCGCCAAGCTCGACATGGACTGGATCCTCGCGGCGCCGAGCGACCGTCCCGGCGACATCACGATCGCCGCGGCGAGCGTCACCAGCCCGACCCCCGCGGGCGGCTGGAAGGTGGGTGACGTCGTCAGCTACTCGTTCACCGTCACCAACCTCTCGGACGCCGTGACGACCGTGTCGCCCACGGGCGACCTACAGCAGTTCGACCCGGCGCAGAGCACGCCCAACTGCCGCTACCGCAACCTCGGGCCCCGTGCCACGTACACGTGCACGAGCGCGCGCCACACCATCACGCAGGCCGACGTCGACGCGGGCCACTTCACGCCGCGCACCACGTGGACCTCGACGTCGGGGACGACGGTCACCACGGTCGAGCACTCGGGCCCGAGCGTGAACCTCGGCGGCCCGGGCAACATCCTCGTCTCGGGCGTCCACACCAACCCGAAGGACGCCTACGCCGTCGGGGACGTGCTCGAGTTCGCCTACACGGTGAACAACATCTCCACCGCGGGGACGCGCGTGGTGCCCACGGGCAACCTGGTCAACCTCGACCCGGCGCAGTACAGCCGCAACTGCCGCTACCTCAGCCTCGCGGCCCTCGCGTCGTACACGTGCACGTTCGCGCACCACGTCGTCACGCAGGAGGACCTCGACCGCGGGTCGTTCACGCCGGACACGACGTGGACCTCGACGTCCGGGACGACCGTGACGGTCGTCGAGCTCGACGGTCCGGCGGTCGAGCTCCCGTCCGCGGCCGCACCCGCGCTCGACGTCCGCGCGTCGACGCGCTGCCTCGCCGGCACGGCGTACGTCGCCGTGACGGCGCAGAACACGGGCGCCGAGGCGGTCGACGTCACGCTGCGCACGCCGTACGGCGAGCGCACGGTCGCGGCCGTGCAGCCCGGCAGGTCGGCGTACCAGTCGTTCTCCGCCCGCTCGTCGGCGGTGGACGAGGGGACCGCCGTCGCGGCGGCGGGCTCCCAGGAGGTCGACGCCACGTTCGGCGCCTCCGCCTGCGCCTGATCACCGAGGAGCCCGGCGGCCTGCGGGCCGCCGGGCTCCTCCGTCGTCCGAGCACGTGCTTGTTCCTGCTCGAATCGCGCCGCTATGGTGCACACATCATCAGGACTCCCCCAGCCCCCGACACCGACGTCGGCGAGAGGACGTTCCCGTGAGACCCCTGCTCCCCCTGACCGTGACCGCAGCGCTGCTGGTCACGGCCCTCGTCCCCGCGGGAGCGGCCGCGCACATCGCCGCCCCCGCGGCCCCGCCCGCGGCGGCCGCCTCGCTCCCCGCCGCACCCGCCACCGCGCCCGCAGGCCCGGGCGAGGAGCTCGACGTCGTCGACCTCGCCACGCGCTACACCGGCAGCCACCTGCGCTACCGGATCCCCGCGCTCACCACGCTGCCGAACGGCGACCTGCTCGCCGTGTACGACGGCCGCCCGACCATGAACGACCTGCCCTCCAACATCGCGCTGCTCATGCGCCGCAGCACCGACGGCGGTGCGACGTGGCAGGAGCCCGAGGTCATCCGCTCCGACGCGGCCCCGAAGGGCTACGGCGACCCGAGCGTCCTCGTCGACCGCGAGACCGGCCGCGTGTTCGTCTTCTACGCCGCGTCGGTCAACCAGGGCTACGCCGGGTCCGGCACGGGCAACGACCCCGACGACCCGAACCTCCTGCACGCCGACTACTCGTACTCCGACGACGGCGGCGTCACGTGGCAGCACCGCCGCATCACCGAGATGTTCAAGGACCCGGCCTGGGGCGGCCTGTTCGCCGCGTCCGGCGAGGGCATCCAGCTGCGCCACGGGCCGCACGCGGGCCGCCTGATCCAGCAGTACACGGTGCGCGCGGCCGGCGGGAACTACGCCGTGAGCGCCTACAGCGACGACCACGGCGAGACGTGGCAGCGCAGCGCGCCCGTGGGCCCGGGGGCCGACGAGAACAAGACCGTCGAGCTCGCGGACGGCACGGTGCTGCTCAACAGCCGCTCCGCGCCCTACCGCCTCGTCGCGACGTCGACCGACGGCGGCGCGACGTACACCGCCTTCTCGCCGGACACGGAGCTGATCGACCCCGCGAACAACGGGTCCGTCATCCGCGCGTTCCCCGACGCCGAGCCGGACGACCCGCGCGCGCAGGTGCTGCTCTTCTCCAACACCGAGGACACCGGCATCCGCCGCAACCTCACCGTGAAGATGTCCTGCGACTCGGGGCAGACGTGGCCCGTCCGCAAGGTCGTCGTGCCGGGCGCCGCGGGCTACTCGACGCTCACCCCGCTCGGCGACGGCACGTCCGACGACGACCTCGGCGGCAGCTACGGCCTGCTGTTCGAGCGCGAGGGCTACCGCAGCATCTCCTACACGAGCTTCGACCTCGACTGGCTCGAGGGCGCGTGCGCCCCGCTCGCCGTGACCGCGGCGGCGCCGCTCACGGCCGGGCAGCGCTCCGACGTCACGGTGACCGTGACCAACCAGGGCCCGGAGGCGACGGCCCCCGGCACGGTGTCGCTCGACGAGCAGGCCGGCTGGTCGGCCGAGCCGGTCGCCGTGCCGGTGATCGAGCCCGGCGCCTCGGCGACGGTCACGCTCGCCGTCACGCCCCCCGCGACCGCTGCGGCGCGCGCGCACGAGGTCTCGGTCCGGTACACCACCGGCTCGGGCGGGAGCGCCGTCAGCTCGTCGGCACGCCCGTCGCTGCAGGTGACCGGCGGCACGGCGACCCCCGCTCCGGCGGTCTCCGTGCTCCCCGTTCTCGACGCGATCTACACGGGCGGCGCCGACGGTCTGCTCGGCGACCAGGTCGCGCCGTGGATCCGGATCACCAACACGGGCAACGTGGCCCTCGCGAGCGTCGCGCTCGCCGGGCCGGACAACGCGTCGTCGTGCAACCGCTCGACGGCCCTCGCGCCCGGCGACTCGTACGTGTGCAAGAGCGTGCGCCAGGTCGTGACGCAGGGCGACCTGGACGCCGGCGCGTGGACCCCGACGTTCACCGCCACGGGCACCACCGCGACGGGAGCGAAGGCGACCCACGCCGCCGCGATGAGCCCCGTCGACCTCACGCTCCCGGCCGCCCCGGGCGCCGACGCGACCGTGTGGGTGCCGTCGGGGGACGTGGCGAGCTCGTCGTTCGTGCGGGTCCCGCGCGCCGGCTCGACCGGGCCTGCGCTCGCGCCCTCCACGACGCTGCGGCTCCAGGTGCCCGCCGCGGGAACGGCGTCCGCGCAGCTCGCGGTCACCGCGCCCCACGGGCTCACGGGCCTGAGCGCCGCGGCGTCCGCGCTCGCCGGACCGGGCGGGGCGGCCCTGCCCGCGGAGTCCGTGCGCGTGCGCTACCCGCAGTACATCCCGGACACCGTGAACGGCGGGGTCGTCGCCGACCCGCTGCGCGACGTCGCGAGCGTCGACGTCGAGGCGGGCCGCAACCAGCCCGTGTGGCTCACCGTGGCCGTGCCCCCGGGCACCGCCCCCGGCGCGTACACCGGGACGGTCGCCGTGACGGCCGAGGACGGGACGATCGGCACCTGGCCCCTGCGGGTCGACGTGCCCGACGTCGAGCTGCGCCCGGTCGACGAGCGCCCGTTCGTGCTCGACCTGTGGGCCCACCCCGACGCGGTGGCCGACACGCACGGCCTCACGCCGTGGAGCGAGGAGCACTGGGACGCCCTGCGGCCCTACCTCGAGGACCTCGCGGCGCACGGCCAGGACGTCGTGAACGCGGCGATCGTCGAGGACCCGTGGCTCGTGACGATCGACGGCCAGCGCCACGCGCAGACGGAGTCGCCGTACCGCAGCACGGTCGAGTGGATCTGGGACGGCACGGACTTCTCGTTCGACTACACCGTGTTCGACCGCCTCGTCACCGAGTCCCGCGCCGCGGGCGTCGGCGACACGATCCACGCGTTCGCGATGCTGCAGTTCACCGGGTCCGAGCGCCTCGTCTACACCGACTCCCGCACCGGCGAGCAGGTGACCGAGGAGATCTCGCTCGGCAGCGCGCGCTACCGCGCGACGTGGACGGCGTTCCTGCGCGACTTCCGGGCGCACCTGGAGGACAAGGGCTGGTTCGACGACACGCGCCTCGCGTTCGACGAGCGCCCCATCGCGACCATGAACGTCGCGTTCGACGTCATCGCGCAGGCCGACCCGGCGTGGACGCCCAAGGTGGCCCTCGCGGCGAACTCGCTCGCCGAGGCGGACATCGCCGACTACATCAGCTTCAACTACTCGTTCCTCGACCAGGTGCCGGACTCCCTCGTCCGGTCCCGTGTGGAGGCAGGCGAGCCGACGCTGTTCTACACGTTCTACGACCCGGTCCGTCCGGACACCGTGACGGCGTCGCCGCCGGTCTCGACGCGCTCGCTCGGCTGGATCGTCGAGCAGCGCGACCTCGACGGCTACCTGCGCTGGACGTACAACTCGTGGCCGAGCGACGTCTACGCCGACCCGACGTTCCGGTACGGGCAGGGCGACGAGTACATCGTCTACCCGGGCGCCGAGCCGGGCGACGGGCCCGTGTCGTCGATCCGCTGGGAGGTGTTCCGCGACGGTCAGGAGGACGCGGAGATCCTCGACCTCGCGAAGGAGCGCCTCGGCGCCGACGCGGCGGTCGTGCGGACCGCGCTCGACGCGATCGACCCGCGCGCCGAGGACGGTCCCGCGACGTGGGCGGCGATGGTCGCGCAGCGCGCGAACGTCCTCGACGCGCTCGCCGCCGACGGCGGGGCGCGGGTGACGGCGACGCTGTCCGACCCCGTCGCGGGCGCAGGCGGGACCACCACGGTGGACGTCGAGGTCACGGCCGGCGAGCAGGCCCTGACCGACGTGCGGCTCGACCTCGCGGTGCCGGACGTCGAGGTGACCGAGCCGGCGTCGACCGACCTCGCCCCCGGCGAGAGCGCCACGTGGCGCGCCGTCGTACGCGTCCCGGCGGACGCGCGCAACCTCACGGTGGTCGCGGGGTCCGTCCTCGCGGGCGACGGCGAGCACGTCGGGTCGTTCACGGTCGTCCCGCTCGTCGAGAGCGCGGTCACGGCCGCCGGTCCGATCACGGCCGAGCGCGCGAGCTCGCCCGACGCGGTCGCGCCGGTCGTGCTCACCGTCCCGGTCCGCAACCGGTCGTCGTCGCCGGAGACGGTCGTCCTCGCGGCGGCCGACCTCGACTTCTGGGACGCCGAGCCCGTCGAGGTCGAGGTCCCCGGGAGCAGCACGACCGACGTGGAGCTCGCGCTCGACCCGGGCGGGCGGACCGGGTGGAGCACCGTCACCGCGACCCTCTCCCACGGCGACGCCGTGCTCGCGACGGCCGCGCTCGACGTCGTGTCCGGCGGCGTGCACGTCTCCGACCTCGGCTGGACGTCCGAGACGAACGGCTGGGGGCCGGCCGAGCGCGACCGCTCGAACGGCGAGGACGTCGCGGGCGACGGGCGCACGCTCTCGATCGGGGGCCGCACCTACTCCAAGGGCGTCGGCGTGCACGCCGTCTCGGCGATCACGTTCGACCTGCCGGAGGGCTGCACCACGCTCGTCTCCGACTACGGGATCGACGACGAGGTCGCCGGTGCCGCGCGCGTGACGTTCGAGGTGCTCGCGGACGGGACCTCGCGCTGGGCGAGCGGGGTCGTCACCCCGGCGTCCCGCGCCCAGCTCGCCGAGGTCGACGTGACGGGGGCGCAGACCGTGACCCTGCGCGTCGGCGACGGCGGCAACGGCGTCGGGCAGGACCACGCCGACTGGGCCGGGGCGTGGCTGCGCTGCGACGGGCCCGGGCCCGAGGACGTGCTCGTCGACGTCGAGGCGGTCACCCGCTGCCTCGCCGGCAAGGCGTACGTGGCCGTCACGGCGCGCAACGGCGGTGACGAGGCGGTCGACATCACGCTGCGCACGCCGCACGGCGAGCGCACGGTCGTCGGCGTCGAGCCGGGCAAGGCGGCGTACCAGTCGTTCGCGACGCGCGCCGGGTCCGTCGAGGCGGGGACGGCGAGCGCCGCGACGGCGACGTCGTCGCGCGACGTCCCCTACGCGGCGGCCTCCTGCGGCTGACGGCAGCCGCCGGTCCCGGCCGGGTGACGCACCGCGCGGTGCGTCACCCGGCCGGGGCGTCGGCCGACCGCCACGAGAGCAGGGCCGCGACGAGGAAGCACACGGCCCCGACGAGCGTGCCGGCGTCGTCCCACCACGCGCTCACGTACTCCCCCGTGCTTGCTCGGCGCGACGTACGCGCCGACGGCGGACGCGCCGAACGCGACCGACCCGAGCAGGTTGAGCCAGGTCCCGTGCCACGTGCGCGCGTCGGTGTCCCACAGGTGGCCGCGGTCACGCGTGGCGACGACCGCGAACGCCGACGAGACGAGGAACGCGACGGACCCGTACGCGTCGGGCTTCCAGCCCGCCCCGAGCAGCGTCGGGTCCTCGACCGCGGCGACGAGGGCCGCCGTCGTGCTGACGTTGAAGCACAGCGTCCCGACGAGCTGGACCGCGGCGGCCCACCAGTCCCAGCGGTCGGCCGGGTGCGTGCCGGCCCGCGGCGGGCGCCGCCCGCTCAGGCTCAGCTGGACGAACGCGGCGGCCGTGAAGAACACCGCGCCGACGACGAACGTCACCCCGACGACGACCGCGCCCACCGCGTCCGCGTAGGGCGGGAGGGCCCCGACGAGGAAGCACAGCGAGCCGACCGCGAACCCCCACGCCTCGCGGCGCAGCCGACGGCGCGGCGACGCCGCGGACCGCGACGTGCCGGGCACCGCTCCCGTCCCGGCGTCCACGCGCGTCAGTGGTGCAGGCCCGAGCGCCGGACCTGGGCGGGCATGGGGGACGCGAGACCGTCGAGCCACGCGGTCTCGACGCGGATGTCCTCGAGGAGCTCGGACGCGAGGTCGCGGCTCACGCCGTCGCGCTCGACGATGCGCTGGACGGTGAGGTCGGCGAGGTCGTCCGGCATCGGGTAGGCGGGCACGAGCCAGCCCTTCGTGCGCAGGCGGTTCGAGAGGTGGTAGAGGCCCCAGCTCTCGGTGCGCCCCGCCGTGAGGCGCCACGCGAACACGGGGTCCGACCCGTCGTTCCCCAGCTCGAACGCGCCGATCTCCTCGATGCCGGCGCTGCCGTCGAGACACGGGTGCTCCTCCGTGACGGGGGCGACCGCCCGGACGCCGGCTCGCGTGCAGGTCGGTCGGAGCACGTGCTGGTCGTCGGTCATGACGGTCCTTCCGGCGTGCCGGTGTCCCGGCGCGGTCGAGGGTCGGGTGGTGGGCGCGCTGCCTAAGGGGCGGGCTCAGCCGGCGAGGATCCGCGCCTTCTGCGCCTCGAACTCCTCCGGGGTGAGCACGCCCTGGTCGCGCAGCGCGCCGAGCTGGGTGAGTTGCTCGATGCGCGCGTCCATGCCGGTCGCCGCGGCGGGGGACGGCGCGGGCGGGGGCGCGTACTGCGGCGCCGGCGCGTACTGCGGGGGCGGCGCGTACTGCGGCTCCTGCTGGGCCTCCTGCTGGGCCCAGCGGCCCGCCTGGCGGCGGGAGACGCGGTTGGACACGGCGGTCGCGGTCCCGGCGATGACGGCGGTGCGCGCGACACCGCGGAGCAGTCCTGGCACGAGGTCCTCCTTCGTGAGGACCGGACCGGAGCCCGGCCCGGCGGTGTCCGGCGCGCGGCGCGCCCGGACGCGGCGTCCGCCCCACCCGGGCGGGCGCCTGTCCCCAGGGTCGTCCGCGGGCGCCGCCCGCGTCCTCACCCGGAGGGTGTGATGTCGCCCCGGGGCCGACACCGGCCCAGGCTGCCGCAGCCCGGCCGTCGGGCGGTCGCTCAGCCGGCGCGTCCCGCCGCGTCGGGCCTGAGGTACTCGACGTGCACGGCGTCGACGGTCCCGTCGAGCGCGAACGGCATGCGGTCGGCGTACGCGCGCGACACCGCGCCGCCGTACGCCCGCCCCACGTCGAGGCAGTCGTTCGCGGAGAACAGCAGCGGCGCGCTCACCGGCACGGTGCCCGAGCCGACGTCCGCGCCGTCGACCCGCAGCACGACGGACAGCGGCCCGGCCGGGCGGGGCTCGACGTACGTCGTGACGACCTCGACGGTGTGCTCGCCCGCCGCGAGCGGCGCACCCGAGCGGACCACTGTCCGCTGGACGAGGAAGAGGTTGTACTCGTACGTGAGGACGCCGTCGAGCAGGAAGCACGTGAGGCCGCCGCCCGCGCCGCCGAGCTTGTAGAGCACGCCGTTCGTGGCGTCCGGCACCGTGAGGCGGATCTCGACGCGGTTGGGCCGGTTGCCGAGCGCGGGGGCGCAGAACTCCGGGACGCGCACCGTGTCGCCCGACAGGTCCCACTCCGTGTACGGCGGGCTGATGCGGTCCTCGGGGTGCATCACGGGGACCCACAGGCCGCCACCCACGGGCAGGACGTCGTTGCGGGCCGCCTCGATCGCGAACAGCTCCTTGAGCTGGGCGAGCTTCTCGGGGTGCTCCGCGGCGAGGTCGTGCGCCTGGCTCCAGTCCTCGTCGAGGTGGTACAGCTCCCAGGGGTCCTCGTCCGGCGTCCACGTGCGGATGCCGGGCGGCATGCCCTGCACCCACGGCAGACGGGGCCCGGTGGCCGACGCCATCCAGCCGTCCGCATAGATCGACCGGCTGCCCATGATCTCGAAGTACTGCGTCCGACGGCGGCCCTCGGCGCCGGCGTCGTCGATCGAGTACGCGAGGCTCGTCCCGTCGATCGGGTCCTGCGGGACGCCGTTCACCGTCTCCGGGTGGGAGATGCCGAGGATCTCGTAGATCGTCGGCACGAGGTCCACGACGTGGTGGAACTGGGTGCGCGGCACGGGGTCGGGCTCGATGTGCCCGGGCCAGCTCACGAACATCGGGTTGCGGGTGCCGCCGAGGTGGGACGCGAGGAGCTTCATGCCCTGGTACGGCGAC
Organism: Cellulosimicrobium composti; assembly: GCF_009711085.1. Lineage (GTDB taxonomy): Bacteria > Actinomycetota > Actinomycetes > Actinomycetales > Cellulomonadaceae > Cellulosimicrobium > Cellulosimicrobium composti. The sequence continues at coordinate 10,462 of NZ_WMKA01000044.1, forward strand.
GACCCGGCCCACGCCCACGCGGCGTGGTACTGGTTGTCCGTCGCGGGGGTGCCGAGCGCGTCGAGGCCCCCGAGCTCCTCCAGCGCTGCGATGTGCTGCTCGACCGTCGACGGGATGCCGTTCTGGGCCAGGAGCTCGCTGATCGTGCCGTTCTGCCCCTCGCCGGAGGACCCGTTGTCGCCCCAGATGTACACGACGATCGTGCTCTCGCCGTACCCGAGCCGCTCGACCTCGTCGAGGAGCCGGCCCGCCTGCACGTCGGCGTGCTCGCCGAAGCCCGCCGCGACCTCCATGAGCCGCGCCTGGAACGCCTTCTGGTCGTCGGGGATGTCGTCCCACGCCGCGAGACTCTCCGGGCGCGGGGTCAGCTCCGCGTCCTCGGGCACCCACCCCGCAGCCTTCGCGCCCGCGAGCGCCCGCTCGCGGTACACGTCCCAGCCGTCGTCGAACGCCCCGGCGTACCGGTCCGCCCACTCCTTCATGACGTGGTGCGGCCCGTGCAGGGCGCCCGTGGCCCAGTAGACGAAGAACGGCTTGTCCGGCGCGTTCGCCTTGTGGTCGCGCAGCCAGCGCATCGCGTCGTCGGCGATGTCCTCGCTGAGGTGGTACCCCTCCTCCGGCGTGCGCGGCGGCCGCACGAGCGTCGTGTTGCGCACGAGGTTCGGCTCGTACTGCGACGCCTCGCCCGCGAGGAAGCCGTAGAAGTACTCGAACCCGTACCCGGTGGGCCAGCGGTCGAACGGGCCGGCCGCCGTCGTCTCCTCCGCCGGGGTGTTGTGCCACTTGCCCCACGCGCCGGTCGCGTACCCGTACTGGCGCAGCACCTCGGCGATCGTCGCGCTGGACTTCGGGATGTGGCCCGAGTAGCCGTCCCAGTCGTTCGCGAGCTCCGCGATCTGCCCGTTGCCCACGCGGTGGTGGTTGCGCCCGGTGAGCAAAGACGCGCGCGTGGGCGAGCACATCGCGGTGGTGTGGAACCGGTTGTACCCGATCCCGTTCGCGCGCACGCGGTCGAGCGTCGGGGTGCGGACCGCGCCGCCGAGCGTCGTCGGGAGGGCCGGCCCGGCGTCGTCGATGAGGATCACGACGACGTTCGGCGCGTCCGCGGGCAGGTGCCGCTCCGGCGGGAGCGGCGAGTACGTGGACTCCTGGATCGTCCGCCCGGCGACGCTGCCGGAGCGGCGGGGCGGGAACGGCAGGGAGCGCTCGGCGGGCAACGGCGTCCCGACGACGGACCGGCGCGGCTCGTCACTCATGGTCGAACCCCTGTCTCTCGAGGACTACCGACCGCACGGCGGCCGACGACGCGACGACGGTAGGTCCGCCCCGCCGCGCGGGGCATCACCCGATGGGTGTGGTTCACGCGCCGCGCTCCGCGTGCCGGGGACGTGTGGACGACGCGAGATCGGCGGTCCGGCCCGACGTCGGCAGTCCCGCCCGACATCGGCACGCACGACCGCCGATCTCACTTCCGGCTGCCGATCTCACCTCCGCCGCCGCGCACGACGTCGCACGTCGCAGGCCCGCGCGGCTTGCGAGCGGTCGAGGGCGAACCCAGCCTGGAGGCGGAAAGGCCCGGCGGGGGCGCCGAGGGGCGCGGCTCGTCGCGACGTCGACCGAGGAGGGCCCATGACCGCCGCCACCGAGCGCCCCGCGCCCGACGCCGGGCACAAGCCCGGTTCGCCCACCGACCTGCACAAGCCCTCGTGGGGGTTCGCGCTCAAGGGCGCGGTGCGGGAGTTCATGGACGACCAGTGCACCGACCTCGCGGCGGCGCTCACCTACTACGCCGTGCTGGCCTCGGCGCCCGCGCTGCTGGCGCTCGTGTCGATCCTGGGGCTCGTGGGCGACGGCGAGAAGGCCGTCGACTCGGTGCTGCAGAGCGTCGAGGGCGTCGTGCCGGCCACGACGCTCGACATGATCGAGCCGCTCGTGGAGAACGCCGCGAACACGGACAAGGCCGGTTTTGCGCTCGTCATCGGTGTCGTGCTGGCCCTGTGGTCGGCGTCGGGCTACGTGGGCGCGTTCTCCCGGTCGATGAACCGCATCTACGAGGTCCAGGAGGGGCGGCCCATCTGGAAGCTGCGCCCCGTGATGCTCGGCGTCACCGTCATCACCGTCCTGCTCGCGGGCCTCGTCGTCGGCAGCCTCGTCCTGTCCGGGCCGATCGCCCGCCAGGTGGGCGAGCTCGTCGGCCTCGGGGACACCGCGATCGCCGTCTGGCAGGTCGCGAAGTGGCCGGTCGCGCTCCTGCTCGTCGTCGTCCTCGTCGCGCTGCTGTACCACCTCACGCCCAACGTCAAGCAGCCGAAGTTCCGCTGGGTGAGCCCGGGCGCGGTCCTCGCGATCCTCGTGTGGGTGCTCGCGTCGGCCGGGTTCGGCCTCTACCTCGGCAGCGGCTTCAGCAGCTACGGCGCCACGTACGGCACCCTCGCGGGCGTCATCATCTTCCTCCTGTGGCTCTGGCTGACGAACCTCGCGCTCCTGCTCGGCGCCGAGCTCGACGCGGAGCTCGAGCGCAGCCGCGAGCTGCAGAGCGGCATGCCGGCGGAGGAGCGCCTGCAGCTCCCGCCGCGCGACACGCGCGCGAGCGACAAGAAGGCGGCCAAGCGCGAGGAGGCCGTCGAGCAGGGACGCGCCCTGCGCGAGAGCCGCGGCCGCTCGACCGGCGCCGACGAGCCGACCGCCACCGACGCGCCCGACGACCGCACCCGGCCCCGCACGGACGCCGCGCCCCACGACCACACCCGGCTCCGCACGGACACCGCGCCCGACGACCACACGCGGCCCGACACCGGTGCCCGGCCCGGTCCGGAGGACGCGGGCGGCCGGCACCAGGCGTAGTCCAGGTCAGGCGCTCCCGCGGCGGACCACGACCGACGGGAACGTGCGCCGCTCCTCGCGGCGGCGCCCCAGCAGCGCCGTCGTCGCGGCGGCCGCGATCCGTTCCACGGGGTGGGTCGCCGTCGTCAGCCCGGGCCCGGCCTGCTCCGCGAACGGCTGGTCGTCGAACCCGGTGACGGCGACGTCGTCGGGCACGCGGACGCCGTCCTCCGCGAGCGCGCGCATCGCGCCGACGGCGAGCGTGTCGCTCATCGCGACGAGCGCGTCGACGCCGGGCCAGCGGCGCCGCGCCTCGCGCGCGGCGTCCGCGCCCGCGCCGGTCGTGAGGTCCGCGGACACCACGCGCCGCGGGACGCCCGCGGCCCGGGTCACGGCCTCGTAGGCGTCGACGGCCCGCCGGGAGCCGGGGAGCCACCCCGGCCCGGTGACCATGACGACGTCGCGACGGCCCGTGGCGAGCACGTGCTCCACGAGCGCGGCGATCCCCGCGGCGGCGTCGACGTCGTACGAGGGCACGCGCCCGTCGGCCGGGCCGATCGCGGCCACGCGCGCCACGAGGTCGCGCGGCACGCTCGCGAGCACGTCCGCGGTGTAGTCGACGAGGAGCACGCCGCCCACGCCCGGGTCGCGCGCGAGGCGGCGGAGCTCGTCGCGCGGGTCGAGCCCGAGCCACCGCAGCGCGACGCCCACACCCTGCGTGTCCGCCGCGCGGCTCGCGGCGGACACGACGCGCGCGACGTACGGGTCGGCGAGCAGGTCCGCCGACGGCGACCCGACCGCGACGACGACGCGCTCGCCGTGGCCGCTCGCGAGCGCCCGCGCGCCCGGGTGCGGCACGTACCCGAGGTGCTCGACCGCGGCGAGCACCGCGCGGCGCGCCTCGGCCGAGACCGGTCCCGTGCCGCGCACGACGCGGGACGCCGTCGACCGCGAGACGCGCGCGGCCGCGGCGACGTCGTCGAGCGTGACGGTCGGCATGGACGCTCCCTGGGCAGGTCCGGTCGGCGGTGACGGGCGACGCCCGAGGACCCACGCTAACCCGCGGGACCACCGTTGTGGAAGCGTTCCCACGCGAGTCGTCCGGCGGCTCGTCCCGGCACGGGAGCGCGGACTAGGGAACGCGCACGCGAGAGGCCGCGTCCCGATCCGCCGCCCCGTCCCGGCGCGCGGCGAGGCGGAGCGCGACGAGCGCGAGCCCCGCGCCGATCAGCGCGCCGATCGAGTTGGAGAGCCAGTCGTTCGTGTCGCACGACCGCCCGAGCGCCGGGACGAGCGCCTGGAACGCCTCGACGAGCGCGGACGCGACGACGCCGCCGAGCAGCGCGGCGAGCGGGCGCCGCAGCGCGACCGCGGCGAGGAGCACGGGCGGCACGAACAGCACGACGTTCGCCGCGAGCTCGACCCGGCCCGGGGTCGGCAGCGCCCACTCGACCGTGCACACCGCGAAGAGCTCGCGGTCCACGGGCACGAGCGTGAGCAGGAGGACCGGCACGAGGGAGAGCGCGAACAGCGCCCACGCGACGCGGGGGCGCCGCACGAGCCACGCCCCGACGAGCGGGCCGAGGACGACGAGGAGGGCGAGGGCGAGCGGCGAGAGCCACGGGTGCAGGACGAGGAGGGTCGTGATCATGAGGGCGCAAGTCTCGCAGACCGGTGCGTGTCGGACGGACGCGGTAGACCTGTCCCATGACGACGACGCCATCACCGCATACCGGCACGCCCCGCGACGAGGACTGGTGGCTCTGCCGCACGTGCGCGGTCGAGCACGCGACCCGGCCGGACGTGTGCGCGATCTGCGCGGACGAGCGTCAGTGGGTCCCGGCGACCGGGCAGGCCTGGACCACCCTCGCCGAGCTCGCCGCCGCGGGCGAGCGCCTCGTCCTCACCGAGCTCGAGCCGGACCTGTTCGGCCTGTCGAGCGAGCCGAGCGTCGGGATCGGGCAGCAGGCCAAGATCCTGCGCACGCCCCCCGGCTCCCTGCTGTGGGACCCGCCGGGGTACCTGGACGACGACGCCGTCGCGCAGGTGCGCGCGCTCGGCCCGGTCGTCGCGATCGCCGCGAGCCACCCCCACATGTACGGCGTCCAGGTCGAGTGGAGCCGCGCGCTCGGCGGCGTGCCCGTGCTCGTCGCGGAGGCCGACGCGCACTGGGTCGCGCGACCCGACCCCGTGATCGAGACGTGGAGCGGCGAGCGCGAGGTGCTGCCCGGCGTCGTGCTGTCGCAGCCGGGCGGGCACTTCCCCGGGAGCGCCGTGGCGCACTGGGCAGCGGGGGCCGACGGGCGGGGCGTGCTCCTGTCCGGGGACACGATCTTCGCCAACCCCGACCGCACGTCGGTGAGCTTCATGCGCTCCTACCCGAACCGCATCCCGCTGTCCGCGGCCGTCGTGCTGCGCGTCGCGGAGCACGTCGCGCGGCGGCCGTTCGAGCGCCTCTACAACAACTTCGAGGGCGTGATCCCGGCCGACGCGCGGGACGTCGTGCTCCGCTCGGCGCAGCGTCACGCCGCGTGGGTGCGCGGCGACTTCGACCACCTCACCTGACGCGGGCGGCGCGGCGACCCGCGGGCCGCGGTGAGACGTCGTGGCGCGGCCCGCCGGTGCGCGCCACGATGGTCGTCGTGCCGATCTCCCATCTCCACGAGACCGACGTCGACGCGCTCCGAGGCTTCCTGACGGACGTCGACCTCACCGTCGCCGGCCTCGACGAGCCCGCGGTCCACCTGTGGGTCGAGCGCGATGAGCACGGCGAGATCGTGGGGAGCACGGGGATCGAGCTCAGCGCGGACGGTCGGCACGCCCTGGTGCGGAGCGTCGCCGTCGCGCCCGGGCACCGGGGGTCGGGCCGCGGGGCCCGCCTGGCCGAGCACGCCCTCGCCGAGGCCGCGGCGCGCGGCGCGACGCGGGCGTGGCTGTTCTCGCGCCGGTCGGGCCCGTTCTGGCAGGGGCTCGGCTTCTCCCGGGCCGACTGCTCCGAGCTCGCCGCGTCCCTGCCCGACACCCAGCAGGTCCGGCTGTTCGCCCGGACGGGCCGGCTCGACCACGAGGTCGCCTGGAGCCGCCCGCTGTCGGCGGGCGGGTGACGGCCGCGGCGCCCGCCTCCGCGCCCGGACCTCCTCCCGCTCCCCTGCGAGCGCCCCGGGCCCGGCGGACGATGGGCCCCGGAGGTGAGGACGATGCGCAAACGCGTCTCGGGTGCGGCGGTCGCGGCGACGGGCACGTGGACCGACCCGGACGGCGTCCGCATGCCCGCGGGCGAGGTGCACGCGTGGGAGCGCGGCACCAACCAGACCGTGTGCCGCCTGCAGCTCAGCCGCCAGGGGCTCACGCGCTTCCCGCACGTCACGTGGGCCGACGTCCAGCCCGCCACGGGCCGTGACGCGGACGCCGTCACCTCGGTGTGCCGGCGGTGCGCCGCCGGGACCGGCACGCGGCGCGACGAGAAGCCGTGGCGCCGGGAGAACCCCCGCCCGTAACCCTCCACAGGCACTCCGGGACGCGTCCGGACCGTCCGGCGCAGGACCGTGCCGACCACCTACGCGGTCGGCCCGCGGTACGCGTCCGTCGACCGTGCCCACGCACCCGCCCGCCCCCGGCCCCTCAACCCGTCCCCGAGGCCCGCTGAGTACCGCGCGCGCTACCGCACGGTGGTTCCACCGACGAGATGGAGGTGGATCGATGTACCAGATGGGAAGTGCTCAGACGGCACCGGTTCTCGCAGCCACGGGGGTGATGGCCACGGGCTACTACCTGGTCGGTGCCTGGACGCTGCTCATGGCCGGCGTCGCGCTCGTGATGGTGGTGCGGGTCCTGCGCCGCCGACGACGCCAGGAGGAGACGTGACCGGTGCCCCGGGCGCGACCACGCCGCGCGTGGTCGCGCTCGTCCCCGCCCACGACGAGGCCGAGGCGCTGCCCGCGACGCTCGCGTCGCTGCGCGCGCAGACGCGGCCCGTCGACCGGGTCGTCGTCGTCTCGGACAACAGCACGGACGCGACCGTCGAGGTCGCTCGCGCACTGGGTGCCGACGTCCTCGAGACGGTCGGCAACACGGACCGCAAGGCGGGCGCGCTCAACCAGGCGCTCGCCCGCGTCGAGGCAGAGCTCGTGCTCGTCCTCGACGCCGACACGACGATCGCCCCGACGTTCGTCGCCGAGGGGCTCGCGCTCCTCGACGCCCGGCCCACGCTCGGGGCCGTCGGGGGCGTGTTCCGCGGGACGCCGCCCGCGTCGCTCCTCGAGCAGCTCCAGGCCAACGAGTACGAGCGCTACGGCGTCCAGGTGGACGTCACCGGACGCACCTCGGTGCTCACCGGCACCGCCGCGCTCGTGCGGCGCGACGCGCTGGCGGCCGTCGCCCGGGCGCGCGGACGTACGCTCCCCGGCCCGCCCGGGGCGGCGTACGACCCCAGGGCCATCACCGAGGACTCCGAGCTCACGCTCGCGCTGCGCACGCTCGGCTACGAGCTCGCGTCGCCGGCGAGCATGTCGTGCACCACGGAGCTCATGCCGACGCCGCGCGACCTGCACCGTCAGCGCGTGCGCTGGTACAAGGGCATGCTCGACAACCTGCGCGCCTACGGGTTCACGCGCGTCACCGCCCGGTACGTGGGCCAGCAGGCCATGCTGGCGATCGGCACGCTCATGCTCGCCGCGCTCGTCGTGCTCACGGCGCTCTCGGTCGCGACGGGCACGTTCCGGCTCGTGCCCTTCTGGCTCGCGGTCGGCGCGGTGCTCGTCACCGAGCGGCTCGTCACGGTGTGGCGCGTCGGGCGCCGCGGCCGCCTCGTCGCGTCCGCCGTCCTCCCGGAGCTGGCCTACGACATGTTCCTCCAGCTCGCGTTCGTCCGCGCCTGCTGGCTCGCCGCCACGGCGCGTGACGCCGGGTGGCACCACGTGCGTCGGGACGCCCCGCCGCCGCGGGTCGCCGTCGCGGCGGCCTGACGACGCGGCGCGGGCCCGCGTCCCGGAGCACCGGCCCCGGCCACCGGGCTCCGGGGCGAGAGCCGGTCAGGCGTCGAGCGCGTCGGCGAGGCGGTCGCGCCCGTCGATGCCGAGCTTGCGGAACGCGCGGTGCAGGTGGTTCTCGACCGTGCGCACGCTCACGTGCAGCCGGTCGGCGACCGCCTGGTTCGTCAGGCCCTCGGCGACGAGCCGCGCGACCTCGCGCTCGCGGTCGGTGAGGTCGCCCGACGGCGCGAGCAGGTCGAGGATCGCGACGGCCGGCCGGCCGTGCGCCTCCAGCCGGGCGCGCGCGTCGTCGAGGACGGCGGTCGCGCGCCGCACGTCGCCCTCGGCGCGCAGCCGGCGGATCGCGACGGCGATCGCCCGCGCGCCGATCAGCACCTGCCCGTCCTCGACCAGGCCCGTCCCCCGTCCCGCGGCGACGTCGGGGTCGTCGCTCGCGACGGCGGCCGCGAAGCGCTCGACGTGCCGCAGCAGGCCCGCGGGGAGGTCCGCGACCAGGTCGAGGAGCGCCGTCGCGCGCCGCGGGTCCGGCACGAGGTCGAGCGACAGGGCCCCGGACGACGCGGCGGCCACGAGGAACCCGCGCGCGAGCGCGTCCTCGTGATCAGCCCACAGGGCGTCGGCCGCCGCGGCCTCGTCGGTCGCAGCGAACCCGGCGGACCCCGCGCCGAGGCGCGCGAGCGTCCACGTCGGCTGCGCGAGCGGCAGCGGGCTCGGCCCCGGACCGAGGGACCGCGACTGCTCGGCGAGCGAGCGCGCCGTCGTCGTGCGGCCCTCGACGAGCGCGACGGCGGCCGCGAGCGAGAGGTTCGCCGACTGGAAGGGCCGCTGCAGCGCCGACAGCAGCCCCGTGGACAGCACCGAGCCCAGGTGCTCGTGGAGCTCGGCCGTGCGCCCGCGCAGGAGGAGCACGACGGACACGACGAACGCGTGCCCGTGCACGGCGTCGACGTCGAGCGCCGAGCGCGCCTCGTCGAGGTGACGCGCGGACCACGCGAACGCCTCGTCCAGGCGGTCGTCGAGCAGGAGCGCGAGCCCCCGCAGCACCTCGGCGGAGCTCGCGAAGTGCGGGGTCCGGGTGCGCGGCTCGGCCAGCAGGTCGAGCGCCGCGGCAGGGTCGCCGCGGAACACGAGCCACTCGGCCCGGACCGTCGCGGCGGTCGCGGCGACGTCGTCCTCGACCTCGCCGGGCGTCGCGGGCGCCGGCGGCTCGTCCGGAGCCCGGTCGAGGAGCAGCGCGAGGTGCGCCTCGACGTTCGCGAGGAGCGGCGCCCACGCGCCCGCCTCGGCGCGCGCCGCCCGCAGCACGCGCCGGGCCGCGTCGAGGTCCTTCTCGACGAACGCGACCGCGAGCGCGTGCCAGTTGTCGAGCGCGGCGAGGGACCGCGCGTCCCCCGTGCGGGGCGTGCCCTCGACGACCGCGCGCACCGTCGCGGCGTCGGCGTCCCCGGTGAGCAGCGCCCGCAGGTAGGGCACCGCGGTGGCGGGCGACGGCTCCGTCTCCCACCGGGTGCGGAGGTAGACCGTCTCGCGGTACCAGTGCTCCACGAGCATGCGGTGCCGCACCGTGTCCGACTCCCACGGCGCCCGGTCGCGCACGACGGCCGGCGCGTCGTCGAGCGCGTCGGGCCGCGGCGCGGCGGGGAGCGCGACGACGCCCCTCCCGGCCACGTGCAGCGCGAGCCGCAGACGTTCCTCGATGCGCAGGCGGCGCGCGCTCGTCCCCAGGTGCCGGTAGTGGTCGGCCACGGCCTGCGGGAACACGCCGACGACGGTCTGGTCCCCGCGGGGCACGAACCGCAGGAGGCGGCACGCGTCGAGCTCCTCGAGCGCGTCCGGCGTGACGAGCGAGCGCGCGGTGCTCGTCGTGACCGCCCCCGCGAGGGACAGCGTCTCCAGGGCCTCCAGCGCGTCGTCGGACAGGTCCTGCACGAGCGGGGCGACGCTGCGGGCGAGCGCCGGGGTCCACATGTCCGGGCCCGCGACCCACGTCCCGTCGACGAGCGCCAACCGCCCGCGGCGGCGCGCGTTCACCGCGAGCGCGGTGACGAGGCCCGGCAGGCCGCCGGCCGCGGCGTAGAGCCGGCCGACGGTCGCCGCGTCGATCGTCCCGGGCAGCAGGTCGGCGAGGAGCGTCTGCGTGTCCACGTAGCCGAGCGCGGGGACCTGCAGCTCGACGCCGGGGCGCACCTCGGTCGCGAGCCGGTACGGGTCGCGCAGCCGGGAGGGCTGAGGCCGCGAGGCGCTGAGCACCGCGAACCGTGCGCGCGCGTGCGCGGCGACGAGCGCACCGGAGCTCGCGCGGTCGAGGTCGTCCGCGTCGTCGACGACGACGAGCGTCCGCGCGGGCCGGACCGCTCCCTCGATCGCGGCGACCGCCCCCGCGACGGCGGACGGCGCCGTGCGGTCGGAGCGCGACGTGAGACCTGCGACCGCGAGCGCCTCGAGCGGCCGGTCACGCAGCGCCGCGACGCCCTGGACGCGCAGGACGGTCCACTCGTCGTCGAGGAGCGTGCGGCACACCTCCGCGAGCACGGTCGTGCGGCCGGAGCCCGCGGGTCCGACGAGGTCGACGCTCCGCCCCGCCCGGAGGTGGTCCACGGCCTCGGCCTGGACCTCCAGGTGGAGCGAGCGCGGGGTGCTCATCGCCTCAGTGTGGGCGACGTCCCGCGCGGGTGCACCCGCGCGACCGTGCGCGGCCGGCGCTCTTTCACCCGCTCGACGGCGCGCGGTCCTCGGCGCCGCGGCCTAGTTTCGTGGCGGGCGGGCACGGGGCCCGCACGACCGAAAGGGTGAGACATGACCGAGAACGGATCCTCCGCGGACAAGGGCGGCCTGGGCGACCTCGTCGGGAAGGCGAAGGAGTTCCTGACCGACGACCGGATCGACCAGATCGCGGACAAGATCAAGGACGTCGCGCCGGACTCCGTCGACAAGCACGTCGACACCCTCGCCGAGCAGGCCAAGAAGGTCAACGACTGAGCCGAGGCCACGTCCCGACGGCGGGACGGCGTGGCGGGACCGCTGCGCGCGGAGACCGCGACGACCGTCCCGCCGTCGTCTCAGCCGCCCAGCACGAGCGACACCCCGATCGTGGCCATGACGACGGCGATCGCGCCGTCGAGCACGCGCCAGGCGCCGGGCCGTGCGAAGACGGGGGCCAGGAGCCGCGCGCCGTAGCCGAGCGCGGTGAACCACACGACGCTCGCGACCATCGCCCCGGCGCCGAAGAGCCAGCGCGCGGCACCGGTCCCGACCGCGCCGGCGCCGTGCGCGGCCGCGTACCCGGCGGCGAGCGAACCGAGCAGCAGCACGGTGTCGAGGTACACGTGCGGGTTGAGCCAGGTCAGGGCGAGCGACGTCCCGACGGCCGACCGCGCGGAGGTCGCCCCCGCCCCGGCCGCGGGGTCGAGGTTGCCGGGCCGCAGCGCACGCCGGGCCGCGAGCGCGGCGAGCGCGAGCAGGAACGCGGCGCCGCCCCAGCGCACGACGGCGAGCAGCACGGGCGCACCGGTGACGAGCGCGCCGAGACCGGCGGTCCCGGCCGCGATGAGCACGAGGTCGGACGCCGCGCACACGAGCACGACCGGCAGCACGTGCTCGCGCCGCAGCCCCTGACGCAGGACGAACGCGTTCTGCGCGCCGATCGCGACGATGAGCGACAGGCCGGCCGCGAGACCGGCGGCGACGGGGGCGAGGACGCTGAGCACGACGACGACGCTAAGCACGCGCCGCCGTGAAGTACAGCGATAGATTCTGGGGTTCCGTAAGATCCGCTCATGGTGGACCTGCAACCGGACCAGCTCCGCGCGCTGGAGGCCATCGCGGCGACGGGGACCTTCGACGCCGCGGCACGCCGCCTCGGCGTCACGCCCTCCGCGGTGAGCCAGCGCATGCGCGCACTCGAGGCGGCCGTCGGGCAGGTGCTCGTGCGGCGCGGCAAGCCCGCCGAGCTCACGCCGCCCGGCCGCGTCCTCGTGCGGCACGCGCGGCATCTCGCGCTCCAGCAGGCGGACGTGCTCGCCGAGCTCGGCATCGGTGCGAACCCCGACCCCGACCCGGACGCGCGGGTCCCGCTGCCGGAGATCACGCTCGTCGTCTCGGGCGACGCCCTCACCACGTGGGCGCTGCCCCCGCTCGTGGAGGCGTCGACGTGGGCGCGGCTCGAGGTGCTCCGCGAGGACGAGGAGCACTCCGTCGGTCTCCTGCGCGACGGCACGGCCGTCGCCGCGGTGACGTCCGTGGCCGACCCGGTCCCGGGGTGCCGCGCGACGCTGCTCGGGCACATGCGGTACCGGCCCGTCGCGAGCCCCGCGTTCGTCGACCGCTGGTTCCCGCGCGGCGCCGACCTCGACGCCCTCTCGCGCGCGCCCGTCCTCGCGTTCGACCGCAAGGACGACCTCCAGGAGCGCTACCTGCGGCTCCGCGCCGAGGAGGCGGGCGCGACGCCGCTCGACCCGCCCCGGCACTTCGTCCCCGCCTCGAACGAGTTCCGCCGGGCCGTCGAGCTCGGCATGGGCTGGGGCATGCTGCCCGACCTCCAGGCCGCGCACGCGACGCGCGCGGGCCGGCTCGTCGGCTTCGACGACGCGCGCGCGACGCTCGTGCCCCAGCACTGGCAGCAGTGGCGGCTGCACTCGACCTCGCTCGACCGCCTCGCGGACGCGCTCGTCCGGGCGGCGCGCGACGCGCTGACATGAGCGCGGCGCGCGACGCGCCCGGTGAGCACGTCGCGCGCCGCACGATCCCCGGGGCGCCGTCAGGCCGGCGCCCGGGGCACGGTCACGTCCGGCTGTTGCGCGTGACCGCCCCGTAGATGCCCAGCGTGATGAGCGAGCCCAGGATCGCGAGCAGCCACGTGCGGAAGTCGCCGAGGTCGCCGAGCGAGGTGCCGAAGAACACCGAGCCGAGCCACCCGCCGAGGAGCGCGCCGAGGATCCCCAGCAGGATCGTGATGATCAGCGACCCGGTCTGCTTGCACGGCAGCACGGCGCGGGCGATGAGACCGGCCACGAGGCCGAGGACGATGTACGCGATCCAACCCATGAGCGATTCCTCCGGTGTGTCGAGGTCCCCTGCGCTCGTGAACCCTGGCACCACCCCGCGGTGCTCGCACGCGCTCAGGCCCTCCCGACGTGGCCCGGGGTGCGGACCCGACGCCGCTCAGGCGCTCGCGGAGCGCCGCGCCTCGTCGAGGACGTACCGCTCGACGTCGCGCACGACCGCCTCCGCGGTCGCGTCGTCCACGCGCGCCGTGTCGGTCGTCAGCACGACGTCCACGCCGCCGTCCGGGGCGTCGACGAGGTGCAGCGTGAGCGTGACCCCGCCCTGCTCGTCCGCCGCGTCGGCCCGCGCGAGGCGGCGCGACCGCGTCGGCCGCGCGCGCAGCGTCCGGTCGGGGCCGGTGCCGCGCCGGTCGTTGTACCAGCACGTGCCGTCGTGCGCGGTCGCCGGGTCCGCGGCGGCGTCGCGCACGAGACGGTCCTTGTCGTAGTACGCGGAGCGGTACGCCGTCATCGCGGACCGCCACACGCGCGTGCCCACGTCCGCGAAGGGGGCGTCGAGCCCGTCGACGTGGAGCAGGCCCTCCATCGCCGTCGTCACGACGGCCTCCGCGAGCGCCGGGCGGAAGCGGTTGCTCACCATGACCTGGAGCACGAGGTCGTCCCGGCCCGCGGCCGCGGCGAGCGCGCGGCACGACGCCGCGAGCAGCACCGCGGACGCGCTCGTGCGCCAGCGCGCCGCGACCCGCTCGGCGGCCGGCCCCAGGCGCCGCGAGCGCAGCACGGTCTGCCGGTACCGGGCCCGCGACGCGTCCGGCCCGACGCGCGGGAACACCTCCCGGGGCGCGGCCCGCATGGTGCGCAGCGTGCGCGCGCGGGCCGCGGCGTCGTGCCGGCGCCCTTCGTCCGACGCCTGCCACGCCGCCTCGTCGAGCGGCGTCCACGCGGCGCGCTCGGGCAGCGGCGCCCCCGCGGCGAGGGCCGTGAGGTCGGCGTCGAGGACGGGCAGGCCCCAGCCGTCGAGCGCGGTGTGCGCGACGACGAGCACGGTGTGGTGCACGGCACCGTCCACCGTGACGAGGCCCGCGCGCACCGGCAGCTCCGCCGCGTAGTCGAACGCGCGGCCCCACAGCTCCTCCCGCAGCCGCTCGCCGCGCGCGACTGCGTCCGCGGGCCCGTCCGCTCGCTCCTCGACGACCTCGACCGTGCCCGCTGCGCACAGCTCCTGCGTGTAGCCGTCGCCGTCCGGGCGGATCAGCGTCCGCAGCGAGTCGTGCCGCTCGACGAGCGCGCGCACGACCGCGAGCGCCGCGTCCGCGGCCACGGGCCGGTCGAGCGGCCCGCCCCACACGAGGTTGAACTGGTGGTCCAGGGGCTCGAGCGCGGCGAGCGCCCGGCGGATCGCCGTCTGGCCCCACGTCGCCGGGCCGGCGCCCGCGCGCCCCCGGACCTCGACCCGGCGCACGACCCTCATCGCACCGCCCCCGCCCCGGCGAGGCCGTCGGTCCCGGCTCGCCCCGTCGCGCCCGCGTGCCGCACGACGACCGCGTGCGGACGGGGTCCGGGCGTCGCGCACGCCGCGACGGCGCCCGCGGGCGCCGGAACGTCGCCGACCCACCACTCCTGCCCGCGCCACGGCCCCTCCGCGGCGCGCACGAGCCCGGGCGCGCGCACGTCGAGGCCGAGCACGTCGAGCAGGCGGCCCCCGACCGCCTTGGCGCACGCCTCGAGGCGCGCGAGCCGCTGCCACGCGTCCCCGTGCCCGCCGCGCCCGGCCACGAGGAACCGCGCGGCGAGGCGGCGCACGTCCACGCGCGGGTCGCGCACCTGGACGTCGACGCCCACGTCGACCGGGGCGAGCGCGACGAGCGCGTGGTCGCCGCTGCGGCTGAGGTTCCACCGCTGCCCGACGACGGGCCCCGGCCGCCCGTGACGGCCCACCTCCCAGCGCACGTCGGCCGGGCGCAGCCCGGTGGCCGCCGCGAGCAGCTCCCGCGCGGCGACGTGCGCGCGCACGTACCGGGCGGCGTCGGCGTCCGACGCGAGGCGCAGCGCGCGGGTGCGCTCGTCCGGTCCGAGCACCGCGCCCCCGAGCCGCGCGACGAGCGCCTCCCGGCCGCGCGCGGACTGCTGCCCGACTGCGCGCCACGTCCGGTGCACGGCGTGCGGCGCGGTGTCGACGAGCCATGCCTCGACCACGACGCCGGTCTCGGCCGGCCCCCCGGACGCGACCGGCACCCCGGACGCGACCGGCGCCCCGACGGGGACGGCGGTCATGCGACGACCTCCCGCAGGTCGCGGGCGGTCCCGGACGCCGGTGTCGCGGCGGGTGCCACGACGACCTCGACCTCGTGCCCACGGGACCGCGCGGACACCGGCCGCAGGTCGGCGACGCGGTGGTGCGCCGTCGGCACGCGCTCGGGGCCGACGCCGAGCACGGTCGCGCCCGCGGAGCGCCCGGCCGCGACGCCCGCGGCCGAGTCCTCCAGGACGAGGCAGCGCCGCGGGTCGGCGCGCAGCAGCCGCGCGCCGGCGTGGAACCCCGCGGGGTCCGGCTTGCCGCGCACCACGTCCTCCGCGCACACGAGCCGCCGCGGGACCGGCAGGCCCGCCGCGGCGAGGCGCGCGAGCGCGACCTCCCGCGCCGCCGAGGTCACGACCGCCCACACCCGCGGGGCGAGCGCGTCGAGGAGTGCGGCGGCGCCCGGCACGGCGACGACGTCCTCGGTGTCGTCGCACGAGAGACGGTGCAGCCACGCGACCTCGCGCGCGACGTCGGCACCGGGGGCCACGAGACGGACGACCTCGACGTCGCGCCGCCCGTGCGACGCCGCGACGACGGTCGCGCCGTCGAGACCGTGCCGCGCCGCCCAGGCGTGGGTGTGCCGCTCGATCGCCGCGGCCGAGTCGACGAGCGTCCCGTCGAGGTCGAGCAGGAGCGCGTCGCCGCGCCACGTCCACGCGCGGCCCGGACGGTCCACCGGCCCGCTCACAGCAGCTCCGCCGCGCGCGCGAGCCGCGCCGCGGCGTGCTCGTCGGCGTACCGCTGCACGGGACCCGTCGCGTGCTGGAGGCCGAGCGCCGCGGGGCTCGGCACCCCGAGCCGGTCACCCGCCGCGCGGACGACGACGGGCAGCACGCGCGGGTCGCTGCGCGTCCCGTCACCGTGCGCGAGCGCGACGACGAGGTCCGCGGCGGGGCCGGTGCCGCGCGCGGGGTCCGCGCCGCGGTCCGCCGCGTCGCGCGACGCCCACATCCCGCGCGAGAGGTACCGGCCGCCGGGCTCCACGCCGAGCAGCCCGCGCGGCTCGACGACCTCGCACGCGAGGACCTCGACCGTCGCGACGTCGCCGTCCGCGTCGAGGTCGGCCTGCGCGGTGAGCCGCGGCGCGGCGCCCGCAGCCCGTGCGCCGCACGCGGGGCAGTCGTGCGCGACGACGCGCAGCGGCACCGCCGGCCCCGCCGCCCGGCACACCGCCTCGGCGTCACGTTCGGCGAGGAGTCGCGCCGCCGCGAGCGCGGTGTCACCTCCCGGGCCGACGTGACCGACCCCCCGCTCCTTCACGTGCATTGCCGTGTGCGGGCCCGCCGCGCGCCCGCCCTCCACCGCCGGAGTACCCGGGACCGGGCGACCAGGGACCGGGCGAGCGGCCGGGTCCCTGCGCGTCTCGCCCCCGGCGAGCGCGTCGAGCCCGAACGCGACGAGCTCGTCGAGCGGGCCGTCGGGGCGGTCGACGGGCAGGAGGCCGGACAGCACCCACGTCCGGACCGCGGCCGCGCGGTGGGCGAGCGCCGCGGGTCCGGCGGGCTCGGGCCAGGCCGTGCGCGCGACGTCGAACCCCAGGAGCCAGCACGCCGCGCCGAGCTCGGTGAGCGCGTCGCGCGGGACGGCCGCGAGATCGGGCGACGCCGCCGCGACGAGGGCCGCGACGTCGCGCCCGACGACGGCCGGGTCCGCGCCGAGCCACCACGCCCACGCGTCCCAGCCCCAGCCGAACGGGTGCTCCAGGGGCTCGCCGGCGTGGGGCCGCAGCACGCGCAGGGTGCAGCGCGACCGGTCCAGCGTCACCGCGACGGGGCGCGCGGTGGCGGGGGTCCGGGCGGGCGCGCGGTCGAGCCCGGGCCGGTCCCACGCGTCGGGGTCGACGGCGTCTCCCGCGGGGACGGTCGCGTGCCGTGCGCCGTGCGCGTCGTTGCCCGCGAGGCTCGGCCCGTCGCCGTGCTCCAGGAGGTGCGGGAGCGTCGCGACGACGGGGTAGCCCGCGCGCGCGCAGAACGTCACGACGGCCTCGTCGTCGTCGCGCTCGTCGTCCGGGACGGCCGCGAGGTGCGCGGCGAGGCGGAGCGCGCCGTCCGCGGGGAGCACGAGGCCGAGCGTCGGCACCCATTCGTCGTGCCCGAGCGGCGCCCACGCCTGCCCGGCCGCGGCGGCGGCGCGCACGAGGTACGCGTTGCGGGGGCTGTTCCAGTTCGAGTAGAGCGCGACGGCGTGCCGGGGGCGGGCCCGGACCGCGCGGCGCACGAGGTCGGCGAACCCGGGGACGGGCGTGACGTCGTCCTGCAGCACGAGGTGGTGCGTGGCACCCGGTGCGACGGCGGCCCACGCGCGCTTCGCGGTGCGCAGCGGGCTGGGCGGGCCGTCCGGGTCGGGGTCCTCGACGACGCGCACGTCGAGCGGCGCGCACGCCCGGACGAGGGCCGAGACGTCACCGCGCGCGGGGTGGTGCATGACGACGACGCTCAGCACCGGCTCGCGCGCGTCCGCGCCGGTCGCGCCGCCGCGCGCCACGCCGGGCCGCGCGGTCGCCTCCGGGCCGTCGTGGGCCGTGACCGGCGCGCCGGGGGCGGTCACGGCGCGACCTCCGCGACCGGGTCGCCCGCCGTGACGCGCGCGCCCGCCGCCCGCCGCCGGACCAGGCGCACGGCGAGCGGCAGCATGACGGCGAGCCCGACGACGTTCGTCACCGCGATCGTCGTGTACAGCGCGACGGGTCCCCCACCGGTGCGGGCGAGCACCCCGCCGACGCCGAGCGAGACCGCGTGGTAGAGCACGTTGAGCGTCACGGCGACGCGCCCGTACCCGAGCTGCTCGAGGAGCGTGAGGAGGTAGAGCACGAGGCCGACGCCCGCGTACGACGGGCCGACCACGCGCAGGTAGAGCGCGGCCTGCGCCGCGACGTCCGGGTCCGCCGCGAGCCGGCCCGCGACGAACGGCGCCGTGACGAGCACGAGCACCCCGACGACGACGTACACGCCCGCGACGACGACCGTCCCCGCGCGCAGCGTGCGCGGCAGGAGCCCGAGGTCGCCCGCGCCCCACTGCTGGTTCATGACGATGCTCACCGCGGCGGCGAGGCCGATCGCGGGCACGACGACGAGCGTCTGGACCGTCGCCGCGCCGCCGAAGCCCGCGACGACGGCGGTGCCCGACGGCCCGAGCAGCCACACCATGACGAGGTTGGTCACGGTGAGCAGGAGGTAGGACAGGCCGACGGGGAGCCCGACGCCGAGGAGCAGCCCGCGCACGTCGACGAGCCCGGGTGCGGGGTCGTGCGGCGGGTCGTCCGACACCCCGCGCACGGGGGCGTCGGGGGCAGGCACCTGCCTGGCCTCACGGGCCGGTGCGTCGGTCACCGCCGCGACCGGCGGCGCCGGAGCGGTCGCCGACGCGGCGGACGGCGGGGGCGCGGGCGTCGTGAGCGACCGTGCGGGCAGCGCGCGGAGCACCCGGCGCCATCCTGCGGCGAGGCGCCGCGGCGCGGGGTGGTGGCGCAGCGCCAGCACGCGTCGCAGGCCGGGCACGCGCCCGGGCGGCGGGAGGAGGCGCGCACGCACGAGCAGGGCCCACGCGACGACCGCGCCGACGAGCGTCGAGCCCGCGATCGCGAGCGGCACCGCGAGCACGCCGACCCCGCCCACGAGGCCGACGAGCCACACGCCGAGCACCTGGAGCCCCGCGACGAGCAGGGCGACCGTCGCCGACGCGCCCGTGCGACCCCACCCGCGCAGCGCGGCCGCGGCGACCGCCGTCGGGACCGACAGGACGCTCGCGAGCACGGTCCAGCGCGCGAACGTCACGAACTGCGCGACGAGCGGCTCCGGCACCGCCAGCATCGCGGCGAGCGCCGGGGCGACCGCGACGACGAGCAGCGCGACCGTCCCGAGCACGAGGGCGCCCGCGGCGGCGAACCGGCCCAGCAGCGCCGCCGTCGCGGACGCGGGAAGGCCGCCCCGTGCGTCGTCGCGCTCCGCGTCGTCGCCGCGCGACCCGTGCAGACGCGCGAAGCCCACCTGCGTCGAGACGTCGAGGCCCTCCTGGACGGCGAGCACGAGGAACGTCACGGGGATGAAGAGCGCGCGCACGTACAGCGCGTCGTCGCCCATGTGACCGAGCAGCGCCGCGACGACGAGCTGGGCCGTCGCACCGATGACGAGCGCGGCGCAGATCGGCCCGGCGAGGCGCACGACCCTGCGGCGCAGCGCGCCGACGGTCGGCTCGACCGGCGCGGGGGCCGCGTCGTCAGACGAGCTCGGCATGCCGTGCCCTGCCCTGCAGCCAGCCCTGAGCGAGCGTGAGGCGCTGCACGGTCCGCGTGCCCTCCATCATCTCGAGGCCGGGCACGTCGCGGACGAGCTTGTCGAGGTACGGGTGCTCCCATCGCGCGCCGGGGCCGAGCAGCGGGGGCACGGCGTGCGTGACCTCCTCCGCGAGGTCCAGGGCCGTGGCCTTGGCCGCCGCGGGCAGGGTCCCGTCCGCCGGGTCGGCGTCCGCCGCGCGCGCCGCCTGGAGCACGAGGGCGCGCGCGGCGTGCAGGCGGTCCTCGAACGTCGCGAGGCGCCAGCGCTCGTCCGCGGTGAACGACGAGCGCTCGGCGCGCACGTAGTCGAGCGCCGCCCGGGTCACGCCCACCGCGAGCGACGCGACGACCGGGCGGAGACGGTTGAACGTGCGGACCGCCCCGAGCAGCCCCCGGCGCGACGGCGACAGGTGCCGCCCGAGCGTGTCGTGCGGGAGCAGGGGCACGTCGCGCAGCCGCACCTCGCCGAGCTGGACGGCGCGCATGCCCGTCGTGGAGAGCGGGGCGGCGTCGAAGCCCGGCCGGTCGGTGTCCACGAGGTGCACGCCGACGCCGAGCGGCCCGGGCCGGTGCCGCGCGAACACGACGCCGAGGCTCGCGCGCGCGACGTTCCCCACGTACTTCTTATGGCCGCGCAGGACCGGGCCGACCGCGCCGCCGTCCGCCGGGTCCGGCCCGCCGTCGGCGACCGCCGTCTCGAGCGCCGCGGCGTCCGAGCCGCGGTCGGGCTCGGTGAGGCCGAAGAACGTCCACGTGCGCGGCTGCGCGACGCGCTCGTAGAACCGGTCGCGCTGCTCGTCGTCCGCGAGGTCGTCCACGACGACGCCGGACATGGACGGTCCCGGCGCGCCCACGACGACGGACGCGTCCCCCCACGCGAGCGTCTCGGCCACGACGACGCGCTCGACGCACGTGCGCACGTGCACGGGCACGCCCCGCACCCGCAGCGGGTCGTCGAGGTAGCCGGGCGGGAACCCGCCGAGCTCGCGGTACGGCAGGACGCCCGAGTCGAGGAGCGTGTGCAGGGCCCCGGGGTCGGCGTCGATCGCGAGCGCGTGCGCGCGCAGCGCCGCGCCGACGGGGCGCAGGTGGTCGCGCAGGGCGTCGAGGTCGACCGTGCTCATGCGTGCTGCTCCTCCCGGCCGCCGGCGGGGCCGGTCGGCAGCGTGCCGCTCGCGTGACCGAGCAGGTCGATCGTGCGCGCGAGGCGCGCGGCCTCGCCGTCCACGTACCCCGACGCGCCGAACAGGTTGTGGACGGCGCGCGAGGACCGGTCGAGCACCGCGGTGACGCGCGCGAGCGTCGCCGCCGGGACGGGCGCGGCCCGTCCCGCGGCGGGGCGCCCGAGGAGCGACTGCGCCTCGAGGTGCGCGAGCGCGGCGTCCGCGAGGACGAGACGGACCGGGGCGAGGTTCACGGTCGTCGTGCCGCCGACGCTCCGGCCCCGCAGCCGCTCGACGGCCTGCTCGGTCAGCCGCTCGCACAGGCCCGTCCGGACCCACGCGACGCCGACGCGCCACGCGGCGTCCGCGACGCGCACCGCGTCGTCGGCCGCGGGTGGCTCGCCGTCCACCGTCGACGCGCCGTCGGCCGCAGCCGCGCCGGGTCGCGCCGCGCGCCACACGACGAGCGCGCCGTCGTCCGACGCCACCACGCCAACGCGCGCCGCCCCGGCGGGGGGCGGGACGTCGTCGGGCAGCAGGACGCACTCCCCGGGCAGCGCCGCGACCGGGTGCAGGGCGGCGAGCGCCGTGAGCGCCGCGACGACGCCGTGCTCGCGCGCCACGTCCCGCAGCTCGGCGGGGCTCGCCACCGCGTCCGGGTCGACAGGACCGCGCGACGTCCGCGGGTCCGTCCGGGCGGCCAGGACGTCCGTGCTCACGCGAGCACCGCCTCTCGTGCCCGGTCCGCGGCGCCGGGCGACGCCTCCCGGACGGTGCGCGGGCCCAGCGCGAGCGAGCAGCGGTACCCGAGCTCGACGCACCGCTCGTGGAGGACGACCGACGCACCGGGCGCCGCGTCGTCGTGCGCGGCGAGCACCTCCCACACGCCCGTCGCCGCCGCGCCCGCGTCGGCGCGCAGCACGACGTCCCCGTCGAGGACGGTCACGGCGGACGCGTCGACGTCGACGCCGAGGACCACGCGCCGCGCGTCGGGGGCGGCGCCGGGCACCGCGTCCGCGGCGAGGACGGCACCGGGCGCCGCGTCCGCGGCGGGGGCGGCGGGACG
>NZ_WMKA01000045.1 GCF_009711085.1 Cellulosimicrobium composti
TCCGCCCCCGCGGCGGCGGGTCCCGCCGCCACGCCCGCGGCCTCCGGTCCCGGGAACGCGGCGCCGACGGGCGCGGCCCCCGCGGACGGTCCGCGGCGCGCGGTGCTCGCGCCCGCGTGGAGCAAGGTCGAGCCCGCCGCCCCCGCCGACGGCGGTGACGACGCGGAGCCCGACGCGCGCAAGCGCCCGTTCCGGTGGTGAGCGCCCCGGGCGGCAGACCGCTCCGGGTCCTCGTCCTCGACCACACCGCCGAGCTGGGCGGCGCCGAGCTCGCGCTCGTCCGCACGTGCGCGGCGCTCGGCCCGGGCGTCGACGCGCGCGTCGTGCTCTTCGCCGACGGCCCCCTGCGCGCGCGCCTCGCGGCGGCGGGCGTCCCCGTCGAGGTCGTGCCGCTCGCGTCGGCCGTCGCGACGGTGGACCGCGAGCGCGCGGGACGGCTGTCGGTCGCGACGCTCCTCGGCGCGCTGCGCACGGTCCCGTTCCTGTGGCGGCTCGCGCGCCGCCTGCGCGCCCTGCGCCCCGACGTCGTGCACACCACGTCGCTCAAGGCCGACCTCCTGGGGATCGTGCCCGCCGCGGCCGCGCGCCGTCCCCTCGTGTGGCACGTGCACGACCGGATCGCTCCCGACTACCTGCCCGGCCCGCTCGTGCGGGTCGTGCGCGGCCTCGCGCGCCGCGTCCCGGCGGCGGTCGTCGCGAACTCCCGCGCGACGGCGGCCACGCTCCCCGTGACGACGGCCGTCGCCTACCCGGGGTTCGCCCCCGAGCAGGCGGACGGGTCGGACGAGGCCCTCGCACGTCGTGGCGGTCTCGCCCGTCGCGGCGACGCCCCGCCGCCCGTCGTCGTCATGATCGGCCGGCTGAGCCCCACGAAGGGCCAGCTCGAGGTCGTGCGCGCGCTGCGGACGGTCGTCGACGCGGTGCCCGGCGCCCGGCTGCGCGTCGTGGGCGAGCCCGCGTTCGCCGCGGAGGACTACGCGGCACGCGTGCGCGCGGAGGTGACCCGGCTCGGCCTCGACGACCACGTGGAGATGGTCGGGTTCGTCGCGGACCCGCGCGCCGAGCTCGACGGCGCCGCGGTGTGCGTCCACGCGTCGCCCGTCCCCGAGCCGTTCGGTCAGGTCGTGGTCGAGGCGATGGTGCGCGGCGTGCCCGTCGTCGCGACGCGTGCGGGCGGCGTGGAGGAGATCCTGCTCGACGCCGACGCCGACGCCGACGCCGACGCCGACGCCGNACGCCGACGCCGGCACCGACGTCGCTCCGACGAGGACGGACCTCGGGATCCTCGTCCCGCCGGGCGACGTCGACGCGCTCGCCGCGGCGGTGCTCGACGTCCTCGACGACCCCGCGGCCGCGCACGAGCGCGCGGTCCGCGCGCGGGACTCCGCGCTGCGGAGGTTCCCCGTCGAGCGCACCGCGCGCGTGCTCACGGACGTCTGGACCGACGTGTCCGCCCGAGCGCGTCGCGCATGAGCCGGGCCTGACCGCGCCACGTCGGCACGTCGGGGGGCGGGGTGTCGAGCCGGTCCTCGCGCGGGGGTGCGGCGTCGTCGAGCGCGGCGACGACGAGCGCCGGGAACGTCGCCGCGTCCCCGACCCGGACGCCCGGGTCGTCCCGGAACCCGGCCACGGGCGTGGAGACCACGGGTCGCTCGACCGCGCGGTACTCGTAGAGCTTGATCGGGTCGAGGCTGTCCGTGAACGCGTCGACCACGTGCGGCACGAGCAGCACGTCGGCGTGGCGCAGGTAGGCGGGCACGGCGGTCCACGGCCGCGGGCCGAGCTGCACGACGCCCGCGCGAGCGAGGTCCGCGTGCTCCGCCGGGGACAGATCGACGACCGGGCCCACGAGCACGACCCGGGCGCGCCCGTGGAGCGCGCGCGCCGTCTCCAGCAGCAGCGGCACGTCGAAGCGGTCGGGGTGCACGGTGCCGACGTAGAGCGCGACGCGGCCCGCGGGGAGGTCGGCGGGGCGCGGGTACGGGTCGCGGTAGCGGTCGAGGTCCACGCCGTTCGTCACGAGCGTCACCGCGCGCTGCGCGCCCTTGCGCGCCACGAGCCCGGCGGAGCACACCGTGACCTCGGCGCACCGGTCGAGGAGGGTGCGCTCGTCGTCGACGAGGCGTGCGTGCTCGGCGGGGGAGCGGTCGGCGGCGAGCCAGTCGTCCGTGACGTCGTACAGGGCGGGCCAGCCGGTGCGCCGCACGACGGCGGCGCCGGACGGGTCGTTGACCCACAGCACCGGGCGGCGCAGCCCCGCGCGGCGTGCCGCGCGCTCGACGCCGCGCGCGAGCCGGTCGTCGACGCGCGGGTCGACCTTGCGGGGCAGCCACTTGGTCGGCTCGTGGAGCAGCAGCCGCCCGGGGGCGATCCCGTCGACGTCGGGGGCCGCGCGCAGGCCCCGCCCGGGTCGGGGGACACCGCGGCGGCTGAGCCGGTGCAGCGGGTCCGCGGCGGGCTCGACGAACAGCACGCGTGCCCCGGGGTCCGCGCGGCACAGCTCCGCGACGAGGTACTGGTTGCGCCGCCACACGTCGTCCCACCGTTCGAGCGACAGCACGACGACGTCGCCGATCCCGCCGGCGGGCGTCCCGGCGCTCACGCGAGCACCGAGCGGTACACCGCGTCCGTCGCCTCGACCTGCGCCGCGGGCGTGAACCGTGCGCGCTGCGCCGCCCGGCCCGCGGCGGCGCACGCGTCCCGGCGCGCGGGGTCGTCGGCGAGCGTCGCGAGGCTGCGCCCGGCCGCGGCGGGGTCGAGCGCGGGGTAGAGCGCGAGCGGGTCGACGCCGTCGAGCGTCTCGCGGTGCCCGCCCGCGGCCGACGCGACGACGGGCAGCCCGCTCGCCATCGCCTCCAGCACGCTGAGCCCGAGCCCCTCGACGGGGCACGGGGCGACGAGCAGCCCCGCGCGGTCCATGAGCGCGTCGACGTCGCGGCGCGCGCCGAGGAACGTCGTCGTGGCGGCGATGCCGAGGGACGCGGCCTGGTCCTCGAGCGACCCGCGCTGCGAGCCGTCGCCCGCGACCTCGAGCCGCCAGCCGCGCTCGGCGAGCCCGGACGCGGCGAACGCCGCGAGCGCGAGGTCGGTCCGCTTCTCCGGCTCCAGGCGCTGCACGACGAGCACGACGTCGTCGCGCGCGGCCGCGTCGAGGCCGTCGGGACGGTCGTCCACGCCCGGGTGCACGACGACGCTCCCGCCCTCGACGTGGTCCGCGACGTACCGGCTGATGGAGATCTGCGCGCGCACGGCCGACGACGCGACGGCGGCGACGACCCGGCCGAGGGCGCCCGTGCCGCGCGTGCGCGCGAAGTGGCGCGTCGTGACGACGGGCGGGAACCCGCGCGTCGTGCGGGCGGCGACGGCCGCCGCGACCTCGGCGGCGGTCATGTGCACGTGCACGACGTCGGCCGCCGCGCCGCACGCGCGCAGCGTGCGGACGACGTCGCCCGTCGTCGTGGCGGGCAGGAGCGGCACGGAGGGGTCGGCGACGGTCGCGACCATGCCGCCGTGCGCGCCCCCGATCACGGCGACCTCGTGACCGGCGGCGGACTGGGCGCGCGCGAGGCGCGCGACGTGCCGCTCGACGCCCGCGAAGCCGTCGGACCGCACGGCGTGGAGGATCCTCACGGGCGCACCTCCGCGAGCTCGGCGGCGAGCGCGAGGTACCGCCGTGCGACGGCGTCCCAGTCGTGGCGCTCGGCGGTCGCCCGGGCGGCGCGCGACGCCTCCCGGCGCGCGTCGTCGTCGAGCGCGGCGACCGCGGCGAGGCCCTTGCGGACGCCGTCGACCGTGCGGTCCACGAGCCAGCCGGTGCGGCCGTCCTCGAGCACGTCGGGCGCGTACCCGACCGGGGTGGCGACGACGGGGACGCCGCACGCGAGCGCCTCGAGCACGACGAGCGCGTTCGCCTCGTACGCGCTCGGGAGGGCGAGCGCGTCGGCGGCGTGGAGCCAGGGCCGGGGGTCGGGCACGCGGCCGGCGAGGTGCACGCGGTCGGCGGTCCGGAGCCGCGCGACCCGGGCGCGGACGTCGGCGAGCATGTCCGGCGTGCCCCCGACGACGCTCACGTGGACGTGGGGCAGGTCGGCGGCGGCGTCGAGCACGAGGTCGAGGCCCTTGCGGTCGAACTCGTGGCCGACGAACACGACGTGCACGGCGTCGTCGGGCACCCCGGCCGCGGCGCGCGCCGCGGCGCGCTCGGCCGGCGTGGGGGGCGCGAAGCGCGTGACGTCCACGCCGTTGCCGATGACGACCGCCGGCACCCGCAGGCGGGGGTAGGTCGCGCGCAGCGCGTCGCGCTCGGCGCTCGTGAGGTTGACGACGACGCGGTGGGTCCGCCCGCGGTAGCGCGCGGCGTCGCGCGCGGCGGTGAACAGGTGCAGGGGGTTGCGGGCCATGCGCCACGCGTACCCGCCGCGCGCCCGCATGGCGACGCGCAGGATCCCGTGGTTGACGTACACGTCGCCCGCGAGGACGTCGTTGTGGCAGACCGACACGAGCGCGCGACCGTCCGCGCCGTGCCGTGCGCGCGCTATCCGGCGGCGCGCGAGCACGGTGCCGACGGTCGAGAACCACACGACGCGCGCGAGGAGCACGAGCCGCCCGCGCACGCCCGGGCCGGGCTCGGGCAGCCACGCCCCGCGCGCGTCCGCGAGCGTGAAGCGCTCGGTGGGCACGCCCGCGCGCGCGAACGCCTCCTCGAGGTGGTGCGCGACGCCGCCCACCCCGCTCCCGGGCGCGATCTCGGGGGCGATCTGCAGGATCCGCAGGTTCGTCATCGTTCGGCCATCTCCCGGACGGATCGCAGCTCGTCGAGAGGGAGCTCTCGACCGGTCTCCTCGCGCGCCGCCTGCCGCGACTCGGCGTACGCCTCGGCGCCGAGGCACACCCCGACGATGACGAACGGCACGGTCACCTGGACCGAGACCCAGAACAGGTCGAACTGGCCCTGGACGAACCGCATCATGAGCATCGAGAACGCGAGCGTCCCGAACCGCGGGTTGATCCGCCACAGCACGGCCATCCCGCCGAGGAACAGGACGAGGAACCCGGCGAGCCCGACGATCCCCGCCGAGGAGAGCACCTCGAGCTCGACGTTGGGCGGCTGGAAGACGAACTCGGTGACGCCCGCCGTCCACCACCGCAGCCCCATCCCGACCCACGGGCTGCGCTGCCACACGTCGATCGAGTCGGCGTACCAGGTGAGGCGCTGGTTCGCGGAGTTGAACTGGTTGCCCGACGCGAGCTGCTCCTGGACCGCGAGCACGACGAAGTAGATCGCGGGGATCGCGGCGAGCAGGATGAGCTTGGAGCGCTTGCGGTCGGGGTCGCCGCGCAGCGTGATGAGCATGATGCCGATCGCGAGGCCGATGAGGGCCTGGCGGGCCTGCGCGGCGAGCACGCCGAGCGAGCAGAGCCAGAACGCGCCGAGCGAGAACCAGCGCGGCCAGCCGACCCACCAGGGCCGCGCGTACGCGGTGAGCGCGGCGAACGCGAGGACGCACCCGATGAAGTTCTTGTGCATCGCGATCGGCGCGTCGATGTACACGGGCCCGGTGTTGCCCGCCGCGAGCTGCTGCAGCGCGACGAGGCACGTCTGCGCCGCGATCGCGAGGCACGGGGCGAGGAAGAGCGTCAGGCCGAGCCGCGCGCGCCCGGACCGCCCCACCGCCCAGCCGAGCACGAGCGCGCCCGCGACGGACACCCACGCGTGGAACCACTCGACGACGTTCGCGGTGAAGGGGTTGACGATCACGGTGAAGAGCGTCGCGACCTGGTAGACCACCGAGAGCCAGATCATCGCGCGCATGGGCCGCGAGAACGGGCGGGGCGAGAAGAACAGCGCGAACCAGAACGCGCCGAACAGCGCGAAGTCGCTCAGCGAGAGGTCCACGCCGCCGCCGCCGACGCGCTGCACGACGACGAGCGCGGGCATCGCGAGGATCGGCAGCGCCACGGGCTCGTACGCCGTGAGGCCCACGACGAGCACGAGCAGCGCGGCCCCGACGGCGGCCGTCTGCAGCTCGGGCAGGACGAAGCCGACCACGCCGAGCAGCGCGACGACGACGGCGCCCCCCGCGACCCAGGCCGCGGTCGTCCGGGTGCGCTCCAGGACCGCCCCCGGGACGCGCGGCGCCCGGTACAGGACCGGGCGACGGCGCGGGAGACGGACGTGGAGGTCGGTCACAGCGCCGACTCCGCGCGGACGGGGCCGGTGACGTACAGGCGCAGCCGGCGCCGCGCGCTCGCGCGGCCCTCGCCGCGCAGCGCGACGCTGCGGGCCGCGGCCCCGAGCACGGCGCCGGCGCGCGCGACCGTCCAGCCCGCCGCGCCGTGGTGCTTGCGCAGGTAGCGCTCCTGGGAGGCGTGGAAGTGCGTCTCGCGCCGGGTCGGGTCGCTGCTCGTCGCACCGCCCAGGTGCATCGCCCGCGCGTCCGGGACGACGGCGTGCCGCCAGCCCGCGCGCACCGCGCGGTAGGCCCAGTCGGTCTCCTCCGCGTAGAGGAAGAAGCGCTCGTCGAAGGGCCCCACGTCGTCGATCGCGGCGGCGTTGAGCAGGAGCACCGAGCCGATGACGAAGGACCGGTCGGGGGGCGTGCGCCGCAGCCGCGCGAGCCCCACGGCCTCGAGCCACGTCGCCGCGGGCGACGGGAACGGCCACACGACGCGGGCCGTCGTGCCCTCGTCGTCGACCTGCTCGGGGCCCACGCTCGCGATGCCGGGACGTGCGTGCAGCGCGCGGTGGAGGGTCTCGACGTCCTCGGGCGTGACGACGGCGTCGGGGTTGAGGAGCAGGACGTCCGTCCCCGGGGCCTGGCGGTGCGCGAGCGCGTGGTTGACGCCCGCGGCGAACCCGCCGTTGCGCCCCGGGTCCAGGTAGCGCCCGCCCGCGAGCTCCGTCGCCTCGCGGATCTCGGGCAGCGACGAGTTGTCCACGACCGTGATCGGGTACTTGCCCGCGAGCGGCGCGAGCGCGTCGCGCACGAGGTCCCGGGAGCCGTACGCGACGACGACGACCTCGGGCGGCGCGGCGGCCGCGGCGGGCCGGGCCGTGGTCGCGGCGGTGGGGGCGCCGCCCGCCCCCGGTCGTGCCGCCGTCGCGTAGAGGTCCTCGTAGCGGCGCGCGACCTCGTCCCACGAGCACGACGCGGCGCGCTCGGCGCCCGCGGCGCGCAGCCCTGCGGCCAGGTGCTCCTCGTCGAGGAGGCGCCCGAGCGCGGCGCGCAGGGCGTCCGGGTCGTCGGGCGAGACGAGCAGCCCCGCCCCGCCGACGACGTCGGGCAGGGCGCCCGTGCGGGTCGCCACGACGGGCACGCCGCACGCCATGGCCTCGACCGCGACGCGCCCGAACTGCTCGACCCACCCCGGGGTCTCGCGCGACGGCACCGCGAGCGCGTCGAGCGAGCGGTAGAACGCGACGAGGTCGTCGTCCGCGAGCGCGCCGACGAACCGCACGCGGTCGCCGAGCGGCCGCGCGGCCGCCTCGAGCGCGCCGCGGTCCGGCCCGTCGCCCGCGACGACGAGGTCGAGGCGGTCGTCGCCCGCGACCGCCGCGAGGAGCACGTCGACGCCCTTGTGGTGCGCGAGGCGCCCGGCGTACCCGACGCGGAGGCGACCGGTCCCGGGCGCGCGGCGCGCGGCGTCGGGCGCGGGGGAGAACACCGCGGCGTCGACGCCGAGCGGGACGGTCTCGACGCGCCCCCGCGCGCCCTTCGCGCGCACGACGCGGCCCGCCTCGTCGTTGCACACGGACACCGCCGCCGCGCCGCGCAGCGCGCGCGCCTCGAACCACCGGAACGGCCACGGGTAGCGCTTGGCGAGGTTCTGCGCCGAGTACAGGACGAACGGGGGAGCGGTGCGCCGCGCGAGGAGCGCCCGGAGCCGACGCAGCGCCAGGATCTCGGCCGTCGCGAGCGCGAACGGCTCCTCGTGCACGTCGAGCACGTCCCAGTCCTCGCGCAGCGCGCGCCACAGCGGGCGCGGGTCGTAGAGGAACAGCGCCGGGTGCGACCCGAGCGTGCGCACGCCGCGCACCGGCTCGCCCGGTCGCGGCACGAGCGGGACCCGGGTGCCGCCCTCGTCCCACGCGCGCGCCGACAGCAGCCGGACGTCGACGCCGCGGGCGCGCAGCGCCCGCTCGCGCTCGCGCCAGGCGTCGACCACGGCGCTGTGCGAGACGCGGAGGACCCTCATGTGGGAGATTGTCCCCCAGCAGGTGTCGGATCCCGCATGAATCCGCCGATTTCACCCCGTCCGTCCGCGCCCTCCCGGTGGCGGCCGGCCACGGCGGCCCGACCGGGCCCGACGCGCCCGCCCACGACGCAGGAGGACACGTGAGCGACGCCCCGCGCGCCGACGCCGCGCCCGCCGCCGCCCCGGCCGCCGAAGCCCCCGGCCCGCGGGTGAGCGTCGTCGTCGCCACCAACCGCGGCGGCCCCTACCTCGCCGAGGCGATCGCGTCCGTGCACGCCCAGACCTCCCCCGCGGCCGAGCTCGTCGTCGTGGACGACGGCTCGCCCGACCCCGACGCGCTGCGCCGCCTCGTCGACGGCGTCCCGGCACCGGCCGGGGCGCCGCGGCCCCGGGTCGTGCGCCGCGCGCCGTCCGGGGTGTCCGCCGCGCGCAACGCCGGCGTGCGCGAGACGACGGGCGACCTGCTCGCGTTCCTCGACGACGACGACCGCTGGCACCCCGACCGCCTGCGCCGCCACGTCGAGGCCATGGCCGCGCAGCCCGACGCCGTCGTCAGCTACTGCCGCATGCGCACGATCGACGCCGACGGCGCCGAGCTCGTCGCGGCCGACCAGCGCCCCGCCCCGGACCGGCGCGCCGTGATCCGCGGCCCCGGCGTCATGCTGCCCAACCTCGTCATCCGGCGTGCGACCTTCGACGCGGTCGAGGGCTTCGACCCCGCGTACCGGCAGGGCGAGGACCTCGACCTCGTGCTCGCCGCCGCGGCGCACGGGCCCTTCGCGTTCGTCGACGACGTGCTCGTCGACTACCGCTACCACCCGTCCAACACGACGCGGTCGTACCGGCACCTCGCCACGAGCATCCGCACGATCCTGCGCCACCACCGGGCCGCGGCGCTCGCGGCCGGGCGGCGGGACCTCGTCGAGGCGTACGACGAGCGCCTCCGGGCCAACGACCGGTTCGCGTGGTGGAGCGCAGGTCGTGCGGCCCGCGCCGCGTGGGCGGAGCGACGTGCGTCGTCCGCGCTCGGCGACGCGGTGTGGGCCGTCCGGTTCTCGCCCACGGCGCCCGTGCGCGTCGCCGCCGGTCGGCTCCGCGGTGCGCGGTCCCGCTAACCGCACCGTCCTGCCGCGCGACGGCGGCCACGGTGTCAGCGTCGCAGGTCGCCCTGCAACGAGTCGGGCCGCGACCGGCTCACCTGGGGAGTGGCCGGGTCGACGCGCCCGAGCCGCCAGCCGAGCGACCAGCACACGCGCCACGCGACGTCGGACAGGTCGCCCGGGTGGCGCACGGTCGTGGCCTTGCGGGCGGCACGGCCGGCGACGCGCCCTACCCGTCGGAGCAGGCTGACTGCCCGGCGGACCGTGCCGCCCGGCCCGGGGGCGGGGCGCCCGGCCGCGGGGCCGGCGTCCGGCCCGGTGCCCGGAGCGTCGGAGCCGTCGGCCCGGGCCTCGGCGACGAACTCGGCGTAGCGGTGCATGAGCCGCCGCTCGCCGGCGCCGTACGAGAACGCCTGCTTGCAGACGTCCCACAGCCCGTCACGGCGGCGCACGTGCAGCACGATCTCCGGGTCGAAGACGAGCGCGTGACCGCGCAGCTGGACACGCAGGCAGAAGTCGTCGTCCTCCGCGGTGCGCGCGCCCTCGTCGAACCCGCCGACCTCCTCGAACACGGACGTGCGGACGCCCATGTTCCCCGAGCCGGCGGTCACGAACTGCGGGAGGAACGGCTTGACCGTCAGACCGTGCGCCTGGGCCGTCCAGCTCACGGCGGACCGCGACCCCTGGTTGAGCAGCGCGCCCTCGAACGGTCCTGCGACGAACTCGTGCGCGTCGAGCGCGCGGCGCATCGCCGTGACCCAGCCGTCGCCCACGCGGTCGTCGGCATCGCAGAACGCGACGCGCGGCGCGCGCGCCGCAGCCACGCCGATGTTCCGTGCGGCGCTCGGACCGCGGCGCGCCGACGCGTCGACGAGGCGCAGCTCCGGCATCCGCGTCGCCGCCCAGGACCGCACGAGGTCCGCTGTGCCGTCCGTCGACCCGTTGTCGGCCACCACCACCTCCCACGGCCAGGTCGGGCGCTGCGCGAGCAGCGCCTCGAGCTGGGTGGGGAGCGTCTCGGCGGCGTCGTACGCCGGGATGACGACGGAGAGCTCGGGGACGGCGCCGGTGCCGCTCATGCGCGCGCCATCCGCTCGCGAGCCATGCTGCGCACGCGGCGGTAGCGCGCGGTCAGCTCGCCCGTCGTCGCCTCCCGGTAGCCGCGGGCGCGCGTCGAGGCGAGGATCCGGTCCAGGACGTCGGCGCGGTCGAACTCCGGCAGCCGCTCGCCGGGGCCGAGGGTCTCCGGGTCGGCGCGCGTGTCGTGCAGCAGGAGGATGGCCCCCGGGAAGACGGACGCGAGCGCGCGGCGCGCGACCGCCTCCTCCTCGTCGTGGACCCAGTCGAAGGCGTCGCCCGACCAGATCGTGAGCTCCAGGCCGAGCCGCCGCACCCCGCGCGCCTGGCCCCAGGTGTGCTCGCCGTACGGGGGGCGGTAGAGACGGACGCGCTCGCCGGCGACGTCCTCCACGGCCGCGCGCGCGTCGCGGACCATGGCGACCGCCGCGTCGTCGTCCATCGTGAGGAGCGACGTGTGGTCCCTGCCGTGCAGCGCGAGCTCGTGCCCCTCGGCGACGATGCGGCGGACGATCGCGGGGTGGCGGCGTGCCGCGTCGGACAGGACGAAGAAGGTCGCGCGCGCGCCGTGCCGGGCGAGGGTGTCGAGGACGCCGGGCGTCGTGCGCGGGTCCGGCCCGTCGTCGTACGTGAGGGAGTACACGCGGTCGGTGGTGTCGACGCAGAACGTCCCGAGCGACCGCGTGAGGAACGACGGCAGGAGGCCGCGCCCGTACGCGACGCCGCGGAACGCGCCGGCGGGCGGGTCGTCGCGCTCGATGTCGCGACGTCGGACGACGAGATCCGGCATGGGCCGTCCCTTCGTGGTGCGGGTCGGGGCAGGCGTCATCCGGTCCGGCCCTCGAGCGCGTCGAGCTTGCGCCGCGACGTGTCGTCGTCGGCGGCGGCGAGGCGTGCGCGCAGGCCCTGCACGGCGTCCTCGAGGCTCACGCCGAGCACGTGGTGGAACGACCAGTCGTCGTCCGGGTCGAACGCGGGGTCCAGCGGGCGCGGCCGGGGCGCGGGGTCGTTGCCGGTGACGTCGCCCGAGTCGAGGAACGGGATGCCCGGGGTCCGCTTCGAGAACGTCTCGAAGTCCGTCGCGACGAGCCGGCCGTCGAGGAGCCAGACGTTGTGGGGCTGCAGGTCCCCGTGCAGGTAGCCCAGCAGGTAGATCTCGAGCAGCACGTCGAGCGCCCACACGCCGGCCTCGAGCCGCTGCGCACGGTTCATGTCCCGGCACGCGAGGTCGAGCCGCGCCTCGTCGGGCAGCCGCGGCACCGTGAACCCTCGCCGGTGCCAGCGCACGACCGGCATGCGCCACGCGCGGTCGCCGACGACGTCCGCCGCGAGCCGTTCCGCGGCGAAGCCCGAGCGCCCGAGCTCGCCGCGCGCGAAGAACTTGCCGACCGTCGCCTGCCCGCGCGTCGTCGTGTACACGGTCACCGCGTAGTCGGTGCTCTTGACGAACGTCGAGGTCACCGGGCAGCCGAAGAGGTACACGAGCTTGGCGCGGCCCAGGACCCGGCTCGTGAGCGTGCGCCGCACGCCCGGCTCCGGCCGCACGTCGCGCCCGATCGGTGCGCCGGTCGTGGCGGGGCCGACCGGCCCCTCGGGCTGGGTCTCCGTCACGAGCCCGCCTCCCTGCGCACCAGGCGGCGGGCCCGTCGCACGGCCGCGCGGCCGCCGCGGAACGCGCCGCGCAGGAGCGTCGACCGCGCGGCGAGCTCCGCCGCGCGCGAGTGCCTCGCCGCGTGCCACAGCTCCGTGCGTGCGAGGGACAGCGCGGTCGGCTCCACCGAGGTGAGCCGGAACCTCTCGACGACGGCGTCGTTGCGGTGCACGCCCGCGTCCTCGCTGCGCGGCAGGCCGTACCCGTGGGCGGAGAGGAAGCCGTCGAGCACGCTCGCCGCGACGTCGTCGTCGGTGATGCGCTCCGCGACGTCGGCGGGCAGGCCGACCTCGCGCGCGAGCGCGCGCAGCCGCGGCACGTACACCGGCTTCACGGCCGGCTTCTGCACCTTCGCGTGGTAGAGCAGCGAGAAGAAGTGGTCGTCGACGCGGGGGACCGCGACGCAGCCCGCGTGCCACTCGCGTCGCCGCAGCAGGTCGTCCTGCCAGCGCCGGTCGAGGTAGCCGTCGCCGACCTCGCGCACGTCGAGCACGACCTGCTCCCCGGCGACGAGGCAGCCGTGCTGGACGCCCTGCCCGCCCGGGTCGAGCGGTCGCGCGCCGGCCACGGCCGCGAGGTCGGTGCGGTCGCGCGCGAGCACGTCGATCTCGCGGTCCTCCTCCAGGGCGACCGGCAGGTCCTCCGCGTTGCGCAGCACGACGTACTCGCTCGTCAGACGAAGGACGCCGAACAGCTCGGCGAGGTCGCGCCACCCCCCGCTCCCGACGACGTCGTCCGACACGACCTCGCGGTACGGCTCGTCACCCGTGTGCGCGAGGACGGACCGCAGGCGGTCCTCGCCGAGCACGAGCGTCGCGTCGTGGAAGAACTCGCGGATGTTGTTGCTGGAGTGGATCCGGTACCCGCCGACGAGCGACCGGGCGGCGGCCTTGGCGCGCGCGACCGCGAGGTTCGTCAGCTCGACGTACCCGGTGACGTTGCTGCGGTACCCGTACCGCGGGTCGGGGTCCTCGACGACGACGAGCAGGAACGGGCCCGCCCCGACCTGCTCGGGCTTCGGGGACGTGCCCCACAGCTCCTGGCCGTAGAGGCGCTCGAAGTTCGTGACGACCTCGTCCGGCGACCAGCGGACCTCGATCTCGGCGAGCACGACGAGCTCGCGCCGCAGGATCTCCAGGACCTCGGCCTCGTGCGGGCGCGCGTCGGACCAGAGCACGACCAGCTGCAGGTCGCGGTCGTACTGGTGGGCGAACGTCCCGCGCGCCGCGTCGTACGCGTAGGTCAGCGCGGAGGGGGAGAAGCGCTCGACCGGTGTCGCGGCGCGGTCGGCGACCAGGACGCCGTCCGTGCCGCCACCTGCGGTCCTGCCGTCGTCCGACGCCCGGGGCTCGCGCATCTGGAACCTCCCCATCCGTCTCCGGAACACGTGTGCGCCGGCGACCGACCAGCAGACAGTAAGGTACGGCCCCCGCGGAGACGTCCAGTAGCCCTCGCGCGGGTGAACTTGCCCGGATGCACTCCCGTCCAGGGCCGTGACCGTGGTTCGATCGGAGGTGGTACGTGCGCCCGGGGGGCGAGCGCTGTTTCCCTCGCTGAGAGTCCGAGCACACACGACTGGCAGGTCATCATGTCCGTTCCCTCCCGACCCCACCGGCGCCACGCTCGGGCGGTCGCCGCGCTGGTCGCCGTCACCCTGGGCGTGGGCGTCCTCGTCACCGCGTCCGAGCCCGGCGGGTGGGGGCCCGCCCCGGCCGTGGCCGCGGCGGACGACGTCGTCGGCGACGTCGCGGCCGAGGCTCGCGTCGTCGGGGGTGCCGTCGGGCAGGACGTCGCCCCGAACTTCCCGGAGTCGCACCGCGGACCCGGGACGCCGAGCGTCGTCGCGCGCTCGCTGTGGTGGTCCTGGACCGCCCCGGCGTCCGGGCCGGTCACGTTCTCCACCGCGGGCAGCGAGCTCGACACGGTCCTGCGCGTGCGCGAGGGCTCGGCGCGCGGGCCGGTGGTCGCGACGAACGACGACGACGGCGACGTCACGACGTCCGCCGCCACGGTCGACGCGCGGGCGGGCGAGCAGTACCTCGTGGAGGTCGAGGTCCCCGCGTCCGAGGGGCTCGTCGGCCTCTCGTGGCAGCCGGCGACCGCGGCCGCCCCCGAGCCCGACGCCCCGGCCGCGGCTCCGGACGCCACGACCTCGCTCACGGCAGCGGGCATCCCGCTCACCGGGAACACCGGCGAGAAGCCGCAGTCGAAGACGTGGTTCGCGCACGGCACGTGGTGGGCGGTGCTCGCGTCCGCGAGCACGAGCCCCGCCGGGACCTGGGTGTGGCGCTACGACGGTGCCGCGTGGACCAACGTGACCCTCGTGTCGTCGCGGACCGACGTCCGGGCCGACGTCAAGCAGGTCGGCGACGTCGTGCACGTCCTCCTCCACGGGTCGTCGAGCTCCCTTGTCTCCCTCCAGCACGCGCCCGCGACGAGCTCCTACGTGCCGTGGACCGCGCGTCCCGCGGCGACCGCGCTGTCGCTCCCGGGGAGCGAGACGGCGACGCTCGACGTCGACACGACGGGCCGCATGTGGGTCGCCTCCGACACCGCGTCGGCCGTCCAGGTCCGGTACGCGGACGCGCCGTACGCCTCGTTCTCCGCGCCCGTCACGCTCGCGTCGGGGATCACCGAGGACGACATCGCGCTCGTGACAGCCATCCCGGGCGGCAAGGTCGGCGTGATGTGGTCCGACCAGGCGACGCGGCGGTTCGGCTTCCGCACCCACGTCGACGGGGCCGCCCCGACGGCGTGGGGCGCCGACGAGAGGCCGGCCCAGTCGTCGGCGCTCCCCATCGGCGACGGGTTCGCCGACGACCACCTCAACGCGGCCGCGACGTCCGACGGGACGTTGTACGCGGCCGTCAAGACGTCCTACGACAGCCCCTCGGCGACGACGATCGGTCTCCTCGTGCGCCGTCCCGACGGCACGTGGGACCCGGTGCACGAGGTCGACCGCCGCGGGACGCGGCCCATCGTGCTCGTCGACGAGCAGACCGGGTTCCTGCGGGTCCTCTACACCGCGAGCGAGCAGCTCGACGACATCCTCGGGAAGGTCACGCCGCTCGACGACATCGACTTCTCGGGCGCGCCCGACCTCGTGCTCGACGGGTCGTACAACAACGTCACGGGCTCCAAGGCGAACGTCCCGGGTGAGGCCGTCGTCCTAGCGGCGTCGAGCGCGACGACCGGCACGGCGCGCCTCGGGTGGACCGAGCTCGGGGCCCCGACGGCGACCGACGGGGCGGCGTCGACGGTCATGGGCGGCGTCGCCACCGGCACGCTCCAGGGTTCGTCCCCCGTGGGCGCACCGCTGCACTTCGAGATCGTCCAGCCGCCGGCGCACGGCACGGCCGAGGTGACGAACGCGTCCACGGGGTCGTTCCGGTACGCGCCGACCGCGGGGTACGTGGGGACCGACGCCTTCACCTTCCGCGTCCTGGCCGGAGACCTCTGGTCGGGGGTCGCGCGGGTGAGCGTCGCGGTCACGTCCGAGGCGGGCGCGCGCGGACGCTGGGACCTCGACGCAGGCTCCGGGCTCGTCGCCGCCGACTCCTCGGGGTGGAGCCACCACGGCGCGATCAGCGGTGGCACGACGTGGGTCGCCGGACGCAGCGGCAAGGCCCTGCGCTTCGACGGGGCGTCCGGCAAGGTCTCCGTGCCCGACTCCGCCGGTCTCGACCTGGCGGGGACGATGACGGTGGCGGCGTGGTTGCGGCCGGAGCGGGTGGCGACGCAGCACGTGGTGAAGAAGGCGCAGTCGTATGAGGTGGACTGGTACGAGCTGAGCGTGGCGAGCACGGGTCGGCCGTTCTTCCGGGTGAACCAGGCGTCGTCGGGGGACGCGTTCCGGGTGAACGCGCCGGCGGCGGCGGTGGCGGACGGGTCGACGTGGACGCACGTGGTGGGGACGTTCGACGGGTCGCGGTTGCGGTTGTTCGTGGACGGTGTGGAGCAGGCGTCGGTGGCGGGTCCGGCGGCGGTGGGGACGAACGCGCTGCCGTTGGTGATCGGTGACCAGTCCGGTGGGGGGTATCCGTTCAAGGGGGCGGTGGACGGGGTGCGGTTGTACGACCGTGCGCTGAGCGCGTCCGAGGTCGCCGCCCTCTACGCCGGCACGGCCGGCTCGACCGACCCCGGTGCCGGCTCCACCGACCCGGGCGCGACCGAGCCGGGCACGGACCCGACCGAGCCGGGCACGGACCCGACGGAGCCGGGCACGGACCCGACGGAGCCGGGCACGGACCCCACGGAGCCGGGTGCCGATCCGACGGAGCCGGGCACGGACCCGACGGAGCCGGTCGAGCCCGTCGCGCCCCCGGTGGTGGAGGACCTCGCGCTCTCGACCGTCGCCGGGGCCGCGGTCTCGGGGACCGTCGTGGTCTCCGGGAGCCCGGGCGCGACCCTCGAGGTCGTCACGCCGCCCGCGTCCGGTACCGCCGAGGTCACCGACCCGGTGGGTGGAGGCGTCCGGTTCACGCCCGCGCCCGGGTTCACCGGGACGACGACGTTCGCCGTGCGCGCGGGAGCCGACGGCGCGTGGTCGGAACCCGCGACGGTCACCGTCCGCGTGCTGCTCACCGCCGGTGCGCGTGGCGCGTGGCGCTTCGACGAGACGGGCTCGACCGCGACCGACGGCTCGGGATGGGGTGTGCACGGCGCGCTGGCCTCGGGCGGCGTCTCGCGCGTCGCGGGCGTCGCCGGGACGGCCGTCCGCTTCGACGGCTCGGCGGGCCGCGTGAGCGTGCCCGACTCCGCCACGCTCGACGTCTCGGGCCCGATGACGGTCGCGGCGTGGGTGCGGCCCGAGCGTGTCGCGACCCAGTACGTGGTGAAGAAGGCCGTGCTCGCGACGCACGACGGGTACGAGATCGGGCTGTCCAGCGCGGGCAGGGCGTTCTTCCGGGTGAACCAGGCGACCTCCGGCGACACGTTCCGGGCGAACGCGACCTCGTCGTACCCGGTGGACGGGCAGACCTGGACGCACCTCGTGGGCGTGTTCGACGGCACGCGCGTGCGTCTGTACGTGGACGGCGTCGAGCAGGGCTCCGTCGTCGGTCCCGCCGCCGTCGGGACGAACGACCGGCCGCTGCTCGTGGGCGACCAGCCGGGCGGCGGCTACCCCCTCCAGGGCGCCGTCGACGACGTGCTCCTCCTCGACCGCGCGCTGAGCCCCGCCGAGGTCGCGTCCCTCGCGGCGGGGAGCTTCCCCGGCTCCTGACCTTCTCCGGGCTCAGTCCGCGGCGGCCGCCGACCCGGTGGCCGCCGACCCGGTGGCCGCCGCCGCGGCGGGTGCCGGCGCTGCCCGTCGTGCCAGGCGGCGCCGGAGCCGGCCCAGGACGGGGACGGCCCGCAGGACCCAGCCGACCGGCCGCGGGCCGAGCGCCGCCGTGTACGACGCGGTGCGCAGCCGCGACGGGTACAGCTCGTTCTGGTCGGGGTACAGCGACGGGTGCATGCACGAGTCGAGGAACGTGACGCTCGGGTCGGCGGCGAACAGCCGTATCGTCAGCAGCCGGCCGACGACGCCGGGCGCGAACCGCGCGAAGCGGTCGGCGTACTCGTCGTACCACGCGAACACGTGGGAGCCGGAGCGCAGGAAGCCCGCCATGTAGAGCGTGACCCCGGCGGCGACGAGCGCGACGATCGAGGCGTTCCCCATCGCGGCGTACGCGGAGAAGACCTCGCTGAACCACGCCTCTCCGCCCTCGACACGGGAGAAGCCGGGACCGTTCCGTTCAGGGTCCGCCTTCCACGTCTCGTGCTCGAACGCCAGGAACTCGGCAGGGTCGGTCACCGGGACGAGCGCGCTCGCGGAGAGCGCGACCGGCTGCCCGAGCTCGTCCCCGAGTCGACGCACCCGGCGCCGGACCGCCTTGGCGCGCGACCGCGGGACGTGCGCGAGCGGGTCCTCGTCGTCCGACAGCTCGGCGAAGCGGACCGCCGCGCGGTCGTCCCCGCCCCAGACGTGCAGCGTGACCCGAGCGCCTTCGAGCGCGCGACGGAGCGCTCCGCCGGCCGCCCCGTCGTCGGCGACGTAGGCGAACGCGAACGCACGGCCGAGCTCGCGGGCGTGCGCACGCAGCGCGGCGACGAGCGTGGCGGCTGCCGCGTCCGGGTCCGCCGCGGCGAGGAGCGGCGAGCCGAGCGAGGTGACCTGGTTGAGGACGGGACCGTCGTTCGACGCGTGGCGGCGCGGCCAGTGGCGGTCGCCCGGGACCATCTCGTACGGCATGACGGCGACCCATTCCCCGGCGCGCTCGACGACGAGGAGGCGCACGCCTCCGTCGGGGTCGAAGGAGGAGACCGTCGGCAGGAGGAACTCCGGCTCGAAGAAGACGTTGGGCTCGGCGGCACGGTGCGCGAGCGCGCTCCACGCGGCGACGTCGTCGCCCGGGATGCCGC
This sequence comes from Cellulosimicrobium composti, assembly GCF_009711085.1. Lineage (GTDB taxonomy): Bacteria > Actinomycetota > Actinomycetes > Actinomycetales > Cellulomonadaceae > Cellulosimicrobium > Cellulosimicrobium composti. Next base: position 18,433 of record NZ_WMKA01000045.1, read on the forward strand.
GCACCGCGAGGGTGCGAGAGGTGTAGGTGGTCGCGGCGACGTGCAGCGTCTGCGTCCTGGTCATGACGGCTCCTGCGGTGAGGGCTGCACCGACTCGGGACTCGCGTCCGTCGTCGGGACCGGACGCTTCGTCGCGCCCGGACGGTCGATCAGGCCACGCCCGCGCGCCAGGACACGCTGGACCCGGGCGACGGCGTCGCCGGCCCGGGTGGCGAGCGCGCGGAGGCTCGCGGAGTTGCGCAGCAGCGCGCGGCCGACGACCCCGCGCGGGGCGACGACGATCCCGCGCAGGGTCCGGCGGTCGCGGTACAGACCGCTCGGCACCGTGTAGCGGGGGTGCAGGCACGGGTCGAACAGGGACGCGTCGGTGTGCGAGAGCACGTGCTCCTGCTCGAGGACGCGGCCGATCGAGCCCGGGCTGAACTTGGCGAACCGCTCGTCGTAGGTGTCCATGAGAGAGTACAGGCGGTCGCCCGCGCGGAGCACCACGGAGATGAACACGACCTCGTCCCCGGCGGTGAGCACGAACAGGTGGAGCCGGCCGCGGGCCCGCAGGTCGTCGACGACGTCCGTGAACCAGTCGAGCGCGCCGGGCACGACCTGGAGCGCGCCGCCCTCGTCCGTCGTGCCCTTCCACCCCGCGGCCTCGAGCCGCACGAACTCGTCGAACGCGTCCGGGTCGAGACCGGCGTCGGTCATGACGAGCGGTCCCACGGCGCGTTCGAGACGTCGCTTGAGCCGCTCGACCTGCTTGCGCCGCGACGTGCTCAGCGCCTGGTGGGGCGGCGGTCCGCTGGCGGTCGGCACGAACGCCGCCCGCTCGAACCGGTAGCGTTCCACGAGGGGGACGTCGTGCTCGCGGCACGCGGCCACGAGGGCCTCGTCGAAGCGACCCCCCACCGGCACGAGCGTGAGCTCGAGGAGCCCGGGAAGTCCGGACGCGCGTGTCGACAGGTGATCGAGGAGCACCCCGAGCGTCTCGACCGGCCGCTCGGCGTCGACGAGCGGGACGCACAGCGGGGCCTCCGAGCCGAGGAACGGCCCGGCCGTCGTCGCGTACCGCAGGGGCGTCCGCGCGAAGCGTTGTGCGCGGCTCAGGGGCAGGAAGGCGTGCATGGCGTCGTCGTCCTCGACGACGACGGCGACGATGCCCCGCGCGGCCGGCAGGTGCCGTGCCGCGGTCGCGAGGTAGGCGGGCGACAGGAACGGGTTCGGCTCCACCGCGCGGTCGACGAGGTCGGCCCACCGCTCGTGGTCCGCGGGGGTGAGGTCCTCGAGGGCGACCGTGCGCGCCCGCAGCGCGCTCACCGGTCGCTCCCGGAGCCCGCGTCCAGGGCCGTGACCTCGCTGAGCACCTCGTCGAGACGCGCGGCGGCGACGCTCCAGTCGCACCGCCTTGCGTGCTCGACCGCCGCGCGCGCTGCGCGGTCGAGGGCCGTGGCGTCGTCGGCGAGCGACTCGAGCGCGTCCGCGAGAGCCCTCGGCTGCCCCGGCGGCACGAGGACGCCCGCGTCGCCGACGGCCTCGGGCACGCCCCCGACGTCGGACGCCACGACCGCTGCGCCGGCTGCCATGCCCTCCAGGGCGGTGAGCGCGAACGGCTCGGGCCAGACCGAGGGGACGACGACGACGTCGGCGGCGGCGAGCAGAGCGGGCAGCTCCGGGCGCGGGACGAACGAGCCGAAGCGCACCGGTCCCGCGGCGCGCTCCGCCGCCCGGCGCAGCTCACGCTCGTAGCCCGTGAGGGGGGCGTCCGCCGCGAACCCCGGCCGGCCGAGGATCGTCAGCTCGACGTCCGGCCGGGCCAGCGCGACGACGGCGTCGAGGAGCACGTGGACGCCCTTGTCGGGGATCACCCTGCCCACGTAGACGACTCGCAGCGTGTCGCCGCGCGGCGGGCGTGGCACGCCGAAGGCGGCGGAGTCGACGCCGTTGCGCACCGTGCGCACGCGGGCGCGCAGACGCGCGGGGAGCCTGCTCGCCACGGCGTCGGCGAGATGGTCGCTCACGCACACGATCACGGGTGCCCGGTCGAGCGCGCGACCGGCGTCGCGCTCGGACCACGCCCCGAGCACCTGGTTGTGCGCGTAGAGGACGGGCGTGTGACGCTCGGCGTCCACGAGCGGCACGAGAGCGGGCGCGTTGTGCGCGAGGACCACGCTCGGCTCCCACCGGGCCTGCGCGGCGACCGTCGCGCCGAGCACGCGGCGCGCGCCCGGGCGGGGGAGCCCGAGGCGTCCGGCCGCGGCGTCGACCCAGCGGTCCGCGCGACGGGCGCGGGCCGGGGCGTACTCGAGGACCTCGGCGCTGTCGTAGCGGTCCGGGTAGGTCCCGGCCGCGACGACGACCGCCGGGCGCGGCCGGTCGGGCCGGGCGTGACGGCTCAGGCCGTCGACGACGGTGGGAACCGCGCTTCCGGTCCGGGGTGAGAAGTGGTCGCCGGGCGTGATGACATGGACGAGGCGTCGAGGGCTCGGTGCCGCCCCCTCAGGCGCGCGCTCCTCGGTGCGCGGGCTCATGGCGTCGCGACACCGTCCGCACGGTCGTTCCTCCGCGCGACGAGCGCCGCGGGGAAGCCGACGGCGAGCCCCCACAGCTCCGCCGCCGCGCGCGACAGCACGACGGGCGCCGTCACGCGCCGCAGGAGCGAGCGCGGTGAGCCGTCGGCCATCGTCGGCCCGAGGCGGCTGCGCACCGCCCACAAGTAGCTCGACTGCGCGCGCCACGTCGTCCGCGCGTAGCGGCGCACCATCGGGTCGCGCCAGCCGAAGTTCCGCACGAGCATGACGACGTGGTTGCGCCGCGCGTAGTAGAGGTAGCGGCGGTCGAACCGCTTGCCGCCGATCCCGTAGGGCGCGGCCATGTGCCGCACGACGGCGCGCGGCGTGTAGAGCAGCCGGCCGCCCGTCGCGCGCAGGCGCAGCGAGATGTCGGACTCCTCGCACAGGCACGTCCCGGGGTAGTTGCCGCGGATGCCGCCGATCGCCTCGAGGGCGCTGCGCCGGAACGACATGTTCGCCCCGAGCAAATGGTCCACCTCGACGGTCCGGCCCGGGTCCGCGGCGAAGTACCCGGTGAGCCGCCCGTCCGGCAGGAGCCTGCCGATCCGGTCGAGGCCCTCGTGCTCCTCGCCCGGGATGCCGTTGTCCGCCCGGCCACCGACGGCCACGACGTCCGGGTCGGCGTACGGCGCGACGAGCTCGTCGAGCCAGTCGTGCGCGACGTACGCGTCGTCGTCGACGAAGGCGACGACGTCGCCGCGCGTGACGGCGAACCCCATCTGGCGCGACTCGGGGGTCGTGCCGCGGCCCAGGGTGCTGTGCAGCAGCCGCACCTCGGGGAACTCCTCGCGCACGAGCCGGCGCGTGGTGTCGGCCGGGGTGGAGTCGACGACGACCACCTCGAGCGGCGGCGTGTCGAGCCTCTGCAGGTGCTCCAGGCACTCGCGCACGCTGTCCGGGCGCCCGTAGGTCACGACGACGACGCTCACGCTGAGGCTCACGGCTCACCTCCCGGCGGCTCGGGGACGGTCACGAGGCGGAACCAGTCGCGACGGCGGAAGGGAGAGGTGAGAGCCGTGCGCCGGGGATGGCGCGTGCGCTCGACCCACGACTCGTAGACCCCGGGCCGGGAGTAGTGGGCGGTGTGCCCCGACCACCCGAACTTCTGGCGCATCGCCTCGGGCCGGCGGACCCACGAGAAGTGGAGGACGGCGGCCCCTGGGTCCACGACCTCGTGGACGATCGCGTCGCGCGGGCGCGCCGGGTCGGTGTTCCAGGGGCCGAGGTCCACGCGGTAGAGCGGGACGTCGGCCTGCCGGGCGTGGACGAGCCGCGTCCCCGCACGGACCGCCAGCGGCCCGGGATAGGACGCGGCGGGCCGCCCCAGCCGCGAGCTCGCTTCGAGGTACCGTCCCGGCGCGACGCGCGAGTAGAGCCACCGGGACGGGAAGTCGAGCCCGGAGGCGCCCGCCGCCTCGGCGCGTCCGAGCGACCCGACGAAGGCGTCCGGGGAGAGCATGACCTCGTCGGTGTCGAGCTGGAGGACCCAGTCGGCGTCCCGCGACGCCTCGTCGAGCGCGGTCTGGCGCTGGAACGTGTCGTTGTCGAGGGGGTGCTCGTCGAGCCGCGCGAAGCGGCCCGGCGCGTGCACGCACTTGTCGTCGGTGTCGAGCTCCTTGACGATCGCGAGGCACTCGTCGACGGGAAGGGGGGTGCCGGTCCACGAGGTCGACGTCTCGTCGTAGGACAGGACGATGCGGTCGACGCGGTCGTAGTAGGCGCGCAGGCTCGCCGCGAGGAAGCTCGGGTCGGCCAGCAGCACGTACGCGGCGAGTCGCATCAGATGTAGTCCGCGAACTCGCGCTCGTTCTTCTGGAAGACGAGCGTGCCGGCGAGCAGGATGAGCGGCGCCGCGACGACGAGCGCGACGACCTGCCAGGTCACGGGCGCCTCCGTCCCGAGCAGGGACCACCGGAAGCCCTCGAGGAACCAGGTGACGGGGTTGATGTCGAACAACCAGCGCAGGTTCGCCGGGACCTCCGACAGCGCGTAGGCGACGGGGCTCGCGTAGAGCAGGATCTGCACGAGCCACGGCAGGACGTAGCCGACGTCGCGGTACTTGACCATGTAGGCGGCCGCGGCGAGGCCGATGCCGGTGCCGACCATGAGGATGAGCAGGATCCACACGGGCAGCAGCAGGACGGCCCAACCCGGGTTGACCCCGTAGACGAACAGGAGCACGACGGCGAGCACGAGCGCGACGAGGAAGTCCACGACGACCGACGCGAGGCTCGACACCGGGACGAGGAGGCGCGGGAAGAAGACCTTCTGGACGAGCGACTGGTTCCCGACCATCGAGCCCGACGCACGGCCGAGCGACCCGTTGAAGAGGTTCCACGCGAGCATCCCGGCCAGCGTGAAGAGGAAGTACGGGATGTGCTCGTCGCCCGTGGACAGGTCGGCGATCTGCCCGAACACGACGGTGAAGATGCCCGCGCTGACGAGCGGCTGGGCGATCACCCACGTGATGCCGAAGATCGTCTGGCGGTACCGGACGATGATGTCGCGCAGGGCGAGGCGGACCGCGACCTCGCGGGCGTTCCACAGCTCGCGCCACGACGGCAGGTTGAGGCGGCCGGGCGGGGTGATGACGGTGCGCTGGACGCTCTGCTCCACGTCAGACCCCCTCGTAGTCGAAGTTCACGAAGACCATGCCCTTCTCGGTGCTCGACTGCTCCGTGAACTCGGGGTAGGGCAGGTCGGGCAGCACCTCGAAGCGCCACGCCCCCTCCCACGCGTCGAGCACGCCTGCCTGGCACGCGTACACGTCGACCGTGTACTGGCCGGGCTTGAGCCACAGGTCGCGGACCACGAGCCGGCCCTTCTGGGGCTTCTCCGGGTCGAACCACTTGCCGACGAGGCGCGAGTCGCACTGCGCGATCACGGTGCCCTGGTCGTTGTTGATGTGCATCGAGACGAAGTACGTCCCGACGAGGTTCCTGCTCGGCGGCGCCTCGAAGTCGACCACGATGTCCTGCGACGACTTGACGAACTCGTCCTCCATGCGGACGGACGACAGCCGCAGGTTGCCGTTGCCCGGGCGCTTGGCCGGGTCCGACTGCGCGGCGGCGAAGCTCTCGAAGCTGTCGCGGTAGGCCTGCAGCGTCCCCTCGACCGAGCCCGAGTACTTCAGGGTGCCGCGGTCGAGGAGAACGGCCGACGTGCACAGCGCCTGGACCGTCTGGAGCTGGTGGCTCACGTAGAGCACGGTGCGCCCGCCCCGCGCGGCCTCGCGCATCTTCTGGATCGAGCGCCGCTGGAACTCGGCGTCGCCGACGGCCAGCACCTCGTCGATCGCCAGGATCTCCGTGTCGAGGTGCGCCGCGACCGAGAACGCGAGGCGCACGTACATGCCCGACGAGTAGCGCTTGACCGGAGTCGCGAGGAACTTCTCGATGCCCGAGAACGCGACGATCTCGTCGTAGCGCCGGGTGATCTCCTTGCGCGTCATGCCGAGGATCGCGCCGTTGAGGTAGATGTTCTCCTTGCCCGTGAGCTCGGGGTGGAACCCCGTGCCGACCTCCAGGAGCGACCCGACGCGGCCGTTGAGCTCGATGCGCCCGCGAGTCGGGGCGGTGACGCGCGTGAGGATCTTGAGGAGCGTCGACTTGCCGGCGCCGTTGCGCCCGACGATGCCGAGCGCCTCGCCGTGCGGCACCTCGAACGAGACGTCGTCGAGGGCGTCGAAGAGCGTGTACTTCTGCTTGCCGGTCGACCGGACCCACTGGATCGCGGCGGCTGCCGCGGTCGACGGGCGCTCGCCGAACGCACCGAGCCGGTACGTCTTGCCCAGCCCGGCGACGCGGATCGCGGGTTCTGTGGTCGCCTGCACAGATGAAAGATAGTCGTCCGCGCAGCGGTCCTGGCCGGGTCGATCGGGTGAATCACGCGCAGACCCGGACGAAGGCGGGTGAAAGTGCCCGGAGGCCCTCGGAGGGCGGGCACGCCGGTCCTACGATCGCCTGGACGGCACGCCGTGCCGCCTCACGAGGGCGAGGCCGCGGATGACATCGGACCAGGACGACGCCCGGGCGCACCGCCGCGCCGACGTCACCGCCGTGAGCGGCGTCGTCGCCGCGGTCGCGGCGGTCGTCGCCGCGGTCGCGCTCGGGGGCGGCGGGACCTCGCCCGAGCCGGACGTCGCGACGGCGGGCATGTTCACCCCCTCGGCCGTCCCCGCGACCGCGCCCGTCACGCAGTCCGGTGCGCTGCCGCTGTGCGGCTTCCCGCGCCTGGAGCAGGTGACCGACGACGGCGTCGACTCCGGCGACCTCGGCGGGATCCGCACGGTCGTCGACGACGTCGTCACGCTCGACGACGGCGACCTGGTCACGTTCCGCGTCCTCGACGGCGCGGCGTACGTGCTCGAGTGGGACCGCGAGGCCACGTACACGGTGACGCGCTACGACCTCGCGACCGGCGACGTCGAGGCGACGACGCCCGTCGCGCTCGACCGCGACGCCGCGAGCGAGACGTTCCGGACCGACTCGTTCGAGGTCGACGCGGACGGGAGCGTCTACCTCCTCGACACGCTCGAGCGGCGGCGCGACCTGGTGAAGGTCGCCCCGGACGGGTCCCGGACGTGGACGGCGACGATCCCCGAGGGCGAGCACACCGCGGGTGACCTCCTCGACCTCTACGGCACCGTGCGGTGGACCGTCGACGGCCGGACCGTCGTCGGGGTCCAGGAGGCGGGCACGGTGCTGCACGAGGTCGCGGACGACGGCGAGGTCCTCGACGAGGTCCCGTTCGAGGGCGCCGTGCTCGCCCAGCTGCCCGACGGCACGGCGCTCGTGGAGACCGACGAGCGCGACGACGAGCGCCGCTCGCTCGACGTGCGCGCGGTCGGCCCGGACGGCGAGGTGCCGGGGAGCCGCCTCGGCGCCTCGTGGGAGCGCGGCCGCGCGTTCGGCGTCCCCCGCGTGCCGTGGCTCGACGACACGACGGGCGCGACGACCGGCCCGGCGGGGGACGGCCTCGTCGTCGCGGACGAGAACCTGGGGTTCCGGTGGTGGGGGAGCGACGGCGTGTTCCGCGGCGTCTGGCCCGACACGCACAAGGACCTCGAGCAGCCGTTCGCCCTCTGGGAGCGCACGCCCGTCCTGCGCGACGGCACGGCCGGGGACGCGCCGTACTACGTGCTCACCCACGGCGAGGACGGCGGGTTCTCGATCACCGAGATCACCGCCGACCGCATGGCCTACCAGCTCGGCGCGCCCGTGAAGTACAACGCGGCGAACGAGGAGCTGTTCGGCGGGCTCGGCCTCGGGGCGGGGCTGCTCGTCGACGCGCCCTACGGCGTCTTCCCCGACGGGACGGAGCCGCGCGTCGCCGCCGCGTTCGACGACGCGTGGGGCGCGCACGCCGGCACGTACCGCCTCCGGTACCAGGTCCGGGGGGACCCGCGCGTGTGGGACCCGGTCGTCGGCGAGAAGACCGTCGTCGACCTGCCCGCCGACGGCGGCGAGGTCCCGCTCGACCTGCCCGCCGCGCGACCGGGCGTGTACGAGGTCGACGCCGCGCTCGTCGACGCGGCGACGGGCGACGCCGTGTCCGGCACGTGCCTGCGGTACACCGTGGCCGCCGCGGGCAGCCGCCTCGACCCGGGGGTGCTCGCGGACGGCGCCGACTGGGGCGGCGCGGGACCGTTGCGCGGCGTCGAGCTCGCGCACCAGCTCGGCGTGGGGAGCCACCGCACGCAGCTCGACTTCGGCGCGATCGTGCCCGACCCGACGGCCGAGCCCGACCCCGCGGCCCTCGTGTGGGACTCCCTGCCGAACGCCGCGTTCGCGCCGGACGAGGAGGAGGGCGAGGACCCGGCCGGAGTCGACCCGTTCGCCGAGCTCGTGGCGGCGGCCGAGCTCGCGGAGGAGACGGGCGTGGTCCTGGCGCTCCAGCTCGGCTCGGGCGGCGAGGCGGAGCAGGCCGCGGTCGAGGCGGGCACGTGGGAGGGCTGGGTGCGCGAGATCGTCGCGACGGTCCACGAGCGCGCGCCGCAGGTCCGGTACTGGCAGCCGTGGAACGAGCCGAACGCCACGGGCTTCGCGGACGCGACGGTCTACGAGGCGAAGGTCGGGGCGCCGTTCGCGGCGGGGGCGCGCGCCGCGGACGCCGACGTCGTGGTGGTCGGGGGCAACACGCTCGGCATCGAGCCCGCGTGGTGGGTCGACCTCGTCCTGGCGGGCGGGTGCGACTCCCTCGACGTCGTCGGGATCCACCCGTACACGGGCTTCAACCGGTCGTGGGAGGAGGAGGGGTTCTCCGCGGACGACGCCGAGCTCGACGCGCTGCGCGAGGCGCTCTCGCTGTGCGGCGACGTCCCGGTCTGGGACACGGAGTCGGGGTGGTGGTCGGACGGCGTCGCGAACTTCTGGGCCGGAGGGTCCGACGTCGTGCGCAAGCTCCTGTGGTACGGGCTCGAGGGCGTCGACGAGTGGACGTACTTCTTCTCCGAGGGCGGGTTCGGCGAGGCGGGGAACTCGTGGTCGCTGCTCCAGTACGGGCAGTACGTCAAGCCCGCGGGCGCGGCGTTCGCGGCGAGCGCTCCGTTCCTCGACGGGTTCGGCGCGCCGGAGCCCGTGGCGACCGGGACGCCGGGCGTGCACGCCGTGCGCGCGCCGGGCACGGGCGAGCGCGGGGGAGCCGAGCTGCTCGCGCTGTGGAGCGAGGACCTGTCGACGACCGTCCGGCTCTCCGCGCGCAGGGGTGCGGTGACCGTGACGGCGCGCGACCCGTACGGCGCCGAGCGCGGCCTCGAGGTCCCCGGGGGCGGCGTCGAGGTCCCGGTGAACGGCGCTCCCGTGCTGCTCGTCGCCCCCGTGGGCACCGCGCTCGAGGTGGCGCCGGTCGAGGCGTTCGGCGACGACGTGCTCGAGGGCCGGCCCGTGTCCGCGACCTCGACGCACGAGGACGCGAACGACCCGGCGGTCGTCACGTCGGGCACCTTCGCGGTGCGCGACCCGTGGCGCTCGGGGCGCCTGCCCGACGGGTCCGTCGACGAGGCTCCCGGCGTCGAGATCACCACGGACGGGACGCGCACGATCGACCGCGTCGCCGTCGCGACCGCGGGCATCCGGTGCTGCACGTCCGGCCTGCGCGACTACACCGTCTCGGTCCGCACGCCCGACGGTGCGTGGCGCGACGTCGCGGAGCAGACCGACCAGTTCCTCGACCGCGTGGCCCTGTTCTCGTTCGACCCCGTCGAGGTCACGGCGGTGCGCGTCACGCTCCCCATGACGACCGAGCGCGACGTGCCGGTGCTCGCGGCGAACTACACGGGGATCGTGGGCGGGCTGCACCCCGACTTCCTCCCGCTCGCGACGGAGAGCGAGTGGATCGCGACGATCAGCGCGGTCCGGGCCTGGGAGCCGGCGGGGTGAGGTCCGGTGCGACGGCGGCCGTCGTGCGCGGCCGGAGGTCAGCCGCGCGCGGCGACCGCGCGCCAGATCGCCGCGTGCTGCGCGGCGCTGCGCTCCCACGTGAACGTGGCCGCGCGCTCCCGGCCGCGCCCGACGAGCGTCTCGACCTCGGCGTCGCGCGTCGTCACCCACAGGAGGGCCTCGGCGAGGCTCGCGCCGTCCGGCTCGGCGAGCACGCCGCCGTCGCCCACGACCTCGGGCAGCGAGCTCGTGCGGGCCGCGACCACAGGGACGCCGGCCGCCATCGCCTCGAGCGCGGGCAGCCCGAAGCCCTCGTACCGCGACGGCACGACGACGGCCGCTGCGCCCGCGACCAGGCCCGGCATGAGGTCGCCCGGCAGCCGACCCACGAGCCGCGTCCCGGGCAGGTCGGCGAACAGCGCGGTGCGCCGCGGGTGCGGCGGCCCGCTCATGACGAGCGTGAGGTCCGGCCGCGCGGAGCGGACCGCGCGCCACGCGACGGCGAGCTCCTCGAGGTTCTTGCGCCGCGACGCGCCGCCCGCGTGCAGCACGTAGGGGCCCTCCACGCCGAGCGCCGCGAGGCGCTCGCGGGGGAGCGGCTCGGCCGCGAAGTACACCGGGTCGACGCCGTTGTAGGCGACCGCGGGCCGCTCGGCCAGGCCGAGCACCTCGGCGGCCTCGTCCGCGCTGAACTCCGACACGCACACGACCGCCGCGGCGCGGCGGACCTCCTCGGCGGCGGCGCGCACGGGGGCGGACTCGTCGTCGTAGCGCCACGAGACCACGTCCTGGACGGCCACGACGTCGCGCGTCGGGTGCGGCGGGAGGTCGAGCCCCACGCGGTGCACGACGGCGTCGCGCGGGTACACCGCGCGGCCGACGGCGCGACGCACGCCCGGGCCGGCGGACGCGAGCCGGCCGAGCGGGAGGCGCCGCGTCCCGGGCAGCGGGGACCGCAGCGAGCGGAACACCGCGCGGTCCACCGACCAGCCGCGCCCGGCCGACCCGGAGGCGCCGTCGGCGAGCGCCGCCGCGGCGCGCGCGGCGACCTCCTCCTGGTACACCTGGGCGCCCATGGGGACCTCGACCGCGACGGTCGCGACGACGAGCTGCGGCATCGGGAACGATCCCCCTCGGGACGTGGCGTCGCGACGTGGTGCGGCACGGCCGGGACGGTCGACGCGGTCGGTAGAGTGGCCCACTCTAGTGGCGCCGACGCCCCGTCGGACCTGCGCGAGCGGGTGATGAACGGGTGATCGTCGACCGGGCGCGGGCGGTCCCGCGAGAGGGTGAGGGGCGCATGGCAGCGCGTCGTCGGGTGGCGCTCGTCGCGAGCTCGTTCGACCCGCACACGGGGGGTGTCGAGTCGCACGTGCGGCACGTCGCCCGCGTGCTCGCGTCGCGCGGGACGCCGGTCGAGGTCTGGACGGTCGACCGCGGCGAGCACCTCGGCACGCGCCGCGTGGACGGCGTCCTCGTGCGCTACCTGCCGACGCCGCAGCCGTCGACCCGGCCGGGCGACGTCGCGCGCTTCGCGCTCGCCGCCCCCGCGGCGGGGCTCGCCTGGGCGCGCGCGTACCGCGCCTTCCGACCGGACGTCCTGCACGTGCAGTGCTTCGGCCCGAACGGCGCCTACGCGCTCGCGCTGCGGACGCTGACCCGGACGCCGGTCGTCGTCAGCTCGCACGGGGAGACGTTCGCGGACGACCACGCGGTGTTCGAGCACTCGCGCCTGCTGCGCGCGGCGCTCGAGCGCTCGGTGCGCGTCGCGGGGGCCGTGACCGGGTGCTCGCGCGTCGTCGCGGACGACCTCGTCCGGTTCGGCGCCGCGGACGCGGTCGTCGTGCCGAACGGCGTCGACCTGGCGGGCGCGCCCGCTCCCGCGCCCCGCACGGCCCCCGCGCACGAGCCCGTGGTCGTCGCCGTCGGCCGGATCGAGCACGTCAAGGGGTTCGACCTCCTCGTCGACGCGTTCGCGACGTCGGCGCTGCGCGACCGCGCGCGGCTCGTCGTCGTCGGGGACGGGAGCGCGGCGGGCGCCCTGCGCCGCCGGGTCGACGCGGCGGGGCTCACGGACCGCGTCGAGCTCCCCGGCCGGCTCGACCCACCCGAGGTGGCGGCGCGGCTCGCCGCGGCCGACGTCGTCGTCGTGCCGAGCCGCGCGGACGCGGCCCCGCTCGTCGTCCTGGAGGCGTGGCGGTCGGGACGCCCGCTCGTCGCGACCGTGCGGGGCGGTCCGCCGGAGATCGTCACGGACGGCGTGGACGGCGTGCTCGTCGACCCGCAGGACACGACGGCGCTCGCCGGCGCGGTGCTCGGTCTGCTCGACGACCCGGAGCGGGCCGAGCGGATCGGCGCCGCGGGCCGGCGCCGGGTGGAGGACTTCACCTGGGAGCGCGTCGTCGACCGGTACGAGGACCTCTACGCGGGCCTCGACGGGTCGCGCTAGGCGTTGTTCGGCGCGGGCCGGTCGCCCGGCCGGGCGTCCGGTCGGGCCTCCGCGGGGCCCGACGGCACGTCGAGCGCCCACGCGACGGCGACCGCCGCCGCGGTCGCGACGAGGAGCGACCCGACGACGTCGCTCGGCCGGTGCGCGTACGTGACGACGGACGCGAGCGCGGCGACGGCGGTGACGGCGAGCCCGGCCCACCCGGCCACGGCGCGCGAGGACGGCCAGGGCCACAGGAGCCAGACCGCGACGCACAGCCCGCCGACGACGGCCACGTGACCGCTCGGGAACGTCTGGTGCGCGTAGCCGTAGCCGCCGAGGTCCGGCCGGACGAGCACCTCGCGCAGCCCGATCGCGACGCCGGCGGTGCCGACCGCGACGAGCACCGCGGCGATCAGGTCGCGCCACGCCCGCCGCACGAGCGCGACCAGGCCGAGCACGGTCGCGACGACCGCGCACGCCACGGGCAGCCCGCGGCGGAGCGCACCCGCGACGTCGCGCCCGACGTCGTGCAGGGGCGCGAGCGTGCGGAACGCGCCGGCGTCGGCCTGCTGCCCGGCGACGGTGAGGTGCGAGGCGGCCCAGAGCGCGACGAAGACCGCGACGACGAGCGCGAGCAGCACGAGGGGCGCGGCGGCGCGCGGCCGGGTGCGCGCGGGCGCGGGGAGGTCGGTGCGGCGGGGCACGTCCCGAGCATGGCGGAGCGGCGGGGACCGTGTCACCGGGGGTGCCGCGCGTCGGCCGGGTGAAAACGTCGCGCGACCGGACGCGCTCTCCTCGGAGGACGTGTGGGCGCCGAGGCGTACGCTGGGACGCGTCGTCCTGCACGACCGCAGCCCGGACCCGCTCGCCACCCTCGACGAGCCTCGGTCCGGGCCGTTCGTGCTGCCCCGTCGTGTCCTCGATGTGTCCTCGCCCCGTCCTCGACCCGAGCCCGCCCCGCGGGCGCCGACGCTCTCGACCACCGTCCTCGGAGGGACCCCACCGCATGAACCTCACCGGCATCCTGCCCGCGCTGCTCGCCGACCCCGCCGCCGCGGCCGCGGTCGAGCACGTGCGCGCCCGCGGAGAGGCGGACGTGGTCGGCCCGGCCGGCGCCCGCCCGCCGCTGCTCGCCGCGATGGCGGGCGCGCGC
>NZ_WMKA01000046.1 GCF_009711085.1 Cellulosimicrobium composti
GCGCTCGCGCGCCTCGCGCTCGGCGGCGGCCGCGCGGGCGAGCGACTGCGCGCGACCCGCGACCGCGCGCGAGCGCTCCTCGCTCGTGCGCAGCGCCAGCCGCGCCTCGGTCTCGGCCGTGCGCGCCGCGGAGGCGAGCGCGAGCAGTCGGTCTCGCTCCGAGGTCGCCTCGGCCACCGCCTCCTCGGACTGCTCGGGCGCGGCCTCCGCGGCCTCGAGCCGCTCCACGAGACCTGCGAGCGCCTCCCGCGCGTCGTCGAGGTCCTGGGACGCGCGGGCGAGGGACGCGCGGACGCGCTCCGCCTCGGCGGCCGCGGAGCGCGCCGTCGCGCCGAGGTGGCCGAGCTGCTCGGCGACGGCGGCGAGCCGCGCGTCCGACTCGTTGAGCCGCTCGAGCGTGTCGTCGTACCGGGCGCGCGCCGCCTGCTCGGCCTCGCGCGCGCCCACGAGGGCGAACCGCGCGCGCTCGGCGCGGGCGGCGGCGGCGTCGTGGGCGGTGCGCGCCTCGTCGAGCGCGGACTGCAGGTGGAGCACGCTGGGCGCCGACGCCGACCCGCCCCAGGCGCGCGTCGCGGCGAGGAGGTCCCCGCCGCGCGTCACGACGGCGACCTCCGGGTGGCGCGCGACGAGGGCGCGCGCGTCCGCGAGGTCGTCGACGACGGCCACCCCGGCGAGCAGGGACCGCACCGCGCGGCCCGTCCCGCCGGACGCCGTGACGACCTCGACGGCCCAGCGCGCGCCGTCGGGCAGCGTCACGCCCGCGGGCGTGCCGTCCTCGCCCGCCGCGTCGCCCGCGACGACGAGCCCCGCGCGTCCGGCGTCCTCGGTGCGCAGGTAGCGCAGCGCGTCGACCGCGGCGTCGACGGACTCGACCGCGACGGCGTCCGCCGCGGGGCCGAGCGCCGCGGCGACCGCGTCCTCGTACCCGGCCTCGACGCCGAGCAGCGCCGCGAGCGACCCCAGGACCCCGACGCCGTCGGCCGCGAGCAGCGCGCCCGCGCCGTCCTTGCGGTCGAGGCTCAGCTCGAGCGCCTCGGTGCGCGCGCTCCACGTGGCACGCTCCTGGTCGGCCGCAGCGGCCTCGTCCTCGAGCGCCTTCACGGCGGCCGTCGTGCGCTCGACCTCGTCGGCCGCGGCCTCGTGCTCGGCGTCGAGGCCCTCCTCGCCCTCCTCGGCTCCGACCACCTGGGTCTCGAGCACCGCGAACTCGGTGCGCGCCTGGGTGCCGCGCTGCTCGGCCTCGGCGAGCGACTCCCGCAGGCGCCCGATCTCCGCCTCCGCCGCCTCCACGCGCGTGCGCTGCGCGGCGACCTGCCCCGCGAGCCGCGCCAAGCCCTCGCGGCGGTCCGCGGCGCCGCGCAGCAGCGTCGCGACGGCGCGCTCCGCCTCCCCGGCGGACCGCTCCACGTCCTCACGCTCGGCGACGGCCGCCGCGAGCGCGTCGCGCGCGCGGGCGACCTCCGCCTCGAGCTCGGCCTCGGTCGCGCGCACGCGCTCCGCCTGCGCCTCGAGCTCGTCGGGGTCCTGGCCGCGCGGCGCGGCCTCGGGGCGTCCGAGCAGGCGCACGCGCTCCTCGGCGAGCGTCTGCGTGCCGCGCAGGCGCTCGCGCAGCGACGAGAGGCGGAACCAGACGTCGGTCGCGGCGCCGAGCGCGGGCGTGGCCTCGGCCGCCTCGCGCTCGAGACGGCCGAGCCCGTCGCGCGCCGTGGCGAGCGCGCGCTCGACCTCGGCCTGCTGGGCGCGCAGCGCCGCCTCGTCCGCGATCTCCTGCTCGAGGGTCGCGGTGAGCTGCGCGAGGTCGTCGGCGAGCAGGCGCGCCTTGGCGTCGCGGAGGTCGGCCTGGATGGTCGCGGCCTTGCGCGCGATCTCCGCCTGCCGCCCGAGCGGGCCGAGCTGGCGCCGGATCTCCGTGGTGAGGTCCGCGAGCCGCGTGAGGTTCGCCTGCATCGCGTCGAGCTTGCGGAGCGCCTTCTCCTTGCGCTTGCGGTGCTTGAGGACGCCCGCGGCCTCCTCGACGAAGCCGCGGCGGTCCTCCGGCGTCGCGCGCAGGACGGCGTCGAGCTGGCCCTGCCCGACGATGACGTGCATCTCGCGGCCGAGCCCGGAGTCGGACAGGAGGTCCTGGATGTCGAGCAGTCGGCACGCGCTCCCGTTGATCGCGTACTCCGACCCGCCGCTGCGGAACAGCGTGCGGGAGATCGTCACCTCGGTGTAGTCGATCGGCAGCGCGCCGTCGGTGTTGTCGATCGTCAGGGACACCTCGGCCCGCCCGAGCGGGGGCCGGCCCGCCGTCCCGGCGAAGATGACGTCCTCCATCTTGCCGCCGCGCAGCGTCTTCGCGCCCTGCTCCCCCATGACCCACGCGAGCGCGTCGACGACGTTGGACTTGCCCGACCCGTTCGGGCCGACGACGCACGTCACGCCGGGCTCGAAGCTCAGCGTCGTCGCGGACGCGAACGACTTGAAGCCGCGCAGCGTCAGGGTCTTGAGGTGCACGGACCCGAGCCTAGTGGCGGCCCCCGACGAACCCGCGGATCTCCGCCCCGCGCGGCCCGGGCGTCGATCGACGCCCGAGGAGCCGAAGAGTCGGCGGCGACACGACCGCTGAGCTGGTTCCCGAGCGCAGGGATCCGATGGCGAGACCTGCGACGAGGCACGACCACCGAGCCGGTGCGGGAGGGAC
Organism: Cellulosimicrobium composti; assembly: GCF_009711085.1. Classification (GTDB taxonomy): domain Bacteria; phylum Actinomycetota; class Actinomycetes; order Actinomycetales; family Cellulomonadaceae; genus Cellulosimicrobium; species Cellulosimicrobium composti. The sequence goes on from NZ_WMKA01000046.1 coordinate 2,684, forward strand.
GGACCCTGGGCGGTGGGACGACCACAGAGCCGGTGCCGGAGCGAGGGGCGGGGCGGGTCGTGGCGGGTCTGGCGGGAGCCGCGAGGGACGAGCGGCGGATGGAAGACCCGCCCCGCCCCCTCGCGCAGGCACCGGCGGACGCACGCCCACGCACGCACGCACGCCAACCGGCCAGCAGGCGAGCGAACGCCCCGCCCCGGGAGACCGGGACGGGGCGCCGGCGAGAACGTGTCAGCCGAGCTCGGGGAACCAGAGCGCGATCTCGCGCGCGGCGGACTCGGGCGAGTCCGAGCCGTGCACGAGGTTCTGCTGGACCTTGAGGCCCCAGTCGCGGCCGAGGTCGCCGCGGATCGTGCCGGGGAGCGCCTCGGTGGGGTTCGTCGCGCCGGCGAGCGCGCGGAAGCCGGGGATGACGCCCTGGCCCTCGGCGACGACCGCGAGGATCTTGCCGGAGAGCATGAAGTCGACGAGCGGCTGGAAGAACGGCTTGCCCTCGTGCTCGGCGTAGTGGGCGGCGAGCAGCTCGGGGGTCGCGTCGAGCAGGCGCACGGCGACGAGCGTGTAGCCCTTGGCCTCGACGCGCCGCAGGATCTCGCCGGACAGGCTGCGGCGGACGCCGTCGGGCTTGACGAGGATGAGGGTGCGCTCGATGGTCTCGGTCAGTGCGGGTGCGACGTCGGTCATGGTCGCCGAGCCTACCGGCCGCGCGCGGTGCGCGGTGCGGGGCGTCCGCGCTCGTCCGGGTGCTGGTGCGGGCGTCAGTCGGCGTTGGGCGCGGTCTCGGGGTGCTGGGCGTCGTAGGCAGCGCGCTCGCGGTCGATGCGGCCGCCGAGGCGCAGCGAGACGACCCAGAGGACGACGAACAGGCCGCCGACGACGAACATCATGGGCACGACGAGCCCGAAGGCGAGGACGGGCACCTGGACGACGGACCCGGCGACGTAGCCCCCGGGCGTGCCGACCGTGCGCGACAGCACGAGGAGCACGACGGCGAGCACGCCGCCGACGAGCCAGATGGACGCGGCGTTCGGCAGCTCGAGGGGGCCGCGCGAGTACGGGACGTTCCTCAGGCCGTAGGCGACGAGCGTGGCGAACACGACGAGGAACGCCTCGAGCAGGAGCGTGGTCGACGCGAACTGGACCTTCGCGGGCTTCTTGGGCTTGATGCGGTCGCCCGGCGACGGGCGCACCGGGCCCGCCGCGCGGCCGTAGCGGGACGGCTGCGCGGCGGGCTGCGACGGCGGGGTGCTCACCCGGTCAGGATACCGGCGCGCCGTCGCGCTCCCGGTCCCCCGGGTGGTCGCGGGTCCCGGCACCGCTCGCCGTGACGACGACGGCGTCGGGGGACCCGGCGCCGTCGGCGGCCGGTGCGGGGGCGTCCTCGACGAGGTCGCCGTGGTCCGCGACGGCCTCGCCGCGCGCGACCATCCCGGCGACGTCGGAGAGCTTCACCTCGCGCAGGAAGAGCGCGAGGACGAACCCGACGAGGACGAGGGGCAGGAGGTACCAGAACGCGGGGGCGAGCGCGTCGGTGAACGCGTCGACGACCCCGGTGTGGAGCGGCTCGGGGAGCTGCTCCACGACCTCGGGCGTGAGGGAGGAGCCCTCGGCGCCGGCCGGGGCGGACCCGGCGGGCAGCCCGGCGAAGACGCCGTCGAGGTTGTCCGCGAGGCGGGACGTGAAGATCGTGCTGAACAGGGCGGTGCCGACGGCGGCACCGATCTCGCGGAAGAAGTTGTTCGCGCTCGTCGCGGTGCCGAGCTCGTGCGGGTCGACGGCGTTCTGCACGGCGAGGACGATCGTCTGCATGACGAGGCCCATGCCGGCGCCGAGGACGAAGATCATGGCGCCGAACAGCCACATGGACATGTCACCGGTGATGCGCGTGAGCCACACCATCCCGGCGGCGGTGATCGCGAGCCCGACGACCGGGAAGACCTTGTAGCGACCGGTCTTCGTGATCGCGATGCCGGAGCCGATCGCGGTGAGCATGACGCCCGCCATCATGGGCAGGAGCAGGAACCCGGACTCGGTCACGCCGGCGCCGGTCGACATCTGGAGGAACGTCGGCAGGAACGCGAGCGCGGAGAACATGCCCATGCCGAGCACGAGCCCGATGAGCGTGGCGATGGTGAAGGTGCGGTTCTTGAACAGGTGCAGCGGCAGGAGCGGCTCCTCGGCGCGGTTCTCCACGACGACGAAGAGCGCGACCGAGACGACGACCGCGGTGACGAGCGCGAGGAGCCACGGGTCGGACCAGTCGTAGCCGCGCGAGCCGGTGAGCGACTCCCAGCTCGTGACGAGCACGATGCCGGACGTGGCGACGACCATGAGGACGATCCCCGCGACGTCGATCCTGCGGCCGGACCGGTGGGTCGGGAGGCGGAGCGCGACCCACGCGACGGCGAACGCGGCCACGCCGATCGGGACGTTGATCCAGAACGCCCAGCGCCAGCCGGGGCCCTCGGTGAACCAGCCGCCGAGGAGGGGGCCGATGACGGCCGCGATGCCGAACAGCGCGCCCATCGGGCCCATGTACTTGCCGCGGTCCTTGGCGGGGACGATGTCGGCGATGATCGCCTGCGACAGGATCATGAGCCCGCCGCCGCCGAGGCCCTGCACGCCGCGCCACGCGACGAGCTCCGGGAACGACTGCGCGAACCCGGCGCCGGCGGACGCGACGGTGAAGAGCCCGATCGCGACGAGGAACGGCCAGCGCCGGCCCCAGAGGTCGCCGAACTTGCCGTACAGGGGCATGACGATCGCGATGGCCAGGATGTAGGCGGTGATGACCCACCCCTGGTGCTCGACGCCGTGGAGCTCGCCGACGATGGTCGGCATCGCGGTGCCGACGATCGACTGGTCGAGCGAGGACAGGAACATCGACGCGAGGAGCGCGCCGAAGATCACCCAGACGGTGCGCGGGGTGAGCACGACGAGCGGCGTGCCGCCGTCGGGGGGTGCTGCGGTGGTGGAGGCCATGGGGGTCCGGTTCGGTCGGGACGGGCGCGCGCCGACGGGCGCGGCCCGTCGTCGGGTGGGGAGCAGGTGGGGCGGTGGTGGTCTCGCGGAGCCGCGAGGCCGCGGTCAGCGGGCCGCGGGGTCGGGGGCGCGCGTGTCCTGGAGCAGGGCGCGGAGCTGGTCGACGACGCCGGGCAGGTGGTCGGCCGGGTCGCCGTCGCCGTCGTGCTGCTGCCAGGCGAGCGTCGTCGCGCGCAGCAGGCTCATGACGACGAGCGCGAGCAGCTCGGGGTCGGGGACGAACGGCCGGGCGGCCCGGCGCGCGTCGAACATCTCGACGAGCTCGGCGTGGTGGGCCTCGACCCAGGCGAGGTGCCGCGCGACGAGGTGCGGCTCGCGCTGGACGATCTCGAGCCCGCGCGCCATGCGCTCGGGGGCGACGACCTGGTGCGCGAGGACGTCGGCGACCACGAGCTCGAGGTCGTCGAGGAGGACGCCGGTGGGGCCGCCCGTCACGAAGGTCGCGACGACCTCCGGGCTGACGGAGAAGTCCTCGAGGCCGAGCACGGCGTCGTCCTTGGACGAGAAGTAGTTGAAGAACGTCCGGGGTGACACGCCCACGGCGGCGCAGACGTCCTCGACGGTCACGGCGTCGAGGCCGCGCTCGAGGACGAGGCGCTGGGCGGCGTCGACGAGCGCGTCGCGGCGCGCGCGCTTCTTGCGCTCGCGCAGGCCGGCGGGCGCGCGCAGGGGGCGCTCGTCGCGGGCGGGCGCGCCGGGGTCGTCGAGGGAGGAGGCGGGCACCCGCTTATATTTGCACGCGCTGCAATTTTGCATCAACTGCACTACGACGTGGCGACCGCCACACGCGTCACACCTCGCCGAACCCGCCCTCGACGGCCTCGACCACGGCCCGGACCGCGTCGGCCGCCTCCGGCCCCTCCCCGGTCACGGTGAGCTCCTGGCCGCCCGCGGCGCCGAGCTTCATGAGCTCCAGCACGCTCGCGCCGTTGACGCCGTCGATCGCCACGGAGGCGTCGAACCCCGCGACGAGGCGGGCGAGCACCGCCGCCGGCCGGGCGTGCAGGCCGAGCGGGTTGCGCAGCGTGACGACCGCGCGCGTGCCGCCGTCGGCCGCGGGCTCGCCGTCGGTCGTGCCCGGCCCCTCGGCCGCCCCGGGCGTCTCGGCCCCGACCGCGAACGTGCCGCCCGCGTGCTCGGCCGACGCGAGGACCTCGGCGACGTCTCCCCCGCCGTGCGCCGTCACGGCGGCCGCGACGGCGCCCTCGACGAACGGGGCGTCCGCGAGCCGCACCCGGCCGTCGAACCCGTCCTCCATGTCGAGGACCGACTCGACGGTCATCACGGCGGAGCCGAGGTCCGCGAGGACGACCGCGCCGTCGGCCGCCTGGAGCGCCTCCTCGATCGCCGCGGAGACGCGGTCGTAGCTCGTGCCGAGCCCGCCGTCGTCCGTCCCGCCCGCGGCGAGCAGCAGCACGCCGGGCGCCATCTGGGCGGAGAGCTCGACGGCCCCCTGCGCGAGCCGCTGCGAGTGCGAGACGAGGACGAGCGCGACGCGCGCCCGCGCCCCGACCGGCCCGGCGCTCACGCCGTGGCCGCGTCGCGCGCGGCCTCGAGCAGGATCGCCGTCGACGTCGCCCCCGGGTCCTGGTGGCCCGCGCTGCGCTCGCCGAGATAGCTCGCGCGACCCTTCGTCGCGACGAGCGGGACCGTCGCCCCGGCGCCCGCGCGCGCGGCGTCCGCGGCCGCGGCGAGGACGTCGGCCGGGGACGCGCCCCCGTTCGCCGCGGCCTCGGCCGCGTCCACCGCGGGCTGCCACGCGTCGACCATCGTCTTCTCGCCGACCTGCGCCTTGCCGCGCGCGGTGATGCCCTCGAGCGCACCCTCCAGGAGCGCGACGACGCCCTGCGCGTCGAGCTCGGCCAGGCCGGTCACCTTCGCGGCGCGCAGGTACGCGGTCCCGTACAGCGGCCCCGAGGCCCCGCCCACGGACGACATGAGCGTCGTGGCGACCAGCTTGAGCACGTCGCCGATCTGGGCCGGCGGCTGCTCCCCCGAGGCCGACCCGTCGAGCTTGGCGACCACCGCGCGGAACCCGCGGTCGAGGTTCTCCCCGTGGTCACCGTCCCCGATCTGCCGGTCCAGCTCGGTCAGCTCGTCGCGCGCCGCCGTGATGCGCTCCGCGCTCAGCCGGGTCCATCGGTCCGCCCAGGCCACGTCCAGCGTCATGCCCCACCTCTCCTCGCCGTCGAGCCGGCGGTCCGCCGGCTCTCGGAGACTGCACGAAAGGGCACCCGTTCACCAGCGCAGCGCAGCCGTGTGGACGGGAGCGTCCCACAGGGCCGTGAGCTCGTCGTCCAGGCGCAGCACGGTGACCGACGCACCCTGCATCTCCAGCGACGTGACGTAGTTGCCGACGAGCGAGCGCGTCACCCGTACGCCGCGCCCCTCGAGCAGCCTCCTCGCCTGACGATAGACGACGTAGAGCTCGGACAGCGGCGTACCGCCCATTCCGTTAACGAACAGCAACACGTCCTCGCCCTCGGCGAGGCCCAGGTCGTCCGCGACCGGGTCGACGAGCCGCTGCGTGATCTCGTCGGCGGGGGCGAGCGGGATGCGGTGACGACCCGGCTCGCCGTGGATGCCGATCCCGATCTCCACCTCGTCGTCGCCGAGGTCGAAGCTCGGCTTCCCGACGTGGGGCACGGTGCACGCCGTGAGCGCGACGCCCATGGAGCGCACGTTCGCCACGACGCGGCCCGCGATCTCGGTGACGGTCCCGAGGTCGTCGCCGCGCTCCGCGGCGGCACCCGCGATCTTCTCGACCGCGACGGTGCCCGCGACGCCGCGCCGGCCCGCCGTGTACAGCGAGTCCTCGACCGCGACGTCGTCGTTGACGAGGATGCTCGAGACCTGCGTGCCCTCGGCCTCGACGAGCTCGACCGCGGTCTCGAAGTTGAGCACGTCGCCCGTGTAGTTCTTCACGATCGCGAGCACGCCCGCGCCCGAGTCGGCGCCGAGGATCGCCGGGACGATCTGGTCCGGCGTCGGCGACGTGAACACAGCGCCCGGCACCGCGGCGTCGAGCATCCCGGGGCCGACGAAGCCCGCGTGCAGCGGCTCGTGGCCCGAGCCGCCGCCGGAGACGAGGCCCACCTTCCCGGGGACCGCGCCACCGGCGCGCGAGACGTACGGCGGCGCGGTGTGCACCTGCACGAGGTCGGCGTGCGCCTGGCCGAAGCCCTCGAGGGACTCCGTCACCGCGTCCTGGGGATCGTTGAGCAGCTTCTTCACCGGTCATCCCTCCATCGGTCCGTGCGCCCGGGGCACCCCGGTCGCTGACGACCCCCGCCCGGCGTGCCCGTCGCCGTCGTCGGCACCATCAAACACCCGGTCGCCGCGGACCGCGCGGCGTCCTGCTCAGCCGCGGCCGAGCAGGACGCGCACGTCGGCCACGGTGACGACCGAGCCCGTGACGAGCACGCCCGAGCCCGTGCCGACGCCGACCGGGTCGTCGCGCTCCGCGAGGTCCACCGCCACCTGGAGCGCCTCGTCGAGCCGCTCGGCGCTGTGCACGCGGTCCTCGCCGAACACGTCGGCGGCGAGCTCGGCGAGGTCGGTCGGGTCGGCCGAGCGCTCGGAGCTGTTGCGCGTCACGACGACCTCCGCGAGCACGGGCTCGAGGGCCGCGAGCAGGGGCTCGGCGTCCTTGTCCGCCATGATCGCGACGACGCCGACGAGGTGGCGCAGGTCGAACGCCTCGCCGAGGGCCTCCGCGAGCGCCTCGGCGCCCGCGGCGTTGTGCGCCGCGTCGACGAGGACGGTCGGGCTGGACCGCACGACCTCGAGCCGGCCCGGCGACGTGACGTCCGCGAAGGCGGCCTCGACGAGCGCGCCGTCGAGCGCGCGGCCCCCGAGGAACGCCTCGACGGCCGCGAGCCCGAGGAGCGCGTTGTGCGCCTGGTGCTCGCCGTGCAGCGGGAGGAACACCTCGGTGTAGAGGGCCGCGGGCGTGCGCAGGTCGAGCAGCTGGCCGCCGACCGCGACCTGCCGGTTCGCGACGTCGAGGTCCACGCCCTCGCGCAGGAGGCGCGCCCCGACGCTCTCGGCGCGGGCGCGCAGCACCTCCTCGACCTCGGGGCGCTGCGCGGCGGAGAGCACGGTCGCGCCCGCCTTGACGATCCCGGCCTTGACGGTGGCGATCTCCTCGAGCGTGCTCCCGAGCCAGCGCTCGTGGTCGAACGCGACGGGCGTCACGACCGCGACCTCGGCGTCGACCACGTTCGTCGAGTCCCACTCGCCGCCCATCCCGACCTCGACGATCGCGACGTCGACGGGAGTGTCGGCGAACGCCGCGAACGCGACGCCCGTGAGCACCTCGAAGAAGCTCAGCTGCGACTGCCCGGCCTCGGCGAGCTCGGCGTCGACGACCTGGACGTACGGGTAGACGTCCTCCCACACCTCGACGAACCGGCGCGCCGAGAGCGGCTCGCCGTCCACGGCGATGCGCTCGGTGACGCTCGTCAGGTGCGGGCTCGTGAAGAGTCCCGTCCGCAGGCCGTGCTCGCGCACGAGGCGCTCGGCGACGCGCGCCGTGCTCGTCTTGCCGTTCGTGCCCGTGAGGTGGATCGTCCGGAACGCGTGCTGCGGGTCGCCGAGCAGCTCGAACAGACGCCGGACGCGGTCGATCGTCGGGTCGAAGTCGTGCTCGGGAGCGCGCGACAGGATGTGCGCGTAGACGCGCGAGAGGTCCTCCTGCGCGGCGGCCTCCTCGGCCGCCGCGCGGGCCTCCTTCGCGCTCTGCCGGCGCGCGGCGCCGGCGTCCTGGCGGCGCGCGCTCACAGGACCACCGCCGTGTCCGGCACGGTGCCCTCGACCTTCTCGACGTGCACCGACCGCTCCGCGGTCGGCGACGTCTCGACGACGACCTCGGTCGCGAGCGTCTCGCGCGCGACGAGCGCGCGGTGCTCCTCGACCGCGGCGAGCCGGTCGGCCGGCACGGCGAGCCGCAGGCGGATGCGGTCCGCCACGTCGAGACCGGCCGCCTTGCGCGCGTCCTGCACGTCGCGCACGACGTCGCGCGCGTAGCCCTCGGCGAGCAGCGCGTCGTCGAGCGCGAGGTCGAGCACGACGAACCCGCCGCCGGCGAGGACCGCGGCCGCGACGTCCGGCCCGTCCTCGCCGCCGGCCGTCGGCGCGACGACCGTCGTCAGCTCGTACTCGGCCGGCAGGAGCGCGACGTCCCCGTCGTCCGTCGTCACGACGACGGCGCCGCCGTCGTCGACGCGCCACGCACCGGCCTTCGACGCCTTGATGACGGCCTGGACGCCCCGCCCGAGGCGCGGGCCCGCGGCGCGGGCGTTGACGGCGAGGCGCTGGGTGATACCGAACCGGTCCGCGGCGTCGGAGTCCGTGGGCAGGAGGTCGACGGCCTTGACGTTGAGCTCGCGCGCGAGCAGGTCGGCGTACGGCGCGAGGGCCGCCGGGTCGTCGACCACGACCGTGAGCCGCGCGAGCGGCTGACGCACGCGGAGCTGGTTCGCCTTGCGCAGGCCGAGCGCGGCCGACGCGACGGCCCGGACCTCGTCCATCGCCGCGACGAGCGCGTCGTCGGCCACGAGGGACGCCTCCGGGACGTGCCGCACGGCGGTCGCGTACGAGCCGTCCTCGCCGACGAGCCGCTCCCCGACCTCCTCGGTCGCCGCCGGCCAGTCGGTGAGGTGCACGGAGCGCCCGCCCGTCAGGCCGCGCCACACCTCCTCCGCGAGCAGGGGCGCGAGCGGCGCCATGACGCGCGTGAGGGTCTCGAGCGCGGTGTAGAGCGTGTCGAACGCGTCCGCGTCCTCCGACCAGAACCGCTCGCGCTGCGTGCGCACGTACCAGTTCGTCAGGACGTCGAGGTGCTCGCGCACGCTCTCGCACGCGCCCGCGATGTCGTACGCGTCGAGCTGCGCCGTCACACGCACGACGAGGTCGTGCGTGCGCGCGAGCAGGTAGCGGTCGAGCGCGGGCAGCCCGGGCACGCGCTCGGGCGCGACCTTCTGCGCGACGTACCCGCCGCCGTCGGACGCCGCGGCCCCGGACCGGGCCTGCGCCTTCGAGGTGTTGGCGTACAGCGTGAAGAAGTAGTACGTGCTCCACAGCGGCAGCAGCACCTGGCGCACGGCGTCGCGGATCCCGTCCTCGGTGACGACGAGGTTGCCGCCGCGCAGGATGGGCGAGCTCATGAGGAACCAGCGCATCGCGTCGGAGCCGTCGCGGTCGAAGACCTCGTTGACGTCCGGGTAGTTGCGCAGCGACTTGCTCATCTTGCGGCCGTCGGAGCCGAGCACGATGCCGTGCGACACGGCCGAGCGGAACGCCGGGCGGTCGAACAGCGCGGTCGCGAGCACGTGCAGCGTGTAGAACCACCCGCGCGTCTGGCCGATGTACTCGACGATGAAGTCGCCCGGGTTGTGGTGCTCGAACCAGTCCGCGTTCTCGAACGGGTGGTGCACCTGCGCGTAGGGCATCGACCCCGAGTCGAACCACACGTCCATGACGTCCTCGACGCGGCGCATGGTCGAGCGGCCCGTCGGGTCGTCCGGGTTCGGCCGCGTGAGGCGGTCGACGAACGGGCGGTGCAGGTCCGGCTCGCCCTTCTCGTTGCGCGGGAGCGTGCCGAAGTCGCGCTCGAGCTCGGCGAACGAGCCGTACACGTCGACGCGCGGGTACTGCGGGTCGTCGGAGCGCCACACCGGCACCGGGCTGCCCCAGAACCGGTTGCGCGTGATCGACCAGTCGCGCGCGTTCTCGAGCCACTTGCCGAACTGGCCGTGCTGGATGTGGTCGGGCGTCCACGCGATCTGCTCGTTGAGCTCGACCATGCGGTCCCGGAACTTCGACACCGCGACGAACCACGACGACACGCCCATGTAGATGAGCGGCTGCCGGCAGCGCCAGCAGTGCGGGTAGGAGTGCGCGTACGACTCGCGGCGCAGCAGCACCGTGCCCGGCGTCGTCGCGCCGAGCGCGAGCTCGCCGGCGTCCTCGCCGAGCGCGGCGGCGGCGTCGCGGCGCGTGCGGGCCTTGAGGTGGTCGATGATGAGCGGGTTCGCGTCGAAGACCTGCAGGCTCTCGTAGTCGACGACCGGGAACGTGAACTTCCCGTCGGACGCGACCGGCAGCACCGGCTCCACGCCCTCGCGGTCCGAGACGACCTTGTCCTCCTCGCCGAACGCGCCGGCGTTGTGCACGAGCCCCGTGCCGTCGGTCGTCGTGACGAAGTCGGCCTCGACCACGCGGTGCGCGCCCGGGTGCCCGGCGAAGTACGAGAACGGCGGCGTGTACGAGCGCCCGACGAGGTCGGCGCCCGTGAGCCGCTCGACGACCTGCGTCGTCACGTCCTCGACGCCCTCGTCGGCGAGCTCGCGCGCGTACGCCCCGAGCCGCTCGGCCGCGATGACGTAGCGCTCCCGCACCCCCGTGAACGACGACTCGACGACGACGTACTCGACGTCGGGGCCGACCATGACGAACAGGTTGGACGGCAGGGTCCACGGCGTCGTCGTCCAGACGAGCGCGAGCTCGCCGGTCTCGAGCCGCAGGCCCACGGTGACCGCCGGGTCCTGACGGACCTGGTAGACGTCCTCGTCCATGCGCAGCTCGTGGTTGGACAGCGGCGTCTGGTCGTTCCAGCAGTAGGGCAGCACGCGGAAGCCCTCGTAGACCAGGCCCTTGTCGTAGAGCTGCTTGAACGCCCACAGGACCGACTCCATGAACGTCGGGTCGAGCGTCTTGTAGTCGTTCTCGAAGTCGACCCAGCGCGCCTGACGCGTCACGTAGTCGCGCCACTCGCTCGTGTACTTGAGCACCGACGCGCGGCACGCGTCGTTGAAGCGCTCGATGCCGAGCTCGAGGATCTCCTCCTTGGTCTTGATCCCGAGCTGGTCCATCGCCTCGAGCTCCGCCGGCAGGCCGTGCGTGTCCCACCCGAAGCGACGCTCGACGTGCTTGCCGCGCATCGTCTGGTAGCGCGGCACGACGTCCTTCGCGTAGCCGGTGAGCAGGTGCCCGTAGTGGGGCAGGCCGTTGGCGAACGGCGGGCCGTCGTAGAAGACGAACTCGTTGCTGCCGTTCTCGCCGGCCGGGTTGCGCTCGACCGAGGCGCGGAACGTGTCGTCCGCGTCCCAGTACGCGAGCACCTCGCGCTCGATCGCGGGCAGGTCCGGGGAGGCGGGGACGCCGAACGACGCACCCGGGTGCGTGTCGGTGGTCGCGGACGAGGGGTCGCGGTGCAGCGGGTAGGCCATGGTCTCGAGGACTCCGGTGGGTCGCGGTCGGCGGGGTCGTCCGCCGTGGTGGTACGGGTCGGTCGTGCTCTCCTGCGAGGACGACTCCCCCACCCAGGGGCGGGCTCGCCGCGGTACCACCTCGCTTGCCGGCGTCCTCGCGGTGCCCGACGCCGTCGGTCGCCGCGGGCGGTCGCCGACCGCTCGTCGAAGGCTGTGACGGGCCCACCCGTCCGGTTCTAGTGAGGACCTCGCGCCGCGCGATCAGGCGTGCCCGACGGCGCGGGTCCCGTTCTTCCGGAGGCTCGCCGGTGATGGCCGGGTCGACGCCTGTGCGTCCATGGTAGCGGCCGCCCGGCGCCGCGCGGTGAACGCGTCGATGTCGATCGCGACGAGCCACTCGACGGTGAGCGGCGGCGCGCCCGGGCCGGGGCGCGCGGGCGCGTCGGCCGACGGCGCCGCGGCGGGCGCCGCCGTGCGCGCCGGGGCGGGCGTCGCGGGGCGGTAGCGGGGGAAGTGCGGGGGTACGTACATGGAGGTGTCTCGCGTCCTGTGCTCGGCGGGCGTCCGTGGGTGCAGACCCGGTCGCGACGCGGGACTCATCGATGAGCCCGTGGCACGGGACCGGCGACCATCGCGCCCCTTACCCCGGGAGGGAGGGACGAGAGGCTGCTCGCGGACACCAGGTCGAGGCTGCGCAGGGCGCCGCGAGCCCTCAACAACAGGAGACGGCGAGGACCCGCGGGCGCGCGAGGACGAGCGTGCTGCTCGTGGGGCGCGCGGGGGTCACGCGCACATCGTGCCAGCGCGCCCCGGGGCCGGACAAGCCCGGTCCCACGACCCGGGACGCTCCGGCGGCCCCCGTCGCGCCTCACGTCACGCGGACGGTGACCTCGTGCCACCCCGACGCGCCGTCCGGGGCGGGCGGGGCGACGTCGGAGGTCTGCGTGCGCCCGTCGGCGTCCGTCGCGCGGACCGTCAGGCGGTGCTCCCCCGGCGTCGCGTCCCACGCGTACGACCACTGCCGCCACGTGTCGGGCCCGACGGTCTCGGCGAGCGTCGCGGCGCGCCACGCACCGTCGTCCACGCGCACCTCGACCGCGGCGATCCCGGTGTGCTGCGCCCAGGCGACGCCGGCGACGGTGACCGGGCCGGACGGCACGCCCGCGCCCGCGCGCGGCGTGTCGACGCGCGACGCGAGCTTGATCGGGCCGCGCTCCGACCAGCCGCGCGTCGACCAGTACGCGACGTCGTCGGCGAACGTCGTGACCTTGAGCTCGGTGACCCACTTGGTCGCGGACACGTACCCGTACAGGCCCGGGACGACGAGGCGGGCGGGGAACCCGTGCGCGGGCGGGAGCGGCTCGCCGTTCATGCCGACGGCGAGCAGGCACGCGCGGTCCGGGTCCGTGAGCACGTCGAGCGGCGTGCTCGCGGTCCACCCGTCGGCGCTCGTGGACAGCACCATGTCCGCACCGTCGCGCACGCCGGCGCGCGCGAGCAGCTCGCGGACCGGGTACCCGAGCCACCGCGCGTTGCCCACGAGGTCGCCGCCGACCTCGTTCGACACGCACGTGAGCGTCACGTCGTGCTCGACGAGCGGGAGCGCGAGCAGATCGACGATCCCGATCTCGAACGGCTCGTCGACGAGACCCGTCACGCGCAGCGTCCACGTCGCGGGGTCGACCTGGGGCACGCGCAGCGCGGTGTCGATCCGGTAGAAGTCGGCGTTGGGCGTCACGTACGGCGCGAGCCCGGGCACGCGCAGGTCCGCCCCGGCCGGCACGGCCGGGGCCGGGGTCGCCGGGGCCGGCAGGCGCAGCGCCTCGCGCGCGGCCGTGACGGCGCGCGACCCGGCCGACACCGCGCGGGACGTCGCGAGCGCGACGACGCCCGCCGCGGCCGCCAGGCCGGTGACGAGCAGGAACCGGCGGCGGTCCATCGGGGCGCGCTCGCCCGCCCCGGACGCGCGCGCGGGGACGTCCGGCCCGCGCAGCGGGGCGAGGGCCGAGCGGAGCAGCAGGACCCCGACCCCGACCCCGACGAGCGAGGGCAGCGCCCACGCGACGCTCGCCGCGGGCCGGGTCGCGGCGACGACGGCACCCACGGCGCCGACGACGCCCAGCAGCACCGTACCGAGGGGCGGGCGGCGCAGCTCGAGCCACCCCGCGAGCGCGGCCCCCGCGGCGAGCACGACGGCCATGCCGCCGAGCAGGACGGCCTTGTCCGCCGTGCCGAACGTCGCGACGGCCCAGTCCTTGACCGGCCCCGGGACCGCGTCGACCACGCCGGCGCCGGCGGCGAACAGCGGGCTCGACCCGGGACCGACGAGGGCCGCGACGAGCTCGGCGACCGCGAACCCCACGGCCGCGCAGACGACGCCCGCGAGCGCGGAGAGCGCCGCGGCACGGCGGGCGGGGACGGTCATGCCCTCAGCCTCGCACGCGCGACGCACGACGGATCGCGGGACGTCAGCGGTCCTGGCCGTCCTCGGCGGGCGCCGGGACGCCCTTCGGCACGAGCGGGGCGCGCCACAGCGAGTACGTGGAGGCCTGCGCGACGGGGCGCAGGATCAGCGAGTCGATGTTGACGTGGTGCGGGCGCGTCACCGCGAACGTCACGACGTCCGCGACGTCGTCCGCGGTCAGCGGGTCCACGACCCCCTCGTACACGGCGTCCGCGCCCGCCTGGTCGCCGTGGTACCGGTTGAGCGAGAACTCGGGCGTGTGCACGAGGCCCGGCGCGATCTCGATGACGCGGATCGGCTCGCCCACGAGCTCGAGGCGGAGCGTCCTCGCGACGCCGAGCAGCGCGTGCTTGGACGCGACGTAGCCGGAGCCGCCGACGTACGTGTCGTGGCCCGCGGTGGACGTCATGAGCACGACGTCGCCCCGGCGCGACGCGCGCAGCAGCGGCAGGAACGCCTTCGTCGCGCGGACGGTGCCGAGCACGTTCGTCTCGTACATCGCGCGCCACTCGTCGATCTTCGCCTCGTCCACGTGGTCGACGCCGAGGCCGAACCCGGCGATGTTGAGCAGCGCGTGCACCGGACCGCGTGCGCCGGCCTCGGCGACGAGCCGCGCGACGTCGTCGTCCGACGTCACGTCTCCGACCACGGGGTGCGCGCCCGTGCGCTCCGCGACCTCGGCGAGGCGGTCCGCGCGCCGCGCGAACGCGACGACGTCCCAGCCCCGGGCGCGCAGGAACCGCACGCACGCCTCGCCGATGCCCGACGACGCGCCGGTCACCACGGCGCGCAGGGGCTCGGTCCCGGTGCTGGTGCCGGTGCGGGGCGCCGGGTCGACGGGGTGGGTACCGGGGGTCGGGTGCTGGTCGCTCACGAGCGCCACTGTGCCACCTCGCGGGCGCGGTCGGCGCCGCGCGTCCCACTCGCTGGGACGTCTGCGCACCGGGAGCGCGCGCCTCCCGCCTGCGCGGCCCGGCGTACTAGGCTGGTCGACGGATCACGGGCCGCGCACTGGCCCGTCGGGGCGGCACCGGATCTGTGCCGTGGGTCCGTGCGACGCGAGATGACGCGTCGGTCCCGGCCGCCGAGGCGGCCGGCGTCGAGAACGCACCGTCGCGGCGGCGTGCCCGTCCGGGCCGCCGGCGCGCCCGACCCCGGAGATGCCCACCCGTGCCCTCTGCTCGTACCGCTCCCCGCCGTCCCCACGGCCTCCTCGCCCTCCCCGCCGCCCTCGCGCTCGCGCTCGCCGCGTGCTCGTCCGGCACCGCGCCCGGCGGCACCTCGACCCCGGACGGCGACGACCCGGCGTCGGCCACGGTCCCCGCGCGCACGACCTACCCGCTGACGGTCGAGGACTGCGGCGTCGAGGTGACGTTCGACGCCGCGCCCGAGCGCGTCGTGACGATCAAGTCGAGCACCACGGAGATGCTCCTCGCGCTCGGGCTCGGCGACCGGATCGTCGCGACCGCGTTCCCCGACGGGCCCGTGCCCCCGGCGCTCGCCGACGCCGCGGCCGACGTCCCCGCCGTCGCGGAGCCGATGTCCGACAAGGTGCCGGGCGCGGAGGCGGTGCTCGACGCCGAGCCCGACCTCGTCTACGCCGGCTGGGAGTCCAACCTCACCGCGGACGGCGCGGGCGACCGCGACACGCTCGCGCGGCTCGGCGTCGCGACCTACGTCTCCCCCGCGGCGTGCAAGGCGCCGGAGCACATGCCGGACCCGCTGACGTTCGAGCACGTGTTCGCCGAGATCACCGAGGTCGGCACGATCTTCGACGCGCAGGACGCGGCCGCCGCCCTCGTCGCCGAGCAGCGCGCGACGCTCGACGGCGTCGTCCGGGACGAGCGCGGGCTGACCGCCCTGTGGTACTCGTCGGGCGACGACATCCCGTACGTCGGCGCGGGCATCGGTGCGCCGCAGATGATCCTCGACGCCGTCGGGCTCGAGAACGTCGCGGGCGACGTGCACGACACCTGGACGTCGTACGCGTGGGAGGAGGCGATCGCCGCCGACCCGGACGTCCTCGTGCTCGTCGACGCGGCGTGGAACACCGCCGACGCCAAGATCGAGCGCCTCGAGTCCAACCCGGCCACGGCCGAGATGACCGCGGTGCGCGAGGGTCGCTACCTGACGATCCCGTTCCCGGCGACCGAGGCGGGCGTGCGCACCGTCGACGCGGTCGTCGACCTCGCGGCGCAGCTGGAGGCGCTCGACCTGTGACGACGCTGCGCGCCCGCCCCGCCCCCGTGCCGGTCCGCCCCGACGGCCCCGCGGCGTCCGGCGCGCGCCGCGGCGCGGGATGGTGGGTCCCGGCGGGCGTCGCGGCGCTCGTCGCGACCGTCCTCGTCACCGTGACCGTCGGCCCCGCCGACCTCGCCGTCGGGGACGTGTGGCGCTCGGTCGCGACCCACCTCGGCCTCGGGGGGCTGCTCGGCCTCGAGCCGCTCGGCGCCCTCCAGGACGGCATGGTGTGGCAGCTGCGCCTGCCGCGCGTGCTCACCGCCGCCGCCGTGGGTGCCGGGCTCGCGGTGTGCGGCGTCGTCATGCAGTCGCTCACGCGCAACCCGCTCGCGGACCCGTACCTGCTCGGGCTGTCGTCGGGCGCGTCGCTCGGCGCGGTGCTCGTGCTCGTCGCGGGCTGGACCGTCCTGCTCCCGGTCGCGGCGTTCGGCGGCGCGGTGCTCGCGCTCGTCGCCGCGCTCGGCCTCGCGGGCGCGCTCGGCGCGCTCACGCCCACGCGGACCGTGCTCGCCGGGCTCGCGGTGAGCCAGCTCGCCGCGGCCGCGACGAGCTTCGTCATCTTCTGGTCCGCGACGGGCGACTCGTACCGCGAGATCCTGTCGTGGCTCATGGGCTCGGTCGCAGGGGCCACGTGGACGTCGGTCGCGGTCGCGGGCGGCGCGACGCTCGTGCTCGGCACGCTGCTCGCGTCGACCGGCTCGGTGCTCGACGCCTTCACGTTCGGCGACACCGCGGCCTCGGCGCTCGGGATCGACGTCGTGCGCGTGCGCTGGACGCTCCTCGTGGGCGTCGCGCTGCTCACCGGGGCCCTCGTGTCCCAGTCCGGGTCGATCGGGTTCGTCGGGCTGATCCTGCCGCACGCGGTGCGGCTCCTCACGGGCGCGCGGCACCGCCTGCTGCTCCCGCTCTCGGCACTGTTCGGGGCGACGTTCCTCGTGTGGGCGGACACGCTCGCGCGCACCGTCTTCGCGCCGCGCGAGCTGCCGGTGGGGATCGTGACCGCCGCGATCGGCGCCCCCGTGTTCGCGCTGCTGCTGTGGCGCGGGAGGAGGACCACGTGACGGAGACCCGCACCGCACCGGTCGCGACCGGTGCCGAGGACCGCCGCGACGCCGCGGTGCCGGGCGCGCCGCCCGCGACGGACGGGCTCGACGCCGCGCGCGTCTCGTGGTCCGTCGACGGGCGCCTCGTCCTCGACGGCGTCGACTGCACCGCTCCCCCGGGCGCGGTGAGCGGGCTGCTCGGCCCGAACGGCTCCGGCAAGTCCACGCTCCTGCGCGTGCTCGCGGGCGTGCGCGCCCCGGACGCGGCGCCCGGGCGCGACGCCGCCCACGTCCGCTTCGCCGACGCCGACCTGCTCGCCCTCCCGCGGCGCCGTCGTGCGCGCGTCCTCGCGCTCGTCGAGCAGGACGCGACGACCGACCTGCCGCTCACGGTGCTCGACGCCGTGCTCCTCGGCCGCATCCCGCACCGCTCGCTCCTCGCGGGCGACTCCGCGGCCGACCGGGACGTCGCGGCCGCGGCCCTCGCACGCGTCGGGATGTCCGCGTTCACGGGGCGCGAGGTCGCGACGCTCTCGGGCGGCGAGCGCCAGCGCGTGCACCTCGCCCGGGCGCTCGCGCAGGAGCCCGCGCTGCTCCTGCTCGACGAGCCGACCAACCACCTCGACATCGCCGCGCAGCTCGACACGATGCGCGTCCTGCGCGATCTCGCGGGCGACGGCGTGACCGTGCTCGCCGCGCTGCACGACCTCAACCTCGCGGCGCAGACGTGCGACCACGTCGTGGTGATCGCGGACGGCCGGGTCGTCGCCGCGGGCGACGTGCACGACGTGCTCGTCCCCGACGTGCTCGACCCGGTCTACGGGGTGCGGTGCGAGGTGCTCACGCACCCCCGCACGGGCCGTCCCGTCCTCGTGTTCGACTCGTCAGACTGACCGCGCGGACGGGTCCGCGCCCACGAGGACGGGCGGGCGCAGGGCGCCCGGCGCCGGCGCGCCGACGGCCGGTGCGGTCCGCACGGCGGGACGCGCGGCGCCCCGCGGCTCGTCGCGCGCCCGGAGCCGCGCCCGGCTCGCGCTGAGCGACGCGCTCGCGGCCGTCGCGACGAGCCAGAAGTAGGGCTGCTGGAGGGTGGCGCTCGTCAGCGCGAACGAGAGCATGACGCCGAGGACCGCGGCCTCCGTCGCCGCGACGCACCGACGCATCGCGAGGACGAGGCCGCGCGCGACGTGGAGGTAGACGAGCACCACGGCGAGGACGAGCGCGAGCCCGCCCTGGTACCACGCGCGCAGCGGGAGGTCGTGGGTGAGCGTCTCGCCGTCGAGGACGATGCTCGTCACGCCCGAGGCGTCGTCGAGACCGACCCCGACGAGCGCGTCGCGGCGGATCCCCTCCCACGCCGCCTGCACCGTCTCGAGCCGCGTGGCCATGGTCGAGATCTGGTCCGTCTGCCCGGTCACCTGGAGCAGCCGCTCCGCGGGGGTCCGGAACGAGCCCGCGCCGGGCGCGAGGGACGCGAGCGCCGTGACGAGCGCGGCGAGCGACGCGACCGCGAGGACGACCCAGCGCAGGCGGACCCGCAGCGCGACGGCGAGCACGAGCGACCCGAGGGCCAGGGCTGCGAGCGCCGTCATGCTCGCGGACGCGAGCAGACCGCCCGCGTTCGCCGCCACGAGCAGCGCGAGCGCGGCCCGCCGTCGCACCGTCCGGGCGGTCCGGAGGTCGCCCAGGCACAGCACGATCGCGACCGCGGCGAGGAGCCCGAGCACGTTGGAGTGGCCCGCGAGCCCGGGCGCCCGGCCCAGCTCCGCGGCGGACCCGAGCACGGCGCCGCCGGTGACCGACTGGGCCACGGCGACGAGCGACGACGCGGTCTGGCCGAGCACGAGGCCGGTCGCCGCGGCGCGGAGCAGGTCGGGTCGGGACCCGGCGGCCCACCGGAGGACGGGCGGTGCGAGGCCCCACACGGCCACGAGCAGCACGCCGTTCTGGACGTGCGTCGCGCGGTCGACGGCGTGCGCCGCGCTGACGACCGTCGCGACCCCCGCGAGGTACGTGGCGGCGAGCCACACCCCGGAGCCCGGGCCCAGCCGGGCCCGGCCGGTGAGCAGGAGACCGAGGAGCGCGCCGACGACGGCGGCGGTCCAGGCGAGGCGCAGCGCGGGCGACAGCCCCCACGAGAGCGGGAGCACCGCCGCGAGCACGACCGCCGAGGCCCGGAGCATGCTCGACAACCTACAAGGGACTGGTCTCGCCCACCCGGCGGCGGGACGACCGGCTCAGGCCTCCCCGCGGGCCGCGAGCCGCGGCAGCTCGATCGCCGGGCAGCGGTCCATGACCATGTCGAGGCCCGCGTCGCGCACGCGGCGGGCCGCGTCCTCGTCGATCACGTCGAGCTGGAACCACACGGCCTTGGCGCCGATCGCGACGGCCTGGTCCGCGACGTCGCCCGCGAGCTCCGAGCGCACGAACACGTCGACGACGTCGACGAGGAACGGGACGTCGGCGAGCGTCGCGTAGCCCTGCTCGCCGTGGACCGTCTCGGCCGACGGGTGCACGGGGACGACGCGCTTGCCGTGCTGCTGGAGCACGCGCGCCACGCCGTACGCCGCGCGCTCAGTGTTGTTCGACAGGCCGACGACGGCCCACGTCTCGGTGTCCTGCAGGACCCGCCGGACTGTCTCCTGCTCGGTGGCCGGCTCGCCGGCTGCGACGTCGCTCATGCCCAGCGCAACCGGGCCCCGGGCGCGGGTATTCCGCCTCCGGGGGCCCGGCGGGACGGCGGTCACACGAGCGCGAGCGCGAGCAGCGCGGCGGACGCCGCACCGGCGACCGTGCGCACGTGGTTCCACGCGAGCCAGCGCGGCCAGAACGCCGTCCACGCGTCCGCGAGGTCCCCGCCACGTGCGGCGGCGGCCTCGAGGCGCTCGTTGAGGGGGACGTTGCCGACGCCCGTCACGCCGAGGATCCCGGCGACCGCGACGACCGCGCCCGCGAGCGCCCACCCCGACCCGTCGGCGCCCGTGACCAGCCCGACGACGGCGGCCACCACCGGCAGGAGCACGCTCGCCGCGAGCAGGAGCATCAGCGGCGGTCGCAGCGCGTCCCGGTTGATGGCCGCCATCGCCGCGCCCGCCTCGCGGGGCGCCAGGCGGCGCAGCCCGCCCAGGACGAACGTGGAGAACGCGAAGAGCACGCCGCCCGCGAGACCGGTGGCGACGGCGCCCGCGACGGCGAGCGCGGCGAAGGCGGTCACGACCCGTCGGCGGTCGCGCCGGGGCCCCACGCGGCCGCCTCGCGCGCCGCGAACTCGCGGAAGTCGCGCGGCGCGCGCCCGAGCGCCTCGCGGACCCCGTCCGCGACCGGCGTCCCGCGCCCGTCGAGCACCTCGGTGAAGAGGTAGCGCATGAGCGCCACGAGGTCCTCGGGCAGCCCGAGGTCGCGCAGGCCGGCGACGAAGTCGTCGGCGGTGACGGGCACGAACCGCACGTCGCGCCCGCTCACCGCGACGATCTCGGAGACCGCCTCGTCGAACGTCAGTGCGCGGGGCCCGGTGAGCTCGAGGACGCGACCGGCGAGCGCGTCCCCGGTGAGGGCCGCGACCGCGACGTCGGCGACGTCCTCGACGTCGACGAACGGCTCGGCGACACCGTCGACCGGGAGCGCGAGCACGCCGTCGAGCACGGGACCGAGCAGGAAGCTCTCGCTGAAGTTCTGGGCGAAGAACGCGCTCCGCACGACGGTGCGGCCGGGGAAGTCGTCGGCGACGAGCGCCTCGGCGCGCTGTGCCTCCTCCTCGCCGCGGCCCGACAGGAGCACGAGGCGGCGCACGCCGGCCTCCCGCGCGCGGGCCGCGAACCGGGCGACGGTCTCGGGCGCGCCCGGGACGGCGAGGTCGGGCGCGTACGCGACGTACACCGCAGTGGCGCCGGTCAGGGCGGGTGCCCACGTGGCGTCGTCCTCCCAGTCGAAACGGACCTCGCCGCCGCGCGACGCGCGCCGCACGGGGACGCCGAGCGTGTCGAGCCGAGCGGCGACGCGGCGGCCGGTCTTGCCGGTAGCGCCGAGGACGAGCACCGTCCCCGGCGTGGCGGCGCCCGCCTCGTGCGGGGCGGCGTCGGTGGTCGGGGTGGTGGCGGTCATGGCAGGTCTCCTTGCTCACGAGGTTCGGTGCGGACGAGACCAGTCAACCGAGCGCGGGCGAGACGCAACATGGCCCAGACGCTTGCGAGCATGCGTGATCGTCTCGACCGGCGGGCGGTCCGGCCGTACGCTCGGGGCATGGACGTCGTCGCCGGGCTGCTCGACGGGCCGCGAGCACGCGGCGCCTTCCTCCTGCGGAGCCACCTGCGCGCGCCCTGGGGCATGCGCATCGAGGACGAGGCGCCGCTGACGATCGTGCCCGTCCTGCGGGGGTCCGGCTGGGTCGGGCCGGTCGTCGGCGACACGACCGACCCCGGCGAGCACGTCGCCGCGGGCGACGTCGTGCTGCTGCGCGGCCCGGACCACTACGTGGTCGCCGACGCGCCGACGACCGCCCCGCAGGTCGTCGTCGGCCCGGAGCCGGACATGTGCCGCGCCGTCGACGGCGGCCCCTCCCCCATGACCACGCTCGGCGTCCGGTCGTGGGGCAACGACCCGGACGGCGAGACCGTGATCGTCACCGGGACGTACCCGATGGACGGGGAGGTCGGGCGCCGGGTCCTGCGCGTGCTCCCCCAGCGCGTCGTCCTGCGCCGCGGCGACGTGGACGCGGGGCTCGTGGAGATGCTCGCGCGGGAGGTCGTGCAGGACCTCCCGGGGCAGGAGGCGGTGCTCGACCGGCTGCTCGACCTGCTCCTCATCTCGTGCCTGCGCACGTGGCTCTCGCGCGACGACGCGCCCGGCTGGTACCGCGCGGACGCCGACCCGGTGGTGGGCGCCGCGCTGCGGCTCATCCACCACGACCCGGCGCGCGCGTGGACCGTGGACGCGCTCGCGCGCGAGGTCGGGCTGTCGCGCGCGGCGTTCTCGCGCCGGTTCACGGCCCTCGTGGGCGAGCCGCCCATGGCCTACCTCACGGGGTGGCGCCTCGACCTCGCCGCCGACCTGCTCCTGCAGCCGGACGCGACGCTCACGTCGGTCGCGCGCGCCGTCGGGTACGCGACGCCGTTCGCGCTGAGCGCGGCGTTCAAGCGCGTGCGCGGCGTGAGCCCGGCGGCGCACCGCGCCCGCGCCGGGGCGGCCTGAGCCCGCTCAGCGCTCGACGGGGACGAGCTCGACG
This sequence comes from Cellulosimicrobium composti, assembly GCF_009711085.1. Lineage (GTDB taxonomy): Bacteria > Actinomycetota > Actinomycetes > Actinomycetales > Cellulomonadaceae > Cellulosimicrobium > Cellulosimicrobium composti. Next base: position 24,908 of record NZ_WMKA01000046.1, read on the forward strand.
TCCCGGAGCGCGCCGTCGTCCGCGACGGCCGTGAGGAACGTGCCGACCGGCTGGCGGCGACGGTCCGTGGGCGAGCCGGGGTTGAGCAGTCGCAGCCCGCCCGGCGACGTCGTGTCCCACGGGATGTGGCTGTGCCCGAACACGAGCACGTCCGCGTCGGGGAGGCCGGCGTCGGCGCGACGCTCGCGCCCCTGCTTCGCGCCCGTCTCGTGCACGACGGCGATCCGCATCCCCTCGACCGTGGTGCGCGCGACCTCGGGCAGGCGCGCGTGCAGGTCGGGGCCGTCGTTGTTGCCCGCGACCCCGACGAGGCGCGCCGCGCGCGACTCGAGCGCGTCGAGCAGGTCGGCGCTCACCCAGTCGCCCGCGTGCACGACGACGTCCGCGGCGTCGACCGCGCGCCACACCTGGTCGGGCAGCACCCGGGCCCGCACCGGGACGTGCGTGTCGCTGATCAGGAGCAGTCGGGTGGGCACGCCGCCACGATAGGTCGCGGTCCCGGGGCGTGCCGGGTGACGATGGACCCATGCCGATCCCGCGCTGGGTGACCCGCAGCAACAGGCGCTTCCTCAACCCCGTCGTGCTCCGCATTGCGACGGGCGTCGGGCCGATGGCCGTCGTCCGCCACGTCGGGCGGCGCAGCGGGCGCGAGTACCGCACCCCGGTCTTCGCGTTCGCCTACCGCGACAACCCCACCGGACCCGTGCGCGTCGCGTTCGCCCTCACGTACGGCCCCGACGTGGACTGGGTCCGCAACATCGAGGCGGCCGAGGAGTTCGTCCTCGAGCGCCGCGGCACCGAGTACGCCGTCGACGACCTGCGCCGGGTCACGGGAGCCGACGGCCTGCGGCTCCTGCCCGACTGGACGCGCGCGGTCCTGCGCCGCGCGGGCGTCGACGAGTTCCGGACCGGACGGCTGCGCCGGGCGTCGGGCACATGACTGCCATGATGGGGGCATGACCGACCAGCTCTGGATCACCGGCGACCCCGACGCGGACGCGCTGCTCAGCGACGACGCGTTCGCCCTCCTCGTGGGCATGCTGCTCGACCAGCAGTACCCCATGGAGCACGCGTTCGCAGGGCCCCGCAAGATCCGCGACCGCCTCGGCTCGATCGACCCGCGGGCGATCGCGGACGCGGACCCGGACGCGTTCGTCACGCTCGCCACGACCCCGCCAGCGATCCACCGCTACGGGCGCTCGATGGCGGGCCGGGTGCAGGAGCTCGCGCGCGTCGTCGTCGACGAGTACGACGGCGACGCGACCCGGATCTGGACCGCCCCGGGAGCCGACGGGTCCGCGCCGACCGGGGCCGAGGTCCTCGCGCGCCTGCGTGCGCTGCCCGGGTTCGGCGAGCAGAAGGCGAAGATCTTCCTCGCCCTGCTCGGCAAGCAGCGCGGCGTGCAGCCCTCCGGGTGGCGCGAGGCGGCGGGGCACTACGGCGATGAGGGGTCGCGCCGGTCCATCGCCGACGTCACGAGCCCCGAGTCGCTCGCCGAGGTGCGCGCGTTCAAGAAGGCGCAGAAGGCCGCGGCGAAGGCCGCGAACGGCTGACACGCCGCCGCGACCGGGCGGCCCGGCCGCTATCGTCGGCGCGTGACCACGACGTCCCGCGCCACGGCGCTGCCACCCTCGACCCGCACGCTCCTGGCCCTCGCGGCCGGCGTCGTCGTGCTCGCCGGCGTCCACACGGCGCGCGAGGTGCTCGCGCCGATGTTCCTCGCCGCGGTCATCGTCATCATCTGCCACCCGGTACGCGTCCCGCTCGAGCGCCGCGGCTGGCCCCGGTGGGCGGCGACCACGGCGGTCGTCGTCGTGGCCTACCTCATCCTGGCCGCGCTCGTCGCCATGCTCGTGTTCGCGGGCTTCCGCTTCACCGAGCTCGTGCGCGAGTACCTGCCCGCGCTGGTGCGCTCCGTCGAGTCGCTCGTCGACCAGCTCGCCGCGGTGGGCATCGACGCCGACGTCGTCGAGGCCGCCACGGCGTGGCTCGACCCGGCACGGGTCCTCAGCCTCGCCGGGAACGTCTCGACCATGGCGCTCAGCATCGCGACCGCGTTCTTCTTCGTGCTCGCCTACGCGATCTTCATGGCCGCCGACGCGTCACGGTACGCGACGGCGCCCGCCGTGTTCGGGGTCGAGCGCGCCGCGACGATCGAGCGCGCCACGCGGTTCAGCGGCGGCGTGCGGCGCTACTTCGTCGTCAACGCGTCGTTCGGCGCGGTCGTCGCCGTGATCGACGGCATCGCGCTGTGGGCCCTGTCGGTCCCGGCGCCCACGGTGTGGGCGATCCTCGCGTTCGTCACGAACTTCGTCCCGAACATCGGGTTCGTGCTCGGGCTCGTCCCGCCCGCGGTCATGGCGTTCGTCGTGGGGGGCTGGCAGCTCTCGCTCGCGGTGGTCGCGGTCTACTGCGTCGTCAACGTCGTGCTCCAGGTGCTCGTGCAGCCGAAGTTCGTCGCGGACGCGGTGAACCTCAGCCTCACCCTGAGCTTCGTCTCCGTCGTGTTCTGGACGTTCGTCATCGGGCCGCTCGGGGCGATCCTCGCGATCCCGCTCACGCTGCTCGTGCGGGCGCTCGTGCTCGAGCCCGACCCGGGGTCGGGGTGGCTGCGCTGGCTCTCGGGCGACGACGTCACGGCGACCGACCCCGGCCCGGTCCGCGCACAGGACGAGGCGGACGACGCGACGGCGAGCACGATCGCGGCGGACGTGACCGCAGCGGACGCGGCCTCGGCCGACGACGCCACACCGGCTCGGCCCGCGCACGAGGCGCGCGTCCCTGACCCTCAGGTGGAGGTCGAGGGTCGCGCGCTCGACGACGCGCGCTCCCCCGACCAGCCCTGACGGACCGCACCGGGCCCGGGTCGTGCGCCGTACGGGGACGCTGCCTGGGCTGGCTGACGGCGGGTGTCCGCCCGTCACCGGCACGGGGAGGGACCATGGCGCACGGAGACATCACGCACATCGACATCCCGGTGAGCGACCCCGCACGGGCCACGGAGTTCTACGGCGCGGTGTTCGGCTGGCAGATCGCCGAGATGCCGGGGTTCGAGGGCTACCCCATGTGGCAGGCGCCGAACACGATCAGCGGCGGCGGCCTCGCGCCGCGCTCCGACGACTTCACCACCCCGCGGAGCTATGTCGAGGTCGACTCGATCGAGGAGACGCTCGCGACGGTGCGCAAGCTCGGCGGGCGCGTGGTCACCGAGAAGTCCGAGATCAGCCCGACGTCGTGGTGGGCGGCGTTCGAGGACGTCGACGGGAACCAGATCGGCCTCTACGAGGGCACGACCGGGGCCGGCTGACCGACCGCCCGGCCCGTCGCCGACCCGACGCCGGGCGCCCGGCGACCCACGCCCCGGATCCCGGCACGGTCGCTCAGCCGTCGCGGCCCCCGCCCCAGCCGCGCAGCACGCGGCCGTCCGGGTCGTCGGGGCGGCGCGGGCGCAGCGCGGGCGGAGGCGGCCACGGCAGGTCCACGCGCTCGACGGGGACGTCGATCGCGCCGAAGTCGTCCGTCTGCACGACCACGCCGTCGGGCGTGACCTCGACGAGCCGCACGCGCAGGGGCGGCTCGCCGTCGCGCTCGAGCACCCAGACGTCGGCGAGCCACGCGAGGCTCGTCGCGTCGAGGGCCTCCTCGGCCGCGAGCCAGTCGACGGGCCCGGTGAGCTCACGCCCGAGCAGCGAGACCGCGACCCAGTCGTCACCCTCGGGACGGATCCAGCCCACGTGCTCGCGGTCGTCGGGGCGGCGGTGCGGGATCCAGTCGGCGGGCAGCATCCCGGCAGGCTAGCGAGGCGCCCGCGGCGAGCGCGACGACATTGCGCCCGACGTCGTCGCCCGCCGCGGCGCTCAGTCGCCGGGGAGGGGCTCGTGGCCCGACCCCTCGCGGAACCCCTCGCCGAAGCCCTCGCGGTAGCCGTCGGCGTACGCGGCCTCGCGCGCCGCGGCGCTCCCGTGCTCGCGCTGCGCCGCGGCGTACCCGCGCGCGTACGCCTCGGCGCTGCCCTCCCGGAACAGGTCGTCCGCCGAGGACCGGACCAGGACGCGCGCGCCGGGGCCGTCGTCGTCGACCACGTACCGGTCGAGGCCGCGCACCACGGCGACGGCGCGGCCCGTGGCCTTGCCGCGCACGAGCTCGCTCGCCGCGGCCACCTCGTCCGCGACGGCCGTGACCGTCACGGACAGGGGGCGGCCGTGCGAGTCGACGCCGCCGCGCAGGTCGTCCGCGACGACGATCCCGGCCGCGCCGACCGCGACGTCGACGAGGCCGTCGCGCCACGCGCGCCCGGCGGTGTCGGTGACGACGACGCCGAGCCGGTCGAGGCCGAACCGGGCGCGCAGCGCGGCCCGCAGGGCGCGCGCCGAGGCGTCCGGGTCGAGCGGGAGCAGCAGGACGGTGCCCTCCGGCGTGTTCGACGCGTCGACCCCGGCCGCGGCCATGACGAGGCCGAGGCGGTTCTCGACGATGCGCAGCGGCGGCTGGCCCGGGCGCTCGCGCGTCGCGACGACGCGCACGGTCTCGTCCGTGATCGCCTGCTCGCGGTCGGCGGCCGCGACCACCCGGCCCTCGGCCTTGGACACGACCTTGCTCGTCACCACGACGACGTCGCCCTCGGCGAGACCCTCGCCCGCCAGCAGGTCCCCGACGAGCGCCGCGAGGTCGTCGCCGGGCCGGACCTCGCCCAGCCCGGCCGGCGCCCACACGCTGAGGCGCGCGGCGCCGTCGGGGCCCGCGCCGGCGGTCATCGCGCGAGCTTCGGCAGCACCTCGCGGCCGAAGACCTCGATCCACTCGCGCTGGTTGCGGCCCACGTTGTGGAGGTAGATCCGGTCGAACCCGAGGTCGACGAACCTCTGGATGTACGCCCGGTGCTCGTCCGGGTCGGCCGAGATCACCATGCGGCCCTCGAAGTCCTCGGGCCGCACGAGCTTGGCCATCTGCTCGAAGTCGTGGGGCGAGCGGATGTCCGCCTTGGGGAACTTCATGCCGCCGTTGGGCCACTCGGTCATCGCGTTCGCGAGCGCCTCCTCGTCGGTCGCGGCCCACGAGAGGTGGAGCTGGAGCACCTTGGGCATCGTCTCGGGGTCGCGGCCCGACTCGCGCACGCCGTCGTCGAACTTGCCGAAGAGCATCGAGATCTTCTCGAGCGGCGCGCCGACGGTGATGAGGCCGTCCGCGTGCCGGCCCGCGCGCTTCGCGGTGACCGGGCCCGCGGTCGCGACGAGGATCTCGGGCGGGACCTCGGGCATGGTCCACAGGCGCGTGGACTCCATCTTGTAGAACTGCCCGGAGTGCTTGACGTCCTTGTTGTCGAGCCCGGACTGGAAGAGCTTCTTGATGACGTCGATCGCCTCGAACATGCGGTTGATGCGCTCGGGCGCCTCGGGCCAGTAGCCCGCGACGACGTGCTCGTTGAGCGCCTCGCCGGAGCCGAGCCCGAGCCAGTGCCGGCCCGGGTACATCGCGGCGAGCGTCGCGGACGCCTGGGCGACCATCGCGGGGTGCCAGCGGAACGTCGGCGCGGTGACCCCGGGCCCGAGGTCGCCGCGCGTGCGCTCGCCGAGGGCGGTGAGCACGTTCCACACGAACGACGACTGGCCCTGCGCGGGGACCCACGGCTGGAAGTGGTCGGCGGCCATCGTCCCGGAGAACCCGTGCTCCTCCGCGAAGGCGGAGAGCTCGACGGCCTCGGTCGGGTGGAACTGCTCGAGCATCGCGGCGTAGCCGACGGTGAGGGATGAGGACATGGCGACGAGCCTATGCCCGCCCGGGCGGGCCCGGCCATGACCCGCGACACCCAGGGGTAGACAGCAGGAACATGACCGTTCTACGGTGTTTTCGCGCAACTTCTTCCACCGGGCGCCGGCACGCCCCCGAACGGACATCGACGTCCGGCCTGCCGGCGAGAGGACCCATCGTGAGTCGCAGCCCTGCCAGAACGCCCCACCGTCTCCTGCCCACCCTCACCGCGGCGACGCTCGCCGCCACGCTCGCCCCGGCGACCGGCGCCGCCGCCGCGCCGGGCGGGCCCGCGCCCGGCGCCCCCACCGC
>NZ_WMKA01000047.1 GCF_009711085.1 Cellulosimicrobium composti
CCCACCCGAACCACCCCATACGGGACAGCCTCTAGACTGCCCGCGCCTCGAACGCCGCGACGTACCCGTCGATCTCGGCGAGGTACGCCGCGCGCTGCGAGTCGCCCAGCCACGACGCCTCGAACGAGTTGCGCGCGAGCTGCACGACCTCGGCGACCGTGAGGTCGGCCGCCTCGGCGAGCGCCACGTAGTTGTCCGCGACGTAGCCGCCGAAGTACGCGGGGTCGTCGGAGTTCACGGTGACGCGCACGCCCGAGCGCAGCAGGCCCGCGATCTCGGTCGCCTTCATGTCGTCGGTGACGAACGAGTTCGAGATCGGGCAGCACGTGAGCCCCAGACCGCGCTCGCGCACGACGTCGACGAGCGCCGGGTCCTCGACGACGTTCGTCCCGTGGTCCACGCGGTCCACGCCGATCTCGTCGAGGACGGTGCGGATGTTGTCGATGCTGCCGACCTGGTCGATGTCGCAGTGCATCGTCAGCCGGTAGCCGAGCTCGCGGGCGCGCGCGAACACCGCGGCGAACTTCTGCGGCGGGTTGTCGCGCTCGTCGGAGTCGAGCCCGACGCCCAGGATCCTGTCCCGGAACGGCACGGACGCCTCGAGCGTCTCGGCCGCGCTCTCGGCGGACAGGTCGCGCAGGAAGCACAGGATGAGGTGCGCGTCGACGCCGTGCTTGCCCGGCGCCTCGGCCGCGGCGCGGTGGTAGCCCGTCACGACCGCCTCGAACGGCACGCCACGCGACGTGTGCGCCTGCGGGTCGAAGAACATCTCGACGTGCTTCACGCCGTCCGCGGCCGCGCGGGCGAGGTACGCGTCGGCGAGCTCGTAGAAGTCGTCCGCGGTCTGCAGCACCTCCATCGCCGGGTAGTACACGGCGAGGAAGCTCGTGAGCGAGTCGAACGCGTACGTGGCGCGCACCTCCTCGACCGTCGTCTGCCCGATGTCGATCCCGTTGCGCTGCGCGAGGCGCAGCTTGAGGTCGGGCTCGAGCGTGCCCTCCAGGTGCAGGTGCAGCTCCGCCTTCGGCAGGCCGGTGACGAACTCGCGGGTGGGTGTGGTGGGCGCAGGCATGGGTCTCCTTCTCGGTCGGTCTCCCCCGGGACCATCCTCTCCCGGCACGACGACGGCGGCGCACCCGGTCGGGTGGCGCCGCCGCCGTCGCGAGGGCCGGGTCAGAGCAGACGGCCGCCCGTGACGCCGATGCGGTCGCCCGTGATGTAGCTCGACTCCTGGGACGCGAAGAACACGTACGCCGGCGCGAGCTCGGCCGGCTGCCCGGCGCGACCCAGCGGGGTGTCGGCGCCGAACTGCTCGACCTTCTCCTCCGGCATGGTCGCCGGGATGAGCGGCGTCCAGATCGGTCCCGGCGCGACGGCGTTGACCCGGATACCCTCGGGCGCGAGCTGCTGCGCGAGCCCCTTGGTGAAGTTGAGGATCGCCGCCTTCGTCGATGCGTAGTCGAGCAGCGGCGGGCTCGGCTCGAACGCCTGGACGGACGAGGTGTTGATGATCGCTCCGCCGCGCGGCAGGTGGTCGAGCGCCGCCTTCGTGATCCAGAACAGCGCGTACACGTTGGTCTTGAGCACGCGGTCGAGCTGCTCGGTCGTGATCCCACGCAAGCCGTCGTCCTGCGCCATCTGGTACGCGGCGTTGTTCACCAGCACGTCGAGCCCGCCCAGGCCCGCGACGGCGTCGGCGACGAGGCGCCGGCAGAACTCCTCGTCGCGGATGTCGCCCGGGAGCAGGACCGCGGTGCGGCCGGCGTCCTCGACCCAGCGGGCGGTCGTGCGGGCGTCCTCCTCCTCTTCCGGGAGGTACGAGATCGCGACGTCCGCACCCTCGCGCGCGAACGCGATCGCGACCGCGCGCCCGATGCCAGAGTCACCGCCCGTGATCAGCGCCCGCTTGCCGTCGAGCCGTCCCGACCCCCGGTAGGTGGTCTCCCCGTGGTCGGGCTCCTGCGACATGTCACCCGTGCGCCCCGGCGGCTGCAGGTCGTCCGCGGGCTGCTCCGGCTGCGGGTGCTCGGTGGTGGGGTCCTGCGGCGTGGTCTGGTCGGACATGTGCGTCTCCCCTGTCGGCGTCGGCGGAACGTCCAGCATGGGGGCGCTGCGGCCCGCTCGCAGCGCGCGTCGCCGTCGAGGACGTCGTGCCGTCTTCGTCACGCCGGGGCTCCGGAGACGGCGAGAGGCCCGGTCTCGCGGCGTTCCGCAGGACCGGGCCTCTCACGCGGGCTGTCGGCAGGTGCCGACCGCGCTCGATCAGAAGTTGATCATGTGCCCCGCGAGGCCGTGGATCGACTCCTGGACGGCCTCGGACAGCGTCGGGTGCGTGTGCACGTTGCGCGCGACCTCGTTGACGGTGAGGTCCCACTTCTGCGCGAGCGTGAGCTCGGGCAGGAGCTCGGACGCGTCGGGGCCGATGAGGTGGCCGCCGAGGAGCTCGCCGTACGTCGCGTCGGAGATGAGCTTGACGAAGCCGGTCGGGTCGCCGAGGCCGTGCGCCTTGCCGTTCGCCATGAACGGGAAGGTCGCGACCTTGACGTCGTAGCCCTCGTCGCGCGCCTGCTGCTCGGTGAGGCCGAAGCTCGCGACCTGCGGCTGGCAGAACGTCGCGCGCGGCATCATGCGGTAGTCGCCGAGCGTGAGGGTCTCGGCGCCGCCGATGGTCTCGGCCGCGACGACGCCCTGCGCCTCCGCGACGTGCGCGAGCATGAGCTTCGCGGTGACGTCGCCGATCGCGTAGATGTGCTCGACGTTGGTGCGCATGACGTCGTCGATCGCGATGGCGCCGCGCTCGGTGAGCTGGACGCCGGTGTTCTCGAGGCCGAAGCCCTCGACGTTGGGGGCGAAGCCGACGGCCATGAGCACCTTGTCGACGACGAGCTCGCCCGGCTTGTCGTCCTTGACGCCCTTGTAGCTGACGGTGACGCCGGCGGTGCCGTTGTCCTTGACCGTCTGCACGGCGGTCGAGGTGAGCAGGTTGATGCCGAGCTTCTTGTACTGCTTGGCGATCTCCTTCGACACGTCCGCGTCCTCGTTGGGCAGCGCGCGGTCGAGGAACTCGATGATCGTGACGTCCACGCCGTAGTTCTTGAGGACGTAGCCGAACTCCATGCCGATCGCGCCGGCGCCGACGATGGCGATGGAGCGAGGCAGGTCGCGCGTGAGGATCTGCTTCTCGTACGTGACGACGTTCTCCGACAGCTCGACGCCCGGCAGGAGGCGGACCTTCGAGCCCGTCGCGATGATGACGTTGTCGAACGTCACCTCGGTGGTGGAGCCGTCGCCGAGCCGCACGTCGAGCGTGTGCGCGTCGCGGAACGTGCCGCGGCCGTCGTACTCGGTGATCTTGTTCTTCTTCATGAGGAAGTGCACGCCCTTGACGCGCCCTTCCGCGACCTGGCGCGAGCGGTCGAACGCCGCGCCGAAGTCGAAGCTCACGTCACCGGAGATGCCGAAGGTCTTCGCGTCGTGCTGGAAGATGTGCGCGAGCTCGGCGTTGCGCAGGAGCGCCTTGGACGGGATGCAGCCGACGTTGAGGCACACCCCTCCCCAGTACTTCTCCTCCACGACCGCGACCGACAGGCCCAGCTGGGCTGCACGGATCGCGGCCACGTAACCACCGGGACCTGCACCGAGGACGACGACGTCGTAGTGGGATGCCATGACGCCCAGCCTACTGGCGCCGGATCGGCCCCGGGGCGCGCGTGCGGGCGACGTCCGCCACACTGCCTCGGCCCGTGAGGGTTGACCCCGCGCGGCCGGGAGAGTCACGATGTCCGGGATGCGACGCATGCGGCTCCTCCTTCGCCGGCCGCGCTGAGCCCGCCGGGCGGGCACGCTCAGCGCGGCGGTGCCTGCGTGTCCTGGTCCGCGCACGGCGAGTGCCCGACGACGAAGCCCACCTTCTCGAGGAGCCTCCCGTGGACGCCGCACACCCACCCCACCACGCCGACCATGCGGGTAGCGCCCGTGTCGGGCCCATCTCGGGCGACGACCGCATGCTCGGCGGTCCGACGCGCGAGGTCGAGGACCGGTGGCAGCGGTACTGGGCCGAGCACGGCACGTTCCGCGCGCGCGACGACGGCGCGCGCCCGCGCCGCTACCTGCTGACGATGTTCCCGTACCCGTCGGGCGACCTGCACATGGGTCACGCCGAGGTGTTCGCGCTGGAGGACGTCGTCGCGCGGTACTGGCGGCTGCGCGGGGACGACGTGCTCAACCCGATCGGCTGGGACTCGTTCGGGCTGCCCGCCGAGAACGCCGCGATCCGCCGCGGCGAGCACCCCGCGGTCTTCACCGAGACCAACATCGCGACGCAGGCGGGCACGGCTCGCCGGTACGGGGTGTCGTTCGACTGGTCGCGCCGCCTGGAGACGCACCGGCCCGAATACTACCGCTGGACGCAGTGGCTGTTCCTGCGCCTGCTGGACCGCGGCCTCGCCTACCGCGCGACCGCCCCCGTGAACTGGTGCCCGACCGATCGGACCGTGCTCGCGAACGAGCAGGTCGTGGGCGGTCGGTGCGAGCGGTGCGGGGCGGTCGTCGTGCGGCGCGAGCTGACGCAGTGGTTCGTGCGCGTCACCGCGTACGCGGACCGCCTGCTCGACGACATGGACGCGCTGGAGAGCGCGTGGCCCGCGCGCGTGCTGACGATGCAGCGGAACTGGGTCGGGCGCAGCACGGGCGCGCGCGTGCGGTTCGCGGTCGTGCCCGACGACGGCCCGCGCGCCGGGGAGGTCGGCTCGCCCGGTGCGGGCGCGCGCCCCGACCACGTCGAGGTGTTCACGACGCGGCCCGACACCCTGCCCGGCGTGACGTTCGTCGCCGTCGCGCCCGACGGGCCGCTCGCGGGCGCGCTGTGCGCCCCGGAGCGCGCGGACGCGCTGGCCCGGCACCGGGAGGCCGTGCTGGCGTCCGGGGAGATCGAGCGGACGAACGCGCAGCGCCCGAGCGCGGGGACGTTCCTCGGCGCGTGGGTGCGCCACCCCGTGACGGGCGACCGCCTGCCCGTGTGGGCCGCGGACCACGTGCTGCCCGGCTACGGGACGGGCGCGGTGATGGGCGTACCCGCGCACGACGACCGCGACGCGCGGTTCGCCGCGGCGCACGGCCTGCCCGCCGGGTCGGGCGAGACGTGGGCGGGCGTCGAGGAGGCGGTCGCGCGGCTGGAGGCCGACGGCACGGGCGAGCGCGCGACGTCGTACCGCCTGCGCGACTGGCTGGTCTCGCGCCAGCGCTACTGGGGCGCCCCGGTGCCGGTCGTGCACTGCCCGGGCTGCGGCGTCGTGCCGGTGCCCGACGACGAGCTGCCCGTGCGGCTGCCGGACCTGGCGGGCGACGACCTGCTCCCCCGCGGCCGCTCGCCGCTCGCCTCCCCCGCGGCCGACGCGTGGCGGCGCGTCGCGTGCCCCCGGTGCGGCGGCGACGCCGAGCGCGACCCGGACACGCTCGACACGTTCGTCGACTCGTCGTGGTACTTCCTGCGGTACTGCTCGCTGGGCGACGACGGCCCGCCCGACGACGTCCCGTTCCGTCCCGAGGACGCGCGGCGGTGGATGCCCGCGGCGCAGTACGTGGGCGGCGTCGAGCACGCGATCCTGCACCTGCTGTACAGCCGGTTCGTCACGAAGTTCCTGCACGACGAGGGCTGGGTCGACGTCGTCGAGCCGTTCGCGACGCTGCTCAACCAGGGGCAGGTCCTCCACGGCGGGCGCGCGATGAGCAAGTCGCTCGGCAACGGCGTGGACCTGGGCGAACAGCTCGACCGGTACGGCGCGGACGCGGTGCGGCTCGCGATGGTGTTCGCCGGGCCGCCGCAGGACGACGTCGACTGGGCCGACGTCGACCCGGGCGCGATGCGGCGGTTCTGCGCGCGCGTGCTGCGGCTCGCGGACTCCGTGACGGCCGCGGGGCGGACGACCTCCCACACCGAGGAGGTCGGCGCCGTCGTGCCCGGGTCGCGCGCCCACGCGCTGCGCCGAGCCACGCACCGGACCGTGCACGACGCGCAGGACCTGCTCGACCGGGGCGCGTTCAACGTCGTCGTCGCGCGCGTCATGGAGCTCGTCACGGCGGCGCGGCGCGCGGCCGACGCCGGGCCGGCACCGGGCGAGCCCGCCGCCCCGCACGCCGCGGCCGTCCGCGAGTCCGCCGAGACGGTGGCGGTGCTGCTCGGTCTGTTCGCCCCGTACACGGCCGAGGAGGCGTGGCAGCGCCTCGGGCACGAGCCGTCGGTCGCCGACGCGGGTTGGCCGCCCGTGGACCCCGCGCTCCTCGCGGTGGACGAGGTGGAGGCCGCGGTCCAGGTCGACGGGAAGGTCCGCGCGCGGGTCCGCGTCCCGGCCGACGTCGACGACGCCGTGCTGCGCGACCTCGCCCTCGCGACGAGCGGCGTCGCGCGGGCGACGTCGGAGCGGGAGGTCGTGCGCGTCGTCGTGCGCGCACCGCGCGTCGTGAACGTCGTGACGCGCCCCGCGACCACCACGCCCTGAGCGACGCGGACACGGCGACGCGAGGTGGGGGCGGAGTCGCTACGATGCTGCGGCCGCGTCCCCTCGACCAGCGGGCCCGTGCGCGGCGACGCGGGCCGGCGCACGGAGCACCTCCCATGGCCTTCGGACTCGCTGCCCTCCTGGACGACATCGCGGCGTTCGCCAGGCTCGCCGCCGCGTCGATCGACGACGTCGGCGCGGCCGCGGGGCGAGCGAGCGCCAAGGCGACGGGCGTCGTCATCGACGACACCGCGGTCACGCCCCGCTACGTCGAGGGCCTGGCGGCCAAGCGCGAGCTGCCCGTCGTCAAGCGCATCGCGGTCGGGTCGCTGCGCAACAAGCTGCTCTTCATCCTCCCGGCGATCCTGCTGCTGAGCCAGTTCCTGCCGGACCTGCTCACGCCGCTGCTCATGCTCGGCGGGACGTACCTCGCGTTCGAGGGCGCCGAGAAGGTGTGGGAGCTCGTCTCCGGCACGCACCACGCCGAGGTCGAGACGAAGACCGAGAAGAAGGCCGTCGACGAGGACTCGGTCGTGTCGAGCGCGGTGCGCACCGACTTCATCCTCAGCGCCGAGATCATGGTCATCGCGCTCAACGAGGTCGCCTCGGAGGCCTTCTGGTCGCGCCTGATCATCCTCGCGATCGTCGCGGTGCTCATCACCGTGCTCGTGTACGGGGTGGTCGCGCTCATCGTGAAGATGGACGACATCGGCCTGCACCTCGCGCGGCGCGACACGCCATGGGTCCAGTCGTTCGGTCGCGGGCTCGTCGGCGCGATGCCGAAGGTCATGGCCGTCATCTCGTTCGTCGGGATCATCGCCATGCTGTGGGTCGGCGGCCACATCCTCCTGCAGGGCGCGTACGACCTCGGCTGGCACGGCCCGTACGACGTCGTGCACCACCTCGAGCACGCCGTGACCGGCGTCGCGGGCGTGGGCGGGTTCCTCGGCTGGCTCGTCAACACGGCGTGCTCGGCCGTCGTCGGCATCCTCGTGGGCGGCGTCGTGGTGCTCGTCGCGCACCTGATCCCGCGCCGCACGCACGGCGCGTCCGACGCCGCGGCGACGACCGACCCGGAGCACCCGACGCCCACCGACGGCTGAGCCCGCGGCGGGCCGGGCGGCCTGCTTGGATGGAGCATGGACTCCGGCACCTGGGCCAACATCGGCCTCGTCCTGCTCTTCATCCTCGTCGGCGGCGTGTTCGCCGGCACCGAGATCGCGCTCGTCTCGCTGCGAGAGAGCCAGGTCGCGCGGCTCGAGCGGCAGTCGGCGCGCGGCGCGCGCGTCGCCGCCGTGGCGCGCGACCCCAACCGCTTCCTCGCGGCCGTGCAGATCGGCGTGACCGTCGCCGGGTTCTTCTCGGCGGCCTACGGCGCCTCGACGCTCGCGCCCGACCTCGCGCCCGTCCTGGAGGACGCGGGGCTCGCCCCCGCGCTCGCCGGCACGGTCGCGCTCGTCGCGCTGACGCTCGTCATCGCCTACCTCTCGCTCGTCCTCGGCGAGCTCGTGCCGAAGCGCATCGCGCTGCAGCGCGCGGCGGGCGTCGCGCTCGCCGTCGGCCCGCCGCTCGACCGCTTCGCGACGCTCATGCGCCCCGTCATCTGGCTCCTGTCGCGCTCGACGGACGGCGTCGTGCGCGTGCTCGGCGGCGACCCGTCGGCGCGCACGGAGGAGATGAGCGAGGAGGAGCTGCGCGAGATCGTGCTCGCGCACGAGTCGCTGCCCGAGGACGAGCGCCGCATCCTCGACGACGTGTTCTCCGCGGGCGACCGGTCGCTCGCGGAGGCGATGACGCCGCGCGGCGAGGTCGCGTTCCTCGCCGCGGACACGCCGCTCGCCGAGGCGGCCCGGACCGTCGCCGCCGGGCCCTACTCGCGCTACCCCGTGACGGGGGTCGACTTCGACGACGTCGTCGGGTTCCTGCACGCGCGCGACCTCCTGGGGCGCGACTGCCCCGACCACCCCGCGACCGACCCGGCGACGGGCCGCGCGCTCGCGGTGCGCGACGTCGTGCGCCCGATCCTCGCGCTTCCCGCGACGAACACGGTGCTGCCGGCGATGTCGCAGATGCGGCGCGAGGGCGTGCACATCGCGGTCGTCGTCGACGAGTACGGCGGCACCGACGGCATCGTCACGCTCGAGGACCTCGTCGAGGAGCTCGTGGGCGACATCCGCGACGAGTACGACCCCGACGAGCCGTCCGCCGCGCGCGAGCACGGGGGTGCGACGAGCGTCGACGCCGGTCAGACGATCGAGGAGCTCGCCCGGCGGACCGGCATCGAGCTGCCCGACGGCCCGTACGAGACCGTCGCCGGGTACGTCCTCGCGCAGCTCGGCCGCCTCGCGGTCGTGGGTGATCACGTCGACGTCGCCGGTCACCGCCTCGTCGTCACCGACGTCGCGCGCCGCCGCATCGTCCGCCTCGACGTCGTGCCGCTGCCCGGCCGCTGAGCGTCCGCGACGGCCGGTTCCTGCGCCACCGGCACCACCGTCCCGTGCGCTCGGCGGTGTGGGTGGCGGGTCGTAGCGTCGCGGGCATGGCGGAGACGACGAGGTTCAAGGTCGGGGTGGTCGGCAGCTTCGGCTCGGCGAGGCAGGTGCTCGACATGGCGGTCGGCGCCGAGGACGCCGGCTGGGACGGCTTCTTCTCGTGGGACGGGCTGAGCCTGCGCTCGATGCCGGTCGAGACGTTCGACCCGTGGGGGATCCTCGCGGCGGCGGCCGCCCGCACGGAGCGGATCGCGCTCGGGGCGATGGTGTTCGCGCTGCCGCGCCGCCGGCCGTGGGAGGTCGTTCAGCAGGCGCTCACCGTCGACCACCTCTCCGGCGGGCGACTCGTCCTGCCCGTCGGGGTGGGCGTCCTCGACGACGGCGGCTTCTCCGCCGTGCCCGGCCAGCTCCAGGGTCTGCGCGAGCGCGCCGAGCTGCTCGACGACGCGATCGCCTACCTCGACCGCGCCTGGACCGGGGAGCCGTTCGCGTACGAGGGGACGCACGTGCGGGCGGGCGAGATGCGGTTCCTCCCCCGCCCGGTCGAGCGCGCGGCCGTCGGGCACCACGTGCCGCTCTGGCCGGTCGGCGTGTGGGACGCCGACCGTCCGCCGCTGCGCTCGCTCGACCGCGCGCTGCGCGCCGACGGCATCGTGCTCCAGCTCCGCGGCGACCGCGGCTTCGACGTCCCCACGCCCGACGACGTCTCAGCCCTCGTCGCGTGGCTCACCACGCGCCGCGCGGACCTGGGCCTGGACGCGGCCCGCCCGTTCGACGTCGTCCTCCAGGGCGAGCTCCCCGCGGACCGCGCCGCGGCCGAGGACCAGCTCGCGGGCCTCGCCGCCGCGGGCGCCACCTGGTGGGTCGAGGCGCGCTGGAACCCGGAGACCGCGACCCCGGCGTCGCTCCTCGACGCGATCCACGCCGGTCCCCCGCGCCCCTGACGAGGACGCGAACCGTCGCTGCCCGATGGCCCGGCGCGGCGGCCCGACGCAGACGCGGACCGCCGCACGGCCCACGCTCGGACGTGAATGGTCCGCTTCGACGCCGAGAGCCCGCTGCCGTGACGTGTCGGAGACACGGTCGCGGGCGGGCTCCGGGGTGGTGACGACGGGTCGTGGCGGGCCTGGCGGGAGCGGGGCGAGGGACGAGCCCCGCGGATGGTCGACCCGTCGTCGCCACCCCGGAGCCCGCCCCCCGTGAACCTCTCAGCCGACGGGCCGAGCCGCCTCGATCTCGACCTTGGGCAGCGTCCTCGCCGGCAGGGTCTTCGGGCGCCACGACGCGCGCGTCGCCTCGAACGCAGAGATCTCGTCCTCGTGCTGCAGGGTGAGGCCGATGTCGTCGAGGCCCTCCATGAGGCGCCAGCGCGTGTAGTCGTCGATCTGGAACGGCACGGTGACGTCCTGCGCGGACGCGGTGCGGTTGACCAGGTCGACGGTCACCTCGGTGCCCGGGTTGGTCTCGAGGATCTTCCAGAGGAGCTCGATGTCCTCCTGCGCGACGACGCCCGCGACGAGGCCCTGCTTGCCGGAGTTGCCGCGGAAGATGTCGGCGAAGCGCGAGGCGAGGACGACGCGGAAGCCGTAGTCCTTGAGCGCCCACACGGCGTGCTCGCGCGACGAGCCGGTGCCGAAGTCCGGGCCGGCGACGAGCACGGAGCCCGCGCGGTAGGCGTCCTGGTTGAGGACGAACGTCGGGTCGCCGCGCCAGGCGGCGAACAGCGCGTCCTCGAACCCGGTGCGCGTCACGCGCTTGAGGTAGACGGCGGGGATGATCTGGTCGGTGTCGACGTTGCTGCGGCGCAGCGGGACGCCGACGCCGGTGTGGGTCGTGAACTTCTCCATGGCAGGAACCTCTTCGAGTCTTCGGGGGGCGACGGGGCGGGCGCGGGCTGCGGTCAGACCTGCACGAGGACGCGCGGGTCGAGCGGGGCGAGCGGCGTGCCGTCGAAGGACGTGATGTCGGTGCCCTCGGGGAGGTCGAGGTCGCTGAGCGAGGAGAGCGTCCCGCGGATCGCGGTCGCGGCGGCCACGAGCGGCGACACGAGGTGCGTGCGCCCGCCCTTGCCCTGGCGGCCCTCGAAGTTGCGGTTCGAGGTGGACGCGGCGCGCTCGCCGGGCTGGAGCTGGTCGGGGTTCATGCCGAGGCACATCGAGCAGCCGGCGTTGCGCCACTCGGCGCCGAAGTCGAGGAAGATCTGGTCGAGGCCCTCGGCCTCGGCCTGCAGGCGCACGCGAGCGGACGCCGGGACGACGAGCACGCGCACGCCGTCGGCCTTCTTGCGGCCCTGCACGACCTTCGCGACGGAGCGCAGGTCCTCGATGCGGCCGTTGGTGCACGAGCCGATGAACACGGTGTCCACCGGGATCTCGCGCAGCGGCTGGCCCGGCGTGAGGCCCATGTACTCGATCGCGCGCTCGGCGGCGACGCGCTCGTTCTCGTCGGCGATCTGCTCGGGGACGGGCACGGTCGCGGAGATGGGCAGGCCCTGCCCGGGGTTGGTGCCCCACGTGACGAACGGCTCGAGGTCGGACGCGCGGAGCGTGACCTCGGCGTCGAAGACGGCGTCGTCGTCCGAGCGCAGCGTCCGCCAGTACTCGACGGCGGCGTCCCAGTCGGCGCCCTCGGGCGCGTGCGGGCGGCCCTTGAGGTACTCGAACGTGGTGTCGTCCGGGGCGATCATGCCGGCGCGCGCGCCGGCCTCGATCGACATGTTGCAGATCGTCATCCGCGCCTCCATGGAGAGCCTGCGGATGGCCTCGCCGCGGTACTCCAGCACGTAGCCCTGACCGCCGCCGGTGCCGATCTTGGCGATGATCGCGAGGATGATGTCCTTGCTCGTCGCGCCGGGCGGGAGCTCGCCCTCGACGTTGATCGCCATGGTCTTGAACGGCGCGAGCGGCAGCGTCTGCGTCGCGAGGACGTGCTCGACCTCGGACGTGCCGATGCCGAACGCGAGCGCGCCGAACGCGCCGTGGGTCGAGGTGTGCGAGTCGCCGCAGACGACGGTGAGGCCCGGCATGGTGAGGCCGAGCTGCGGGCCGACCTGGTGGACGATGCCCTGGTCGGCGTCGCCGAGCGAGTGGATCCGGACGCCGAACTCGCGCGCGTTGTTGCGCAGCGTGTCGATCTGCGTGCGGCTCGTGAGGTCCGCGATGGGCAGGTCGATGTCGAGCGTGGGAGTGTTGTGGTCCTCGGTCGCGATGGTGAGGTCCGGGCGTCGGACCTGGCGGCCCGCGAGGCGCAGACCCTCGAACGCCTGCGGGCTGGTGACCTCGTGCACGAGGTGGAGGTCGATGTAGAGGAGGTCGGGCGACCCGTCGGTGCCTCGTCGCACCAGGTGCGCGTCCCAGACCTTCTCCGCCAGCGTGCCGGCCATGTTGCTCATCTCCTCGTCGTCTGTCACGGGGCTCCTGGGGGGTACGGAGCGCCGTCGGGGTCGATCGTCCGTCGTCCGGCGGCCTGCCGGGGAGAACGTCCAGCGGGTGGAACATCTCCGCCGGACTTGCATCTCAGTGCGTGAGACGTCAATATCGACCTATGGACAATACTAGCGGAGTCGGAGTGCTGGACAAGGCGGCCTCCGTCCTGGGCGCCCTGGAGTCCGGGCCGGCCACCCTCGCGCAGCTGGTCACGGCCACGGGCCTGGCCCGTCCGACGGCGCACCGCCTCGCCGTCGCCCTCGAGCACCACCGCATGGTCGCGCGCGACATGCAGGGTCGTTTCGTCCTCGGCCCGCGGCTCAACGAGCTCGCGACCGCGGCAGGCGAGGACCGCCTGCTCGCCGCCGCGAACCCCGTGCTCACCGCGCTGCGCGACCACACGGGCGAGAGCGCCCAGCTCTACCGCCGCCAGGGCGACCACCGCATCTGCGTCGCCGCGGCCGAGCGCCCCGTCGGGCTGCGCGACTCGATCCCCGTCGGCGCGACGCTCACGATGAACGCCGGCTCCGCCGCGCAGATCCTGCTCGCGTGGGAGGAGCCCGACCGCCTGCACCGCGGGCTGCGGGAGGCCGTGTTCACCGCGACGATCCTCTCCGGGGTCCGGCGCCGCGGGTGGGCGCAGTCCGTGTCCGAGCGCGAGCTCGGCGTCGCGTCCGTCTCGGCGCCGGTCCGCGGGCCGTCGGGCCGCGTCGTCGCGGCCGTGTCGATCTCGGGCCCCGTCGAGCGCCTCAGCCGCCAGCCCGGCCGCCTGCACTCGGGTTCGGTCGTCGCCGCCGCGAACCGCCTCACCGAGGTCCTGCGCCGCGCCGGGGAGTGACCGACGGCGGCGTCCCTGCCACCCACCCCGTGACGAGGCCCGGAACACCGGGTCGGCACCGGCGTCGGTGTCGACCCGGTGTCGGCGTCGGTCGGCGTGCCGCGGGCCGCAAACGGGACGTGCCCTGTCAAAATGGCACCGGCTGCTGCCATGCTGTGCGTGCCCCGGCGCCGACAGCTCGGTGGGCGGCAGGGGGCGAGCCTGACCGTCCGAACCCGAGACACGAGGAGTCCCGATGCATCCGAAGGTGAAGGCGACCCTGATCTGGGTGCTGGTGATCTTCGCCCTCTACGCGATCGTCACGAGCCCGGACCGCGCCGCCGACATCGTCGAGGGGATCTGGGACGTGATCCTCGGGGCGTTCCGCTCCATCGGGCAGTTCTTCAGCTCGCTCCTGGACTGACCGTGGCCCGCGGCGGCCCTCGCAGCCGGATCCTCGACCGCTACGTCCTCAGCGGCGAGCGGGTCGTGGTCGCGACGCGCCACCACTGGGGCATGCTGCTCGAGCCCGTCGTGACGACGGCGGCCGCGGCGCTCGCCGTCGCGTGGCTCGTGGTGCAGGCCGGGCCGGCCGTCGGCGACGGCGTGCTCCTCCTGTGGTGGCTCTGGCTCGTCCTCGTCGTGCGGCTGGCCTGGAAGGTCCTCGAGTGGCGCAACGAGTGGTTCGTCGCCACGGACAAGCGCCTGCTCCTGCTGTACGGGCTCATCACGCACAAGGTGGCGATGATGCCGCTCACCAAGGTCACCGACATGAACTACGGGCGCTCCCCGGTCGGGCGCGTCCTGGGCTACGGCCAGTTCCTGCTGGAGTCGGCCGGCCAGGACCAGGCGCTGCGCCAGATCGACTGGGTGTCGCACCCCGACGCGACCTACCGCCTGCTGTGCGACACGCTCTTCACGCCGGGCAGCCGGCCCGGGGCGGCGCCGTCGGGCGGCGGCGCACCCTCTCCCGGCCCGGCGCAGGGCGCGGTCCCGCCCGCCGTCCCGCCACCGGGCCCGCGCCCGCCGCAGCCGGCCGAGCCGGCGCCCGTCGAGCCCGCTCCCGCGTGGGACGGTCGTAGCCCGGCCGAGACGCTGCCGCCCGTCCCGCCGCCGCCCACGGACCGCGACGTGGTCGTGGTGCCGGGACGGTCCGCGGGTGCGTCGAGCGGCCCCACCCAGCCCATCCCGGTCGCGGGCGCGCACGAGGCCGCGCACGACGCCTCCCGTGACCGCTGGGGCGGCGTGGGGCACGACGGCGACCCGCACGACGACGAGCCGGGCTGGGCCGTCTCCGGGGAGCACCGGGCGACCTACGTGCCCGTCGTCCACCCCCGCCCGACCCCGACGCCGATCCCCAAGCCGTACGAGCCGGGTCCGGGACGCGACGGCGCACCCTGACCGGGCTCCGGCGCGACGCCTTCCCGTCCGCGCCGGCGGAATCGTGGTTCCGGGCGCTCGGCACCCGTTCGCGTCGGGCAGGCACGGAGAGCAGCCCGGAATGCGTTGCTGAGAGAGACGTCACACCGCGATGACCCCGCTCGGACGGATGTGCTGAAGAACGACGAAGGCCCGGTCACCGTGATGGTGACCGGGCCTTCCTCTGTACCCCCAACGGGATTTGAACCCGTGTTACCGCCGTGAGAGGGCGACGTCCTAGGCCGCTAGACGATGGGGGCCTGTGGAGCTTCGTTCCGTTTCCGGTCCGTTTCTCCGTCGAGAACTCTACCTCATGTTTCGCGCGGTCTTGACCGCCCGATCCAGAGCCGGAGCTCTTCGCTGGGGTACCAGGACTCGAACCTAGACTAAGTGAACCAGAATCACTCGTGCTGCCAATTACACCATACCCCAAGGGGGTAACCATCCCTGGTCGGGAAGCCGTGCGACGAGTCGAGACTCGTCCCCTGGCTCCCTCCCGTGGAGGTCCCACCGGCCGAGAACATTACCGGACGCGGCGACTGCGACCAAATGCGATCGGCGTGGACCGCGCGTCCGCGTGTACGGGTCGACGCGGGACGGCGCCGTCTGGCACCGTCGAGGCATGAGCGCAGGAGACTCCCCCGATCCCGGCTCGCGGGCGGACCGCGCCGCGTCGTTCGAGCTCGGTGCCGCCCAGTACGCCTCGACCCGCCCCTCGTACCCGGACGCGGCGGTCGACTGGCTCCTCCCGACCGGGGCGCGCAGGGTCCTCGACCTCGCCGCCGGGACGGGCAAGCTCACGGAGCGCCTCGTCGCCCGCGGTCTCGACGTCGTCGCCGTCGAGCCGTCGGACGCGATGCGGGAGCGCCTCGCGCAGACCGTGCCGGGCGCGCACGCGCTCGCGGGTTCGGCCGAGTCCGTCCCGCTACCCGACGCGAGCGTCGACGCCGTGCTCGTCGCGCAGGCGTGGCACTGGTTCTCCCCGGCGGCGCAGCCCGAGATCGCACGCGTGCTGCGCCCGGGCGGCCGCCTCGGCATCGTGTGGAACGTCCGGGACAACGCGGTCGACTGGGTCGGGCGCTTCACGGAGATCATCCACCGCGGCGACACGCTCGAGCGCAGCTACCGCGAGCCCGTCCTCGACGCCGGCCTGTTCACGGCGCCCGAGCACCGGACGGTGCCGTGGGCGGACCGCGTGGCCACCTCCTCGCTCCGGCCCCTCGCCGCGTCCCGGAGCTACTTCCTCACGCTGCCCCCCGAGCGCCGCGAGGAGCTGCTCGGCGAGATCGACGACCTCGTGGCGACCCACCCCGCGCTCGCGGGGCGCGACGCGGTCGACCTGCCCTACCTCGCGGAGTGCTGGCGCGCGGACGCCCTGCCCGCCGCGCCGGGCGCCCCGTGAGCGCCGGTGCGGCCGCGTCCGGCCGGGCCGGCGCCGGACCGGACGACGACGCGCCACGACCCGTGCGGGGCGACGACGCACCGGAGGCCGTGACGGGCGACGACGTCCGGACCGCGGCGCGCTGGCTCGCGGACCACCTCGTGCGCCACCCCGCGACCCGGTTCGACGTCCCGGCCGGGCCCGTGCGCTGGTCCTGCTGGACGACGGCGGAGCACGTCGTCGACGACCTGCTCGCCTACGCGCTGCAGCTCGCGGCGCTGCCGCGGCTCGCGTACGTCCCGCTGGTCGGCCCGCGGGGCGAGGACGAGATCGCGCACGTGGACCGGGCGTCGGGGACCGCCGGCCTCGCGGAGGCGCTCCTGGGCGGCGCGGAGCTGCTCGCGACGCTCGCCGAGACCCGGCCGCGGGGTGCGCGCGCGTTCCACCCCTACGGCACGTCCGACGCCGGGGGCTTCGCGGCCATGGGCGTCACGGAGGTGCTCGTGCACGGCCACGACGTCGTCCTCGGCCTCACGGGCGAGCACGCGCCCTTCCCGACCGGTCTCGCGGCGCGCGTCCTCGCGCGCCTCTTCCCCGACGTGGACCTGCGCCCCGGCGAGGACGCGGACCTCGTGCTGCTGTGGGCGACGGGGCGCGGCGAGCTGCCCGACCGCCCGCGGCGCACGCGCTGGCGGTGGGACGCGACGGTGCGCTGAGGACGGCTCAGCCCGACGCCGCGGCCGCCGCGGCCGCGATCCGGCGCGCGCCGGGCGAGAGCGCCGCCCCGTCCTTCCACACCATCCGCAGCCGCCGCTCGAGCTCGAGCCCCGGGACGGCGACGCGCACGAGCGCGCCGCGCGCGACGTCGTCGGCGACGGCGAGGCTCGAGAGCACGGCGACCGCCCCAGCGTGCTGCACGGCCGTCTTGAGCGCCGCCGTGGAGCCGAGGTAGGGCAGGTGGTCGGGCAGGCGCTCCCCCACGGCCGCGAGGCCACGCTCGAGGGTCTCGCGCGTCCCCGAGCCGCGCTCGCGCACGACGAGCCCGCCGGTGAGGAGCTCGTCGACGCGCAGCGCGCTCCGCCGGGCCCAGCGGTGCCCCGGGCCGACGACCACGACGAGCCGGTCGTGCGCGACGGTGCGGCTGCGCAGCCCGCGCCGCAGGGTCGCGCTCTCGACGAAGCCCAGCTCGACCTCGCCGCCCAGCACGAGCTCCGTCACCTCGCGCGAGTTGCGCACGACGAGCTCGACGTCGGGCGCTCCCCCGCCGGCCGGGCCCTCGAGCGCGAGCCGTGCGAGCCAGCGGGGCGCGAGGTACTCGGCGACCGTGAGGCTCGCCGCGACGCGGACGCGGGCGGCTGGGGCGTCGCGCAGCGCCACGACCGACGTCTCGAACCGGTCGGAGGCCTCGATGACCTCGCGCGCCCACGCCGCGGTGGCGCGCCCGGTCTCCGTGAGGCGCGCGCCGCGCGTCGTGCGCTCCAGGAGGTCGAGCCCGAGGCGGCGCTCGAGAGCGCGCAGCCCGGCCGAGGCGGTGGGCTGCGCGACGCCGAGCGCCCTGGCGGCCGCGCTGATCGACCCGTGCGAGTCGGTCGCGACGAGCAGCTCGAGCGCGGCGAGCGACGTGCGGTCGCGCGAGGTCGTGGCCATAGCCCCACTCTATGGCTCGCCACGAGGATCGGCCTTCCGCCGCGGCGTGCGGCCCCGCAGGCTTGTCATATGCCCCGCACCGCGACCCGCACGACGCCACCCCACCCGGGATCGGGCGCGCCCGCGCCGGCGCCGCGACGCGGCTCCCCCGTGCCGCCCACGGGCCTGCGCGCGGTCCTCCCCGGCCTCGCCCTGGTGGGTGCCGCGACCGTCGTCGTCCTCGCCGGGTCCCGGCTCGTCCCCACGGTGTCGCCGCTCGTCGTCGCGCTCCTGCTCGGCGCGCTCGTCGCGCCGGTCCTCGCCCGGGCCGCGAGCGCCCGCGGCGGTGCGCGGCTGCGCGCGACGGGGCCCGGCATCGCGTGGACGTCGCGCGTCGTGCTGCGGGCGGGCGTCGTGCTCCTGGGGTTCGGCCTCTCGGTGCCCGAGGTCCTCGCGCTCGGGTGGCGCGGGCTCGTCGTCGTCACGACGACGCTCGCGGTCACGTTCGCGGGCACCCTCGCGCTCGGCCGGGTCCTGCGCGTCCCCCGCGTCGCCGCGCTGCTCGTCGCGACGGGGTTCTCGGTGTGCGGGGCGGCGGCGATCTCCGCGATGCAGGGCGTCGTCGCCGGGCGCCCGCGCACGCCCGCGCAGGCCCGCGCGGACGACGAGGCCCTCGCCGCGTCGCTCGCGCTCGTCACGCTCTACGGCACGCTCGCGATCGCCGTCCTCCCCGCGCTCGCGTCCGTGCTCGGGCTCGGCGACGACCGGACCGGCCTGTGGATCGGCGCGAGCGTCCAGGAGGTCGCGCAGGTCGTCACGGCGGCGGGCGCGGTCTCGGACCCGGCGCTCGCGACGGCGACCGTCGCCAAGCTCGCACGCGTCGCGCTGCTCGCCCCGCTCGTCGCCGTGGCGGGGGCCGTCGTCGTCCGCGCCGCGCGTCGCGCGACCGCCGCCGGGGGCGCGTACGTCCCGGTCGCCGGACGAGCCCGCGGCACGGGCGACGCGACCCGGGCGACGGGAGTCGTGACCCGCGCGACGGGTGCAGCCCCGCGCGTCGCCCCGGTGCCGTGGTTCGTGGTCGGGTTCGTGGCCGCCGTCGCGCTGCGCAGCCTCGGCGTCGTGCCCGCGCCCCTGCTCGCGGCGCTCGCGACCGCGACGACGGTCGCGTTCGCCGCCGCGATGTTCGCGCTCGGCCTCGGCGTCGACGTGCCCCGCCTCCTGCGCACGGGCCGCCGTTCCCTCGCGCTCGGCGCGCTCTCGGCGCTCCTCGTCACGACGACGGCGCTCGCCGGCGTCCTGCTGCTCGCCTGAGCCGCGCCCGGCCCGGCCCGGGCGCGGTCGCGACGCACGGCTCGCCCAGCGTTACCGCGGCGCCGGCACCTCGGCCGCGACGCCGAGCGCGGCCGGCAGGTCCGCGAGACCGTGCACCACGTGCACGCCCGACGCGCGGGCCGCCGACGGGTCCTCGGGGTGCGGGCCACCGCGGCGCGTGCCGGGACGGTCGAGCCACACCCCGACGAGGCCCGCCGCGAGCGCGGCACGCGCGTCGACGTCTAGCTCGTCGCCGACGTACGCGGTGCGGGCCGGGTCGGTGCCGAGCCGACGGCACGCCTCGGCGAACACGCGCGGGTCCGGCTTGCCGAAGCCGAGGGTGTCCACGCCGACGAGCAGCGGGACGTCGGGCATGCCGGCGGCGGCGAGCTTGCGGGTCTGCAGCTCGACGCGCGCGTTCGACAGCGACCCGACGCGCACCCCCGCGCCGACGAGCGCGTCGACGACGGGCCGGGAGTCCGAGAACGCCGTCCACGACGCCTCGAACGTGCCCCAGAAGAGGTCCTTCCAGTCCACGTACGCGGCGTCGTCGAGCAGCTCGCCGCCGAACGTCGCCTGGAGCTCGTTCGCGCGCGCCATGCGCTGCGCGTCGAAGTCGACCTCGCCGCGCGTGTACGCGCGGTAGTGCCCGTTCGGGTCGGCGCGCCACAGCGCGAGGACCTCGTCGTACCGGTCCGGGGGCAGGTGCGGCAGCCACACGCGCGACGCCGCGGCGATCGCCTCCGCGAACGCGGCGCGCGTGTCGACGAGCGTGTCGTCGACGTCGAACAGGACGCCCTCGACGGGCGCGGTGCCCGGGTCCGTCACAGCGCGTCCCGCAGGCGCACGAGGCGCTCGAGCGTCGAGTCCTTGCCGAGCAGCTCCATGGACTCGAACAGCGGCGGGGAGACGCGGCGGCCCGTCAGCGCGACGCGCAGCGGGGTGAACGCGAAGCGCGGCTTGACGCCCATGCCCTCGACGATCGCGTCGCGCAGGCGCGC
The DNA here is from genome assembly GCF_009711085.1 of Cellulosimicrobium composti. Taxonomy (GTDB): domain Bacteria; phylum Actinomycetota; class Actinomycetes; order Actinomycetales; family Cellulomonadaceae; genus Cellulosimicrobium; species Cellulosimicrobium composti. The sequence continues at coordinate 19,970 of NZ_WMKA01000047.1, forward strand.
CTCGATCGCCGCGGTGACGAACTCGTCGTCCTGCAGCACGTCGAGCGCGGTGATCGCGGCGGCGAGGATCTCCTTCGCGTCGTCGCGCAGCGCCCCGCGCGCGTCGTCCTCGACCGTCACCGCGTCGTCGGCCGTGAAGAGGAAGCCGAGCATGCCGACCGACTCGCCGAGCAGCACCATGCGCTCCTGCACGAGCGGCGCGGCCGCGGTGAGGATCTCCTGGTCGCGCGGCGACAGGTCGGCGAACGAGTCCGCCGGGACGAGGCCGCCGGCGTGCAGGTACGGGACGAGGCGGTCGCGGAAGTCCTCGGGCGCGAGCAGGCGCACGTGCGTCGCGTTGATCGCCTCCGCCTTCTTGAGGTCGAAGCGGGCCGGGTTGGGCAGCACGTCGTGGACGTCGAACGCCTCGACCATCTCGGTGACCGAGAAGATGTCGTTGTCCGGCGAGATCGACCAGCCGAGCAGCGCGAGGTAGTTGAGCAGACCCTCGGGCGTGAAGCCGCGCTCGCGGTGCAGGAACAGGTTCGACTCGGGGTCGCGCTTGGAGAGCTTCTTGTTGGCCTCGCCCATGACGTAGGGAAGGTGGCCGAACTCCGGCATCACCTGGGCGACGCCGATGTCCAGCAGGGCCCGGTACAGGGCGATCTGGCGCGGGGTCGAGGACAGCAGGTCCTCGCCGCGCAGCACGTGCGTGATGCCCATGAGCGCGTCGTCGACGGGGTTGACGAGCGTGTACAGCGGCTGGCCGTTCGCGCGCACGAGCGCGTAGTCCGGGACGGAGCCCGCCTTGAACGTGATCTCGCCGCGCACGAGGTCGGTGAAGGTGATGTCCTCGTCGGGCATGCGCAGGCGCAGTACCGGCTCGCGGCCCTCGGCGCGGAACGCGGCCTTCTGCTCGTCCGTGAGGGTGCGGTCGAAGTTGTCGTACCCCTTGGTCTTGAGGCCCGCGGCGGCGTTGCGCGCGTCCGACTCCTCCGGGGTCGAGAACGACTCGTAGACGTACCCGCCCTCGACGAGCCGCGCGATGACGTCCTGGTAGATGTCCGCGCGCTGCGACTGGCGGTACGGCTCGTGCGGGCCGCCGACCTCGACGCCCTCGTCCCAGTCGAGCCCGAGCCAGCGCAGCGCGTCGAGGAGCTGCTGGTAGCTCTCCTCGCTGTCGCGCGCGGCGTCGGTGTCCTCGATGCGGAAGACGAACGTGCCACCCGTGTGCCGCGCGTACGCCCAGTTGAACAGCGCGGTGCGGATCAGGCCGACGTGCGGCGTCCCGGTCGGGGACGGGCAGAAGCGGACGCGGACGGGCGAGGAACCAGGTGCGGGGATCACGGCCCCCAGCCTAGTTGCCCGACGCCGCGCGCCGCCTCGGCGTCCGGCGTCGGGCCCCTCGGCGTCTCAGTCGCGGCGGACGACCGGGTTGCTCAGGACGCCCAGTCCCTCGACCTCGCACTCGACGCGGTCGCCGACGTCGATCAGGCCGACGCCCGCGGGCGTGCCCGTGAGGATGACGTCACCGGGGAGCAGGGTCATCGCCTCGGAGACGTACGACACCAGGAACGGGACGTCGAAGACCATGTCGCGCGTGCGGCCGTCCTGCTTGACCTCGCCGTTGACGCGGCTGCGGACGCCGACGTCCTCCGGGTCGAGGTCGGTGTCGATCCACGGCCCGAGGGGGCACGCGGAGTCGAAGCCCTTGGCGCGCGCCCACTGGCCGTCGGTGCGCTGGGCGTCGCGCGCGGTGACGTCGTTCGCGACGGTGTAGCCGAGCACGTAGCCGGGCGCGGCCTCGGGCGTCACGTCCTTCGCGAGGCGCCCGATGACGACGGCGAGCTCGGCCTCGTACGAGACCTCCTGCGAGAAGTCGGGCAGGACGATCGGGTCGTCCGGGCCCACGACCGACGTGTTCGGCTTGAGGAACAGCAGCGGGCTCGTCGGGACGTCGTTGCCCATCTCCCTCGCGTGGTCCGCGTAGTTGCGGCCCACGGCGACCACCTTCGAGCGCGGGATCACCGGAGCGAGGAGCCGGACGCCGTCGCCCAGCTCGATGCGCTCGCCCGTCGGCGTGACGGGCATGTACAGCGGGTCGCCCGTGAGGACCGCGAGGTACGTGCGGTCCCCCTCCTGCTGGACGAGGGCGTAACGGGGGTCGTCTCCGGTGGTGAATCTCGCGATGCGCACGGGGTCAGGCTATCCGCCCGTGCGCCGTCGCGCGGGAGGGGCCGGACGGGTCGGGTCAGGCGCGCGCGAGGACCTCGCCGTTGAGCACCGCGAACCAGCCCGCGGGCTCCTCGGCCCAGCGCAGCCAGTCCTGCGCGAGCTGCTCGAGCGCGACGTCGTCCGCGAGCGCCGACTCCTTCGCCTGGACGGCGAAGTTGGAGGCGACGCAGCGCTCGGCCCACAGCCCGCCCCACCACGCGCGGTCGGCAGGGGTCGCGTAGCACCAGGTGCTCGCGCTCGGGACGATGCCGTCGAGGTCGAACCCGGCGTCCTGGACCCACGCGAAGAGGCGGCGCCCGGCGTCGGCCTCGAACCCGTACGCGTGCGTGACCTCGTGGTACAGCGTGTTCCACTCCGTCAGGCCCGGGGACTCGGGGTACCACGTCATGGCGGCGTAGTCGGCGTCGCGCACGGCGACGAGCCCGCCCGGCCTCGCGACGCGCTTCATCTCGCGCAGCGCGGCGACCGGGTCGGACAGGTGCTGCAGGAGCTGGTGGGCGTAGACGACGTCGAACGTGCCGTCCGCGAACGGGAGCTCGTACGCGTTCGCGTGCTGGAACGTGATGTTCGCGGTGCCGCGCTGCGCGGCGAGCTCGCGCGCGCTCGCGAGCACGGCCTCGGACGCGTCGACCCCGACGACCCGGCCGTCGGCGACGCGGTCGGCGAGGTCGACGGTGACCGTCGCCGGGCCGCAGCCGACGTCGAGGACGCTCATGCCCGCGCGCAGGTGCGGCAGGAGGAACCCGGCCGAGTTCTCGGCCGTGCGCCACCGGTGCGAGCGCAGCACGGACTCGTGGTGCCCGTGCGTGTACGACTCGGACTCCTGCGCGGGGTCGCTCCCGGCCCCGGTGGGGGCGTCGGCGTGGAGGTCGGCGGCCGCGTCGGCGCCGTGCGGGGTGTGCGTCATACCCGCACCGTAGGCCCGACGTGCATCGTTCTCGACCCTGTTCTCACACTCTGGGCGCGACGTCCGGACGGCCCGTCCCCCGGCGTGGCGGCGCCGCGCGGGCGCGCTCGCGCGCGGACAATCCCCCCATGACGGCCGCGACCGGCACGACCTCCGCCCCCGGCGACCCCTCCCCGCCCGCCACCGGGTTCGCCCGCCGCCACGCGGCGCTGCTCCTCGGCGGGCCGGGCCGCGTGGCGGGCGTCGACGTCGCCCGTGGCGTGGCCGTGCTGGGGATGTTCACCGCGCACGTGGGCTGGACGACCGAGGACCTCGGGGAGGTGTCGGGCTGGCTCTCGGTGGCGCACGGCCGGTCGTCGATCCTCTTCGCGCTCGTGGCCGGGGTGTCCCTCGCGATCGTCTCGGGCGGGCGCACGCCGCTCGACGGGCTCCCCGCGCTGCAGAGCCGCACGCGCATCCTCGTGCGGGCGGTCCTCCTGCTCGGGCTCGTGGGCCTGCTCGACCTGCTCGGCACGCGCGTGCTGCTCATCCTCGGGTTCTACGCGGCCTACTTCGTGCTCGCCCTGCCCTTCCTGCGCTGGCGGCGCCGGGACCTCCTCGTGCTCGCGGGCGTCCTCGCCGTGGTCGGCCCGGTGCTCGCGTCCTGGCTGCCCGAGGCGCTCGCGCGCGCGGGCCTGCACCTGCCCGACGACGGGTCGGGCGCGCTCACGGACTTCCTCGTGTCCGGGCACTACCCGGCGGTGGTGTGGATGGCGTACGTGCTCGTCGGGGTCGCGATCGGCAGGTCGGACCTGTCGTCGACGACCGTGCGCGTCGGGCTCGTGGGCGGTGGGCTGGTCGCTCTCGCGGTCGGGTACGGCGTGTCCGCCGCGGTCGTCGGGCCGCTCGGCGGCTCGCAGGCGGTCGAGGAGGCGGCCGCCGCGTGGTCGAGCACGCTGCGCCCGGAGCCGCTCGCGTGGGACGACCCGTGGCCGACGAGCGCGTACCTGTGGCTCGCCGGGCCGCACACCGACACGCTGCCCGAGGTCGTGGGGTCGGGCGGGTTCGCGGTGGCCGTGCTCGGGCTGTGCCTGTTCGCCGGGCGCGTCGGCCGGTGGGTGCTCGCCCCCGTGGCGGCCGTCGGCGCGATGGCGCTCACCGTCTACTCCGCGCAGATCGTCGTGCTGTGGGCGTGGGGCGACGAGGCGTACTCCCGGACGACGAACGGGCCCCTGCTCGTGCTCGTCCTCGCGACGCTCGCGGGCGCGACCCTGTGGCGCTGGGCGCTCGGGCGCGGACCGCTCGAGCGGCTGTTCGCGGCCGTCGCGGAGCGCGCGTCCGCGGTCACGACGACGCGTGCCGGGTCGTAGGGTCGCCGCATGACGACTGCGACCGACGACACCGCACCCCGCCCCGCCCTGCGCCGTCTCGGCCGGTCCGGCCTGGCCGTGTCCGCCGTCGGGCTCGGCTGCAACAACTTCGGCCGGCCGCGCACGGCGACCGAGACGCTCGACGGGACGCGCGCCGTCGTCGACGCCGCTCTCGACGCCGGGGTCACGTTCTTCGACACGGCCGACACCTACGGCGCGCGGCCCGGGCTGAGCGAGGAGCTGCTCGGCCAGGCGCTCGGGTCGCGCCGCGACGACGTCGTGGTCGCCACGAAGTTCGGCATGTCGATGCGCGGCGCGGCGGGCGCGGACTTCGACGCGCGCGGCTCGCGGCGGTACGTCGTGCGGGCCGTCGAGGACTCGCTGCGCCGGCTCGGCACCGACCGGATCGACCTCTACCAGTTCCACACGCCCGACCCGCGGACGCCGATCGAGGAGACGCTGGCCGCGCTCGACGACCTCGTGCGCGCGGGCAAGGTGCTCTACGTGGGGCACTCCAACCGGGCGGGGTGGCAGATCGCCGAGGCCGAGCTCACCGCCCGCGCCGCCGGGACCGTGCGGTTCGTGTCCGCGCAGAACCAGTACAACCTCGTCGACCGCGCGGCCGAGCTCGAGGTGCTGCCCGCGGCGGCGGCGTACGGGATCGGCGTGCTGCCGTACTTCCCGCTCGCGAACGGCCTGCTCACGGGCAAGTACGCGCACGGCGCGCGGCCCGACGACGGGCGCCTCGTCACGACGAAGCCGCACCTCCTGGAGTCGGCGCCGTGGGAGGCGCTCGCACGCCTCGGCGCGTTCTGCGAGGTGCGCCGGATCAGCGAGGTGCAGGTCGCGTTCGGGTGGCTGCTGTCGCGCCCGCAGGTGTCGAGCGTGATCGCCGGCGCGACGAAGCCGGAGCAGGTGCGCCAGAACGCCGCGGCGGGCGCGTGGGTGCCCACGGCCGAGGACCTCGCGGAGCTCGACGAGATCTTCCCGCCGGCCGCGAAGGTCGCCCCGTACTGACCGGCGCCCCGGCGACCGGGCGCTCTCGCCCTGGTCGCCGGGCACGGCCGGGCCTACCGTGGGGTCATGGCCTCGTGGGAGGACGTCGAGCGGATCGCGACGGTGCTGCCGGACACGGACCTCAAGGGTCCGCGGCGGTGGACCGTGCACGGCACGCTGTTCGTCTGGGAGCGGCCCCTGCGTGCCAAGGACCTCGACGAGCTCGGCGGCGGTGCGCCCGCCGAGCCGCCCGTCGCGTTCCGCGTCGCCGACGAGGGCGAGAAGGAGGCGCTGCTCGCCGACGAGCCGGACGTCTTCCTCACGACGAGCCACTTCCACGGCTACCCGATCGTGCTCGCGCGCCTCGACCGCCTCGCGGTGCCCGAGCTCGAGGAGCTCGTCCAGGACGCCTGGCTCGCGCGCGCCCCGAAGCGGCTCGCGCGCGAGTACCTCGACCGCACCGAGTGAGGCGCGGCGGCGTCACCAGGAGAACACGGCCACCGCGTAGCTCGCCCACGCCGGCTCGACCGCGACGGTGACGTCCTCGGGGTCGTACACGGTGTAGACGACGTCCCACTCGCCGCTCGTCCCGCGCTCGATCGTGTCGGGGCGCTCGAGCAGCGCGTCGGGGGCGAAGTCGTAGACCCTCCGGGGCACGAGCCCCCCGGAGACGGGCTGGATCTCGAGGTCGCGCGGGTCCACGACCCGGCTCGTGCCGTTGGTGACCCGGACGCGGATCCGCACGTAGTGCGGGTGGTCGTCCTCGCGCTCCGTCGCGTACTCGCTCAGGGTGTACGGGCGCGGCGCGGAGACCGAGACGACGAGGCCGTCGTCGTACCGCACGGACTCCCCGAACCAGACGCGGTCCGCGGCCGCGCCGATCCTCACCCCGTCCTCGCCGCCGCCCGAGCCCAGCGGGTACCCCCGCAGCGAGGTCGCGACCGCGTACCCCGGCCCGAACGACGGCACGACGTCGACCGTCACCCACGCCGTGAGGACGGCCGTGCCCGTGAGCAGCGCGACCAGCGTCCGCGCCCCTCGTGCGCCACGTCGCCGCGCGAGCGCTCCGACCACGAGCACCGCGACCCCCGCGAGCGCGTACGGGACGCCGACGTGCGCCCAGCCGCGCCACGACGACGCGACCTCCGTGGCGAGCACGGCGACGACGAGGAGCACGCCCGCGCACGCGGCGACGACGGCCGCGCCGTCCCACCGCCGCGCGGCGCTCCGCTCCGCGGGCGACGGAACGGGCGCCGCCGTCGCCGCAGGCTCCGGGTCGTCGGACGCCTGCCCGGTCCCACCGTCCGGGTCGGGCTCGGTGGGCGCCGGGTCGGTCTCGGCGGGCGCGGGCGCGGCCGGACCGGCCGCGGGCTCGCCGGGTCCCTCGGCGCCGGGTGCCGTCCCCCACGCGGGGACGGTGGGCGCCGCGTCCTCGGGCGGGCCCGCGGGGTCCTTCGTGCTCACGGCCGGTCCTGGGGTGCTGGGGCGGTCAGGGGGGTCAGTACGCGCTCGCGCGCGTGACCTCGAACGTCGCGGTGCGCATCGCCTCGAGGTTCTCCTCGTCGATGTACGTGAACACCTCGACGGTCTCCGACTCGCCCGGCGCGAGCTCGTCCGTGTACGCGAAGTCCGACTCGATCACGGTGCCGTCGGCGGCGATCGCATCGACGTCGAGGTCGAACGTCAGCGGCTCGTCGGACGTGTTCGTCAGCGTGAGCGGCAGCGTGGACTCGACCCACCCGTACTCGTCGGGCTCGCCCTCGAACGCGCCGAACTCGACGCCGAGGTCGTTCGCGAGGATCTCCTCGGTCGCCTCGCCGGACATGCGGTCGAGCTCCTCGTCCCACTCGGACGTCTCCTGCTCGAGGTCGACGATCGCCTGCTCGTACTGCGAGCTCGCGTTGTTCGCCGCGACGACGACCACGACCCAGATCGCGATGGTCACGAGGACGGACGCGACGCCGAGCGCGATCGCGGCGATCGAGAAGCCCTTGCCGGTGCGCCCGCGCTTGACCTGGGACAGGCCGACGAACCCGAGCACGACGCCGGCGATGCCGAGCACGACCGCGAACAGGTTGAGGAACGGGATCCAGCTGCCGAGGAAGCCGAGGATCGCGAGCACGAAGCCGACGATCGCGAGCGTGCTCGTCGACGACGCGGGCGCGCCGTACGCCGGGTAGCCGCCGTTGTACGGGGAGCCGTAGGGCTGCTGCGCCGGGTCCGGGTACGGCTGGGGGTACCCCTGCTGCTGCGCCGGGTCGCCGTAGGGCGCGGCGTAGCCCTGCTGGGCGGGGTCCGGGTACGGCTGGCCGTAGCCCTGGGGCGCGGACGCCGGAGCCTGCCCGGGCGCGCCGTAGGGAGCCTGCTCGGGCGACGACCCGTACGGCGCCGTCGCGGGGTCGGACCCGTACGGGGCCTGCTCCGGGGACGGGGCGTACGCGGGGGCGCCCGGGGCGGGCTGCGGGTCGCCCTGCGGCGCCGGGCTCGTCCCCTGCGGCCGGTACGGGTCGAACTGGTACGGGTCCTGCGGTGCCGTGGGCGGCTGCGACATGGTGCTCCTCCGCGGCGTCGCCGCGAGTCGTTCGTACGGGTGGGCGGAGGGCGACGCCCTCCCGACGCGCCGGGCCTTCACAGCACGTTCACGAGCATTCTTCCCGGTTCCGCCCACATCGGGAAAACGGCCCGGCGGGTGAACTCCGGCCCGGCCCGTCTCGGGACCCCTCTCGTACCCTGGGACGGTGCCCCTCACCACGACCACGACCGGCGACCCGACCGGCGCCGGCCCAGCCGCCACGCGCCCGGCCGGCGTGGCGCGCCCGGTCGTGCTCGCCGCGGACGAGTGGGCGGAGCGCGAGCGCGCGCACGCGGAGCGCGCCGACGCGTTCACCGCGGGCTGGCGCGCGCGCAAGCCGCGGCGCGAGAAGCACGCGATCGAGGACTTCCTCTTCACGTACTACCCCACGCGCCCGGCCCAGCTCCGGCGCTGGCACCCGGGCCCGGGCGTCGTGCTCGCTCCCCCGGCAGGCCGCGCCGCCGCCGGGTCGCCGGACGACGCCCCCGACCCGTACGCGACGCGCGCCGGGTGGCGGTGGTACCGCGAGACGCGCGAAGGCCTGACGCTCGACGTCGACGCGTTCCTCGCCGACCGGGGCGACACCGTGCGCTACCTGCGCGCCCTGCTCGCCGCCACGGCCTCGCGGCCGGGACGGTTCGGGTGCTTCGGCCTGCACGAGTGGGCGATGGTCTACCGCGACAAGGAGGCGGGCCGCGACCACCGGCACCCGCTCCCCCTGCGCCTCGGCCACGCGGGCACCGACCGCGTCGTCGAGTCGCACCCCGTGCAGTGCTCCCACTTCGACGCGTTCCGGTTCTTCACGCCCGAGGCCGGTCCGCTCAACCGCCTGCAGCCGACGCGCGAGACCCAGCCCGCCCTGGAGCAGCCGGGGTGCCTGCACGCGACCATGGACCTCTACAAGTGGGCGCTCAAGCTCACGCCCGCCGTGCCGGGCGACGTCGTGCTCGACTCCTTCGAGCTCGCGCGGGACGTCCGCGTCGTCGACATGCAGGCCAGTCCGTACGACGTGTCGTCGTACGGACTGGCGCCCGTCGCGATCGAGACGCCCGAGGGCAAGGCGCAGTACGTGCGCCACCAGCGCGCGTTCGCCGAGCGCGGCGCCGCGCTGCGCGAGCGGCTCCTCGCGGCGTGCGACGCGCTGCTCGCGAACGCCGACCCGGGGGTCAGTGCGACAGCATCCCGCTGACGAGGCACCGCCACGTCACGGGCCCGACGACGCCGTCGACGGCGACCTCCGGGAAGCCCGCGTGCAGCGCCTCCTGGAATCCGCGCACCCACACCTCGGTGCGCGGGCCGAGCTGCCCGTCGATCGCGAGCACGGGGTCGGGGCCGCCCGACAGGTCGCGCGCGACGGCCTCGCGCTGCACGGCCCGCACGGCCTCGCCGACGCTCCCCCGGCGCACGACCACGACGAGCGCGGCCCAGGTGGCGGGGCCGGCGACGCCGTCGACGTCGAGTCCCGCGGCGTCCTGGAAGGAGCGCACGGCGACCTCCGTGCGCGGCCCCAGCAGCCCGTCGACCGCGAGCTCGTGCCCGCGGTGGCGCAGCAGGTGCTGGAGCGTCTGGACCGGGTGCCCGTTCGCGCCGCGACGGACCCGCGGCCAGGCCGGCAGCCTGGTGATGACGACCGACATCGCGTTCCCCCTCGTGCGGACGCGGGCCCGGCGGAAGCCCGCCGTGAGGCACCCGCGCCCCGTCGTCTAGGGAGCGGACCGGGCCGCGCGGAATACACGACGGCCGCCGCGGGTCCGCGTGCGAGGATCCGTCGGGTGAGCCGTGCCGAGCGAATCGCCGAGATCCCGACCGGGCCCGTGACCGTCCCGCCCGCCGTCCGCACCCTCGCCGGGGACGACGTCGTCACGCCCGTGTGGCGCAACGTCCTCGGCGGGCTGACCTTCCGCCTCGACCCCGGCCCGGGCCGGGAGGCGGGCGAGACCCGGTACGTCAAGTGGGCACCCGCGGGGGTCCCGGGGCTCGACCTCGCCGCGGAGGCCGCGCGCCTCGCGTGGGTCGGCGACCGCACGCCCGTGCCGCGCGTCCTCGACCACGGGTCCGACGCCGACGGCGCCTGGCTCGTCACGCAGGCCGTGCCCGGCCGCTCCGCGGTCGAGGCCCGCGAGACCGGCGACCCGGCGGGCGCGGCCACCGCGATCGGTCGCGGCCTGCGCGCGCTGCACGAGGCGCTCCCCGTCGCGTCGTGCCCCTTCACGTGGTCCGTCGCGGACCGGGTCGCGAACGCCGACGCGCGCCTCGCCCGCGGCGACGGCCCGGCGCAGTGGTTCCCGGAGCACCGTGGCATCCCCGTCGCCGAGGCGAGGGCACGACTCGACGACGCACCCGCCGTCGACCGCCTCGTCGTGTGCCACGGCGACGCGTGCGTGCCCAACACGCTCCTGCACGACGACGGCTCGTTCGCCGCGCACGTGGACCTCGGCTCGCTCGGGGTCGCGGACCGCTGGGCCGACCTCGCCGTCGCCGCCTGGAGCACCGAGTGGAACTACGGCCCCGGGTACGACGGCCACGTCTAGAGGCTGTCCCGTATGGGGTGGTTCGGGTGGG
>NZ_WMKA01000048.1 GCF_009711085.1 Cellulosimicrobium composti
GCCCTCGAGGCGGCGGCGGGCGTCCCGACGGTCGTCGCGGCCGTGCGCGGCTCGGCCGTGCGCGACGCGCGTGCCGCGACCGGCTGGCCCGTCACGCGCTGGGTCGGCCGGTTCCGGCCCGACCCGCTGCGGCGCATCGGCCTGCGCGCGGGGCCGGCGCCGGGCTCGTCGCGCGCACGGGCCGCGAAGGAGCTCGGCACCGACGTCGGCGAGGTCCGCCCCGAGCTCGCGCGCACGTCGCTGCCCGCCGTCGGCGCGGCGCTGCGGGCCGGTGCGCAGACGGCCGTGCGCGACTACGCGGCCGGGGCGACGGCGGGACTGCCGGACGACTGGGCGCTCGCGGTGCGGCGTCGGGCCTCCGAGGGCGCGGCCGACCTCGCCGACGCGCTCGACCAGGCCGTCGCCGGGACCGAGCTCGAGGCGTCGCGGCGCCCGGTGTGGTGGCGTGTCGTGGGCGCGTTCCAGTGGCTCGTGCTCGCCGCGCTCGTCGTCGGTCTCCTGTGGCTCGCCGCGCTGTGGGGCTTCGTCTACCTGCGCCTGCCGGAGCCGCCGACGCCCGTGCTCACGCTCGGGGGTCCCGGTGCGCTGGAGCTGCCGTGGCCGACGCTGCTCGCGCTCGGCGGGGTCGTCGTCGGGGTCCTCGTCGCGCTCGTCTCGCGCGCCGCCGCCGCCGTGGGCGGGCGTCGCCGCGCCGCGCGCGCCCGGCGTCGCCTGCGCGACGCCGTGGGCCAGGTCGCCGACCGCCTCGTGCGGCTCCCGGTGGGCGAGGAGCTCGCCGCGCTCGCGAGCTGCCGCACCGCGGCCCTCGTCGCCGCGTCCTGACGCCCCACCGCACCACCCCACCCCACCCCACCACCCAGCCCCGGCCGCCGCACCCGCCGAACACGGGGTTGGTGTCGTCATCCGTCCGACAACGACGACAACCCCGTGCTCGACCGCGCGGAGAGTCGTGCTCGGCGGGGGAGAGAATGGTCGACGGCCGGGGCGCACCCGCCGCCGGCGCCCGTCGAGCGAGAGGACCCTCATGACCCGTCTGCACGTGCCCGTCTCCCTGCGGTGGTCCGACCTCGACGCGTACGCCCACGTGAACAACGTCGAGATGTTCCGGCTGCTCGAGGACGCGCGGATCACCGCGTTCTGGACCCACCCCGAGGCGGGGGAGGACGCGTGGCCGACGGCCGTCCTGGAGACCGGGCCCCACGCGACGAGCCACACGCTCGTCGCGCGCCAGGAGATCGAGTACCTGCGGCCGCTCGGCTTCACGCGCACGCCCGTGCGCGTCGAGCTGTGGATCGGGCACCTCGGGGGCGCGAGCCTCGAGGTCTGCTACGAGGTGCACGACGGCGCAGCACGGTTCCCGCGCACGGGCCCGACCTCCGGGGGCGCGCCCTACGCGAAGGCCGCGACGACGATCGTCGTCGTGGACGCCGCGACCGGGTCGCCGCGCCGCATCACCGAGGCCGAGCGCGCGGCGTGGGAGCCGTTCGTCGAGGAGCCGCTGTCGTTCCGCCGGCGCCGCTGAGACCGACGCCCGCCGCTCCCCGCGCCGCGGTCTCGGCCGCGCGTGCGATGTTGCGCTGCATCCCGCCGAACACGACGCCGTGGAAGGGCTTGACCGCCCACCAGTAGAGCTGGCCCGCGAGCCCGTGCGGGTGGAACAGGGCGCGCTGCGCGAAGTACGTGCGGCCCGGCCCGCTCGCGTCCTGCGGTGCGGGCCCGGGCGCGCCGGGGCGCGAGGCCTCCGGCAGCTCGGCCGCGGCGTCGTCGACGCGCAGCTCGAGCCACGCGAGGCCGGGCAGGCGCATCTCGGCGCGCAGCAGCAGGCGGCGTCCCGGCTCGATCGCCTCGACGCGCCACCAGTCGAGCTCGTCGTCCACCCGCAGGTGGCGCTCGTCGCGGCGTCCGCGGCGCAGTCCCGGCCCGCCGGCGAGCCGGTCGAGGAGCCCGCGCACGCGCCACGCGAGCGACCACGAGTACCAGCCGCGCGGGCCGCCGATCTCCTCGACCACGCGCCACAGCACCTCGGCCGGCGCGTCGACGACGGTCCGCCGCTCGTCGACGTAGAGGGAGCCGCCCGCCCAGTCGGGGTCGCTCGGCAGCGGGTCCGACGGCGCGCCGGGCGCCGCGGCGGACGACCACCGCGTCGTGACCTCGCCGTCGTGGATGCGCTCGAGCGCGAGCTCGACGGCCTGGTCGAACCCGAGCAGGCCCTCGGGCGGGTCGGGCACGTAGCGGGCGATGTCGTGCTCGCCGCACACGACCTCGTGCTGGAGCGACTCGACGAGCGGTCGCGCGATGCCCGACGGGACGGGAGTGACCAGCCCGACCCAGTGGCTCGACAGCTTCGGCGTGAGCACGGGCACGCTGACGATCGCGCGTCGCGGCAGCCCCGCGACCCGCGCGTAGCGCTGCATCATCTCGCGGTAGGTGAGCACGTCGGGGCCGCCCACGTCGAACGCGCGCGACACGTCGGGCGGCATCGTCGCGGACCCGACGAGGCAGCGCAGCACGTCGCGCACGGCGATGGGCTGGATGCGGTTGTCGACCCACCGCGGCGTCGTCATCGCGGGCAGCCGCTCGGTGAGGTACCGCATCATCTCGAACGACGCCGACCCGGAGCCGAGGATCACGGCGGCCTGGAGCACCGTCGTCGGGACGCCGGACGCGAGCAGGATGTCGCCCACCTCCTTGCGCGACGCGAGGTGCGGCGAGAGGTCGCCCTCCGGGACGTCCGGGTACATCCCGCCGAGGTAGACGATGCGCCCGACCCCGGCCTCGCGCGCGGCACGCGCGAACGTCAGCGCGGTGCGGCGGTCGCGGGCCTCGAACGTCGGGCCGGTGCCGAGCGAGTGCACGAGGTAGTACGCGACGTCCACGTCGGCGAGGGCGGCCCGGATCTGCTCGAGGTCGCTCGCGTCGGCCGCGACCGCCTCGACGTCGTCGACCCACTCGCGCCCCGCGAGCCGCTCCGGGTGCCGGGCGAGCGCGCGCACGTCGAACCCGGCCCGCAGGAGCTCGGGCACGAGCCGACCGCCCACGTACCCGGTGACGCCCGTGACCGCGGCCCTCACGACAGCAGCTCCAGGAGCTCGCGCTCGGCGCGCGTCGAGCCGATCGTCTCCCCGCGCTCCCACAGGTCGAACAGGCGCGGGTCGATGTACGACGACCGCGCGACGGCGGGCGTGTTGCCGAGCTCCTCCGCGACGTCCTTGACGATGCCCGTGACGACGCGCCGCCGGGCGCGGTCCGAGCGCGGGGGAGCGCCCGCGTCGGCGAGCGCGCGCGCCGCGAGGACCGTCGCGTGCCACGTGCGGAAGTCCTTGGGCGTCGCGTCGTCGCCGAGCCGTTCCTTGATCCCCGCCTGGACGTCCGCGCTCGTGACGTCGTGCCACCGGGCGCGGCCGTCGGGTCCCTGCTCGCGCCACGCGAGCAGCTCCACCCCGCCGCGCCGCCGCTTGAGGGTCGTGACGAGGTCGGCGACGACCGGGTCCTCGACGACGACGTCGCGCACCTGGCCCGACTTCGCCGGGTAGTGGAAGTGCACGCTGCCGTCGCGGCGCACGCGCGCGTGCTCCTTGCGGATCGTCGCGAGGCCGTAGCTCTTGTTCTGCTGGGCGTAGATCTCGCCGCCGGCGCGGAAGTACGCGAGGTCGAGGAGCCGGAACGCGAGCGCGAGCACCTTCGCGCGCCCCATCCCGGGCCGGGCGAGGTCGCGCGCGACCCGGCGGCGGGCGGCGGGAAGGCGCCGACCGACGTCGAGCACGTGGTCGTGCTTGCGCCGGGCCCGGCGCACCTGCCACTGCTCGTGGTAGAGGTACTGGCCGCGCCCCGCGACGTCGCGCCCGAAGGCCTGGATGTGGCCGTTGGGGTAGCGGCAGATCCACACGTCGGTCCAGGCCGGGGGGACGGCGAGGCGCGTGCAGCGCGCGACCTCCTCCTCGTCGGTCAGGGGCAGGCCCTCGACGTCGAGGAACACCCACGAGTCGCCCTTCGGGCGCCGCGAGTAGCCGGGGGAGGTCACGGTCACACGGCGCAGTCGCACCCCGACAGTGTCGGGCGCCGGGCCCGAGGTCGCAGCCCGGGAGGCCCCTCACCGGGGCGCGGCGCCGGGCCGGGGCCCGGCGCGGGCTCGTCACATCGCGGGGACGCGGATCATGCCCTCCTGGGCGATCGACGCGACGAGCGTGCCGTCCTGCGCGAACACGCGCGCGGCGCCGAGCCCGCGGCCGCCCTGGGCGCTCGACGCCGACTGCACGTACAGCAGCCACTCGTCGACGCGCACGTCGCGGTGCCACCACATGGCGTGGTCGAGGCTCGCGATCGAGATGTCGGGGGTGACCCAGCTCGTGCCGGACTGGCGCAGGATCGGCTCGAGCATGACCTGGTCGCACGCGTAGGCCATGAGCGCGCGGTGCAGCAGCTGGTCGTCGCCCACGTCGCCGCGCGAGCGCATCCACACCATCTGGTGGTCCTTGGGCTCGTGGTCCGGCCCGAGGTAGAGCGACCCGCCGACGTGCCGCAGCTCGAACGCCGAGTGGTGCGACCAGAACCGCGCGATCGGGTGGTCGATGCCGCCGAGCACGTCGAGCGCCGACGGCACGTCCTCCGGCGGCGGGGCGTCGGGCATGCGCGACGCGTGCTCGATGCCGCCCTGGAGCTCCTGGAACGAGGAGATCATCGACAGGATCGGCTTGCCGTGCTGGATCGCGTGCGTGCGGCGCGCGCTGAACGAGCGCCCGTCGCGCAGCCGCTCGACCGCGAAGTCGATGGGGACGTCGAGGCCCCCGGGCCGCAGGAAGTACCCGTGCAGCGAGTGGGGGAGCCGCCCGTCGGGGACGGTGCGCCCGGCTGCGAGGACGGCCTGCGCGAGCACCTGGCCGCCGTACACGCGCCCCGTGGGCTGGTGCACGCTCACCCCGCGGAAGTGCTCGGGGTCGGCGGCCGACCCGTCGCCGTCGCCCACCCGCTCCAGACGCAGCACGTCGAGGAGGTGGTGGAGCGGGTTCGGCACCTGCTCGCGCGGGGCGTCGTCCGACGTCGGTCCGGGTGAGGACGAGCGCGACGAGGCGGGCGGCGTGGGCTCGGGGGTCACGGGTGGGGCTCCTTCGCTCGGCGGCGGGTCGGGTCAGTCCTCGAAGGTGTTGAGGAGCGAGTGCGCCGCGCGCTCCAGATAGTCCCACAGCGTCGCCTCCTGGATCGGCGCGAGGCCGAGGGTGTCGACGGCGGCGCGCATGTGGGTCAGCCAGCGGTCGCGCGCGTCGGGGTTGACCTTGTAGGGGGCGTGCCGCATCCGCAGGCGCGGGTGCCCGCGCTGCTCGCTGTACGTCGTCGGGCCGCCCCAGTACTGCTCGAGGAACGCCGTGAGGCGCCAGCGCGCGGGGCCCAGGTCCTCCTCGGGGTACATCGGCTTGAGCACCGGGTCCTCGGCGACGCCCGCGTAGAACGCGTCGACGAGGCGGACGAACGTCTCGTGGCCGCCGACCTCGTCGTAGAAGGTGCGGCTCGGGCGCACCGGCGCGGCGTCGGCGGTCGGGCCGGTCGCGCCGTTCGACAGTCCGGCGACGGGCAGCGACGTGCGGGGGGTGGGCTCGGTCGTCACGCGCCCATCATCGCACCGGCGCCGGGCACGGCCGGGCCGCACGCGGCGACGCGGGCGCATGTCACACGCGACGACCGGACGCACGTCGCTCACCGCGCGGGCGCGCGCCCGGTCGGGGAGGGCAGAGGTCGGTCAGAGGCCGAGGCCGGCGAGGACGGGCAGGTTCTCCCGCACGACGGCGCGCGCCTGGGCCGCGCTCTCGGCCTCGACCGCGAGCCGCGCGAGCCTGCGGCACTCGTCGAGGTCGACCTCGCGCAGCAGCGCCGCGACGTCCGGGATCGCGCGCGCCGTCATCGACAGCGACGACACGCCGAGCCCCACGAGGACGACCGCGAGCACGGGCTGTGACGCCGCCTCGCCGCACACGCCGACGGGCCGGCCCTGCTGCGCGCCGCCCGCGCACGTCGCCTCGACGAGGCGCAGGACCGCGGGCTGCCACGGGTCGCTGAGCTCCGCGAGCGACCCCAGGAGCCGGTCGGCGGCCATCGTGTACTGCGTGAGGTCGTTGGTGCCGATCGACGCGAACGCGGCGCGCGCGAGGATCGGTCCGGCGAGCAGCGCGGCGCTGGGGACCTCGACCATGACGCCCGCGACGTCGAGGCCGTGCGCCCGGCAGCGCTCGACGAACCACTCGGTCTCGCCCACGGTCGAGACCATCGGCGCCATGACCCACACCTCGGCCTCCTCCGCCGCGGCCGCCTGCGCGATCGCGTCGAGCTGCTCCTCGAGCAGCTCGGGCCAGCGCGCGGCGGTGCGCAGCCCGCGCACGCCGAGCGCGGGGTTCTCCTCGTCGTCGACCGTGAGGAAGTGCAGCGGCTTGTCCGCGCCCGAGTCGAGCGTGCGGATGACGACCTTGCGCCCGGCGAACGCGCGGAACACGGTGCGGTAGGCGACGACCTGCTCCTCGACCGTCGGCGGCTGCTCGCGGTCGAGGAAGCAGAACTCGGAGCGGAAGAGCCCGACGCCCTCGGCGCCCGCGGCCGCCGCGGGCTCCGCACCCGCCGGGTCGCCGACGTTCGCGAGGAGCTGGACGCGGTGCCCGTCGCGCGTGCGGCCCGTGCCGTCGAACGTGCGGACCTGCTGGGAGCGCGCCCGCGCGGCCGCGACCTGGGCCTCGGACGGGTGCACGACGACGGTGCCCGCCGACCCGTCGACGAGCACGACGTCCTCCGGGGCGAGCGCCGCGCTCGCCCCCGTCGCGGCGACGACGGCCGGGATGCCCTTGGCGTTGGCGACGATCGCGGTGTGCGACGTCGGTCCGGCGCCGTCCGTGACGATCGCGAGCACGCGCGCCGGGTCGAGCGCCGCCGTCGCCGACGGCGCGAGGTCGGGCGCGACGAGGACGAACGGCTCGGCGTGCTCCGGGACGCCCGGCGCGGGCCGGTCGGTGAGCGCCGCGACGAGCCGGTCGCGCACGTCCGCGACGTCCCGCGCGCGCTCGGCGAAGTAGCCGCCGAGCTCGGTGAACTGGCGCACGACCTCCTCGGCCGCCTCCCACACCGCGCGCTCCGGCACGAGGTGCTCGTCGAGCACGCGGCGACGGGCGTCGGCGGCGAGCGTCGGGTCGGCCGCCATCGCGGCGGTCGCCTCGAGCACGTCGCGCGTCTCGCCGTCGGCCGCGTCGGCCGCGCGCTGCAGGTCGCCGGCGACCCGGGCCGCCGCGGCGTCCACGCGACGCGCCTGCGCCTCGTGGTCCTCACGCGGTCCGAGCCGCAGCCCCCGCGCGGGCTCCTCGATCGGCTCCGGCATGAGCACGACCGGCCCCACGACGGTCCCGGGGCACACCCCGATGCCCGTGATGACCTGCCGTTCCTCGTCCTGGTGTCCGCCCGTCACGACCCTCGCTCCTGTCCGCCTCGGGCGTGCGACCCGGGTGCCCGGGCCGGTGCGCACGCGTGCCCGTCACCGCTCGACCCCGGTCCCGGACGCACACGCCTGTTGCGCGGGCGTTGCCGAGCGGCCTCGATCCGGTGACAACCTCGCCAGGAGACTAGGCTGTTGCCAGGTGCACGGCACCCCGACACCCCGGATCCCGCGCGGGGATCCCCTCGACCCGCCTCAGGAGAGACATTCGATGAGCACCCCCTCGGACCAGAAGGCACAGCAGATCCTCGAAGCCCTCGGGGGCCAGGGGAACGTGGTCGACCTGGAGCCGTGCATCACGCGACTGCGCGTCGAGGTGACCGACCCCCAGCTCGTCGACGAGGCGCGTCTCAAGGCGACGGGCGCCTTCGGCGTCGTGCGCTCGGGCCGCGTCGTGCAGGTCATCGTCGGCCCCGAGGCCGACAACCTCGCCGCGGAGCTCGACGGCCTGCGCTGATCCCGGGCCGGCCCCGCCCGCGGGGCCGGCGCCACCGAGGCGCACCCGCCGACGCCTGCCCGCCGACGCGCGTCGGACGGTACGCGCCCGACGGCGCCCGTCCGCCGTCGCGCGCCCGGATCAGCGCGTCGTGCGCGGCGAGCCCGCGTCGTCGGGTCCCGACGGCGCACCCTCCTCCCGCGTTCCGTCGGCGGCCGCGTCCTCGGCCTGCGCGTCGGGGTCCCGCGGCTCGTCGGGCTCGGAGGGGGAGTGGTCGAGGACGACCACCTGCTGGGCCCCGGCGAGCGGGACCCGCGCGTCGGACAGCGCCAGGCGCACGCTCGCGCGCAGCGCTCGCGCGACCTCCCACTGCATCGCGGCCTGCGTCTTGACCTGCACCTTGAGCTCGAGCGCCTCGGCCGTCATCGCCTCGATGCCGGACACCAGGGGCGGTTCGAGGACGTACGTGCCGAGCACGGGGTCGCTCGCGACCTGCTCGCCGGCGGCCCGCAGCGCCGCGCGCACCGTCTCGACGTCCGCCCAGTACGCGACGCGCACGTCGACCGTCGCGCGGCCCCACTCCTGGGTCTTGTTGCCGGTGCGCAGGATCTCCCCGTTGCGCACGAACCACAGCGTGCCGTCGCCGTCGCGCACCTTGGTGACGCGCAGCGCGACCTCCTCGACCGTGCCCGTGACCTCGCCGAAGTCGACCGTGTCCCCGACGCCGTACTGGTCCTCGAGCAGCATGAACGTGCCGGAGAGGAAGTCCTTGACGAGGCTCTGCGCGCCGAAGCCCAGCGCGACGCCGGCGATGCCCGCCGACGCGAGGAACGGCGCGATGTCGACGCCGAGCTCGGCGAGCACCATGAGCACGATCGTCGCGCCGATGACGATGTTCGCGACGGACCGCAGCACCGACCCCACCGTGCGGGCGCGCTGGGCGCGCCGGGCGCTCGCGAGCGGGTTCGCGCGCAGCAGGACCGTGCCGACGCCCGACTCGCCCACGCCCTGCAGCCGCTTGCTCCGCAGCGCGGGCGTGCCCTGCGCGATCTGCTCCGTGACTCGGCGGATGAGGCGGCGCACGACCGCGAGGACGATCGCGCCGATCCCGACGACGAGGAGCACGCGCAGCGGGAGTCCCACGAACCAGTCGAGCCAGGACTGGGAGTCCGACGGGTCGAACGGCTCCAGGGGCTCGGTGGTGTCGGTGGGCAGCGCCAGGAGAGGGAGCAGGACGGGCTGGGGCATGAGCGCAGGCTACCCGGGCCGGGTGGGCGGACCCCGGGCGCGCCGGGCGAACGCGCTGCTCGCGGGCCCGCGTTCTGGCAGGATGCAGGCGTGAGCGAACCCCCGCAGACGGACCTGCCCGAGCCGTTGGTGCAGCTGGCCGACGCCCACGGCGTCGCGTCCGACTTCTGGGACTTCGACGGCACTCGGCGCCAGGTGCGCGCCTCGACGCTCGTCGCGGTGCTCGAGGCTCTCGGGGTCCCGGCGTCGTCGCCCGAGAAGGTCGCGGTCAGCCTCGAGCACTCGCGCGACGACGCGTGGCGCCAGATGCTGCCGCCGACCGTCGTCGTGAGACAGGGCGACGCGGTGCCCGTGCCCGTGCACGTGCAGGACGGGTCGTCCGTCGCGGTCTGGGTCGAGCTCGAGGCCGAGCCCGCCCGCCACGGGGGGCAACCCGTCGGCCAGCACGCGGCCCGCGCCCCGCGCGAGCGCCGCGACCTCGCGCAGCTCGACGTGTTCGTCGAGCCGCGCACGGTCGACGGGCGGCGCGTGGGCCGCGCGACGTTCGAGGTCCCGGCCGACCTGCCGCTCGGCTGGCACGACCTGCACGCCGAGAGCGACGGCACGCAGGCGCGCGCGACGCTCGTCGTGACGCCGCAGCGCCTCGAGCTGCCCGCGGAGGTCGCCGAGCGCCGCACGTGGGGCTTCATGGCCCAGCTGTACTCGGTGCGCTCGCGCGCTTCGTGGGGCGTGGGCGACCTCGCGGACCTCGCGGACCTCGCATGGCTGTCCGCGCGCGAGGCCGGCGCGGACTTCGTGCTCGTCAACCCGCTGCACGCCGCCGAGCCCCGCACGCCCATGACGCCGTCGCCCTACCTGCCGACGAGCCGGCGCTTCGTCAACCCGCTGTACGTGCGGGTCGAGGACATCCGCGAGACCGCGTACCTCTCCGCCGCGGACCGCTCGCTCGTCGAGTGGGCGTTCGACCCGGTGCGCGACCTCGACACCGATCCGGGCCCGATCGACCGCGACGCCGCCTGGGAGGCCAAGAAGGCCGCGCTCGAGGTCGTGTTCGCTGCGCCGCGCTCGACCGCGCGACAGGCGTCGCTCGACGCGTTCCGGGCCGAGCAGGGCCGGGGCCTCGAGGACTTCGCGACGTGGTGCGCGCTCGCCGACCACTACGGCGACCGCGACTGGCCGCCCGGCGCGTTCGACCCCAACGGGCCGACCGTGGCCGCGCTGCGCGAGCAGCTCGCCGACCGCGTCGAGTTCTACTGCTGGCTCCAGTGGGTCGCCGACGAGCAGCTCCGCGCGGCTCAGCGCACGGCGCGCGAGGCCGGCATGTCGGTGGGGATCATGCACGACCTCGCGGTCGGCGTGCACCCCGAGGGCGCCGACGTGTGGGCGCACCGCGGCGTGCTCGCGACGGGCGTGTCCGTCGGGGCTCCGCCGGACATGTACAACCAGCAGGGGCAGAACTGGTCGCAGCCCCCGTGGCACCCCAAGGCGCTCGCGCGCGCCGGGTACGCGCCCTACCGGGACATGCTGCGCACCGTCCTGCGGCACGCCGGCGCGATCCGGGTCGACCACGTCATCGGGCTCTTCCGCCTGTGGTGGATCCCCGGCGGCGCGCGCGCCGACGCGGGCGCGTACGTGCGCTATGACCACGAGGCGCTCGTCGGCATCCTGTGCCTCGAGGCCCAGCGCGCCGGGGCGATCGTCATCGGCGAGGACCTCGGCGTCTACGAGCCCTGGGTGCGCGACTACCTCGCCGACCGCGGCGTGCTCGGCACCTCGGTGCTGTGGTTCGAGAAGACCGCCGACGGCGCCCCGCTGCCGCCCGAGGACTACCGCCCGCTCGCGCTCGCGACCGTCACGACGCACGACCTGCCGCCCACGGCCGGCTACCTCGCCGGTGAGCACGTCGAGCTGCGCGACCGCCTCGGCGTCCTCACGGAGGACGTCGCGACGGTGCGCCGCGCGGCCCGCGCCGAGCGTGACGCCATGGTCGCGTTCCTGCGCGAGCGGGGGCTCGTGGGCGACGACCCGTCCGAGCGCGAGCTCGTCGAGGCGCTGCACCGCCTCGTGCGCGGCACGCCGTCCGCGCTCGTCGGCGTCTCGCTCGCGGACGCCGTGGGCGAGCGTCGCTCGCAGAACCAGCCCGGCACGGACCAGGAGTACCCGAACTGGAAGGTGCCGCTCGGCGACTCGTCGGGCAACGTCGTCCTGCTCGAGGACCTGTTCGACTCCGCGCGCCTGCGCTCCCTCGCGAAGGCGATGAACGACCCCCTCTGACCCGCCGAGCATGCGGTCGCGGCGCGTCCGGGTCGCCGGACGCGCCACGACAGCATGCTCGGCGCGCTGTCGGTGCCGGGTCAGGCGTCGGCGGCCTGCGCCGCGAGCGCCCGCTCGACGCCCGCGAGGTTCTCGACGACGAGGCGGCGCAGCGCGGGCGCGGCGTCGGCGTTCGCGTCGAGCCACTCCTGCGTCGCGTCGCGCAGCACGGTGCTCGCGAGGGGTGCGGGGTACAGGCCCGTGACGAGCGCCTCCGCGATGTGGTACGACCGCTGGTCCCACAGGGGCAGGAGCGCGTCGAAGTACGCGCCGACGAGCGGCGCGAGCGACTCGGGGTCGTTGACGTGCTGGAAGCCCAGCGTCGTCGCGCGCACGATCGCGTTCGGGGCGTCGTCGGAGCCGACGAGGCGGTCGAACGCCTCACGCTTCGCCTCGGCCGTCGGCACGGTCGCCCGGGCGCGCGCCGCCGACTGCTGGCCGGTCGCCGTCGAGTCGGCGGCGAGCGTCGCCTCGATCTCCGCGTCGTCCGCGAGGTCGAGCAGCACGAGGCCCTCGAGGATCTCCCAGCGCAGGTCGGTGTCGATCTCGAGCCCGTCGAGCGCGGCCGAGCCGTCGAGCAGCGAGCGCAGCGCCTCGCCGTGCGCCGGCGTCGACGCGAGGTGGGCGAAGAACTTCACGAGCTGGAACTGCAGGTCGGACCCGGCGGCGGCCTCCTGCGCGAGCGACCACAGCACGTCACCGACGTGCGCGAGCGTCTCCACGCGGCGCTCGGGCGCGACGTACGTCTTCGTCGCGAGCGCGAGCTGGTTGAGCGTCGTGCGGATCGTCGTGGACTCGGTCTCGCGCGCGATGTTGCCGAGCACGAGGCGCACGTAGTCGCTCGCCGGGGTCTCGCCGTCGCGCGTCGCGTCCCACGCCGAGCCCCACACGAGCGAGCGCGCCAGGGGGTCCGCGAGGTCGGCGAGGTGCTCGGTCGCGACCTGGAGCGACGCGGGGTCGAGGCGGATCTTCGCGTACGCGAGGTCGTCGTCGTTG
This sequence comes from Cellulosimicrobium composti, assembly GCF_009711085.1. Taxonomy (GTDB): domain Bacteria; phylum Actinomycetota; class Actinomycetes; order Actinomycetales; family Cellulomonadaceae; genus Cellulosimicrobium; species Cellulosimicrobium composti. Next base: position 12,456 of record NZ_WMKA01000048.1, read on the forward strand.
AGCAGCACGAGCTGCGGGCGGTCGAGGCCGAGCAGCTCGGGGATCTCGGTGCGCGGGCCGTCCACGTCGACCTCGACGCGGTGCACGCGCGTCAGCACGCCGTCCACGAGGTCGTAGAAGCCGATGCCGAGCCGGTGCGGGCGCAGCGTCGGGTGGTCGGCCGGCGCGGTCTGCACCACCGAGAACGTGGTGAAGCGGCCGTGGGCGTCGAGGTCGAACTCGGGCCGCAGCGTGTTCACGCCCGCGGTCTCGAGCCACAGCGCGGACCACGCGCCGAGGTCACGACCGCTCGTGGCCTCGAGCTCGACGAGCAGGTCGCGCAGCTCGGTGTTGCCCCACGCGTGCTTGCGGAAGTACGCCGCGACGCCGGCGAGGAACTGCTCCTTGCCGACCCACGCGACGAGCTGCTTGAGCACCGACGCGCCCTTGGCGTAGGTGATGCCGTCGAAGTTGACGAACACGTCCTCGAGGTCGTTGATCGTCGCGACGATGGGGTGCGTCGAGGGCAGCTGGTCCTGGCGGTACGCCCAGGACTTCTCCATCGCGGCGAACGTCGTCCACGCCTCGCGCCACTCGGTCGCCTCGGCGGTCGCGAGCGTCGACGCGTACTCCGCGAACGACTCGTTGAGCCACAGGTCGTTCCACCACTTCATGGTCACGAGGTCGCCGAACCACATGTGCGCGAGCTCGTGGAGGATCGTCACGACGCGGCGCTCCTTGACGGCGTCCGTGACCTTGGAGCGGAACACGTACGTCTCGGTGAACGTCACGCACCCGGCGTTCTCCATCGCGCCCATGTTGTACTCGGGCACGAAGAGCTGGTCGTACTTGTCGAACGGGTACGGGTGCTCGAACGCGGACTCGAAGAACGCGAAGCCCTCGCGCGTCTTGTCGAACACGTAGTCGGCGTCCATGTGGTCGGCGAGCGACGCGCGGCAGAACACCCCGAGCGGGATGGTGCGGCCGTCGGACGACGTGAGCTCGCTGCGCTCCACGACGTACGGCCCCGCGACGAGCGCGGTGATGTACGACGAGATGCGCGGCGTCGGCTCGAACGCCCAGCGCGCGACCTCGACGTCGCCGGCGCCGGTGCCGGTCGGGTCGGCCGTCGTCCCGAGCGACTCGGGCTCCGGCGTCGGCTGGTTGCTCACGACCTGCCACGCCGCGGGCGCGGTGACGGTGAACGCGAACGTCGCCTTGAGGTCGGGCTGCTCGAACACGGCGAACACGCGCCGTGAGTCCGGCACCTCGAACTGGGTGTAGAGGTAGACCTCGCCGTCGACGGGGTCGACGAACCGGTGCAGGCCCTCGCCCGTGTTCGTGTACGCGCAGTCCGCGACGACGCGCAGCTCGTTCTCGGCAGCGAGGCCGTCGAGCGCGATGCGCGAGTCGGCGAACACCTGCGCCGGGTCGAGCGACCGTCCGTTGAGCACGACCTCGCGCACGGTCGGCGCGACGAGGTCCACGAACGTGCTCGCGCCCTCGGTCGCGGTGAACCGCACCACGGTCGTCGACGCGAACGTCGTCGCCCCCGTCGTGAGGTCGAGGTCGACCTCGTAGGACTGGACGTCGACGATCGCCGCGCGCTCGCTCGCCTCGGCGCGGGTGAGGTTCTCTCCGGGCACTGCATCTCCTCGGTCTCGGGGTCGGGCCGGGCGGCCACGACGTCGGCCTGTGGGCCACGGACGATCATCCCACGCACGACCGCGCGCACCCCCGGAGAAGAGCCCGCGGGAATACGCTGCGGCCGCGTGGCGTCGTGACTGTGGGGTGCCCGCGCGGGCACCCCGCCGCACGCTGCCGCACGACCGACGGCCCGGGCCCGCCGGACCGCCGTCCCACGACGAAGGAGACCCGTCCCGTGACCCTCACCGCGACGACCGACACCACCGCGACCGGGAGCGACGTCCGCGTCGCGGACTTCTGGTTCGACCCCGTGTGCCCCTGGGCCTGGATGACGAGCCGCTGGATGGGGGAGGTCGAGCAGGTGCGCGACGTGACGGTGCGCTGGCACGTCATGAGCCTCGCGGTGCTCAACGAGGGCCGTGACCTGCCCGAGAAGTACCGCGAGCTCATGGACAAGGCGTGGGGCCCGGTGCGCGTCGTCACCGCCGCGCGCGTGGAGCACGGCGACGAGGTCGTCAAGCCCCTCTACGACGCGATCGGGACGCGCCTGCACCCGGGCGGCCGCGACGACTACGACGCCGTGCTGGCGGAGGCGCTCGCGGAGGTCGGGCTGCCGGCCTCGCTCGCCGACGCGGCCCGCTCGGACGCGTACGACGAGCAGCTGCGGGCGTCGCACGCCGAGGGCATCGGGCGCGTGGGCGAGGACGTCGGCACCCCGGTCGTCGCGTTCGGCGACACCGCGTTCTTCGGGCCCGTCGTGACGCCCGCCCCGAAGGGCGAAGCCGCAGGTCGGCTGTGGGACGGGTGCGTCCTCGTCGCGAGCACGCCCGGCTTCTTCGAGCTCAAGCGCACGCGCACGCAGGGCCCCGTGTTCGACTGACGGACACCCGTCCGCGGACCCCGCCGACGGAGGCGTCCGACCGTCGGCGGGGTTCGACCCGCACGGGTGCGGCGTGCCATGCTTCGTCAGGTCGCGGGCGGTGTCAGGAGCGCCCGCCGCCCGGTCGCGCCGGGCGAGTCCGACGAGGAGCCCGCGAGGAGCAGAGCATGTCCCCGAACGCACCCGTGCCACCGCCGCCGCCGCCGCCCGGCGGCGTGCCCGGGGGCGCGGCCGGTCGGGACGACGTCCAGGCGACGACGGCGTTCTCCCCGCCCGTGCACGCCGTGCCGCCGTCGTTCTCGCCGACGAGTGGCCCGACGGCGCAGGCGCCCCGCACGACGCCCGCGGACGGGCAGCCGACGGTCGTCGCGTCGTCGTTCCAGCCGGCGACGGTGCAGCAGGTCACGCCGATCACCCAGCTCCCGACGGCCGCGCAGCCCGCCGTCCCCGCCCCGGCGCCCCCGCAGCGCGTGCGCTACGCGACGGAGCAGAACGGGTTCGGCGTCGCGGCGCCGGTCGGGACGGCCGCGAGCCGCCCGTCGTACCCCGCGGCGGACGCCGCCCCCACGGGCTACGGCGCGACGTCCGCGTACCCGGCGGCGACCGCGGCGTACGACCCGGCGCCGCACGGCGGGTACGGCTCCGTCCCGCAGCAGCACCAGCAGCACCAGCAGCCTCAGCCCGCGTACCACCCGCCGGCCTCGGTCGCGCCCGCGGGAGCGGCAGCGCGCACGTCGGCGGGACCGGCGGGCGGGTCCACCCCGCCGCCCGCGTCCGGCGGCGGCGAGGCGCGCGGCGGCGGGGGCCGCGGGCGCCGGTCCGACCGGCTGAGCCCGGGGTGGATCGCGTTCATCGTCGTCGACGCCCTGCTCGTGCTCGGCGCGATCGTCTTCGCGATCTCGCTCGTCGGCGGCGGGGACGACGACCCGGCCGGCGGCGCGACGACGCCGCCCCCGGCCGCGAGCCCCACGCAGGACGCCGAGGAGGCCGCGCCGCCGGAGCCGACGGTGTCCGAGACGTTCGCGTCGGAGTCGCGCAACATCACGTGCGAGGTCACCGACGTCAGCGCGACGTGCGTCATCGCGCAGCTCGGGACGCAGCCCGCGCCCGTCGACGGGTGCGACGGGACGGTCGGCTACAAGGTGGTCCTCGGCGCCGACGGCAGCGTCGAGCAGCCGTGCGTGCCCGCCGCGGAGCAGCCGCAGCCCGCGCCCGGCGACACGGCGATCCTCGACTACGGCACCTCGAAGACCGTCGGGCCGTTCACGTGCGACAGCGCGGAGACCGGCATGACGTGCCGCGAGACCGCGACGGGCAAGGGGTTCACGATCGCCCGCGCCGGGATCCGCACGCTCTGACCGGGCGCCGGCCGGGCCGGCGCGCACGCCGGGCCCGCGGCGGGGAGCACCCGCCGCGGGCCCGGCGTCGTCGTGTCACCAGATGCGCACGCGCTCCTCGGGGGCGAGGTAGAGCGCGTCGCCCGGCTGGACGTCGAACGCCGCGTAGAACTCGTCCACGTTGCGCACCACGCCGTTGCACCGGAACTCGTTCGGCGCGTGGGGGTCCGTCGCGATGCGCCGCACGACCTCCTCGTCGCGGCCCTTCGCCTGCCAGACCTGGGCCCAGCCGAGGAACACGCGCTCGATGCCCGTGAGCCCGTCGACCACCGGGGCCTCGGACAGCGGTCGACCGAGCGCGATGCGGTACGCCTTGAGCGCGATCGACAGCCCGCCCAGGTCGCCGATGTTCTCGCCGATCGTCAGCGCGCCGTTCACGTGCGGGCCGTCCTCGCCGAGCTGGGCCGGGCGGAACGCGTCGTACTGCGCGATGAGCGCCTTCGTGCGCTTCTCGAACTCCTCGCGGTCCGTCGCGGTCCACCAGTCCTCGAGGCGGCCCGCGCCGTCGTACTTCGAGCCCTGGTCGTCGAACCCGTGCCCGATCTCGTGCCCGATGACCGCGCCGATGCCGCCGTAGTTGACGGCGTCGTCGGCCTCCGGGTCGAAGAACGGCGGCTGGAGGATCGCCGCGGGGAAGACGATCTCGTTCATCCCCGGGTTGTAGTAGGCGTTGACCGTCTGCGGCGTCATGAACCACTCGTCGCGGTCGATCGGGCGCCCGATCTTGCCGAGCTCGCGGTCCTGCTCGAACGCGTGGGCACGGCGCACGTTGCCGACGAGGTCGTCGGGCTCGACGACGAGCGACGAGTAGTCGCGCCACCGCACCGGGTAGCCGATCTTCGGGGTGAAGGCGTCGAGCTTGGCGAGCGCCCTCTCCTTGGTCTCCTCGGTCATCCAGTCGAGCGTCATGATCGACTCGCGGTACGCGGCCACGAGGTACGCGACGAGCTCCTCCATGCGCGCCTTGTGCGACGGCGGGAAGTGGCGGGCCACGTACTGCGCCCCGACGGCCTCGCCGAGCGCCCCCTCGACGACGGACACGCCGCGCTTCCAGCGCTCACGGACCTCCTGCGCGCCCGAGAGGGTGCGGCCGTAGAAGTCGAAGTTCGCCTCCACGAGCTCGTCCGAGAGGTAGGGCGCGCGGGCGGTGACCAGGTGGTACACCATCCACAGCTTCCAGTCCTCGAGGGGCTCGCTCGCCCAGAGCTCGGCGAACCCGGACGCGAAGTCCGGCTCGCGCACGACGACCTCGTCGAACGACCCCTGCGGCGCCCCCAGGGCGAGCACCCACGCGCGCCAGTCGAAGCCGGGCGCCTCGTCGACGAGCGCGGCCAGCGTGCGCGGGTTGTACGTGAGGTCGGCGTCGCGGTCGCGGACGACGTCCCAGTGCTTCGCGGCGAGCCGCGTCTCGAGCGCCATGACGCGCTGCGCCGCCTCCTCGGGCGACGCGCCCCACGTCTCGGCCGTCACGCCCGCGAGCGCGAGCATCCGCGCGACGTGCGGCACGTACTTCTCGCGCACCGGGGCGTACTGGTCCTCGCGGTAGTACGCCTCGTCGGGCAGCCCGAGGCCGGACTGGTAGAGGTAGGCGACGTATCGCTCGGGGTCCTTCGCGTCGTTGTCGACCCAGAAGCCGACCGCGCCCGCGCCGCCCGTGCGCTGCAGCGCGCCGAGCGCGCCGGTGAGCTCGGCCTGCGTCGAGGCCGCGGCGACGAGCGCGAGGTCGGCCTGCAGGGGCGTCGTGCCCAGCGCCTCGATGCGCTCGGTGTCCATGAAGCTCGCGTACAGCGCGCCGACCTTCGCGGCGTCCGGCCCGACGCCCTCGGCGCCCGCGGCGACCTGCTCGCCGAGGTCGGTGATGATCTCGCGCACGTGGAGCTCGGCCTGGTCGTGCAGGGCGCGGAACGCCCCGTCCATGGCGCGGTCGGCGGGGATCTCGTGCGTCGCGAGCCAGCGCCCGTTGACGTGGCGGTACAGGTCGTCCTGCGGGCGGACGGCGGGGTCCAGCGCGTCGAGGTCGATGCCGGAGCGCGCTGCGTCGGTCGTGCCGGACGAGGGCGCCGGCGTGGACGTCGGGGAGGTCTGTGTCATACGTCTCAGGCTACGGCCTCGCCCCGACGTCCAGGGGGCCCGCTGGGGCATGATGGGCGCATGCGCGTTCACATCGCCGCGGACCACGCCGGCTTCGAGCTCAAGACCCACCTCGTGGAGCACCTCGGTGCCGCGGGCCACGACGTCGTGGACCACGGCGCCCACACGTACGACGCCCAGGACGACTACCCGTCGTTCTGCTTCGCCGCGGGCGAGGCGGTCGCCGCGGAGCCGGGCTCGCTCGGCATCGTCATCGGCGGCTCCGGCAACGGCGAGCAGATCGCGGCGAACAAGGTCGCGGGCGTGCGCGCCGCGCTCGCGTGGAACCTCGAGACCGCGCGCCTCGGGCGCCAGCACAACGACGCGAACGTCGTCGCGGTCGGCGCGCGCCAGCACTCCGTCGACGAGGCCGTGGAGCTCGTCGACGCGTTCCTCGCCGAGCCGTTCAGCGGCGACCCGCGCCACCAGCGCCGGATCGACCAGCTCGCGGCGTACGAGCGGTCGCGCGGCGCCTCGGCCTGACGTGCCCGAGGGCCACACCGTCCACCGCCTCGCGCGCGCGTTCGGCGAGCTGTTCACGGGCGAGGCGCTCGCGGTGAGCAGCCCGCAAGGGCGGTTCGCCGCCGGAGCGGCACTGCTCGACGGGCACGTCCTCGTCGCGAGCGAGGCGTGGGGCAAGCAGCTCTTCCTCGGCTTCGCCGACCCCGCGCACGCCGGCGCGGGTCGCACGGCGCCGGACGCCGACGACGTGCGCTGGCTCCGCGTCCACCTCGGGCTGTACGGGGCGTGGACGTTCGCGGGCGACGGCAGCACCGCCGTCGTGCACGCGATCGGTGCCCCGCGCCGCCGCATCGGCGAGCGCGAGACCGTGCCGGCAGGACCGGGGGAGGCCGCGGAGGCCGACGGCGCGTGGTCGCCCCCGCCGCCCCGCGGCGCCGTGCGCGTCCGGCTCGTCGGCGCGCACGCGGTCGCCGACCTCACGGGCCCGACGGCGTGCGAGGTGGTCGACGGCGCGGAGAAGCGTGCGGTCGAGGACCGGCTCGGCCCCGACCCGATCCGGGAACGCGGCCCGGGGGAGCCCGACCCGCGCGAGACGTTCGTCGCCGCGGTCCGGCGGTCGCGCAGCCCCGTGGGTCTGCTGCTCATGAACCAGGACGTCGTCGCGGGTGTGGGCAACATCTACCGCGCCGAGTCGCTGTTCCGCGCGCGGCTCGACCCGCTGCGGCCCGGTCGCGACGTCCCGACCGACGACCTGTGCGCCCTGTGGGACGACCTCGTCGTGCTCATGCGCGACGGGACGCGGACCGGCGCGATCGTCACGACGCGGCCCGAGGACCGCGACCGCGGCCCCGACCTCCCGGACGCGCCCGGGCGCCGTCGCGTCCGGCAGAACACGGACGGTGCGCCCGACGCCGTGCCCGCGGACGAGGCGTTCTACGTCTACCACCGCGACGGGCTGCCGTGCCGCGTGTGCGGCACGCCCGTGCTGCTCAAGGAGCTCGCGGGCCGCAACCTCTACTGGTGCGGCGTCTGCCAGGCGTGACCCCGACGGGCGCGCCCGGGACGACCCGGACGCGCCCGCGGGTCGCGTGACGCCGGAGCCCGCGTCAGAAGACCCAGCTGCAAACGGGCGCGACGGGCCACCCGAACGCCGCGCTCGCGCGCGCGAGCGCCCTGGCGGAGTGCGCGGTGACGAGCCCTGCCGCACCGAGGGCCGCGAGCGACGTGCCGCCGAGGTAGGCCGCGCCGAGCTCGCGCACGTCGAGCGAGAGGTCGGCGGCGTCCTCCGTGCGCTCGACCGTCGCCTCCCCGAAGGCCGTCGCGCGCAGGCGCCAGTGACCCGCGTTGTCGGGCAACCGGTCGTCGGTCACGTGGAGCACGACGTCGACGTCGGCCGCGTACCGCCGCGCCGCGAGGGCCGCCGCGACGTCCACGACCCGCACCCAGAGGTTGTCCGCGAGGCGCGGGGACGCGGAGTGCGGGTCGACGAGCAGGCTCGTGACGACGTCGTCGACCGGGAGCATGAACGGCGTGACCTCGTGCGTGAGGTCGAGGTCGGTGAGCACGCCCCACAGCGCGCGCGCCGCCGCGGCGTCCAGGGCCACGACCTCGCCCGCGCTCACGGGGCCACGCGGGCCGGTCACGTCCCACGAGAGCTTGCGGTGGAACCGGGCGTACCCGCGCGGCTCGCCGTCGAGCTCGACGATCGCGATGCGCGTCGGCTCGCGGTCCTTGCGCCACACCTTCGCGTCGTCCCAGAACACGGCGTCGAGCTCGGGCGTCTCGCGCGCCGCCCACCCGGGCCGGTTGACGCCCGCGCCCTGACCCGTCGGGTCGGCGCCCGCGCGCGCGTGCAGGTCCGCGACGAGCGCGCCGTGACGGGCCCGGTCCGCGCGCTCGATGCGGACCGTGTGCCGCTCGGCCCCCGGAACGTCGCGCAGCGCAGCGCCGCGCGGGACGGTCAGCCGCACGTCGTCCGCGGCCTTGCCGTACCCGAAGCGTCCGTAGATCGCGGCCTCCGCGGCGAACAGCGCGGACACGGGCTCGCCGCGCTCGCGGCACCGCGCGAGGTGCGTGTCGATCATCGCGGAGAGGATCCCGCGGCGGCGGTGCCCGGGGTGCACGCCCACCCACGTCAGCCCCGCCACGGGCGCCGTCGACCCGGGGACGGGGAACCGCGAGAACGGGTACGACGCGTGCATCGCCACGAGCTCGCGCCGCACGGGCCGCGCACCGTCCACCGGTGCGGCGTCGTCGTCCGCGTGCTCGCGCACCACCCCGAGCACGCGCTCCCACGTGAGGGGGAACGGGAGGTCGACGAGCTCGTCGACCTCGACGGGTGACGGGAACGTCGTCGTGTCGAGCTCGAGCACGTCGCGGTGGTCGGCCACGGTCAGGGGGACGAGCTCGTAGCCGTCGGGGAGCGCGGCGGGGTGGTGGTCGGTCATGCGCCGATCCTCGCGGCTCGTCCGTCGTCGCGCCAGGACAATCCGGGCGGCTAGAGTCGGTGCGCATGGCACGAGGCACGCGCGGTCGCACGACGGACGGGCCACCCGCCGGCACCCGGACCGACGAGCCCGACCGCACGGCGCTCGCGGCGCAGTACGCGGCGGCGGTGCTCGCGCTCGTGCGGCAGGTCCCCCCGGCGCGCGCGACGACGTACGGGCTCGTCGCGGAGATCGTCGCCGAGTCCCTGGGTCGTGGCGGGCCGCGGCAGGTCGGGCAGGTGCTCGCCGGGTCGTCCGGCGTGGACGACGACGGCGCCCCCGTCCCGTGGTGGCGCGTCGTCAACGCGGCGGGGTCGCCGCCCGCGCACCACCTCGACGCCGCGCTCGCCGAGCTGCGCGCCGAGGGCTGCCCGCTGACGCGTGACGGGCGCCGGGTCGACCTGCGCCGCGCCGTCTGGTTCCCCGGCTCCGACGGGCCCGGGGCCGACTGACACGAGCGCGCGAGCGGCGCCGCGCCACCCGGCCCCGCCAGCGCCTCAGGAGGTCTGCGCGAGGAGCGGCGCGAGCGTCGTCACGGCGGTCGCGTCGCCCTGGACGAGGAGCGTCGTGACGGCGGTCTCGCGCCACGCCGCGAGGTCGCGCGCGATCTTGTCCGGCGGGCCGACGAGCGCGACGTCCTCGACCATCGCGGTCGGGACCGCGGCGGCGGCGAGGTCCTTGCGGCCCGCGAGGTAGTGCGCCTGGATCTCGTCGCACGCCTCGGCGTACCCGAGGCGGTCGAGCGCGTCGCGGTGGAAGTTCGCGCCCTTGGCGCCCATCCCGCCCACGTACAGCGCGAGGAACGGGCGCACCTGGTCCGCGGCCTGCTCGACGTGCTCGCGCACCACGACGGGGACGGTCGCGCTCACCTCGAACGCGGACTCGGGCGAGCGCTCGGGCGCGCGCCGCGCGAAGCCGTCCGCGAGCAGCTCGCGGAACGTCGCGTCCATGCGGGGGGAGTAGAACAGCGGGAGCCAGCCGTCGGCGATCTCGGCCGCGAGGGCGATGTTCCTGGGCCCCTCGGCCGCGAGGTGGATCGGCAGGTCGGCGCGCAGCGGGTGGACGGTCGAGCGCAGGGGCTTGCCGAGGCCCGTGCCCTCGGGCAGGGGGAGCGGGTAGTGCGGCCCGGCCGACGTCACGGGCGCCTCGCGGCGCAGCACGTCGCGCACGACCTGCACGTACTCGCGCGTGCGCGCGAGCGGCTTCGCGTACGGCTGGCCGTACCAGCCCTCGACCACCTGCGGGCCCGAGACCCCGAGGCCGAGCACGAACCGGCCGCCCGAGAGGTGGTCCATCGTCAGCGCGGCCATGGCCGTCGCGGTCGGGGTGCGCGCGGAGAGCTGCGCGACGGCCGTGCCGAGGCGGATGCGGCTCGTGCGCGAGCCCCACCACGCGAGCGGCGTGAACGCGTCGGAGCCGTAGGCCTCCGCGGTCCACACCGAGTCCACGCCGAGGCGGTCCGCGGCGACGACCGCGTCCTGGATGCCGTCCGGAGGGCCGGCCGACCAGTAGCCGGTGTGGATGCCGAGTCGCATGCGCGCTCCTCCTCGTCGAGGGTCGTACGGGTCGGTGCCGGGCGGGCGGCGGTGTGCGGCGGTCGGGGGACCGGTGCCGCGCGGCGGCGGAGGTGGGCGGTACCCGGCCCGCGGGCCGGGCAGGGGGGTATCCGGTACGCGGAGTCTCTGGTACCGCCCGCCACCACCCTAGCGGATCCGGCGGGGTGGTTCGCCGACCTCCCGCGCGCCGCCCGGACGCCGCCCGGGACGCGGCGAGGGGCCGCCGTCCTCGCGGACGACGGCCCCTCGCACCGGGCCCGGGCGGGCGCGACCCCTCAGATGACGTACTCGATGAGCAGGGACGGGTCCTCGACCGCGTCCCGCGCCGCGGGCGTGCCGGACGGCATCCGCACGCGCGCCGGGACGCCCACCGCGACCGCGCCCGCGGGCACGTCCTTGACGACGACGGCGTTCGCCCCCACCTGCACGTCGTCGCCGACCCACACCGGACCGAGGATCTTCGCCCCCGCGCCGACGACGACGCGGTCCCCGAGCGTCGGGTGCCGCTTGCCGCGCTTCATCGACCGCCCGCCGAGCGTCGACGTGTGGAACAGCACGACGTCGTCGCCGACCACCGCCGTCTCGCCGACCACGACCCCCATGCCGTGGTCGATGAACAGGCGCCGGCCGATGCGCGCGCCGGGGTGGATCTCCACGCCCGTGAGCGCGCGCGCCGCCTGCGACACGAGCCGCGCGGGCAGGCGCAGCAGCGGCTCGCGCCACATGCGGTGCGCGAGGCGGTACGCCCAGACCGCGTGCACGCCGGGGTAGGCGAGCGCGACCTCGAGGCGGCTGCGCGCGGCGGGGTCGCGCCGCCGGGCCGCCTCGAGGTCCTCGCCGAGGACGCGCACGAACCGGCGCAGCCGGTGGCCGGCCGTCCGTCCGCGGGGGAGGGGCTGCGTCACGTCAGTCCAGCAGGTCGGCGTAGAGGACGGACGACAGGTAGCGCTCGCCGAACGACGGGATGATCGTCACGATGAGCTTCCCGGCGTTCTCGGGGCGCTCCGCGAGCCGCAGCGCGGCCGCGATCGCGGCGCCGGACGAGATCCCGACGAGCAGGCCCTCCTCCTTGGCGGCGCGGCGCGCGTACTCGACGGCCGTCTCGGCGTTGACGTCGATCACCTCGTCGTAGACGGAGGTGTCGAGGATCTCCGGCACGAAGTTCGCGCCGATGCCCTGGATCTTGTGCGGGCCGGGCTGCCCGCCGTTGAGGATGGCCGACTCCTCCGGCTCGACGGCGACGATCTGCACGCCGGGCTTGCGCTCCTTGAGCACCTGGCCCACGCCGGTGATCGTGCCGCCCGTGCCGATGCCCGCGACGACGATGTCGACCTCGCCGTCGGTGTCGGCCCAGATCTCCTCGGCCGTCGTGCGGCGGTGGATCTCGGGGTTGGCCTCGTTCGCGAACTGGCGCGCGAGGATCGCGCCCTCGCGCTCGGCGACGATCTCGTCCGCGCGGTTGACCGCGCCCTTCATGCCCTCCGAGCCCGGGGTGAGGATGAGCTCGGCGCCGAACGCGCGCAGGAGAGCGCGGCGCTCCTTCGACATCGTCTCGGGCATCGTCAGCACGACGTCGTAGCCGCGCGCGGCCCCGACCATCGCGAGCGCGATGCCCGTGTTGCCCGACGTCGCCTCGACGATCGTCCCGCCCGGCTTCAGCTCGCCCGACGCCTCGGCGGCGTCGACGATCGCGACGCCGATGCGGTCCTTCACCGAGTTCGCCGGGTTGTAGAACTCGAGCTTGCCCACGACGGTGGCGCCGAGGTCCTCGGTGAGCTTGTTGAGCCGGACCAGGGGGGTGTTGCCGACGAGCTTCGTGACGTCGTCGTAGATGCGTGCCATGTCTTCCTCTTCTGTCGACGGCTCGGGGAGAGCCGGGGTGGGGGTACCGATCGGGGGTTCGGGGGCCGTCGTCCGCGGCCGGGTCCAGCGTCTCGCGGCCCCGGCGCGGGCGCGCGCGGACGACGGCGGGACGAGGAGCGGCTGACGGTGCGGCGGCGGCGCGCAGGGCGCGCGGGGACGGCGGCGGGCGTCAGCGACAGCCGAGACAGCGACAACAGGAGGTGCGCGACACGGCGCGGTGCAGCGATGCAGGACGCGCGCTCGTCGCGGTCATTCCTCGCTCCTCCTGGTCGGTCGCACCGGGCGGGGCGCCGGTGGGACGGCGCGGCGAGCGGTGCGTTCCCCCTGAGGCTATCGGTCCACGTCCCCGGCCTGCAACGCGTCCGCGGACGCACGTCCGACGGGTGGACAACGGTCCGCGGCGACGTGCCCGGGACGACGACGGGCGCCTCGCCGTGGTGGCGGGGCGCCCGGGTGGTCGTTCGGGTCGGTCGGTCGGAGCGGGCGACGGGAATCGAACCCGCGTAGCCAGTTTGGAAGACTGGGGCTCTACCATTGAGCTACGCCCGCGCGGGTCGCGGGAGCGTCGCTCGGGCCGGCGGCCCGGGGACGGCACGGCGCCGACCTGCGGGCGCCACCCTAGCAAACCTCGGCGGTCCCGGGACCGCGCGCGCGTCGGCGCCGGTCGGCCCGGCAGGAGCGTGCGCGCCCGCCAGTACACTTGCCCTGGCCCGCCCGGCGCGGCGGTCCGCGGGGTGTGGCGCAGGTTGGTAGCGCGTCCGCTTTGGGAGCGGAAGGTCGCAGGTTCAAATCCTGTCACCCCGACCTTCGCGCGGTGCCCGACGGGCGCCGCGGGACGTCGTCGACGTCCCGGGCCGGCGCACCGGCCCCGTCCCCGAGAGGTGCCCGTGACCCCGTCCCCGCCGCAGGCCCGCCCCGTCGCCGCGCACGCGACCCTCGCGGCGCTCGTCGCGGCGGGCAGCGGCGCGGTGCTCTCGCTCCAGGGGCGGCTCAACGGCGACCTCGCCACCGCGGGGACCGGTCCCGTCGTCGCCGCGTGGCTCTCCTACGTCGGCACGCTGCTCGCCACCGTCCTCGTGGTCGTCGCGCTCCGCCGCACCCGCGCGACCGTCCGCGTCCTGCGCGCGTCCGCGTCGTGGTGGTGGTTCGCCGTCGGACTGTGCAGCGTCCCGGTCGTGGTCGCCATGGCGGCGGGCGTCCCGCTCGTCGGCGTCGCGGTCGCGACCGTGTGCTCGGTCGCGGGCCAGACGGTGGCGGGGCTCGCGCTCGACGCCCGGGGGGTCGGGCTGCCCGCGCCGCTGCGGCTCACGGCGCGCCGCGCGGCGGCCGGTGTCGCCGCCGTCGCCGGGCTCGGGATCGCGGTGCTCGGCGGGGCGACCGCCGAGACCGGGTGGGCCGCCGTGGTCGCCTGCCTCGCGCTGTTCGTCGGCGGCGCCGTCCTGTGCGGGCAGCAGGCCGGCAACGGCCGCGTGACCCAGCTCTCGGGGGACCCCGTCGTCGCGACGCTCACGTCGGTCACGGGCGGTCTCGTCGGCATCTCGCTCGTGTGCGCGGTCGTCGCCGCGGTCGGCGGGCTCGACGGCGTCGCGCTGCCCCCGCAGTGGTGGCTCTACCTGGGTGGCCCGCTCGGCACGCTCGTCACCGTCGCGGCGGCGTACGCGGTGCGGCACCTCGGCACGTTCGTCCTCACCCTCGCCGTCGTCGGCGGGCAGATGGTCATGGCGGTGCTGCTCGACGTGCTCGGCGTCGTCGGCCTGCGGTGGCAGACGGTCGTCGCGACGGCGGTCGTCGGGGTCGCCGTCCTGCTCGTCGTCGGGCGTCCCGGGCCGCGCGCGTCGGAGTGACCCGTGCGGGACGTGCGGAGGGGCCCCGGCGTCTCGGGCGCTTGACCGCTCGCGTACGATAGGACGGTTGCCCGTACGCCCGCGTGCGGTGCCGTCCCCGGCCGTCCGCGGCCCGCCCCGATCAGTTGGAGACCATCGAAGTGAAGAGCGCCGTCGAGACCCTGGACCCCACCAAGGTCAAGCTGACCGTCGAGGTGGAGTACGACGAGCTCAAGCCGAGCATCGAGCACGCCTACAAGCACATCGCGGAGCAGGTGAACATCCCCGGCTTCCGCAAGGGCAAGGTCCCGCCGCGCGTGATCGACCAGCGCGTCGGCTGGGGCGCCGTCATCGAGCACGCCGTCAACGACGGCCTCTCGGGCTTCTACCGCCAGGCCGCCAGCGAGGAGAGCCTGCGCCCGCTCGGCCAGCCCGAGGTCGAGGTCACCGAGATCCCGGCGAAGGCCGGCGAGGGCCAGCTGGTCTTCACCGCCGAGGTCGAGGTCCGCCCCGAGATCACGCTGCCCGCGCTCGACTCGCTGAGCATCACGGTCGAGCCGGCCGAGGTCACCGACGAGGACGTCACGGAGCGCCTCGACGCGCTGCGCGAGCGCTTCGGCACCCTCGTGGGCGTGGACCGCCCGGCCGCCGAGGGCGACTTCGTCGTGCTCGACCTCAAGGCCGAGATCGACGGCGAGGAGGTCGACTCGGTCTCCGGCGTCAGCTACCAGATCGGCTCGGGCAACATGCTCGAGGGCCTGGACGAGGCGCTCACCGGCCTCTCGGCCGACGAGACGACGACGTTCACCGCACCGCTCGCCGGCGGCGAGCACGCGGGCGAGGAGGCGACCGTCACCGTCACGGCGACGTCCGTCAAGCAGCGCGACCTGCCCGAGGCGGACGACGACTTCGCCCAGCTCGCGTCCGAGTTCGACACGCTCGAGGAGCTCAACGCCGACCTGCGCGAGCAGGTCGCGAGCATCAAGACCTCGAACCAGGCCGTGGCCGCGCGCGACGAGCTCCTCAAGGCGCTCAACGACGCCGTCGAGATCCCCGTCCCGTCGGGCGTCGTCGAGGCCGAGGTGCACCGTCACCTCGAGTCCGAGGGCCGCCTGGAGGACGACACCCACCGCGCCGAGGTCACCGTCGAGGCGACCGACGCGATCCGCAACCAGATCCTGCTCGACACCCTCGCCGAGCAGCTCGAGATCAAGGTCGCGCAGAACGAGCTCCTCGAGTACCTCGTGAGCGCCTCGCGCCAGTACGGGATGGACCCGAACCAGTTCATCCAGTCGCTCGACCAGGGCGGCCAGATCCCCGCGATGGTCGGCGAGGTCGCGCGCTCGAAGTCGCTCGCGGTCGCGCTGCGCCAGATCGAGGTCAAGGACACGGCGGGCAACGTCGTGGACCTCACCGAGTTCATCGGCTCGGACGACGAGGACGCCGCCGCGGACGAGTCGGTCGAGGACGTCGCGGCCGAGCCCGTCGAGGAGGCGCTCGTCGACGACTCCGCCGAGACCGCCGCCGAGGCCCCGGTCGAGGACGACGAGAAGGACGCCACCAAGGCCTGACACGGCGCCGGCCCCGGCCGGACCGACGACGACGGCCCGCACCTCCGCCCGAGGTGCGGGCCGTCGTCGTCCCCCGGGGGAGGCCCTCGTCGGGTCGTGCCGACGGCAGGGTGCGCCGTCAGCGAAAACGCGGGTGATCGGGACGAACGGCGGACGCGGACCGCGTTAGGGTCACTGCAGCACGGCTGGAGGGGACGGCGTCCCGGTCCGGCCAGGGCAGCGCAGGCGGGGGTCACCCGCGGGAGCGACGAAGGAGATGGATGTGAACGAGCTGTACCTGCCGTCCGACGCGACGGCCCCGGTCAACCGCGCCGAGGGTCCGGGCCTCGGACTCAACGACTCCATCTACAACCGGCTCCTCAAGGAGCGCATCATCTGGCTCGGCTCGGAGGTGCGCGACGAGAACGCGAACGCCATCTGCGCGCAGATGATGCTGCTCGCCGCGGAGGACCCGGACAAGGACATCTGGCTCTACATCAACTCGCCGGGCGGGTCGATCACGGCCGGCATGGCGATCTACGACACCATGCAGTACATCCAGCCGGACGTCGCGACCATCGCCATGGGCATGGCCGCCTCGATGGGGCAGTTCCTGCTCTCGTCCGGCACCAAGGGCAAGCGGTACGCCACGCCGCACGCGCGCGTCATGATGCACCAGCCGTCGGGCGGCATCGGCGGCACGGCGACCGACGTGCGCATCAACGCGCAGCTCATCATGCACATGAAGCAGGTGCTCTCCGAGCTCACGGCCGAGCAGACCGGCCAGCCGCTCGAGAAGATCCTCAAGGACAACGACCGGGACAGCTGGTTCACCGCCCAGGAGGCGCTCGAGTACGGCTTCATCGACCACGTCGTGACGAACGCGTCGTCCGTCACGGGCGGCGGCGGCGCGTCCGGCTCCTGAGGCCCCGCACCCGGAACCCAGACTTCACCCGAGGAGAACCCGTGAGCTTCAGCGCCGAGTCCCAGTACCTGTCCACCGCCCAGCGCCTCGCCGGCCCGGCGGCCCGCCCCGGCGGTGTCGCCCTGCCGGGCGGCGCGCCGTCCGCCCGCTACGTGCTCCCGCAGTTCGAGGAGCGCACCGCCTACGGCTTCAAGCGGCAGGACCCCTACACCAAGCTGTTCGAGGACCGCATCATCTTCCTGGGCGTCCAGGTCGACGACGCGTCCGCGGACGACGTCATGGCCCAGCTCCTCGTGCTCGAGAGCCAGGACCCGGACCGCGACGTCATCCTCTACATCAACTCGCCGGGCGGGTCGTTCACCGCGATGACCGCGCTCTACGACACGATGCAGTACATCAAGCCGCAGATCCAGACGGTCTGCCTCGGCCAGGCGGCCTCGGCTGCCGCGGTCCTGCTCGCGGCCGGCCAGCCGGGCAAGCGCCTCGCGCTGCCGAACGCGCGCGTGCTCATCCACCAGCCCGCGATGGAGGGCGGCGGCTACGCCCAGGCGTCCGACATCGAGATCCACGCGAACGAGCTCATCCGCATGCGCGAGTGGCTCGAGGACACGCTCGCGCTGCACTCGGGCAAGTCGGTCGAGCAGGTCCGCCAGGACATCGAGCGCGACAAGATCCTCACCGCCGAGCAGGCGAAGGAGTACGGCCTGGTCGACCAGGTCCTCGAGAGCCGCAAGGCCGTCGCGGTCAACAAGCCCTGATCGTGACCGACCCGACAGCATGACCACGCGCCGCGCCGTCGTCCCCCGCACGGGGGCGGCGGCGCGACACGTTGCACCCCGTACGGGGAGCCCACCTGACAACCCGGTCCTCGTGGTGTGGAATGGGGAGCAGGACTCGCTCGGCCGTGCCGGGGGCCCGCGTCGTCGACCCGGACGGCGCCACGCCCCGGCACCGGGACAAGGAGACGCGTAGTGGCTCGTATCTCAGACGGCGCCGACCTGCTGAAGTGCTCGTTCTGCGGCAAGTCGCAGAAGCAGGTCAAGAAGCTCATCGCGGGCCCCGGCGTGTACATCTGCGACGAGTGCATCGACCTGTGCAACGAGATCATCGAGGAGGAGCTCGCCGAGGCGACGGAGATCGGCCTCACGGAGCTGCCCAAGCCCAAGGAGATCTTCGAGTTCCTCGAGCAGTATGTCATCGGCCAGGACGCCGCCAAGCGGGCCCTGGCCGTCGCCGTCTACAACCACTACAAGCGCGTCCAGGCGGGCGAGCAGGCCAAGCCGTCGAGCCCCGACGACCCGGACTACGTGGAGCTGGCGAAGTCGAA
>NZ_WMKA01000049.1 GCF_009711085.1 Cellulosimicrobium composti
CGCAAGCCGGCCGCCCCCGCGGGCGCCCCGGCCCCGGCGGCGGCCGCGCCCGAGGTGCCCGTCGTCCCGGCGCTCGCGGACGACTCCGCCGCGGCGAAGGCCGCCGCGGCGTTCGGCCGCGTGGACGAGGACGGCACCGTCTACGTCCGCGAGCAGGCGGGCGAGCGCACCGTCGGCCAGTTCCCCGGCGTCAGCACCGAGGAGGCGCTCGCGCTGTACGTGCGCCGCTACCTCGACCTGCAGGCGAAGGTCGCGCTCTTCGAGGCCCGCCTCACGAGCACGGACCTGTCCGTCAAGGAGATCGACCAGACGCTCGCGCGCCTCACGGAGGAGACCGCGGAGCCGTCCGCGGTGGGCGACCTCGACGGGCTGCGGGCGCGGGTCGACGCGCTGCGCGGTGCCGCGGCGGAGCGCCGCAGCCAGCTCGAGACGGAGCGCGCCGCCGCCAAGGCCGCCGCGCTCGCGGCGCGTACCGAGATCATCGAGGCCGCGGAGAAGATCGCCGCGACCGACCCGAGCCGCATGCAGTGGCGCCCCGCGGGCGAGGAGCTGCGCGCCCTGCTCGAGCGCTGGAAGGAGGCGCAGCGCACGGGCCCGCGTATCGACCGGGCGAGCGAGGAGGCGCTCTGGAAGCGCTTCAGCCACGCGCGGACCGCGTTCGACCGCGAGCGCCGGCACTACTTCGCGGAGCTCGAGCAGCGCA
This sequence comes from Cellulosimicrobium composti, assembly GCF_009711085.1. Taxonomy (GTDB): domain Bacteria; phylum Actinomycetota; class Actinomycetes; order Actinomycetales; family Cellulomonadaceae; genus Cellulosimicrobium; species Cellulosimicrobium composti. Next base: position 704 of record NZ_WMKA01000049.1, read on the forward strand.
ACGCCGCCGCCAAGGCCGCCAAGGAGAAGCTCGTCGCGGAGGCGGAGGCGCTGTCGTCGAGCACCGACTGGGGCCCCACCGCGGGTGCGTACCGCGACCTCATGGCGCGCTGGAAGGCCGCGGGCCGGGCGAGCCGCAAGGACGACGACGCGCTGTGGGCCCGGTTCCGCGCCGCGCAGGACACGTTCTTCCAGGCGCGCGACGCCGCGAACTCGGCGACCGACGCGGAGTACGCGGCCAACCTCCAGGTCAAGGAGGCGCTGCTCGTCGAGGCGGAGGCGCTCGTCCCCGTCAAGGACCTCGCCGCCGCGAAGAGCGCGCTGCGCGACATCCAGGAGCGCTGGGAGGAGGCCGGGCGCGTGCCGCGCGGCGACCTCCAGCGCGTCGAGGGCCGCCTGCGTGCGGTCGAGAACGCGGTCCGCGACGCCGAGCAGGCGCAGTGGACGCGGACCAACCCGGAGACGCGCGCGCGGGCCGAGGGGGCCGCGGCACAGCTCGAGGCCGCGATCGAGGCGCTCGAGGCCGACCTCGCGGCGGCGCAGAGCCGCGGCGACCAGCGCGCCGTGAAGGACCTCGAGACCGCGCTCACCGCCCGACGCTCGTGGCTCGAGCAGGTCGTGCGCGCGGCGGAGGACTCGCGCGGCTGACGCCTCTCGCCCTCCGGTGGGGCCGGCACTCGTCCACAGACGGGTGCCGGCCCCTTCCCGTCCCGTGGGGGATGCGGAACGGTGGGGTGATGCCCACCGCACCTGCGCTCGCCCCGACGCCCGCCCGTGCCGACGGCGCGGCCGCCGCCCTCGCGCGCCTGCTCGGTCCCCCCGCCCCTGCCGAGGTCGGCATCCTCGTGACCTCGGCGGACGTCGGCGGCGACGCCGCGTTCCAGGACCTCGTGCACCGCGGCGCGCTCGTCGCGCTGTGGGGCGACGTCGCCGCGCCCGCGGGCGTGCCGGTCACGGCGACGCTGCGCGCGCTCGCGGTCCGCGACCTCGTGCCGCGCGGCACGGTGCTCGCCGGGGCGGCCGCCGCGTGGGTGCTGTGCGGGTCGCCCGCGCCGCGCGTGCTCGACGTCGTGTACCCGCCGGGCCGGCACCGCCCGGCCCCGCGCAGCGGTCGCGCCCCGCGCCAGGCGAGCGTGCTGCGCGACGAGACGGTCCTGGTCGCCGGGGTGCTCGTCACCGCGGCCGTCCGGACGGCGCTGGACGTGGCGACCCGGCTCGAGACCGGTCCGGCTCTCGCGGTCCTCCGGCGGCTGCGGTCGGCGTGCGACCTCGACGTGCGCGCCGCCGCGCGCTCGCTCGAGCTGCGCCACCGGTGGCCGGAGCGGCCGCGGGCGCGGCACGTGCTCTCCCTGCTCGCCGCCGAGGACGACCCGGTCTAGGTTGGTCGGCATGGCCGCAGCCACGACACCGCCCGTGGAGCTCGAGGTCGCCGGACGCACGGTGCGCGTCACGAGCCCCGACCGCGTCGTCTTCCCCGCGCGCGGGGTGACCAAGCTCGACGTGGTCCAGTACTTCCTGAGCGTCGGCGACGGCATCCTCGGCGCGCTGCTGGACCGACCCACGACGCTCGAGCGCTGGCCGAAGGGCGTGTTCGAGGGGGCGCGGATGAGCACGCGCACGGACAACACCGGGGACGCGTTCTACCAGAAGCGCATCCCGAAGGGCGCGCCCGACTACGTGCGCACGGCGCGCATCGCGTTCCCGAGCGGCCGCACGGCGGACGAGGTGTGCCCCACCGAGCTCGCGGTCGTCGCGTGGGCGGCGAACCTCGGGACCTTGACGTTCCACCCCTGGCCGGTGCGCAGCGCGGACGTCGAGGCGGTCGACCAGCTCCGCATCGACCTCGACCCGCAGCCCGGCACCGACTTCGACGACGCGGTGCGCGTAGCGCCGCACCTGCGCGAGGTGCTCGACGAGCTCGGTCTCCCCGGCTACCCGAAGACGTCGGGCGGGCGAGGCATCCACGTCTTCGTGCCGGTCTCGCCCGAGTGGGACTTCGTCGCGGCGCGGCGCGCGACGATCGCGATCGGACGCGAGCTCGAGCGCCGGCTGCCGGACCAGGTGACCACCAAGTGGTGGAAGGAGGAGCGCGGCGCCAAGATCTTCGTCGACTACAACCAGATGGCGCGCGACCGCACGATCGCGTCCGCGTACTCGATCCGCGCCAACCAGCGCGCCACGGTCTCCGCCCCGCTGCGCTGGGAGGAGCTGGGCGACGTGCACCCCGACGACTTCGACGTGCTGACGATGCCGGCGCGGTTCGCGGAGGTGGGCGACCTGTTCGCCCCCTTGCGGGCCGACCGCGACGACCCCGGCGCGTCGCTCGAGCCCGCGCTCGAGCTCTCGCGCCGCGACGAGGCCGAGCACGGCCTGGGCGACCTCCCCTACCCGCCGGAGTACCCGAAGATGCCGGGCGAGCCCAAGCGGGTGCAGCCGAGCAAGGACCGCGACCGTCGCGACACCTGACCGTCGCGACACCTGACCGTCCACCAGGACGCGACCCGCGGGCCCGACGGCGGTCACGCGTGGGTGGCAGGCGTCGCACGTGCCCGCCTGCGGTCACGCGACGCCGGGTGCGCCCGGCAGGATGTCGGTGAGGTCATAGCGCACCGGCTCCTCGAGCTGCTCGTACGTGCACGAGGCGGGGTCGCGGTCCTCGCGCCAGCGACGGAACTGCGCCGTGTGCCGGAACCGGTTCCCCTCCATGTGGTCGTACGCCACCTCGAGGACGCGCTCGGGTCGCAGCGGCGTGAACGACAGGTCCTTCCCCGAGCTCCAGCGCGACACGGCGCCCGGCATCCGCTCCCCCGCCGGGTTCTCCCACCCGGACCACGGGTGCGCGTCCGCGTCCGGCGTGCCGGGCTCGACGACGAGCGGCGCGAGCTCCGCGACGAGTGCCGCCCGGCGCTTCTCGGGGAACGACGCAGCGACGCCGACGAACTGGAGCTGCCCCGCGTCGTCGTACAGCCCGAGCAGGAGCGAGCCCAGCAGCGGGCGCTCCGGCGTCGACGTCTTGTGCAGGCGGTACCCCGCGAGCACGACGTCCGCCTCGCGCCCGTGCTTGATCTTGAGCATCGCGCGCTTGTTCGGCTGGTACGTCCCGTCCAGCGGCTTCGCGACGACCCCGTCGAGCCCCGCGCCCTCGAACGTGTCGAACCAGTCACGCGCCACCGCGACGTCCCGCGTGCGGGGCGTCGCGTGCACGGCCGGGCCGTCGAGGCCGAGCGAGTCGAGCACCTCGTGGCGCCGCGCGAGCGGCTCGTGCGTGAGGTCGTCGTCGCCGAGCGCGAGCACGTCGAACACGACGAGCGCCGCGGGCGTCTGCTCCGCGAGCAGCCGCACCCGCGAGGCCGCCGGGTGGATCCGCTGCTGGAGCACCTCGAACTCGAGGCGACCGCCCTGCGCGACGACGATCTCGCCGTCGACCACGCAGCGCGGGGGCAGCGCCGCGCGCACCGCCTCGACCACCTCGGGGAAGTAGCGCTCCATGGGGCGCGCGTTGCGGCTGTCGAGCCGCACCTCGTCCCCGTCGCGGTAGACGATCGCGCGGAAGCCGTCCCACTTCGGCTCGTACACGTACCCGCCGGCGACCGCGTCGGGCTCGGGCACGTCCGGCACGGACTTGGCGAGCATGGGCAGCACGGGCGGCATGACGGGCAGGTCCATGGGGCGATGCTGCCACCGGCCTGTGACCCGTGCGCGACGACACGTCGCGGCGACGCGCCCCGGGGTGTCCGCCGTCAGGCGGGGAGCTGGGTCGCCTCGGCGGCCTTCGTCCCGGTGATCCGGTAGACGTCGAACACGCCGTCGACCTTGCGGACCGCGCTGAGCACCTGGGCCAGGTGCGCGGGCTCCGCCATCTCGAACACGAACCGCGACATCGCGACGCGGTCGTTCGTCGTCGAGACGGTCGCCGAGAGGATGTTCACGTGGTTGTCCGACAGGACCCGCGTCACGTCGGAGAGCAGGCGCGCGCGGTCGAGCGCCTCGACCTGGATCTGCACGAGGAACATCGCGTTGCTCCCCGTCGTCCAGGAGACGTCGACGATGCGCTCCGGCTGGCTGCGCAGCCCCACGACGTTCCCGCAGTCCGCGCGGTGCACGCTCACGCCCTGCCCGCGCGTGATGAAGCCGATGATCTCGTCGCCCGGCACCGGGGTGCAGCACTTCGCGAGCTTGACCCAGATGTCGTCGACGCCCTTGACCATGACGCCCGGGTCGCCCGTGCGCACGCGGCGCGCGGTGTGGCCGGGACGCGCGGTCTCGGCGACGTCCTCGACCGTGCCCTCCTCGCCGCCCATCGCCTGGACGAGCTTGGAGACGACGTTCGCCGCCGACACCTGGCCCTCGCCGATCGCGGCGTACAGCGCGGTGACGTCCGCGAAGCGGAGCTCGTTGGCGAGCGCGACGAGCGACTCGTGCGACAGCAGGCGCTGGATCGGCAGGTTCTGCTTGCGCATCGCCTTGGCGATCGCGTCCTTGCCGTGCTCGACGGCCTCCTCGCGACGCTCCTTGGAGAACCACTGCCGGATCTTGTTCCGCGCGCGAGGGCTCTTGACGAACGCGAGCCAGTCGCGGCTCGGTCCGGCGTTCTCCGACTTCGAGGTGAGCACGTCGACGGAGTCGCCGTTCTCGAGCGTCGAGTCGAGCGGCACGAGCCGGCCGTTGACGCGCGCGCCCATCGTCCGGTGCCCCACCTCGGTGTGCACCGCGTACGCGAAGTCGACCGGCGTCGAGCCGGCCGGGAGCGCCATGACGTCGCCCTTGGGCGTGAAGACGTAGACCTCGGCGCCGCCGATCTCGAACCGCAGCGAGTCGAGGAACTCCGCCGGGTCCGCGGTCTCGCGCTGCCAGTCGACGAGCTGGCGCAGCCACCGCATGTCGTTCGCGGCGGTGTCGTCCTTCGCCGTCTTGCCGCCCGCCTTCGCGGTCTCCTTGTACTTCCAGTGCGCCGCGACGCCGTACTCCGCGCGCCGGTGCATCTCGTGCGTGCGGATCTGGATCTCGACGGGCTTGCCGCCCGGACCGATGACCGTCGTGTGCAGCGACTGGTACATGTTGAACTTCGGCATCGCGATGTAGTCCTTGAACCGCCCGGGCACGGGGTTCCACCGCGCGTGCAGCGCACCGAGCGCCGCGTAGCAGTCCCGGACGGTGTCCACGAGGACACGCGCGCCGACGAGGTCGTAGATCTCCGCGAAGTCGTGACCGCGCACGATCATCTTCTGGTAGATCGAGTAGTAGTGCTTCGGGCGGCCCGTCACGGTCGCCTTGATCTTCGCGCTGCGCAGGTCCGCCGTGACCTGCTCGCGCACGACGGCGAGGTACTCCTCGCGCGCCGGGGCGCGCTCCGCCACGAGGTGCACGATCTCGTCGTACACCTTCGGGTAGAGAGCCTGGAACGACAGGTCCTCGAGCTCCCACTTGATGGTGTTCATGCCGAGGCGGTGCGCGAGCGGCGCGTAGATCTCGAGGGTCTCGCGGGCCTTGCGGCTCGCGGACGCCGACGACACGTACTTCCACGTGCGCGCGTTGTGCAGGCGGTCGGCGAGCTTGATGACGAGGACGCGGATGTCCCTCGCCATCGCGACGACCATCTTGCGCACGGTCTCGGCCTGCGCCGCGTCGCCGTACGTCACCTTGTCCAGCTTGGTGACGCCGTCGACGAGCATGGCGATCTCCTCGCCGTACTCCTCGGTGAGCTGGGAGAGCGAGTACTCGGTGTCCTCGACCGTGTCGTGCAGGAGTGCCGCCGCGAGCGTCGAGCCGTCGAACCCGAGCTCGGCGAGGATCGTCGCGACGGCGACCGGGTGCGTGATGTACGGGTCGCCGCTCTTGCGCAGCTGGCCCCGGTGCGCGCGCTCCGCCGTCTCGTACGCGCGCTCGATCACGCTGAGGTCGGTGCGCGGGTGGTTGGTGCGCACGGCCTGCAGCACGGGCTCGAGTGCGGGGCTGCCCGCGTTGGGCCGCGCCCCGAACCGCACGAGGCGCGAGCGCACGCCCCGCCCGCCGGAACCCGACGAGCCGGACGAGGGCTGCTGGCCCGACTTCTCCGGGGCGCGCGACGTCCGGGTGTTCTCGCTCATGCGCGCCTCCTTCCGCAGGCCGACCACCGCCGACACCGTGCCGACGACCAGCCGAGACGACCGGAGTGGCAATCCTACGACTCGACGTGGACGAGCGTGGTCACCTCGCGGCCCGCGAGCCGCTCCCGACCACCCAGTCCGTCGAGCTCCAGGAGGAAGGCCATCCCGACCACGACGCCGCCCCCGCGCTCGACGAGCTCGGCGCCCGCGGCGGCCGTGCCCCCCGTGGCGAGGACGTCGTCCACCACCAGAACGCGCGCACCGGGGTGCAGTGTTCCCGCGCGCAGCTCGATCGTGGCCGTCCCGTACTCGAGGTCGTACGTCACGGAGTCGGTGGGCGGCGGGAGCTTGCCCGCCTTGCGCAACGGCACGAAGCCGACGCCGAGGTGCGTCGCGAGCGGAGCGCCCACGAGGAACCCGCGCGCCTCCATCCCCGCGACGAGGTCGACCCCGCCTGCGGCGCGGACGACGTCCCCGAGCGCCTCGACGACGTGCCCGAAGGCGTCGCCGTCGGCGAGCAGACCCGTGATGTCGCGGAACGTGATGCCCGGCCCCGGGTAGTCGGGGACGGCCCGGACGAGCTCGAGCACGCGGTTCGCGCGCTCCACGCCGAGACCGGCGAGGCCGGCGGCCCGCAGGCCGCCCACCTCGCCGGTCGGCGTGGGACCGGGGTCCGTCATCGGGGACGACGGCGGCGCGGCTGCGCCTTGTTGCCCTGGTGCGCTCCCGGCTGCAGCTGGCGCGACCCCGCTGCGACCCCCGCGGCGGCGAGGGCGGCGTCCTCGTCGTCGCCCGACGTCTCCGTGCGCTCGGCACGGAGCGCGAGCACCTTGGCCGTGTGGTCGCGGATCGGCTTCTCGCGCTCGCGCAGCTCGACCTCGAGCGGCGTCGCGAGGAACACCGACGAGTAGGCGCCGACGGCCATGCCGACGAACAGCGCGAGCGCGATGTCGCGCAGCGTGCCGGCGCCGAGCAGGAACGCGCCGATGAAGAGGATGCCCGCGACGGGCAGCAGCGCGACGACCGACGTGTTGATCGAGCGCACGAGCGTCTGGTTGACGGCGAGGTTCGCCCGCTCGGCGTACGTGGAGCGCGTCTGGTCGAGCACCCCCGCCGTGTTCTCACGCACCTTGTCGAACACCACGACCGTGTCGTAGATCGAGTACGCGAGGATCGTCAGGAGGCCGATCACCGTCGCCGGGGTGATCTCCCAGCCGATGAGCGCGTAGATGCCCACGGTCACGACGAGGTCGTGGAACAGCGCGATGACCGCGGCGAGCGCCATGCGCCAGTTGCGGAAGTAGACCGTCATGACGAGGCTCACGAGGAGCAGGAAGACGACGAGGCCCACGAGCGCCTTCTGGGACACGTCCTTGCCCCACGTCGGGCCGATGTACGAGCTCGTCACCTCGCCCGCGTCGACCCCGTACGCGCCGGCGAGCTCCGTCGCGACCTGCTCGACCTGGGCGTTGCTCAGCTGCGCCGTCTGGACGCGCACCGTGCTGCCGCCGACGGACGTGACACGCGGCACCTCCTCCGGAGCGACCGCCGCCACGGCGTCGAGCGCCGGCTGCTGCGAGGTGTCCGAGACGCCCGAGACGGTGAACTCGGACCCGCCCCGGAACTCGATCCCGAGGTTGAGACCGTCGCCGGCGATCCGGACGCCGATGATCCCGAGGGACAGGACGACCAGCACGGCCGCCACCACGAAGTAGGCACGCCGCTTCGCGACGATGGCGTAGGACCGGCGGCCCGTGTACAGGTCGTTGCCCCACTGGGCGAAACCGCTGGCCATCAGTGCTTCTCCTCGTTCTCGTCGCCGGCCGCGTCCGCGGTCGGGGACCCGTCGGCGCCGTCGGCCGGCGCGGCGGCTCGCCGCTCGGCCGCGCGGCGCTCCGCGATCGTCATGCGGGGCCCGTCCCCGCGGCCGACGCCGGCGCCGACCGTCTCGCGCACGGGCGCCGAGCGCTCGGGCGCGGGAGCGTCCTGCGCCGGGGCGTCCTGCGTGGTGTCGTCCGCCGTGCCGGGTGCCGCCGTCGCGCCGACGACGCGCCCACGACCTGCGTACCGCGCCGTCCGCACGCCCAGCCGCCGCGGGTCGAGACCCGAGGCCGGGTGCCCGTTCGCGAAGAACTTCGTGCGGGCGAGCAGCTGCATGAGCGGGTGGGTGAAGAGGAACACGACGACGAGGTCGACCAGGGTCGTCAGGCCGAGCGTGAACGCGAAGCCGCGCACGCCGCCGACGGCCAGGTAGTACAGGACGATCGCGGCGACGAAGTTCACGGCGTCCGACGCGAGGATCGTGCGCCGTGCGCGCTGCCAGCCCTTCTCGACCGCCGAGTTCAGCGTGCGGCCGTCGCGCAGCTCGTCGCGGATGCGCTCGAAGTACACGATGAACGAGTCCGCGGTGATGCCGATCGCGACGATGAGGCCCGCGACGCCGGCGAGCGACAGGCGGTAGCCGATCGTCCACGACAGGACCGAGATGACCCCGTACGTGACGACGGCGGCGATGCCGAGCGACGCGACGGTGACCAGGCCGAGCACGCGGTACTGGAACAGCGAGTAGATGACGACCAGCAGCATGCCGATCGCGCCGGCCAGCAGGCCCTTCTCGAGCTGCTCGGAGCCGAGCGTCGCGGAGATCTGCTCCTGGCTCTGCACCTCGAACGTCAGTGGCAGCGAGCCGAAGTTCAGCTGGTTGGCGAGCGTCGCCGCGGAGTCGCGCGTGAAGCTGCCCGAGATCTCGGCCTTGCCGTCGGGGATGACGACCTGCGAGACCGGGGCGGAGATGACGAGGCCGTCGAGGACCATCGCGAACTGGTTCTGCGGGGACGGCAGCGACGTGAGTCGCGTCGTGACGTCGCGGAACGCCTTGGTCCCCTCGGAGTCGAACTCGATGTTGACGACCCACTCGTTCGTCACGACGCCGTTCTGACCGACGCGCAGGCCGGAGTTGGCGTTCGCGATGTCCGTGCCCTCGATCTCGACCGGGCCGAGGATGTACTTGGCCGTGCCGTCGTCGGCGCACGCGACGAACGCGCTGTCGGTCGGGCCGCTGTCGCCGCCCACGAGGTTCTCGGGCAGCGTGCAGTCGAGCGCGTCGAACTGCTCCTGCAGCTCGGGCGTGATCTGCGACAGGTCGCTGGGGTCCTCCGGGCGCGTGGTCTCGGCCGGGGCGTCCGTCGACTCGTCCGCCGGGGCGTCCGTCGACTCGTCGGCCGGGGCGTCGGCAGCCTCGTCGGTCGCGGCGTCGGCGTCGTCCGACGCGGTCGCGTCGGCCGACTCCGTGGCGTCCGGCGCCTCGTCGGCCGCGGCGTCCTCGCCCGCGGCCTCGTCAGCCGTCTCGTCGGTCGGCGTCGCCGTGGGCATGCCGACCGAGAGCACCGGGCGGAAGCGCATCTGCGCCGAGGTGCTGACGAGGTCGATCGTCTCCTGGGACGGGCGTCCCGGGATGCCGACGACGATGTTGTTCTGCCCCTGGCTCGTGATCTCCGCCTCGGAGACGCCCTGCGCGTCGATGCGCTGGCGGATGACGTTGATCGCCTGGTTGATGTCCTCGGCCGTCGGCTGGGAGCCGTCGGTGGTGACGGGCTGCAGGATGATCTGCGTGCCACCCTCGAGATCGAGCGCGAGGCCCGGGGTAAGGCTCGCCCCGCCCGGGTTGTCCTCGGTCTTCGGGTCGAGCTTCGTGCCCGCGAAGAGGGACCCGAAGAGGACGACGATAAGGATTCCCAGGGTGACGAGGGTCCGTACGGGCCTCGCTCGTGTGCTGCTGGTGGCCAACTGTCCGTCTCTTCTCGTGCGTGTGCGGTGGGCCTCGCGGCCCACCGCGTCAGACCGGTCGCGGCAGCGACCGGCACATGGTCACTTGGTGTCGGTGCCGTCGTCCCGGCGCCCGCGGTCCTTGTCCGATCCGCCGTCGGTGAGGCCGGACAGGTCGTCGGGCACGACGAGGTCGTCGACGTCGCCCGAGGTGGTCCCGGCGTCCGGGTCGGCGCTGCCGTACGCGGCGTCCTCGTCGGACGTCTCGTCGGCCTCCTCCTCGGCCGCGACCGGCGGCTCGACGAGCTTGGCGATCGCCGCGCGCAGCCACCGGGACTGGTTGCCCGGCGTGGACTCGATCGTGATGACGTCAGCCTCCTCGTCGACGTCGACGATCGTGCCGAACATGCCCGAGCCCGTCATCACCTCCTGCCCGGGGGCGAGGTTCGCCCGGAAGTTCTGGGCCTCGCGCTGCTGCTTGCGGGTGCGGCTGGTCATGAGGAACATCGCGCCCGCCGCGAGGGCGAGGATGAGGATGAAGCTGATATCCATGACGGAGTCTCGTGTCCTGTTCTGTGCGGGATCTGCGCGCAGTCTAGGCGTGCGCGCACGGTTCACCAACGAGCCGTCTCGCCGCGGAGTTCCGCCCGCTCGGATCCCGACCATTCTAGGGCCTGGTCGGCGGGACCTGTGACCGCCGTCACGGGTCGGCCCCGCCGGGGCTCCCGTCAGGCGTCGAACAGCGTCCCGCCCTCGCGAGGCGGGGTGAGCCCGAGGTGGGCCCACGCGGCCGGCGTCGCGACCCGCCCGCGCGGGGTTCGCCCGATCAGCCCCTCACGGACGAGGTACGGCTCGGCGACCGTCTCGACCGTCTCCGCCTCCTCGCCGACCGTGACGGCGAGCGTCGTCAGGCCCACGGGACCGCCGTTGAACCGCGTGCACAGCGCCGTGAGCACGGCGCGGTCGAGCCGGTCCAGGCCGATGGGGTCCACCTCGTACACCTCGAGGGCCGCGCGCGCGGCAGCGAGGTCCATGCTGCCGTCGCCGCGGACCTGCGCCCAGTCGCGCACGCGCCGCAGGAGACGGTTGGCGATGCGCGGCGTGCCGCGCGAGCGCCCGGCGATCTCACGTGCCGCGTCCGCGTCGAGCGAGACGCCGAGCAGCCCTGCCGAGCGCGCGAGCACGCGTTCGAGCTCGTCGCTCGAGTAGAAGTCGAGGTGTCCGGTGAACCCGAACCGGTCGCGCAGGGGCGCGGGGAGCAGACCGGCGCGCGTCGTCGCGCCCACGGCGGTGAACGGCGGCAGGGACAGCGGGATCGCGCTCGCCCCGGCGCCCTTGCCCACGACGACGTCGACGCGGAAGTCCTCCATCGCCATGTAGAGGAGCTCCTCGGCCGGGCGCGCGAGGCGGTGGATCTCGTCGATGAAGAGCACCTCGCCCTCCTCGAGCGAGGACAGCACGGCCGCGAGGTCGCCCGCGTGCTGGATCGCCGGCCCGGACGTGACGCGCAGCGACGTGCCGAGCTCCGCCGCGATGATCATGGCGAGCGTCGTCTTGCCGAGCCCGGGCGGCCCGGACAGGAGCACGTGGTCGGGCGAGCTGCCGCGCGCGAGCGCGGCCTGGAGGACGAGCGAGAGCTGGTCGCGCACGACGGCCTGGCCGACGAACTCCTCGAGGCGGCGCGGGCGCAGCGCCGCCTCGGCCGCGCGCTCGAGGTCGTCCGCGCCCGCCGCGACGATGCGCTCGGACGAGAACGTCCCGTCTCCCCCGAGGTCGCCGACGCCCACCTGGTCGAAGGTCGCCATGCTCAGCCCCTCGGTCCGCCGAGCACGCGCAGCGCGGCGCGCAGCGCCCCGGCCACGTCCGGCGCCTCGACGATGTCGACGCCCGCCTCGGCGAGCACGGTCGCGACCGCGTCGTCCGCGGCCTTGAGGTTCCAGCCGAGGCCGACGAGGGCCTCGACCACCTGGTCGCGGCGGTCGTCGACACGCCGCGGGGCGCCCGACGCGGCGGCCCCGGGCTCGGGGGCGTCCGCGCCCGTGGGCGGCCCGAGCTTGTCCCCCAGCTCGAGCGCGATGCGCTGGGCGCCCTTCTTGCCGATCCCGGGCACGCGCACGAGCGCGGCGATGTCGCCCCCGGCGACGGCGCGGCGCAGCGCGTCCGGCGTGTGGACCGCGAGCATCGCGAGCGCGAGGCGCGGGCCGACGCCGCTCACGGTCTGCACGGTCTCGAACACGGCGCGCTCGTCGTCGTCGGCGAAGCCGTAGAGTGTGAAGGAGTCCTCGCGGACGACGAGGCTCGTCGCGAGCCGCGCGGTCTCGCCGACGCGCAGACCGGCGAGCGTGGCGGGCGTGGCGTGGACGAGGTAGCCCACCCCGGAGACCTCGAGCACGGCGCGGTCGAGCTGGACGCTCGCCACGACGCCGCTCAGGGACGCGATCACGCAGGCTCCTCTCCCGGCCGGCGGTACCGGCCTGGTCCGATGGTCCGCCGGGCCCGACGACCGCCGTCGGGCGGCGCTCCGCGGAGCGCGTCGAACACCCGTACGACCGCGGTCACTCTAGCAAGGGTCGCCCACGCACCGGACGAGCGACACGAGTGCCGTCACCGCGGCGCCCGGCGCCCCTTGGCCGCGTGCTCGGCCGCCGCCCACGCACGCTGCGCGGGCGTCAGCTCGTGCCGCTCGCCGCCCTGCAGCGCGCCGGCGGGGCGCCACAGGTGGCAGATGGCGAGCGCGAGCGCGTCGGCCGCGTCCGCGGGCTTCGGCGGCTCCGCGAGCCCGAGGATGCCGGCGACCATGCGCTGGACCTGCTCCTTGTCCGCGCGCCCGCTCCCGGTCACCGCGGCCTTGACCTCCGACGGCGTGTGCAGCGCGACGGGGACGCCGCGCCGGGCCGCGCCGACCATGGCGAGCCCCGCGGCCTGGGCCGTGCCCATGACCGTCCCGACGTTGTGCTGGGCGAACACGCGCTCGACCGCGACGACGTCGGGCACGTGCTCGTCGAACCACGCGTCGAGCCGCTCCGCGATGCGCAGCAGGCGCAGGTCCACGCTGAGCTCGGGGTCCGTCCGGATCACGCCGACGGCCACGAGCTCGGCCCGCCGCCCCCGCGCGGAGTCCACCACCCCGACACCGCACCGGGTCAGCCCAGGGTCCACACCGAGAACGCGCACGCCGCTACCCTCCCACGACCCGACGACGAAACCCGGACGCCCCGCGGGCCGCGGACCACGGCGAGCCGAAGCGGGCGGGGCGGGTGAGGTGCGCGCGGTCGTGGCGGGCCTGGCGGGAGCGGCGCGAGGAACGAGCGCCGCGGATGGTAGACCGCGCGCACCTCGCTCGCCCCGCCACCCAGGGCGACCACGCCGTCGGCCTCGGTGACCGAACCAGCGAGATCAGTCGTCGTTCTCGAGCTCCGCCATGACCTCGTCCGACGCGTCGAAGTTCGCGTAGACGTTCTGCACGTCGTCGCTGTCCTCGAGGGCGTCGATGAGGCGCAGGATCTTGCGCGCGCCCTCGGCGTCGACCTCGACCTCCATGGACGGGTGCCAGATCGAGTCGGCGGAGTCGTACTCGATGCCCGCCTCCTGGATCGCGGTGCGCACGGCGACGAGGTCGCTCGCCTCGCACAGCACCTCGATGACGTCGCCCGCGTCGGTGACCTCCTCGGCGCCCGCGTCGAGCGCGGCGAGCATGACGTCGTCCTCGGTCACGCCGTCGGCCTTGGGCACGACGACGAGGCCCTTGCGCGAGAACAGGTAGGACACGGAGCCGGGGTCGGCGAGGTTGCCGCCGTTGCGGCTGAACGCGAGGCGCACCTCGGAGGCGGCGCGGTTCTTGTTGTCGGTGAGGCACTCGACGAGCACGGCGATGCCGTTGTTGCCGTAGCCCTCGTACATGATCGTCTGGTAGTCGACGGCGTCGGCGCCCTCGCCGGAGCCGCGCTTGACGGCGCGGTCGATGTTGTCGTTGGGCACCGACGACTTCTTGGCCTTCTGGATGGCGTCGAAGAGGGTCGGGTTGCCCGCGGGGTCACCGCCGCCCGTGCGGGCGGCCACCTCGATGTTCTTGATGAGCTTCGCGAAGAGCTTGCCGCGCTTGGCGTCGATGGCCGCCTTCTTGTGCTTGGTCGTGGCCCACTTGGAGTGCCCTGACATGCGTTCCTACCCCTTCGCGATTCTGACGAACAGCTCGTGCACGCGCGTGTCCCCGGAGATCTCCGGGTGGAACGAGGTGGCGAGCAGCGATCCCTGCTGGACTGCGACGATCCTACCGGCGGCGGCCGCGGGGATGCCGGGGGCCTCCTCGTCGGGGATGCGCGCGAGCACCCGGACGCCGGGTCCGACGTCCTCGACCCACGGCGCGCGGATGAACACGGCGTGCACGGACCCGGTCGCCCCGTCCGGGACCGTGCCCTGCTCGTCGGCCGCGCCGCCCGGCGCGAGGCCCTCGAACGGGAGGTCGGTCTCGAACGAGTCGACCTGGCGGCCGAACGCGTTGCGGCGCACGGTCACGTCGAGCCCGCCGAGGGTGCGCTGGTCGGCCGTGCCGCCGAGGATGCGGTCGGCGAGCAGGATCATCCCGGCGCACGAGCCGTAGACGGGCAGACCCTCGCGGATCCGGGCGCGCAGCGGCTCGGCGAGGTCGAAGATCCGCAGGAGCTTGTCGATGGTGGTCGACTCGCCCCCGGGGAGCACGAGCCCGTCGACCGCGGCGAGCTCCTCGGGGCGGCGCACGCCGACCGTGCGGGCGCCCGCGGACTCGAGCGCGGCGCGGTGCTCGCGCACGTCGCCCTGGAGGGCGAGGACACCGATCGTGATCGTCACGAGGGGTGATGATACGTCGGCGGGCGGCCGTCCCGGCCGCGACGGTTGCTAGCCTCGCGGTCGTGACCTACCCGCCCGGACCGCCCGCCCCGCCTCCCGGCCCGCAGGGCCCGTACCCGGCCCCCGGGTATCCCGGCCCGGGGTACGCCGGTCTGCCGGCCCCGTACCCGGGCGCCGCGCCGCGCCCACCGCGCCCGCCCCGCAGCACGAAGGGTGCGACGGCGCTCGTCGTGGTCGGCGCCGTCGTGATGGTCCTCGCTCTCGTCGCGGGCGTCCTCGGCGCGACGACGTTCGTGCGCGCCCTGCCGACGGGCGTGGTCGACGCCGCGGGCCGCCCGGGCTCGGCCGCGCTCGCGTCGGGCGACGTGCCCGGCGAGGCGGAGGTCGACCTGGTGGGCGGTCAGCCGTACACCGTGTGGGCGGTGCGCCCGGCCGGCGACGACGGGTTCTCGGTCGCCGACGTCACGGTGACGTGCCCCGACGGCGAGCTCGGGGTGGGCTGGCCGGGGGTGACGGGCAACGCGGGTCTCGGCGCGTACGAGGCGACCACGGTCGCGGAGGTGAGCGCGGCGACGTCGCAGCGCTGCACGGTGGCCGTCGCCGCGGGCTCGTCCGACCCCGGGACGACGTTCGTGGTGACGGAGGGCTGGCGGTTCGGCGAGTTCTTCACGACGATCGGCGGGACGATCCTGCTGTGGTTCGTCGCCGTCGGCGGCGGGCTGCTCGGCGTGGGGCTGCTGATCGGCGGGATCGTCTGGCGGGTCCTGGCGCGCCGACCGTGACCCCGCGCCGTCGCCCGTGACCCTGCGCCGCCCGCGGCGCACGGCTCAGTCCTCGTGCGCCGTCCCGAGGTGGCGCGTCACGCCGTCCCAACCGCGCAGGAGCGGCGAGACGAGGTCCGCGAGGCCCGCGGGGAACACCTCGATCTCGACGCGCCGCAGGTCGTCGAGGGACCACCAGCGCATCTCGTCGACGACGTCGAGCTCGACGTCGGTCCAGCCGTCCCGGCTGAGCCCCGACGCCGCGACGTGGCCCGGCACGCGCGCGAGGTAGAGCACCTCGTCCTGGCGGCAGTGCTGGCGGTAGAAGTCGAAGATCGCGCTGCGCGTGTAGACGGGTCCGACGACGGTGGCCGGGTCGAGGACGATCCCCGTCTCCTCGCGCACCTCGCGCACGGCCGCGTCGAGGTCGCTCTCGCCCGGGTCGACTCCCCCGCCCACGGTGAACCACCACGAGCGCTCGGGCTGGTCGAGGTCGTGCCCGCGCACGAGCAGGAGCCGGTCCGCGTCGTCGAGCAGCAGCACGCGCGCGCCGCGGCGGAAGTAGAGGCCGTCGTCCCCGAGCACCCAGTCGGGGCCCAGGGACGACGGCGCTCCGGCAGCCTCGCTCATGCAGGCGTCGGCCGTCCGACGACGGCCTGGCGACGGACGGTGGTGCGCACCCGGCGGCCGGTCACCAGCCGCGCTCGGCCAGGCGGTGCGGCACCGGGATGTCGTCGACGTTGATGCCGACCATCGCCTCGCCGAGCCCGCGCGAGACCTTGGCGATGACGTCGGGGTCGTCGTAGAAGGTCGTGGCCTTGACGATCGCCGACGCGCGCTGGGCCGGGTTGCCCGACTTGAAGATGCCGGACCCGACGAACACGCCCTCGGCGCCGAGCTGCATCATCATCGCGGCGTCGGCGGGCGTCGCGATGCCGCCGGCGGTGAACATGACGACGGGCAGCTTGCCGGTCGCGGCGACCTCCTTGACGAGCTCGTACGGCGCCTGGAGCTCCTTGGCCGCGACGAACAGCTCGTCCTCGGGCAGCGACGTGAGGCGGCGGATCTCCGCGCGGATGGTGCGCATGTGCGTGGTGGCGTTGGAGACGTCGCCCGTGCCGGCCTCGCCCTTGGAGCGGATCATCGCCGCGCCCTCGGTGATGCGGCGCAGCGCCTCGCCGAGGTTCGTGGCCCCGCACACGAACGGGACGGTGAACTGCCACTTGTCGATGTGGTTCGCGTAGTCCGCGGGCGTGAGCACCTCGGACTCGTCGACGTAGTCGACACCGAGCGACTGGAGCACCTGCGCCTCGACGAAGTGGCCGATGCGCGCCTTCGCCATGACGGGGATCGACACGGCCTCGATGATGCCGTCGATCATGTCCGGGTCCGACATGCGCGAGACGCCGCCCTGAGCGCGGATGTCCGCGGGGACGCGCTCGAGCGCCATGACGGCGACCGCGCCGGCGTCCTCGGCGATCTTCGCCTGCTCGGGCGTGACGACGTCCATGATGACGCCGCCCTTGAGCATCTCCGCCATGCCGCGCTTGACCTTGGCGGTGCCGACGGCACCCTCCGCGGTCGCGGCGCCCGGAGCGCTCTCGGCAGGGACGTTCTGGTCGGCCACGTTGGTCACCGGTACCTCACACCTTCGCTTCAGGGGAACGTCGCGCGCACGCGCGCGGACGCCGTCGAACATGCTCGACGGCACATGCTCCCACGCCCTCCCCATCCTATCGCCGGGACGTCCACCCTCCCGGGCCGGCGCGGACGCCCACGCGGGGCACGACACCGGAGCGGTCGGCCTCCGGTCGGCTCAGTCGGGCGTGGGCGCCGACGCGGCGGGCCGGACGAGCGCGTCGGGTGCGGCGTCGTCGAGCTCGACCGTGGCGGGCATCGGCGCGTGCCCCGCGAGGTGGAACAGGCGGACCCACCACTTGCGGCGCACGCGCTGCGCCTGGGCGACCGCCTCGTTGTGGAACCGGCGCGCGAGCTGCGCGCGGTACCACGCGGCGGACAGGGTGTCGAGCAGCTCGTCGGCGACGGGCGCGGCGCGCAGGTCGGCGACGTCGTCGGCGTCCTCGAGCGCCGAGCGCAGCGTCGCCGTGAGGTCGCTCTCCGCGAGCGCGCGCGAGGAGGCCATGCCCCCGAGGAGGCGGCGCGGGGGCGCGCCGTCGGGCGCGACGAGGCCGGGCACCTGGTCGGCGAGACGGCGCGCGTCCGCGTCGTCGTCGAGGACCGCGTGCGCGGCCTCGGCGACGAGCACCGAGCTGGCGGGGTCGAGCTCGCCCGAGACGGCGAGGTCGACGGCGGCGGACGCGCGGCGCACGAGCTGGGCGTCGAGCGCGAGCCGCGAGGCCATGACCTTGCGGTGCAGGCGGTCGAGCCGCGACGCGGCGACCCACAGGAGCCACGCGACGAGCGCGGCGAGGACGAGCGCGAGGACGGCGGTCTCGGACCAGGTCACGGGCGACCCACCTCCTCGTCGCGCGCCCGGCCCAGGAGGCGTCCGCCGCGCCGCGAGCGCGGGTCCTCGTGGACGGGGATCACGGCCTCGGACGCCGCGAGCACGGTGTCGTAGACGGCGAGCACCTGGTCGGTGACGGCGGACCAGTCGAAGCGGCGCACGAACTCGGCGGCGCGCTCGCGGTGCACGGCGCGGCGCTCCGGGTCGGCCAGGACGTCGACGACCGCGCGGGCGAGCGCCGCGGGGTCGCCGACCGGGAACAGGACGCCGGCCGCCCCGTCGTCGAGGACGCGGCGGAACGCGCCGAGGTCGCTCGCGACGACGCACGCGCCCGCGCTCATCGCCTCGACGAGCACGATGCCGAAGCTCTCGCCGCCGGTCTGCGGCGCGATGTAGAGGTCGGCGGACGCGAGCAGGCTCGCCTTGTCCTCGTCGCTCACGCCGCCGAGGAACTCGACCGACGCCGCGTGCTCGCCGAGGGCCTCGACCGCCGCGTCGCGGCCGTCGTCGCCGCGGCCCGCGACGAGGAAGCGCGCCCCCGGCACGTGCCGCAGGATCTCCGGGATCGCGGCGGTGAGCACGGGCAGCCCCTTGCGCGGCTCGTCGAGGCGCCCGAGGAACGCGATCGTCGGCGCGTCGGGCGTGCCCTGCCACGCCGGGCTCGGCGCGGCACCCGCGAACGTGTCGACGTACACGCCGTTCGGGATGACGACGGCGTCGCCGCCCAGGTGGTCGACGAGCGTGCGCCGCGCGTCCTCCGACACGGCGATGCGCGCGTCGATCTTCTCGAGGCTCTGCCGCACCAGCGGGTAGGCGACCTGCAGCGCGCGCGAGCGCACGAGCGACGTGTGGAACGTCGCGACGATCGGGCCCTGCGCGATCCACAGCGCGAGCATGCTCAGCGAGGGCGTCACGGGCTCGTGCAGGTGGAGGACGTCGAAGCGCCCGGCGTCGAGCCAGCGGCGCACGCGGCCCGCGGTGCGCGGCCCGAACGTCAGCCGCGCGACGGAGCCGTTGTAGCGCACCGGGACCGCACCCCCGGCGGAGGTCAGGTAGTCGGGGACGGGCGTGTCGTCGTCGGCCGGGGCGAGCACGGAGACCTCGTGGCCCCGGGCCATGAGGGCCTCGGCGAGGTCGCGCACGTGGAACTGCACGCCGCCGGGCGCGTCGAACGAGTACGGGCACACGATGCCCACGCGCAGGCTCATGCGACCCGCCCCGCGTCCGCCGGCTCCTCGCCCGCGGCCGACCGCGTGCGCGCGTAGCGCTCGGGGTCGAGGTCGTCGACGAACACCTTCTGGAGCATGTGCCAGTCCTCGGGGTGCTCGCGGATCGCGACGCTCAGCGCGTCGACCCAGCCCTGGGTCGCGAGCGCGACCTGCTCGGAGCGCGGGACGCCCTGCGCGATCTGCACGCGGGGGAAGAACCGGATGACGAGCCCCCACGGGGAGCCCGCCGCGCGTCGTCGTGCGCCCCGCAGCCGCTCGTACCAGATCCCCGCCGGGACGAGCGGCGCCCCGGTGCTCACCGCGAGGGCCGCGGGCCCGGCGGCGACGCGCGCGCGGCGGCCGAAGAGGTCGACCTCGACACCGCGGTGGGTGAGGTCGCGGTCGGCGAGCAGCGGGATGATCCGGCCCGGACGGCCCGCGCCGCGCACGAGGTCGCGGAAGACGTCGCCGTCGCCCAGCGCGAGGATCTCCAGCCCGAGCGACGTGCGGAACGCGAGGAACTCCTCGAAGAGCTCGTCGGGCTTCAGCCGCTCCGCGACGGTGAGCACGGGCGCGATGTTCGGCGTCGCGTACGCGCCCGCGAGGTCCCAGTTGCCCTGGTGCGACAGGGCGAGCACCGGGCTCCGGTCGCCGTCGAGGTGCGACGCGAGGTTGTCGAGGCCCTCCACGCGCACGCGGGCCCGGACACGCTCCGGCGACCAGGCCGGGAGCGCGAACGCCTCGCGGTAGTAGCGCATGTACGAGCGCATGCCCGCGCGCGAGAGGCGGCGCAGCGCGCGCGGCGACAGGTCCGGCCGGACGCGCGCGAGGTTGCGCTCGAGCTGACGCACTCCCCCGCCGTGCGCGAGCCACGCCACGTCGGCGATCGCGCTGAACAGCCCGCGCAGGACGGGCTCGGGGACCTTGCGCGCGTGGCGCCAGGCGAACGTGAACGCCCTGCCGGCGTCGAGGGCCATCAGCGACCGTCCTCCTTCTCGTCGGGGTGGGCGGCGACCAGCGCGAGCGCCTGGCGGCGCACCGTCGCGACGCGCTGCACGATCGTCACGGCGCTCGCGACCGCGAGCAGCCCGAGGACGACGACGAGCACGACGGGCGGGACGCCGAGCCCGACGATCCCCGCGGCGACGAGCGCCGCGACGAGCCGGTCGGCGCGCTCGGCGATCCCGACCTGCGCCGTCATGCCGACGCTCTCGGCACGGGCGCGCGCGTACGGCACGACGGCCCCGAGCGCGAGGCACGCGACCGCGACGCCCGTCCCCCACGCCGCGAGGTCGGGCGTGAGCCGGGGGTCCTCGGCGCGGACGAACCACAGGGTGAGGCCGACGAACACGGCCGCGTCCGCGAGCCGGTCGAGCGTCGAGTCGAGGAACGCGCCCCACGGGCCGGAGCGTCCGGCCCGGCGGGCCATGACGCCGTCGAGCACGTCGGCGAACGCGCAGACCATGACGACCATGACCCCGGCGAACAGGTGCCCCGTCGGGAACAGCCACAGGGCGCCGACGACGACGCCCACGGTCCCGGCGACCGTCACCGCGTCCGGGCTCACGCCGAGGCGGATGAGGAGCGCGGCGAGCGGGGTGAACAGGCGCGTGGTGAGCGCGCGCAGGCGTCCGAACATCAGGCCTCCCCCGCCTCGGCGGCACGGCCGGGCCACGCGGCGGCGAGCCGCGCGCGCGTGTCGCCGAGCAGCTCGGGCACGGCCTTGGTCTGCGCGACGATCGGCAGGAAGTTCGCGTCGCCCGCCCACCGCGGCACCACGTGCTGGTGCAGGTGCGCCGCGATGCCCGCGCCCGCGACGGCGCCCTGGTTCATCCCGAGGTTGAACCCGTCGGGCCCCGAGACCGCGCGCACGACGCGCATCGCGGTCTGCGTGAGGTGCGCGACCTCGACCGTCTCCGCCTCGGTGAGGTCCGTGTAGTCGGACACGTGCCGGTACGGCACGACCATGAGGTGGCCCGGGTTGTACGGGTAGAGGTTGAGCACGACGTACGCCGTCCCGCCGCGCGCGACGACCAGCCCGTCCTCGTCGGAGCGGTCCGGGATGCGGCAGAACGGGCACTGCCCGCGCGAGTCGTCCGCGGGCTTGTCCTGCCCGCCGATGTACACCATGCGGTGCGGCGTCCAGAGCCGGTCGAGGCCGTCGTCGAACCCGGGGTGGTCGTCCGGGGACTCGACCGTCGTGTCGGGGTCGCCGGCGCCCGGCACGGCCTCGTCGGCCGCGCCGGGCACCCCCGCGCGCTCGTCGCTCACGCGGTCAGACCTGGACGCGGTCGCGGACGGCGGCGACGATCCGCTCGACCGCCTCGGCGACGGGCACGCCGTTGTCCTGGCGGCCGTCGCGGTAGCGGAACGACACGGCGCCGGCCTCGGCGTCCTCGCCGCCCGCGATGAGGACGAACGGCACCTTGCGCGTGCTCGCGTTGCGGATCTTCTTGCCGAACCGGTCGTCGGAGTAGTCGACCTCCGCGCGGATCCCCTGCGCCTTGAGCTGCGCGACGACGTCCGCGACGTAGTCGTTGAACGGCTCCGCGACCGGGACGGCGACGACCTGCACGGGCGCGAGCCACGCCGGGAACGCGCCCGCGTAGTGCTCGACGAGGATGCCGAAGAACCGCTCGATCGAGCCGAACAGCGCGCGGTGGATCATGACCGGGCGCTGCCGCGAGCCGTCGGACGCGGTGTACTCGAGCTCGAACAGCTCCGGCTCGAAGAAGTCGAGCTGGATCGTCGAGAGCTGCCACGTGCGCCCGATCGCGTCCTTCGCCTGGACCGAGATCTTCGGGCCGTAGAACGCCGCGCCGCCCGGGTCGGCGACGAGCTCGAGGCCCGACTCCGTGGCGACCTGGCGCAGGACCTCGGTCGCCTCCTCCCACGTGGCGTCGTCGCCGACCGACTTCTCGGGGTCGCGCGTCGACAGCTCCAGGTAGAAGTCGTCGAGCCCGTAGTCGCGCAGCAGGTCGAGCACGAACGACAGCAGCGAGCTCAGCTCGTCGCGCATCTGCTCGCGCGTGGTGTAGATGTGCGCGTCGTCCTGCGTGAAGCCGCGCGCACGGGTGAGGCCGTGCACGACGCCCGACTTCTCGTACCGGTACACCGTCCCGAACTCGAACAGCCGCAGCGGCAGCTCGCGGTAGGAGCGCCCGCGCGAGCGGTACACGAGGTTGTGCATCGGGCAGTTCATCGGCTTGAGGTAGTAGTCCTGGCCGGCGCGCTTGACGTTGCCCTCGTCGTCGAGCTCCTCGTCGAGGTGCATGGGCGGGTACATCCCGTCCGCGTACCAGTCGAGGTGGCGCGACGTGTGGAACAGGTTCGCCTTGGTGATGTGCGGCGTGCTGACGAACGAGTAGCCCGCCTCCACGTGCCGCTTGCGGGAGTACTCCTCCATCTCCATGCGGATCGTCGCGCCGTTCGGGTGGAACACGGGCAGGCCCGAGCCGATCTCCTCCGGGAAGGAGAACAGGTCGAGCTCGTTGCCCAGGCGCCGGTGGTCGCGGCGCTCGGCCTCGGCGAGGCGGTCGAGGTACGCCTTGAGCTCGTCCTTCGTGGGCCACGCCGTGCCGTAGATGCGCTGCAGCTGCGGGTTCTTCTCGCTCCCGCGCCAGTACGCCGCGGCCGAGCGCATGAGCTGGAACCCGTTGCCGATGAGGCGCGTGCTCGGCAGGTGCGGGCCGCGGCACAGGTCCTTCCACACCACGGTCTCGCTCTCGCGACCGGCGCCGCGCACGTTGTCATAGATCGTCAGCTCGCCGCCGCCGACCTCGACGCTCGCGCCCTCGGTGTCGTCCGCCGCCCCGCCCTTGAGCCCGATGAGCTCGAGCTTGTACGGCTCGTGGGCGAGCTCGGCGCGCGCCTCGTCCTCCGTCACGACGCGGCGGCGGAAGGTCTGCCCCTCCTTGACGATGCGCGACATCGCCTTGTCGAGCGCCTTGAGGTCCTCGGGCGTGAACGGCGTGTCCACGTCGAAGTCGTAGTAGAACCCGTCCGTGATCGGCGGGCCGATGCCCAGCTTCGCGTCGGGGTTGACCTGCTGCACGGCCTGGGCCAGCACGTGCGCGGCCGAGTGGCGCAGCACCGCGAGGCCGTCGGGCGAGTCGATCGTCACGCCCTCGACGACGTCGCCGTCCGCGACCGGGGTGTCGAGGTCCTTGAGCACGCCGTTCACGCGGATCACGACGACGTCGCGACGCGACGCGAACAGCTCCGTGCCCGTCGTGCCCGCCGTCACCGTGGTCTCCTCGGCGTCGAGGGTGATGGTGAGGGGTGTCGAGACGACGTCAGACACGTCCGTGCTCCGTTCTGCTGGCGGGAGGCGCGCGCGGCGCCCGGTTCGGTCCTGCGGCCGGCGGGCGCTGCCCGACAGCACGAAGGGCGCCGTCGTGGACGGCGCCCCTCGATCGTACCGACCCGGAGGTCGGTCGTCGGCCTCCTCGGCCTTCTCGGCGAGGGCGTCGACGTGCGGGTCGACCGAGCCCGGCGCGACGGACCGGATCCTCTCCGCCACGTGGTCGATCCGATCGTCGGCCACGAGCTCGCGTGCGTCGCGACGCGAGCACCGGCCCGGACCGGGCGCCCCGCCCGCTCCGCGGCCTGTCACAATCATCGCCATGGACGACGACGTGGCACCCGGCGAGCGGACCGCGCGGGTCTTCCGCCGACGGCTCAACGAGCTCTTCGCGCGCGGGCGCGGCGGCCGCCCCGTGACCAACCGCGAGGCCGCCCAGTGGATGACCGAGCAGGGCTACTCCATCAACGAGGCGTACCTCAGCGCGCTGCGCGGCGGGCACCGCTCGTCGCCGAGCCTGCGCGTCGTCGAGGGCATCGCGGCGTTCTTCCGCGTGAGCACCGGGAGCCTCGTCGACCCTGACGAGGCGCCGGACGCGCGGCTGCGGGCGGCGCTCGCGGACGAGGGCGTCGAGCAGTTCGCGCTGCGCGCGCAGGGCCTGTCGCCCGAGAACGTGCGCGCGATCATCGAGATCGTGGACCGCGTGCGGCGCCTCGAGCACCTGCCGCCCGTCGAGGACGACCGTGGATGACCTCCTGCGCGGCGCGGGTCTCGACCGCGCGCGCAGCATCGAGGAGGCGTGCCGCCTGGTCGCCGCGGTCCGCGGCCGTCCCCTGGAGGTCGTCGAGGGCGACCTCGGACCCGGGGTGACCGGGCTCTGGCTCGCGTTCCCGGACCGTGACCTCGTCCTCGTCGACGCGCGTCAGACGCTGCCCGGGCAGCACCGCGACCACGTCGTCGCGCACGAGCTCGTGCACGTCCTGGACGCCGCCGCGTCGGGCCCGCCGCCCGCCGGCGCGTGCCGCGACGGGTATGACGACCCGGCGGAGCGGCGCGTCGAGCGGCTCGCGAGCGAGCTGATGATCTCCATCGCGTCGCACGGCAGCTCGGCCTCGCGGCTGACGTCCCTGGAGCTCTACCGGTGAGCCACGCCGCCGGGGTGCTCGCGGTCGCGCTGTTCGCCGCCGCGGCGGCCTGGACGGGCCTGCGCGCGCGCACGAGCGCCGACGTGTCGCTGCCCGTCGGCCTGGGCTTCGTCGCGCTCGCCTCCGCGCTGCGGGTCCCCGTGGTCGCCGAGCTGCTCAAGGCGCACGCGCCCGCCGGCACGCACGAGGTCGCCAAGCACGTCGCGCTCGTCACCGGCTGCCTGTTCGTCGGCGTGTGGGCGTACAGCGCGACGACGGGGCGCGCCCCGCGCACGCGGCACGTCGCGCTCGCGGCCGCCGCGGTGGGCGCCGCGATGGTCGCCGTCGCGGTGGCGAGCGGGCCCTGGACGACGCACGACCTCGACGCCCAGGTCCGCGACCGCCCGCTCATGTGGGGGTACTGGGCGCTGTACTACGGGACGTTCGTCACGGCGACGGCGACGTTCGCGGTGTCGTGCGTCCGCACGCGGTCGCGGCGCCCGCTGCGGCTGCGCTGGGGCATGGACCTCGCGGCCGCGGGCGCGGTCGTCGCGGTGGCGTGGGCGGTCGTGAGCTTCGTCGCGATGCTCCTGCACGAGCCGGGGAGCACCGAGCCCTACCTCGTGCTCGGCGTGCGCACGCGCTACCTCGTGCTCGCGGCGAGCGTCCTGCTGACGGTCGGGATCGTCGGCCAGCTCGCCTCGTCCGCGGCGTTCGCCCGGGAGCGGCGCCGCGACCTGCACCACCTGCACGCGTTCCTCGTGGCGGCCGTCGGCGAGGGCGGGTCGCTCGGGTCGAGCGCCGCCGTCGACGAGTACCACCGCACCATCGAGATCTTCGACGGGCTGACGGCGCTCGCGCTGCACTCGCGGCGCGACGACGTGGACCACGTGCGCATCGCCGTCCCGGGGAGCCCGCGCGAGGTGATCCTCGCCTACCAGCTGCACGTGGCCGCGACGCGGCGGGCCCGGGGGGACGCGCCGAGCGCCGACCCGGACGACTGGTCGGGGCTGCTCGCGGACGACGACGCGCTGCGGCGGCTCGGGCGCGCGCTGCGCGACCGGACGAGCCTGGAGGAGTCGACCCGCGTCCTCGCGGGGGTGTGATCGTCGCCGCCGGGACCCGACGCCAAGCTCCCCCTGCGCGCTTGGCCCCGCGCCGAGCCTCGGCCGGCGGGCCTCAACCTACAGACAGACGACCGGCGGCGCAACATGCCTCGCAGTTGAAATCTCAACGGTTGGCGGGCATCACGAGGCGTGCGCTCAGCCCAGGAAGACCTGCGCGCACACGAGCGCTCCATCGCCCTCGCCGGGGTCGGGCGCGCACGCGACGCCGACGGCCGTGAGCGCGGGGTCGAGCAGGTTCGCCCGGTGCCCGTGGGACCCCATCCACGCGTCGACCACGTCCGCCGGGCCGGCGGCGGCGCGGCTGAGGTTCTCCGCGGCCGTGCCGCCCGCGGGCGCGCACGTCGCGACGACGTCGTCGAGCGGCGCGTGCTCGAGCGGGGCCCCGACGAGCGCCGCCGCGCGGGCCCGGGCCGCGTCCTGAGCGCACGCGCTCTCCTCGAGCCGCGGGACCCCCGCCTCGTCCCGGACCTCCTGCGTCCGCGCGACGAGCCGCGCGGCGTAGTCCGCCGGGTCCGCATCAGCCGCCCCCGTGTCGTCCGCCGGCCCCGTGCCCTCCGCTGCCTCCCCCGCCGTCGCGGGCGCGGACCGCGCGCCAGGGCCGGACGCGCCGTCGTCCGTCCCGCCGCCGTCCGGCATGCACGCGACCAGCGCGAGCGCCGCCACGACCCCCGCGACGACCGCGGCGGGTCGGCGGCGCGGGCGCGCGGTCACTGGCGCCCGAGCGCGCGGTACGTCCAGCCCGCCTCGCGCCACGCCGCGGCGTCGAGCGCGTTGCGCCCGTCGACGACGCGCGGCGCGGCGACGAGGCCGTAGAGCTTGCCCGGGTCGAGCTCGCGGTACTCGCGCCACTCGGTGAGCACGAGCACGGCGTCGACCCCGTCGACCGCCTCCTCGACGGTCTCGGCGTACCCGAGGTGCGGCGCCTTGGACCGCGCGTTCGCGAGCGCGCGCGGGTCGGTGACGACGACGCGCGCGCTGCGCTGGTGCAGACGCTGGGCGACGTCCAGGGCCGGGGAGTCGCGCACGTCGTCGCTGTCGGGCTTGAACGCGGCGCCGAGGACCGCGACGCGTGCGCCGGCGAGCGGGCGGCCGTCGAGCACGCCGACCGTGAGGTCGACCATGCGCTCGCGGCGGCGCAGGTTGATCGAGTCGACCTCGCGCAGGAAGCTCACGGCCGGGTCGGCGTGCAGCTCCTCGGCGCGCGCCATGAACGCGCGGATGTCCTTGGGCAGGCAGCCCCCGCCGAACCCGAGGCCCGCGTTGAGGAACCGCCGCCCGATCCGCTCGTCGAGCCCGATCGCGTCGGCGAGGCGCGTGACGTCGCCGCCCGCGACCTCGCACAGCTCCGCCATCGCGTTGATGAAGGAGATCTTCGTCGCGAGGAACGAGTTCGCGGCGACCTTGACGAGCTCGGCCGTCGCGCGGTCGACGACGAGCCGTGGCGTGCCGTCCGCGAGCGCCTCCGCGTAGACGGCGTCGAGCGCGTCGACGGCGCGTGCGCCGTGCGCGTCGTCGGGGACGCCGTAGACGAGGCGGTCGGGGTGCAGCGTGTCCTGGACGGCGAAGCCCTCGCGCAGGAACTCGGGGTTCCAGACGAGCGTCGCCGTGGGGCGCGCCGCGGCGAGCTCGCCCGCGAGTCGCGCCGCGGTGCCCACCGGGACGGTCGACTTGCCGGCCACGACCGCGTCGGGGCCGAGGTGCGGGACGAGCGCCCGGAACGCCGCGTCGACGTACGTGAGGTCGGCGGCGTAGGAGTCGGCGCGCTGGGGCGTGCCGACGCACAGGAAGTGCACGTCCGCGTCGGCCGCGCGCGCGACGTCGGTCGTGAAGGTCAGGCGTCCGGTCGCGCCGACGTCGGCGAGGAGGTCGTCGAGCCCGGGCTCGTAGAACGGCGCGCGCCCCGCGCGCAGCGCCTCAACCTTGCGCGCGTCGACGTCCACGCCCACGACGTCGTGGCCCAGGCTCGCCAGGCACGCCGCGTGCACGGCGCCCAGGTACCCGCAGCCGATCACCGAGATCCTCATGTGCTCGTCCCCCTGCTCGTCATCACCGGTTCGCGCGCCCGGCCCGCGGGCCGGGCGCGCGGGTCATCTCCGCTCGCGCGGCAGCACCGCGTCGTCGAACGACGCGGTCTCCTCGAGCGCGGCGGGCGGCGGCGGGGGCAGGACGGCGACGGTCTCGCCGCGCGCTCCCGTCCGCGCCCGGGCGCTCGGCGCCCCGGCCGCGTCGGGCGGTGCGGGCACGGTGGCCGCGTCCCCCG
>NZ_WMKA01000005.1 GCF_009711085.1 Cellulosimicrobium composti
CCGCCCACACCGAGATCGCCCGCGAGCTCGACGAGCTGTCCTGCTCCCTCGACTACGACGGCGGCCCCGGCATGGGCGGCATGGGGCTCACCGGCGCGGGGCCGTTCGGCGAGACGTCCGGCACCCCGGTGCCCGTCGCGGTCGAGAACTTCCACGTGCTCCAGGCCCGGCAGACGGCGGACTCGCCGTACGGGCCCTCGACGCCGGGGCGCGTCAACCTCCTCAACTGGGACGGCAACGGCCGCCCGCCCGGGCTGTTCCCGCCGGGCGGCGACGCGTCGTCGGGCGACGCCGCCGGGGCGTCGGGCGGGGTCGGGCCTGGCGCCCCGGGCTCGCTGCCCGGCGGCCGGCAGGACGCGCGCCACGACACCATCCCCGGTCCCCCCGGGTCCGGTGGTCGCCCGGGCGACGGGCCGACGCCCGGAGGCCCGGCGGGCGGGTCGGCACGCGGCCCCGCGCCCGGGACGGGACCCGGCGTCGAGCCCGACGGGGGCACGCGATGAGGACGCGATCGCTTCTCCCGACCCCGTCGCTGCGCCCCGGGGCGCGGCCGCGCGGACCGCTGCCCGACCACCTGGCTCCCGTGGCGGCGTCGGGCACCCAGCGCCGCACGACCCACATGGCCGCGTCCGTGCTGCTCGCCTACCCGGACGACGACGTGCTCGCCGCGACGGCCGCCGTCCGCGCGGCGACTCCCGGGCTGCCCGCGGCCGTCCGCGAGCGCCTCGACGCGTTCTGCGACCTGCTCGGCGCGGCGGACCTGGGCGACCTCCGAACTCGCTACGTCGCGACGTTCGACCTCAAGCGCAAGTGCTCGATGTACCTGTCGTACTACGCGGCGGGCGACACGCGTCGGCGCGGGACGGCGCTCGTCGCGTTCGTCGAGGCGTACCGGGCCGCGGGCTGGGAGGTCACCGGGTCGGAGCTGCCGGACTACCTGCCGACGGTCCTCGAGTTCTCGGCGCGCGCCACGGGCGACGACGCGGCGATCGCGGCGGGCCTGCTCGCGGCGCACCGCGACGGGATCGAGGTGCTGCGGACGGCGCTCGAGAGCACGGCGAGCCCGTGGACCGGGCTGGTCGAGGCCGTGTGCCTCACGCTGCCCCCGCTCGACGGGCGCACGCAGCAGCGGTACGTCGAGCTCGTCACGGCGGGGCCGCCTGCCGAGCTCGTCGGGATGGAGCCGGTCGCGCTGGAGCCGTACGGGCCGGCGCCCGGCCCGGCGCAGGGTCGCGGGACGCCGCGGGAGGTGGCGCGATGAACGGGGTGAGCACGGGCGAGGTCCTGCTGTGGGTCGTGTTCCCGTACGTGACGTTCGCGGTGTTCGTCGTGGGGTCGGTCTGGCGGTACCGCTACGACAAGTTCGGCTGGACCACGCGGTCGAGCGAGCTCTACGAGAAGCGGCTGCTGCGCCTTGGGTCGCCGCTGTTCCACTTCGGGCTGCTGTTCGTGATCCTCGGGCACCTCCTGGGCCTCGTCGTCCCGAAGTCGTGGACCGAGGCGGTGGGCATCAAGGAGGTCGCGTACCACTTCGTCGCCACGTACATGGGGTCGATCGCGGCCGTCGCGCTCGTCGCCGGGCTGCTCATCCTCGTCTACCGGCGGCGGACCACCGGTCCCGTGTTCCGTGCGACGACGCGCATGGACAAGACGATGTACGTCTTCCTCGCCGCGTCGATCCTGCTCGGCACGTGGGCCACGGTGCAGACGCAGCTCGTCGCGGGCGGCCACGGGTACGACTACCGGGAGACGATCTCGCCCTGGTTCCGGTCGCTGTGGTACCTGCAGCCGCAGCCCGCGCTCATGGAGGGCGTGCCGGCCGCGTTCCAGCTCCACATCGTCGCGGCGAACCTGCTGTTCGTCCTGTGGCCGTTCACGCGGCTCGTGCACGCGTTCTCCGCGCCCGTCCCGTACGTGTTCCGCCCGTACGTCGTGTACCGCTCGCGGGACGCCTCCGTCGCGGCGCGCACCCCGCGGCCGGGCTGGGACCCCTCCGAGCAGCCGCGTCGCTGACCTGCGACGACGCTCTCCGAGCGGGTGAAACCCGGGACCGCGCGTCCTCGGGGCGGCCGCGGACCCCCTCCTTCCAGGGGCGGCCACAGGGACCGCGACCGTCACCGGAAGAGGTTCGAGAGATGTCCACCACCGTCCCCACGACCCCGGGTCGTGCTCGTGCCGTCCCCCCGTCGGCGGCCTCGGCCCGGCGCCGCTCCGCCGTCGTGCCCGCACGGCTGGCCGACCGCGTCGACGCCGCCGTCGCCGCGACCGCGCGGTTCCTCACGCGCTGGTCCGTCCCCGCGCTGCGCGTCGCCCTCGGGCTCGTGTTCCTCGGGTTCGGCGTCCTGAAGCTCGTCCCCGGCGCGAGCCCCGCGGAGTCGATCGCCGCCCGCACGGTCGAGACGCTGACCTTCGGCGTCGTCGGCGGGACGGCGGCGGTAATCTTCACCGCGGTCCTCGAGACGTTCATCGGCCTGACGCTCGTCACCGGGCGCCTGCTGCGCACGGGTCTCGTCGCCCTCGCGGTCGCGATGGCCGGGATCCTCTCGCCGATCGTCCTGTTCGCGGGCGAGCTGTTCGGCGACGGCATGACGCTCATGGGCCAGTACGTGCTCAAGGACCTCGTGCTCGTCACCGGCACGGCCGTCGTCGCCGCCGTCGCCCTCGGGGCGCGGCTGAAGCTCGACGCATGACCCGGGCCCCACGCCGAACACGGGGTTGGTGTCGTTATCCACGCGATAACGGCACCAACCCCGTTTTCGGCAGCGCGGGACCCCGTGCTCGCCAGGAGCCGGACGACCGATGACTACCGCGTGGCCCGCCGGTCCTCCCTCTCGACGCAGGTGTCGAGCGACGCCCCGCACCCCGACGGAGGACTCCATGACGACCACGCCCAGCACCCCGGCCCCGTCCCGGCCCGGCCGCCCGCCCGTCGTCGACCTCGCCACCTGGCAGGCGGCACGCTACGAGCTCCTCGCGCAGGAGAAGGCGCACACACGGCAGGGCGACGCGCTCGCCGCGGCGCGCCGACGGCTGCCGATGGTCGAGATCGACGGCACCGTCGCCGTCGTCGGCCCCGACGGCCCGACCCCGTTCCTCGACCTCTTCCAGGGCCGCGACGAGCTCGTGGTGTACCAGCACATGTGGCACGACGGCGCCCCGCACCAGGGGCAGTGCGAGGGGTGCACGTGGACCGCGTGGCACCTGCGCGACGCGGTGTACCTCAACGCGCGCGGCGTCTCCTTCGCGATCCTCACCGTGGGCGCGTGGGACGAGGTGGAGCCGTACGTGGAGTTCATGGGCTACACCCAGCCCTGGTACTCGGTGCGCGGGCTCGACGCCCCGGTCGGCGGCGACATGGGCTACCTCAGCGTGTTCCTGCGGGACGGCGACCGCGTGTTCCTCACGTACCGCACGACGGGTCGCGGCACCGAGCCCACCAACCCCGCGTTCGCACTGCTCGACCGCACCCCCTACGGCCGTCGCGAGGCGTGGGAGGACCAGCCCGACGGCTGGCCCGAGGCCCACCACCCCGGCTGGTTCTGGCGCACGGACGCCGACGGCGTCGCCGGGTGGAGCGAGACCACGCGCCCCGCGCCGCAGTGGACCCGCCCCGGCGCGACCCCGGTCGAGACCCTCGGCCGCCACGACCACCACCACTGAGTCCCGCGTCAGAGCGCGAGGGTCAGGTACACGCTCAGCGGGTCGTGGGTGTAGTCGGCGAACGGCGCGCACGGCACGAACCCGTGGCGCGCGTAGAGCCGGCGCGCGGGCGCGAAGTACTCCTCGGCGCCCGTCTCCAGGCTGACGCGCGCGAGCCCGCGGTCGCGCGCGACGTCGAGCAGGTGCCCGAGTACCGCGGCGCCGACCCCGCGGCCCCGGGCCGCCGCCGTCGTGCGCATGGACTTGAGCTCGCCCAGCGTCGCGTCGTGCTGCGTGAGGGCCCCGCACCCGAGCAGCGTCCCGTCGTCCGCGCGCGCGGTGACGAACGTGATGTCCGGCGCGCGCAGGCGCTCGACGTCGAGCGCGTGCACGCTCTCGGGCGGCGACGTGGCGTACATGTCGTCCAGGTGCTCCTGCAGCAGCGTCAGCACGTCGGCGGCCGTGGGCTCCTCGGCGCCGACGCGCACGGCCGCCCCTCTGGTCGTCTCGCTCACGGCAGGAGCGTGCCACACCACCCCGACGGTTCCGCAGATGCGGGCCTATCCTCGATGTCATGCCGCACTTCCGGATCCGTGAGGCCGCGAGCCTCCTCGGGGTCAGCGACGACACCGTGCGCCGCTGGGTCGACGCGGGCG
Source organism: Cellulosimicrobium composti (assembly GCF_009711085.1). GTDB lineage: Bacteria > Actinomycetota > Actinomycetes > Actinomycetales > Cellulomonadaceae > Cellulosimicrobium > Cellulosimicrobium composti. The sequence continues at coordinate 4,296 of NZ_WMKA01000005.1, forward strand.
ACCTCGGCGCGAGCGCCGACGACGCCGGGCGCAAGGTCGTCGACGGCGCGGAGCTCGCGCGCTTCGCCGTCGCCCAGGCGCGCCCGACCCCCGACCCGTCCGGCGTCGCGCGCTCGGCGCGCAACCGGTTCGTCGGGATCGTCACCGACGTCGTGAGCGACACCGTGATGTCCCAGGTCGAGATGCTGTGCGGCGGCCAGCGGGTCGTGTCGCTCATGAGCACCGAGGCCGTGCGCGAGCTGCGCCTCGAGCCGGGGAGCCTCGCCGTCGCCGTCGTCAAGGCGACGACCGTCGTCGTCGAGACGCCGGGCGGCGCCGCGTGAGCGTGGCGCGCCTGCTGTCGGCGGCGCTCGCCGCCGCGCTCGCGCTCGGGCTCGCGGCGTGCGGCGCCGGCGGGGCGGCGTCACCGGGCGGCACGGGCGCCCCCGCCGAGGAGCGCACGCTGACCGTGCTCGCCGCGGCGTCGCTGCGCGACGTGTTCACGGACCTCGCCGCGGACTTCGAGGCCGAGCACGACGGCGTGACCGTGACGCTGTCGTTCGCCGGGTCCTCCGACCTGGGTGACCAGGTCCTCGCGGGCGCGCCCGCCGACGTCCTCGCCTCGGCCGACGAGCGCACGATGACGCGGGTCGTCGAGGCGGGCGACGCGTCCGACCCCGTCCCGTTCGCGACGAACACGCTGACGGTCGTCACCCCGCCCGACAACCCGGCCGGCGTCGAGACGTTCGCCGACCTCGCGCGCGACGACGTCAGGGTCGTCGTGTGCGCGCCGCAGGTCCCGTGCGGCGCCGCGACCGACCGGGTCGCCGAGGCCGCGGGCGTCACCCTCCACCGCGTGAGCGAGGAGGCCAGCGTCACCGACGTGCTCGCCAAGGTCACGTCGGGCGAGGCCGACGCGGGCCTCGTGTACGTCACCGACGCGACGCTCGCAGGCGACGACGTCGCGGTGGTCGACGTGCCCGAGACCGACGCGGCGCTCAACGTCTACCCGGTGGCGGTCGTCGCGGCGGCCCGGGACGCGGGCCCGGAGCAGGTCGCGCTCGCGCAGGCATGGGTCGACCTCGTGACCGGCGCGACCGGGCAGGCGGCGCTCGCCGCGGCGGGCTTCGGCGCACCGGGGCCGGTCACGCCGTGAGGCCGGAGACGCCGTGAGGCCGGTGACGCCGTGCCCGCGATCCCGGGGCGGCTCGTGATGCGCGGCCTCCCCCGCTGGGTCCTCGTCCCGGCGCTGCTCGGCGCGCTGTTCGTCGTCGTGCCCGTCGCGGCGACGGTCGCGCGCGTCGAGCTCGCGCCGGGGCCGGACGGGTCCGGCGGGCTGTGGGCGCTCCTGACGTCGCCCGCCGCGCTCGACGCCCTCGGCCTGTCCGTGCGCACGGCGCTCACCGCGACGGTCGCGTGCGTCGTCCTCGGCACCCCGATGGCGCTCGTCCTCGCCCGGACGACGTTCCCCGGCCAGCGCGTCGCGCGCGCCCTCGTGCTGCTGCCGCTCGTGCTGCCGCCCGTCGTGGGGGGCATCGCGCTGCTGCACACGTTCGGGCGGCGCGGGCTGGTCGGCCGGCACCTCGAGGTGCTGGGGGTCGAGATCGCGTTCACGACGACGGCCGTCGTGCTGGCGCAGACGTTCGTCGCGCTGCCGTTCCTCGTGCTCAGCCTGGAGGGCGCGCTGCGCAGCCAGGACACGCGTCTGGAGGACGTCGCCGCGACGCTCGGCGCGCGGCCCACGACCGTGCTGCGCCGTGTCACGCTGCCGCGCGTGCTGCCCGGCCTGCTCTCGGGCGCGGTGCTCGCGTTCGCGCGCGCCCTCGGCGAGTTCGGCGCGACGATCACGTTCGCGGGCGCGCTCCAGGGCGTCACGCAGACGCTGCCGCTCGAGATCTACCTCCAGCGCAGCGCGGACCCGGACACCGCGGTCGCGCTGTCGTTCCTGCTCGTCGTGGTCGCGGTGCTCATCACCGCCGCCGTCCACGGCCCGCGCCTCCTCGGCGGTCCGGGTGCGCGCACGGCCCGACCGCGGCGAGGCGGCCCGGACGCACCCGCCTCGCGCCCCCTGGCCGACGCCGTCCGGGGCGTCCGCGCGGACGCCTCGCCCGGGAGCGGGAGCAGCCCGGCGGCGCCACCTGCGGCCGACCCGGAGCCGGACGCGGCGCCCGCCGCGCTCGCCGTGCGGGCCGTCGTCCCCGAGCGCGGGCTCGACGTCGACCTCGCCGTCGCGCCGGGCGAGGTCGTCGCGGTGCTCGGCGAGAACGGCGCGGGGAAGTCGACGCTCGTCCAGGTCGTCGCCGGGCTCGTGGCACCCGGCACGGCGCGCGGGGGCCGGGTCGTGGTCGGGGACGACGACGTCACGCGCGCCGCGCCGCGCCGTCGCCGCGTCGCGTGGCTGAGCCAGCGCCCCCTGCTGTTCGAGAACCTCACGGTCGAGGACAACGTCGCGTTCGGGCTGCGCGCGCGGGGCGTGCCCCGCGCCCGGGCGCGGCGCGAGGCCCGGGCCGCGCTCGTCCGCGTCGGTGCCGCGAGCCTCGCGTCCCGCCGCGCGACCGACCTCTCGGGCGGGCAGGCGCAGCGCGTCGCGATCGCGCGGGCGCTCGCGACCGACCCGCGCGTGCTCCTCCTCGACGAGCCGCTCGCCTCGCTCGACGTCGGTGTGGCGCAGCACGTGCGGTCGGTGCTGCACCACGCGCAGCGCGAGCGGCCCCGCACGACGCTCCTCGTGACGCACGACCTGCTCGACGTGCTCCTCCTCGCCGACCGCGTCGTCGTGCTGGCCGACGGCCGCGTCGTCGAGGACGGACCCATCGACGAGGTGCTGACGCGCCCCCGGTCCCGGTTCGCGGCCCGCCTCGCGGGCGTCAACCTGCTCGCCGGGAGCGTCGCGCACGTCGCCGCTCCGGAGCCCGCACTCGTCCCCGCAGCCCCGGGCGCCCCGGGCGCGCCCGGCGACGACGAGCGCGACGACGGCGCGCCGGACGACGAGCGCGAGGTGACGGTCGCCGTCGAGGGCGCCGCGGTCCGGGTGCGGGGCACGGCGGACGAGCCGCTCGCCGTCGGGGACCGGGCCATCGCGGTGTTCGAGCCGCGCGCGGTCGCCGTGCACCGGACGACGCCCGAGGGCAGCCCGCGCAACGCGTACCCGGTCGTCGTGACGAGCGTCGAGCCGCACGGGCCGCTCCTGCGGGTCTGGGCGCGCGTGGCGCCCCCGGGCTCGGGCGACGGCCCTGCGGACCCGCCGACCGGCGTCGGGCACGCCGCGCCGCACCTCGCCGCGGACCTCACGCCGCGGTCCGTCGCCGCGCTGCGCCTCGCGCCGGGCGAGCGCGTGTGGTTCGTCGTCAAGGCCGCTGAGGTTCGCGTCTACCCGCGCTGACCGCGAGCCGGCGCCGGTCCGCTCCGTCGACTCCGGTCGAGCAGGTGGGGTCTCGGCCCTACGCCGCTAGGACGAGCGCTCGACCCCGCCGAGCGCGCTGCGCACCTCGCCGACGATCGCGGCCATCGCCGCCTCGGCGGCCTCGGCGTCGGCGTCGGCGACCGCGCGCGCGACGGCCTCGTGCTGGTCGAGCGCCTCCGGGACGGGCGACGCGGGCATGAGGCCCAGGTGGGTGCGGCCGCTGAGCACGGCCGCGACGACCCCGGCGAGCGCGCCGAACATCTCGTTCCCGCTCGCGCGCAGCAGGATCTCGTGGAACCGGACGTCGAGCCTGAGGAACTCCTCGAGGTCGCCCGCCTCGCCGAGCAGGCGCATGCGCGCGGCGGCGGCGACGAGCTCGGCGCGCTCGGCGTCCGTCGCGTGGCGGGCGGCGCCGGCGGCGGCGAGCGGCTCGACGGCGTGACGCAGCTCGGTCAGCGTGCGCAGCTGGGCGTCGCGGCCGGGGCCCTCGAGGCGCCACCGGATGACGCGCGGGTCGAGCACGTTCCAGTCCTCGATGCCGAGCACGACGATGCCTACGCGCCGCTTGGAGCGCACGAGGCCGAGGCCCTCGAGGAGCCGCATCACCTCCCGCGCGACGGTGCGCGAGACGCCGAACTCGGTCCCGATCGACTCCAGGGTCAGCGGGGTTCCGGCGGGGGCGTCTCCGCTGGTGATGCGACGACCGAGGGTGTCGAGCACGGTGGTGTGCAGGACCGTCGTCGCCATGCCTCGCAGCCTAGTGGCGGCGAATGGTGCTATCAATCACTTGCCAAAGGTGTCACCAATACCCCACAGTGGAGGCCAGCGGCGACCACGACGGTCGTCGCCCGGGAGCATCGCGGCAGCGTCGCGGTGCGCGGCCCGGAGGCCCCGCCCGACACGGAAGTCGACACATGGACACGGACGTCAGCACCACCGACCAGCCCGACGGCCCTGATCAGCGCACGCCCCAGCACCTCGTCGTCATGGGCGTCGCGGGCTCGGGCAAGACCACCGTCGCGACGCTCCTCGCACGCCACCTCGGCACCGAGTACGCCGAGGCCGACCAGTTCCACCCCCAGGCGAACATCGACAAGATGAGCGCCGGGACGCCGCTCACCGACGAGGACCGGTGGCCGTGGCTCGAGGCGATCCGCGACTGGTTGAGCGCCGAGGCCGACGCCGGACGGTCCGGCGTCGTCACGTGCTCCGCGCTCAAGCGGTCCTACCGCGACCTGCTGCGGACCGCGGACGGCAGCGTGTGCTTCGTCCACCTCGACGGCAGCCGCGAGCTGCTCGGCGAGCGCATGGAGCACCGCAGCGGGCACTTCATGCCCACGTCGCTCCTGCCGTCGCAGCTCGCCACGCTCGAGCCCCTGGCCGACGACGAGCCCGGCTTCACGCTCGACGTCGCCTCCACGCCCGAGCAGATCGTCGAGCAGATCCTCGCCCGCACGCACCTGAGCGTCGCACCCGGCGCGCGCTGAGCCGCGCACCTCCCCAGCACCCGACCACGACCGTCGACGGAGACACCATGCCCCCCGAGGACTGGACACAGACCCTGACCGCCGGACCGCTGCTCGCGATCGCCGCGGGCGCGATCGCGCTCCTGCTGTTCCTCATCATCAAGCTCAAGCTGCACGCGTTCCTCGCGCTCGTCCTCGTGAGCCTGCTGACCGCCGTCGTGGCCGGCATCCCCACCGGATCGATCATCGAGGTCCTCACCGCGGGCTTCGGCTCGACCCTCGCGACCGTCGCCCTGCTCGTCGGCCTCGGCGCGATGCTCGGCCGGCTCGTCGAGACGAGCGGCGGCGCGCAGGTCATGGCCGACTTCCTCATCGGGAAGTTCGGCGAGAAGCGCGCACCGTTCGCGCTCGGCCTCGCGTCCCTGATCTTCGGGTTCCCGATCTTCTTCGACGCGGGCCTCGTCGTCATGCTGCCCATCGTCTTCTCCGTCGGGCGCAAGCTCGGCGGCTCGCTCCTCCTCTACGGCCTCCCCGTCGCGGGCGCGTTCTCCGTCATGCACATCTACGTGCCGCCGCACCCCGGCCCCGTCGCGGCGAGCGAGTTCCTCGGCGCGAACATCGGCATCGTCATCCTCCTCGGGCTCGTCGTCGCGATCCCCACGTGGTACGTCACGAGCTACCTGTTCGCCCGGTACGTCGGCCGTCGCATCGACCTGCCCATCCCCTCGATCCTCGGCGAGGCCGACGAGAAGCAGCTCGAGAACCCGCCGAAGTTCGGCACCGTCGTCACGATCCTCCTGCTCCCGCTCGTGCTCATCTTCGCCAACACCGGCCTCGACGCGCTGCGCGCGGCCGGGAGCGTCGACGCCGAGAACCCCGCCGTCCAGGTGCTGCGGGCCGTCGGCGCGACGCCCGTCGCGCTCCTCATCACGGTGCTCGTCGCCGCGTGGGTCCTCGGGCGGCGACGCGGCGTCTCCGGCACGGCGCTCGAGAAGACGCTCGACTCGGCGCTCGGCCCGGTCTGCTCCGTCATCCTCATCACCGGCGCGGGCGGCATGTTCGGCGGCGTGCTGCGCGCGACCGGCATCGGCGACGCGCTCGCCGACGTGCTCGGCGACCTCGGCCTGCCCGTGATCGTGGCCGGCTTCCTCATCGCCGCGATCCTGCGGGTGGCGCAGGGCTCGGCCACCGTCGCGCTGACGACGGCCGCCGGGCTCATCGCCCCCGCCGTCGAGGCGGGTGGCTTCAACGCCGTCGAGCTCGCCGCGGTCGTCGTGTCCGTCGCCGCCGGGTCGGTCGTGCTCAGCCACGTCAACGACTCCGGGTTCTGGCTCGTGGGCCGGTTCTTCGACATGGACGTCAAGACGACGCTGCGCACGTGGACGGTCATGGAGACCGCGATCGGCGTCATGGGCTTCGCGATCGCGGCGCTCGTCTTCGCCGTCGCCTAACGACCGCAGGCGGCGCCGCGCGCGCGAGCGCACGGCGCCGCCCGGCGCGGTCGCCCCGGGTGTTCCCTGGCCAGGTCCGGCGCGACCACGCCGAGGACCGCCCGGGCGCGCGGCCCGGGCGGTCCCGTCGAGGGACGTCAGGCCCGGTCGGTGAAGACCGGGGTGTAGGCGTCCGGGTCGGCGACCCACGAGCGGCGACGGAAGCGCCGGAGCGTCAGGCCGAGCAGCGTGAGCAGCCCCGCCATGACGAGCAGCCCCAGGTCACCGCCCGCGCCCGTCGTCGCGAGCGCCGCAGGTCCCGACGCCACGACCGAGCCGCCGACCGCGGCAGCCGCGCCCCCCGTCCCGACGCCCGCCGGGTAGGAGACACGGACCACGCTGCCGTCCGTGCCGTCGCCCGACCCCGGGCCGTCAGGTCCCGCCGGGCCGGTCGGGTCCGTCGGGCCGGTCGGGTCCGTCGGGTCCGTCGGGTCCGTGGGGTCCGTGGGGTCCGTCGGGTCCGTGGGGTCCGTCGGGTCCATGGGGTCCGTCGGCAGGCCGGCGGCCGCCGGGCACGCCGCGGACGCGTCGCCCAGGATCCCGACGCCCACGCCGCACACGGTCACGGGAACCGTCACCGGCGCGTCGAGCGCGACGTCGGGCAGCGCGCCGAGCACGCCGTCCTCCCCCACCACGCGGTCGACGAGACCGCCGTCGAGGAGACCGCTGTCGCCGCCCAGCAGGTCGTCCACCACACCGTCCTCGCCGAGCAGGTCGTCCACCAGACCGTCCTCACCGAACAGGTCGTCCACCAGACCGTCCTCACCGAACAGGGCGTCCACCAGACCGTCCTCACCGAACAGGTCGTCCACCAGGCCCTCGTCGCCGAGCACGCCGTCGAGAACGCCGGTACCACCGGCCGGGCCGGCACCGTCGCCGGCCGCCGTGCCGCCGACCGCCGCGTCGCCCAGCGCGCCCACCGCCACACCGGACACGGCCACGGGAACGGTCACCGGCACGTCGAGGGCCACGCCCGCCGGCTCCGCCGGAGCAGGCTCCGGAGCGGGAGCGGGAGCGGGCTCCGGGACCGGGGCGGGCTCCGGCGCCAGCGCCGGGCTCACCGTCGCGTCGCCCAGCACGCCCACCGCGACACCGGACACGTCCACGGGGACCGTCACCGGCACGTCGAGGTCCACGCCCGCCGGCTCCGCCGGAGCGGGCTCCGGAGCGGGAGCGGGCTCGGGGGTCGACGCCGCTGCGGGCGTCACCGCCGCGTCGCCGAGCACGCCCACCGCGACGCCGGACACGTCCACGGGGACCGTCACGGGGACGTCGAGGTCGACGCCGGACGGACCGGCGGCCCCCGCTTCCGGCTCGGGGGCGGGCTCGGGGGCGGGCTCCGGCACCGGGTCCACGGTCGCGTCCCCGAGCACGCCGACGGCGACGTCGGACACGGTGACGGGGACGTCCACGGGGACGTCCACCGAGACGTCGGGAAGGACCTCGGTCACCTGGCTCAGCGGAGCCTCGACCGACACGTCCAGCCCGAGATCGCCGAGGACGTCGCCCTCGGCTGCGTGGGCCGCTCCGGCCCCGACGACCACGAGGCCGCCTGTGACGAGCGCTGTGCGCAGCGCTCGCCGAACGAAGGTGTGCATCATCGTTCTCTCTCCTGCTCAGAAGGTGGTGGCGCACGACGGCGCCGGGTCACGTCTGCCGCGCGGCGCGCGGCGGCGGACCACCTCAGGCAGGGGGAACGGGGACCTCGAAGAACGTCGAGGGGTGCGTCGAGCGCGCGTCGTCACCGACGGCGGTCCACGACGCGTGAGCGGGCGCATCGGCGCCGAGACCGAGGGCGGCGACGTCGCCGCCCGAGCCGCCGCGGTGCACGCTCCCGGACGGCGCGGGGGTCGCTCCCGGGGCGCCGTCCGCGGGGACGCCGGCGGGCGACGCCGGCCCGCCCGCGGGGGCGGCAGCAGCGATCGGCGCGACGGCGGTTCCCACCGGGGCGGGGTCGTGCGCCGCCCACGCGGTGGAGAGCTCGTGGGGGCCGGCGGGCGAGGAGGGATCCGGTCCTGGTTGGGAAGGCACCGCGGCAGGCGCGTGCTCGGTCACGAGCGGCGGCGCGGCGGGCGAGGTGTGCCCGGACGCCCCGGGCCCCGAGGCGTCGGTCCCGGGCACGTCGGGCAGCACGGGCGCGAGCGGGTCGACGGGCGCGAGCGGGCCGGTGACCGGGCCGAGCACGGGGTCGGTGACCGGGGCGAGGAGGTCGAGCACGGGGGCCACGGCCTCCAGCACCGGCGTCACCGGGTCGAGCGCAGGCGACACGGCCCCGAGCACGGGGTCGACCACGGGCGCCACCGCCCCGACGACGGGCGCCGCCACCGGCACGACGGCGTCGAGCACCGGCGTGGTCACGGGCGCGACGGCGTCGACCGCGGGCCGGACGGCGGGCGCCACCGGGGCGACGACCTTCTCGACCACCGGCGCGACGGGAGCGGCGACCTCCTCGACCACCGGCGCGACGGGAGCGGCGACCTCCTCGACCACGGGCGCGACGGGAGCGACGACGTCCTCGACCACCGGGGCGACCGGTACGGCTGCCCGTTCGACGACCGGGGCGACGGGCTCGACCACGGGAGCGACGACGTCGTGCACGACGGGGGCGACGACGTCGTCCACGACCGGGTCGACGACGGTCCGCACCGTCGACGTCACGGGAGCCAGCGCCGTGCCGAGGCCGAGCGGGTCGTCCGCCGCGGACGCACCGCCCGCGGTCGCGACGGCGATCGTGAGCCCTGCGCCGAGCCCTCCGGCGGCCGCGAGGGCGCGCACGAGCCAGCGACGGGCGGCTGGTGCGCGCCTGCCCTGCGCGTCGTGCGTCTCGTCCATCGGGCGTCCCGGGGGGTCGTCGGTGCAGCGAGGCGACGGGCCGTCCGCCCGTCCGCGGCCACGGTAGGCACGGCGTGTGACGCTCACCACCCGAGCCGGGGGTTTCACCCGACCGTTGCCCCGAACACCAGCCCGAGGACGTAGGTGGCCGCGGCGGCGCCGAAGCCGATCGCGATCTGGCGCAGCGCGCGCGTGAGGGGCGACGTCCCGGAGAGCAGCCCGACCGTCGCGCCGGTCGCGAGGAGCGCGACGCCCACGAGGGCCGCGGCCACCGCGACGGCGACGAACCCCGTGAGGCCGAACAGGTACGGCAGCACCGGGACGAGCGCGCCCGACGCGAAGAACAGGAACGACGACACCGCCGCGCCGACCGCGGTCCCGTGCGTCTCGTGCTCGTCCGCGCTCGGCGGCGGCGCGATGACCGTGTGCTGCGTGTACGTCGCGAGGACGTCCGCGGCGTGCTCCTCCGCCTCGGCGGGGGCCATGCCCCGCGCGCGGTAGACGAGCGCGAGCTCGTTGGCGTCGACGTCGAGGTCGGGCAGGGCGGCGGACGCCTGCGGGCTCGGGGTCGACGCGTCGAGCAGCTCGCGCTGCGAGCGCACCGACACGTACTCGCCCGCGCCCATGGACAGCGCGCCCGCGAGGAGCCCCGCGAGGCCCGAGAGCAGCACCGTGCTGTTCGATGCCCCGGACGCGCCGATGCCGAGGATCAGCGCGAGGTTGGACACGAGGCCGTCGTTCGCGCCGAACACCGCGGCCCGGAACGTGCCGGAGAGGCGGTTGCGGCCGCGCGTCGCGAGACCGCGCACGACCTCCTCGTGGATGCGCTCGTCGGCCGCCATCGTGGGCGTCGCGTCCGCGTCGGTGTCGTACGTGGAGCGCGCCTCCGCGCGCTGGGCGAGCGCGAGCACGAACACGCCGCCGAAGCGCCGCGCGAGCCAGCCGAGGGTGCGGGTGCGCCAGTCGCCGCGCAGGGGCCGGCCGACGTCGTCGCCGAGCAGGTCGAGCCAGTGCTGCTCGTGGCGGCCCTCCGCGTCGGCGAGCGCGAGGAGGATGTCGCGCTCCTCTCCGGTGCGGCGGCTCGCGAGGTCGCGGTAGACGGCGGCCTCCGCGCGCTCGTCCGCGAGGAAGCGGCGCCACCGGCGCACGTCCTGCGGGGTGGGCGTGCGCCCGGGGGTCGGGTCCGAGGGCACGCCGGTGGGAGGCTCAGGCGGGGCGGGCATGGCTCCATCATGGCGATTTTCCGCGCCGCGCGGTTTCGCGGGACCGAAGTCGGGTCGTCGCCCGGCCGCGACCTCGGTTGCGCGCACCCGGCGTCCGGGACCGGGCGTGCGGGCGTGGGCGGGCGCTCGTGGTTGGATCGACACATGACCACTGGAGAGAACGAGCTGTCCCGCCCCGAGGTCGACGCGCCCGAGGGCCCCGCCCCCACCGAGCTCGTCGTCGAGGACGTCACCGTCGGCGACGGCCCCGAGGCCACGCCCGGCGCGACCGTGAACGTGCACTACCTCGGCGTCGAGTACGAGACGGGCGAGGAGTTCGACGCCTCGTGGAACCGCGGGCAGTCGATCAACTTCCCGCTGCGCAGCCTCATCGCGGGCTGGCAGCAGGGCATCCCCGGCATGAAGGTCGGCGGGCGCCGCAAGCTCGTCGTGCCGCCGGACCTGGCGTACGGCCCGGCGGGCGCCGGCCACCGCCTCTCGGGCAAGACGCTGATCTTCGTCATCGACCTGCTCGGCGTCTCCTGACGCCACCCCGCGCGGTGGCGGTCCGGTCGGGCCGCTACCGCGCGGCGTCGGGGCACGCGGCGAGCGCGGCCTCGGTCCCACGGACCGCCGGCGCCGGGACCACGACGGCCGCCGCTGCCGCGCGCTCGCGACGCGCTGCGCGCAGGCGGACGACGGCGTCGACGAGGACGCCCAGGAGGATGCCCCCGACGACCCCGACGACGACCGCGAGCAGCGGGCTGTCGCCCACCCACGCCGCGGCCAGGGTGCCGATGAGCACCGAGTAGGTCGCCCACGCGACGGACGCCACGGCCGACAGCGCCATGAACCGGCGCCTCGAGAAGCCCACCGCGCCCGCGGTGACGTTGACCGCCGTGCGCCCGACGGGCACGAACCGCGCCCCGAGCACCACGGACGCGCCGCGACGGTCGAGCGAGCGCGTCGCCCACGCGACGGCGCGGCGCCCGCGCGGGCCGCGCAGCGCCGGCAGGGCCCGGGTGCCGAGCGCCCGGCCCAGGGCGTAGGCGAGCTGGTCGCCGCACCACGCGCCGAGCGCCGCGACGAGCAGGACGAGCCCCCACGCGACGCCGCCGCCGGACTGCGCACCCACCGCGAGCATGACGATGACGGTCTCGCCCGGGATCGGCGGGAAGAACCCGTCCCCGGCGGTGGTCGCGAAGAGCACCGGGAGCGCCCACACCGAGTCGACGAGCGCGAGCAGCCACGCCTCGACCTGTCCCCACGCCTCCACGACCCACGCGACCATGCGCACCAGCCTCGACGGTCCGGGGCCCCCGCACCATGGGGTATCCCCCCGGTTCTTCCCTGAGGCGACCCCGAGCGGGCGCGCGGGCCCCGGACGTCGGACGGTCCGGGGCCCGCGGCGTCACCGCTGCGGCGGTCGGCGGGTCAGCACGTGCGTGCCTCGAAGGCGACGTCGTGCACGGAGGCCGGTCCGCCGTCGGGCACCGTGGCCGTGACGGTCGCCGAGCCGGCGTCCACGGACGCCGCCCGGACCGCGAACGACTGGTACGCCGCCGCCCCGGGAGCCACGCCCGCGGCCGTGCGGGAGCCGTACGGGGTCTCGAGCGTCACGTCGAGCGCCACGTCGTCCGCGTTGGTCGCACGGACCGCGACGTACGCACGACCGGCGAGGCAGCGCGCCTGCGCCGCGACCGTCACGTCGGGGCCCGGCTCGTCGGCGTCGAACGCGAGCGCCTGCCACGTCGCGACCTCGTCCGCGGTGAGGGCCCGGCCGAAGACCGCGACCCGGTCCACCGCGCCGCGCTGCACCTCGCCGCCGCCCTGGTTCGCGCCGGCGTGGAACGGGCGCGTCCGGCACCCCGCGATCGCGTCGAACCCGGCGATCGTCCCGCCGGACCGCGCGTCACCGTCCACGAACACCGTGATGGCACCGTCCTCGCCGATCGTCACGACGAGGTCGAACCACCGGCCCGTCGGCACCTGGACCGGGGTCGTGGTGCCGACGCCCGCCGTGATGACGCGGACCGCGTTCGACGGCGTGAGGTCGATCAGGATGCCGTCGGCGTCCTGCCCCACGGGCTGGGCGTCGAACAGGCGCCGGTACGACGACACCCCGGCGTCGATGCGGAACTCGCCCGCGAACGACGCCTGGTAGAGGTGGCCCAGGGCGAACGGCTCGCTCGCGACGTACGTCGTCGGGCCGAGCGACTGCGCCGAGCCGGTGGGGCCCTCCGCCACGACCGGGGCCGGGCCCACGACGCGCGGCGTGCGGCCGTGGCCGGACGCGTCCGTGAGCGGGTCCTCGCCGAGGTCCCACGCGAGGAGCGTGCCGTCGGCCGGCGGCACCGCGCAGGGTGCGGGTGGCCTGACGGCGATCGCCGCGCGACCCTCGACCGTCCCCTCGCCCGCGGTGAGGCGCGCGACGACGGCGGACGTCCCCGAGTCGTTCCCCGCGCCGACGGTCACGCGGAACGCGACGTCGCGCGACCCGCCCGCCGGGACCGGGTCGAGGTCGACCGCGGCCGGCTCCGCGACCCACTCCGGCTGACCGTCCGGGACCTCCGGCAGGACGAGCTCGAGCTCACCGCCCTCGATCGCGGCGTCGCCCACGGCGGAGACCGTCGCGACGACGTCCACGACGTCACCCGTCGTGGCGCTCGCGGGCGCCGTGACGCCCACCGTCGCGAGCGCCGCCGCGGTGTACGCGTCGCCCGCCGTCGCGGCGAACGTGACCTCGGCGCCGTCGCGCACGTGCTCGACGGCGTTCCCGTCACCGTCCACGAGCGTGTACGCGCCCGACGCGAAGAGCGGGCTGCGCACCGTGAGGTCGCCGTCGCGCGACGGGCGCAGCGTGATCTCGCGGGCCGCTCCCCCGGTCCACGCGGCGTCGACCTCCGTGCCGCCGCGCGCCACGAGGCCGGTGGACGACCCTTCGGCCCACGCCGACGGCAGCGCGGGCAGCACGTCGACCACGCCGTCGTGGCTCTGCAGCAGCATCTCGGCGACGCCGGACGTGCCGCCGAAGTTGCCGTCGATCTGGAACGGCGGGTGGTTGTCCCACAGGTTGTCGAGCGTGCTGCCCGTGAGCTGCTCGCGCAGGAGCTTGTGCGCGCGGTCGCCGTCGAGCAGGCGCGCCCAGAAGTTCACCTTCCACGCCTTGCTCCAGCCCGTGCCGCCGTCGCCCCGGCCGTCGAGCGAGATGCGCGCCGCGGCCGCGAGCTCCGGCGTCGCGGTCGGCGAGACCGCGCCGCCCGGGAAGAGCGCCCACAGGTGGCTCACGTGCCGGTGGGTGTTGTTCGGCTGGTCGAGATCCTCCTTCCACTCCTGGAGCTGGCCCCACGAGCCGACGCGCAGGCCCGGGTCGAGGTCGGCGCGCGTCGCGGCGAGCTCGTCGAGGAACGCGGCGTCCGTCTCCCCGAGCGCCCCGGCCGCCGCGGCGGTGTTCGCGAGGTGCTGCGTGACGATCTGCTGCGAGATCGACGCTCCGGCCGTGAAGTCGCCCTGCTCGGGCGAGTAGCTGGGCGTCACGACGAGCGAGCCGTCGCGCGGGTCCACGACGAGGAAGTCGAACCAGAACTCCGCGACCGAGCGCAGCATCGGGTAGGCGCGCTCGGCGAGGAACTGCTCGTCGCCCGTGAACAGGTAGTGCTCCCAGTAGTGCTGCGCGAGCCACGCCGCGGCGTCGGGCTGCCAGAAGGACTGCGGGTACTGGTGCAGGCCCGTGAAGCCGTACGGGTTGGTCTCGTTGCCGACGACCCACCCGTCCGCGCCGTACATCGTGCTCGCCGTGACCTCGCCGGGCGCGACCATCGAGTCCACGTAGTCGAACAGGGGGGCCGTCGTCTCGGAGAGGTTCGTCGTCTCGGCCGGCCAGTAGTTCATCTGCAGGTTGATGTTCACGTGGTAGTCCGCGTCCCACGGCGGGTTGTTCACGCGGTTCCACACGCCCTGCAGGTTCGCGGGCAACGACCCGTCGCGCGACGACGAGACGAGCAGGTAGCGCCCGAACTGGAAGTACAGCGCCTCCAGCGCGCGCTGGTTCTCCGGCGTGGTGCCCGCCCGGTAGGCCGCGAGGAGCTCGTCGGTCGGGACGTCGGGCAGCTCCGCGCCGAGGTCGAGGCGCACGCGCTCGTAGAGCTCGTGGTAGTCCGCGAGGTGCGCGTCGCGCAGGGCGTCCACGCCCTTGCCCGCGGCGGCGTCGACGCGGGGCGTCACGACGTCGAGCGGCGCGACGCCGCTGCGGTACGTCGGGTACGCACCCGCGTAGTCCGTCGCGGCGGAGAGGACGATCGTCGCGGAGTCGGCGCCCACGACCGTGACGCGGCCGTTCGCGCCGTCGGTCCGCGTCCCGCCGTCGGTGAGCACCTGTGCCTGCGACGCGAACCGCAGGCCGTTGTCGCTCAGGGTCCCCGACGTCGTGATGCGGCCGTCCGCCGCGGACTGCGCCACGTTCGACCGGCCCGACGGCAGGTCGAGCCGCGCCTCGAAGCCGACGGACCCGGGCTCGTCGGCGGTGAGGTGCACGACGACGACGTCGTCGGCCGCGCTCGCGAAGTACTCGCGCGTGTACGCGGTCCCGTCGAGCGTGTAGGTCGTCGTGACGAGGGCGTCGCCGATGTCGAGCGCGCGACGGTAGTCGGTCGCCGTGCCCTCCTGGCCGGCCATCTCCAGGACGAGGTCGCCGTACGTCTGGTAGGAGCCGAAGCCCGTCTTCGGCTGGCCGAGCACGGCGGCGACCTCCTCGGGGCTGACGCTCCCCTCGGCGTCGATCCGGTCGCGGACCTGCTGGATCGCGCCGGGGCGCGGGCTCGTCCAGTTCCCGAAGTCGTAGCCCGGCGATCCGGGCCCGCCGGTCCACAGGGTCTTCTCGTTGAGCTGGACCTGCTCGCGCGCGACGCCGCCGAAGACGGTGGCGCCCATCGCGCCGTTGCCGATCGGCAGCGCGCGCTGCTCCCACTCCTGCTGGAGGTTCGCCGCCGCCGTGTTCAGCGGCTCGTCGAACCAGATGGTGTCGGGGTCGCCGGGGATCGTCGCGCCGGGCGCGGCGGCGGCGCCCGGCACGCCCGACGCCGGGGCGCTCGCCCCGGTCGCGGGTGCCGCGAGGAGCGCGAGCGGCACGGCGAGCGCGCCGGCGGTGATCTGGGCGACGACGCGGCGTGGGCCGGTTCGACGCGCGGTGGTGCGTTCTGGGGACATCAGTGGCCTCCTGGGCGGGACGTCGGTGTTCCGCGATCGGTGGGCGACGACGCTCGGCCTACGCCGCGTACCCGGGATTCATCCGATGTGTGCTCGACCACAGTGGCCGACTTCTGGGATAACGTCAACCCGGTGCCCCAAAATGCGGGGCGCTTCATCGGATCACTGGACGGGCGTCGCCCGCCCGCGTCCGCGGGCCGACGCGCCCGCGCCCCGCACGACGGGCCAGGCGTCGGGACGCGTGCACCACGACGCCCGCGCTCGGGGGACAATGTGCCCCGACGCATCCGCTTCCCCGCGCCGCAGCCGGCGGGCGGGGACGTCCGTGATCGAGGAGCGCTGTGATCACTGTCAGCACCGACGGCTCGTGCCTGAGCAACCCGGGCGGCGCCATCGGGTGGGCGTGGATCAACCACGACGGCACGTTCGACTCCGGCGGCGCCGCGAGCGGGACCAACCAGGTCGCCGAGCTCACCGCGCTGCTCCAGGCGGTCCGCGCGCACCCCGGCGCGGAACCGCTCCTCATCGAGTCCGACTCGCAGTACGCGATCAAGTGCGCGTCCGAGTGGGTCGTCGCGTGGAAGCGCAAGGGGTGGCGCACCGCCGGCGGGCAGCCCGTGAAGAACCTCGAGCTCGTCCAGGCGATCGACCGCGTCATCACCGAGCGCGCCGGGCCCGTGCGCTTCCGGTGGGTCCGCGGCCACGTCGGCGACCCGTTCAACGAGCGTGCCGACCAGCTCGCAGGGCTCGCCGCGCAGGACTGGGCCGCGGGCCGCGGCGACCTCGACGGCACGCTCGTGCCCGAGCTCGGGGACCCCACCCGGCGCGCGGGGCGCGTGCCCGCGGGGGCCTCGACGACCGCCGTCGGGACGCAGCCCGCGCACGCCAAGCAGGCCGCGCCCGAGCCCGCGTGGGACATGGACACCCTGTTCGACTGAGACCCGGGCGTGCCGGGGGCGTGGGCGACGGGTGCGACGATGGACGGGTGACCGTCCTGCCGAGCACGGGCCCCGGGCCCGCCGAGCACGCGGTCGGCGACCCTCCGGGCCCCGCCCCGGCCGCCTGCCACGCGGCGGGCGCTCCGCTCACGCGGCGCGTGCGGTCGGCGCGGCCGCTCGACCTGCACCTCACGCTCGACCGGCTCGGCCGCGGTCCCTACGACCCGACGTTCCGCCGCACCGCCTCCGGCGACCTGTGGCGCACCACGCGCATGCCGAGCGGCCCCGCGGCGTGCCGCCTCGTCCAGGCCGGGCCGCGCGACGTCGTCGCGCACGCCTGGGGCCCCGGGGCCGACGAGGCGCTCGACGCCCTGCCCGACCTGCTCGGCGAGCGCGACGACGACGCCGGCTTCGTGCCGCCCCCGCAGCTGCGGGACGTCCACCGGCGCGCGACCGGCCTGCGCGTGCCACGCACGGGCCGCGTCCTGGAGGCCCTCGTGCCCGCGATCCTCGAGCAGCGCGTCCAGGCGGTCGCGGCGTGGCGCTCGTGGGCGTGGCTCCTGCGCCGCCACGGCGAGCGCGCGCCCGGGCCCGCGGGCGAGGCGGGGATGCTCGTCGTGCCCGACGCCGCAGGCTGGGCGGGCGTGCCGACGTGGGACTGGCACCGGGCGAACGTCGACCCGGGACGCGCGCGGACCGTGGTCGCCGCGGCACGGGTGGCCCGGCGCCTCGAGGAGTGCGGGGCGGTCCTCGACGCCTCGGGCGCGGAGGCCGCGCACGCGCGGCTGCGCGTCGTGCCCGGCGTCGGGGTGTGGACCGCGGCGGAGGTCGCGCAGCGCGCGCTGGGCGACGCCGACGCCGTCTCCGTGGGCGACTTCCACCTCGCCAAGGCCGTCGGCTGGGCGCTCGTCGGCGAGCGCGTGGACGACGAGCGCATGCTCGAGCTGCTGGCGCCCTACGCGCCGCACCGCTACCGCGTGGTGCGACTGCTGGAGGTCTCGGGCCGGGCGCGCGCCCCGCGTCGCGGCCCCCGCCTCTCGATCCAGGACCACCGCCGCAACTGACAGCACCGTCCCGGCCGCAGACGCGCAGGAGCCGCCGGACCGGACGGTCCGACGGCTCCTGCGTTCGTCCGGCGAGCGGTCACTCGGGCAGGGCGCACGCCCCGTCCGCGCAGACCGCGGCGTCGTCCGCGCCCACGAGCGTGAGCGACGGTGCAGGCTCGCGGTGCGGGGCCGCCGCGTCGGCCGCGCTCACGGTCATGAGCGTGGTGCGACGCGGGTTCGCGATCGAGTGGTAGAGGTTCGTCGTGGTGTCCGTCATCTGAGGCCTCCTCGTGGGATTCACGGGCGCCGGTGCACGTGTGGAGCCGGCGTCGGTGCGGGCTTGCGACCAGTCTGGGTGATACCGAGTCGCAGGTCCACCGCACCGTGTGTGAGATGCGTCGCTCCGGCGCACCTCGGGTCGAGCGCGAGCGATCAGGCCGCGTCACGCTCCGTCGCGGCCTGCCGCAGGACCTGCACGAACACGGCCGGGTCCTGCGCCCCCGAGACCCCGTACCGCCCGTCGACGACGAAGAACGGCACCCCGTTGATCCCGTACGCCCGCGCCTGGTCGATGTCGGCCTGCACGTCGTCCGCGTACCGGCCGTCCTCGAGCGCCGCGAGGACCTCGGCACGGTCGAGCCCGACCTCCGCCGCGAGGTCGGCGAGCTCCTCGACGCGGCCCACGTGGCGGCCCTCCTCGAAGTACGCCTTGAGCAGCCGCTCCTTCATCTCGAGCTGCTTGCCGTGCGCCTTCGCGTGGTGCAGGAGCTCGTGCGCCGTGAGCGTCTTGGTGTGCTGCAGGGCGTCGAAGTCGTACGACAGCCCCTCCGCCGCGGCGAGCTGCGTCATCTGGGCGAGCATCTGCTCGACCTGCGCGCGCGGCATGCCCTTGTGGCCCGCGAGGAAGTCCACCTCGGTGCCGTCGAAGTCGACCGGGGTGTCGGGCGCGAGCTCGAACGAGTGGTACTCGATCTCGACCTGCGGGCCGTCACCGGACTCCGCGAGGCGGCCGAGCGCCGTCTCGAGACGTCGCTTGCCGACGTAGCACCAGGGGCACGCGACGTCGGACCAGATGTCGATCTTCACGGTGGGGGCCGCCGCATCCGTCGCGGCAGGGCTGTTCGTGGTCATGTGACCGTTCAACCATCTGGTGGACCGCACGATTCCCCGCGGAGCCCGGCTCACCGCGTGACGTGCGCCGCACGGCAGAGGTCCTGCAGGACCATGATCTCCGCGCCGTGGTGGACGAGCTCACGGTTCAGGTGCGCCACGAGGTGCACGAACGGCGCCTGCGCGTCGATCTCCGTGGCCCGGCTGAGCCCCACGGTGAACGCCTCCTCCTCGGGCAGCGCATCCACGCCCGCCCGCCAGCGGTCCACCTCGTGCCGCAGCCCCGCGACCGCGGCGCCGACCTCGCCCGAGAAGACCACCGCGCCGCGACGGCGCTCGTGCGGGCCGAACGTCCACTCCCACCGCTCGAAGAACACCTCCGTGAGGTGCGCGACGAGCCAGGCGATCGTGCGCGGCTGCGGTGAGTCCGGACCCTCGGGCCACTCCATGACCCACTCGCCCACGCCCAGCGTGCGCGGCGCGCGCTCGGTCCCCCGCCGCACGACCCGCAGCGCGTCCGGGCCGGGCTCCCACTCGAGCTCCGCCTGGGTCAGCGTCGCCAGCCGGTCCGAGACCTCCAGCCACGAGAAGCCGAGCTGTCCGCGCACGACGGCGAGCGCCGTCGGCACCGTGAGGATCGACCAGTCGAAGTCGGGGCTCCCGTACGCGATCGTGCCGTCCTCCGCCACGTGCACCATCTCGGCCTCCCTGCCCGCGGCGTCGTCGCCGCCGTGCTCGTCGGTTCGTGCTCGTCGGGTGTTCCCGCCGACGCTAGCCCCCGCCACCCACGGCCGTGCGAGACGATGGAGGGCCCATCCCCTCTCCCCGGGAGACCTCGTGCGCGTCCGCCCCCGTACCGTCCTGCTCGTCGCGACCGGCGTCGCCGTCGTGCTGCTCGGAGCGCTCGTCGCGTTCCTCGTCGTCAACGGCGCCGACGGCATGGTGGGCTGACGCCCCGGCGCGCGCACGCCGCCCCGCCGGGTCATCCTGCTGGAGGACCCCGGAGGAAGGCGACCCCGTGAGCGCGAACGACACCGCACCCGACCCGCAGCTCGTCCTCGTGCGCCACGGCGAGACCGAGTGGAGCGCGAGCGGGCGCCACACCGGACGCTCCGACATCCCGCTGACGGTCGCGGGCGAGCAGCAGGCCGTGGCCGCCGGCGTGTGGCTCCAGCGGTGGGCCGACCGCCGAGGGCGGCGCCCCGCCGTCGTGCTCTCGAGCCCCCGCCAGCGCGCCCGCCGCACCGCCGACCTCGCCGGCTTCCCCGACGCGGCGACCGACGACGACCTCGCCGAGTGGGACTACGGGCCCGTCGACGGCCAGACCGCGGTGGCCGTGAGCGAGCAGATCGGGCGCGACTGGCTCATCTTCCGCGACGGCGTCAACGTCCTCGCCGCCGCGAACGGGCACCGGGGCGAAGAGCTCACCGACGTCGCCGAGCGCGCCGGGCACGTGCTCGGGCGCGTCGAGCCGACCCTCCAGGGCGGCGAGGACGTCGTGCTGTTCGCCCACGGCCACCTGCTGCGCGTGCTCGCGACCGTGTGGCTCGGCGTCGACCCCGGCCTGGGGGCGCGGCTCGAGCTCGGCACCGCCGCGATCTGCCTGCTCGGCTACGGGCACGGGCTGCGCACGATCGAGGGCTGGAACCTCTCCGCGCAGGGCTGACCGGCCCGGACGCCCTGCCCCGGCAGGGCGCGAGGTGGCACGATGGCGCCCATGGGACTGAGCGAGAAGCACCTCACCGAGGGCGAGCACGTCGTCATGGAGCTCAAGGAGCACGCGAAGGCGCTGTTCTGGCCGTTCGTGTTCCTGGTCGTGCTCGTCGCCGCCGTCGTGGTGACGCTCGTGCTCGTCCCGAACGACGTCGCCCGCTGGGCCGTCGCGGGCGTCGCGCTCGTCGCCGCCATCATCTGGGTGTTCGTGCCCTGGCTGCGCTGGCGCACCACCGAGTACACCGTCACCAACAAGCGGATCGCGATGCGCTCCGGGATCATCACGCGCACCGGCCGCGACATCCCGCTCTACCGGATCAACGACGTCAACTACGAGAAGGGCCCCATCGACCGGATCTTCGGGTGCGGGACGCTCGTGATCTCCGACGCGACCGACAAGCCCGGCCTCGACCTCCACGACGTGCCCGACGTCGAGAACGTGCAGGTCCGCCTGCACGACCTCCTGTTCTCCGCCGACGACGGCTCCGACGACGGCGAGTGGCCGCCCAACGAGCCGCCCCGCGGGCGCCGCGCGCCCCGCATCCCGCGCGCGGAGCGCTGACGCTCAGTCCTCGACGCGCCGCCCCGCCGCGATCTCCGCACGCGCCCGCATCTCGTCGCTCAGCGTGACGTCACCCTCCAGGTGCGCCGCCAGGAGCCGACGCGCGAGCGACGCCGCGTGCTCGGGGTCCGCGCCGCGCCCAGTCCACGCGCCGAACCACGCGGCGAGCGTCACCCCGTGCTCCGGCCGGTAGCAGACCGTCACCGCGTCGCCCGCCTGCAGCTCGCCGCCCCGCACGACCCGCAGGTACGCGCCCGTGCGGTTCGCGACCGTGAACCACCTGACCCAGCGCTCCTCCCCGAGGCGACGCGCGAACGTCGAGCACGGCGTGCGCGGCTGCGTCACCTCCAGCAGCGCCGACCCGACGGACCAGCGCTCGCCCACGACCGCCTCGCTCACCGGGATGCCCCGCACCCGCAGGTTCTCCCCGAACAGACCCGGCGGGATCTCGCGCTCCAGCTGACCGACCCACCAGTCCGTGTCGTCCTGCCCGTACGCGTACACGGCCTGCTCCGGCCCGCCGTGGTTCGCGCGGTCCGCCTGGAGGTCCGCGTACAGGCCGAGCCGACGCACCTTCACCGGCCCCGACACCGGGCGCTTGTCGATCGCCGTGACACCCGCGGGGCCCGCGTCGGGCAGGAGCGCGTGCACGCGGCACACCGCCAGCACCTCGCCGGTCGGGGCGCTCGAGGCGAGGTCGGTCACGGGCTCGGTGCTGGCGGAGGGGGACGCGACGGTGGGGGCGGCGGACGACATCCCTCGATTCTCGCAGCGCGCGGGCCTCGGGCACAGGGGAAACGCGTTCGAGGGTCGCTCCGAGGGGCGCGCGCGTGGGTCGCGTCCGCGGGGCGCTCCGAGGAGGAGGGCGCGGGTCTTCCATCCGGCCGCTCGTTCCTCGCGGCCTCCCGCCAGACCCGCCACGACCCGCGCCCTCCTCCTCTGCGCGCCCCGCTCGTGGTGACGTCACCTGTCGCGGCGACGTACGCGTCTGCGCGCCTTTGCATGGCTCGTCACCTGCCGCGGGTGCCGTCGGCGGGTGCGGGCGTCAGGCGAGGGCCGCGGCGGTGGCGCGCCAGGCGGCCAGGTGCTCGACGACGTCGGGCCGGGCCGGGGTCGGGAGGTCCGGCGCGGCGGTGGTCGTCGCGGGCTCGACCGGGTCGCCCGTGCCGCGCGCCGCGAGGAGCGCCGCGCCGACCGCCGTCGCGCTGCGGAGCCCGACGCGCCGCACGGGACGGCCGAGCGCGTCGGCGAGCAGCTCGCGCACCAGCGGCTCGCGCGTCCCGCCGCCGGTGACGACGACCTCCGCGTCCCGGTCCGGCGACCTCGTGCCCGCCGACGCGGGGCCGACCGGTCCGGTCGACGGGCCGGTGCCCGGCGCGTCAAGGAGGTCGACGGCCGCGGCGACGGCGAACACCATGCCCTCGACGGCGGCGCGCACGAGCTCGGCGCGGCCGGTGGACTCCCCCAGGCCGGTCCACGCGCCGCGCGCGTCCGGGCCGGCGACGCCGCCGCGCTCGCCCGTGAGGAACGGCAGGAACGTGACGCCGCCGGCACCCGCGGGAGCGCTGCGCGCGAGCGCGACGGCGTCCTCCCACGACAGGCCGAGCACGCGCAGCGCCCAGTCGAGCGCGAGCCCGGCGTTCTGCACCGCGGCGAGGCGGTACCAACCCGCGTCCTCCCCCGCGCCGGTGTCGGCGAACGTGTGGACCACGGCGTCGGCCACGGGCGCCGGACGGTCGAGCGCGGCCATCGCCTGCGCCCCGGTCCCGAGGTTCACGTGCAGGCCCGGCGCCCCGACGGCGAGGCGCGCGACCGGGGTATCGCCGCCGCCCACGACCACGGGCACCGCGGTGCCGCTCGCGGGGAACCACCGCGCGAGGCGTGACGTCGTGCCCGCGACCGCGTCGGACGGCGCGACCCCGGGCAGGAGCCGGCCCGGGAGGTCGAGGTGCGCGACGACGTCGTCCGCCCACGCGTCGCGGGTCACGTCCCACAGGAGCGTGCCCGCGGCGTCCGAGCGGTCCGTCGTGCCCGCGGGCAGCGCGGCGTCGTCGACGAACCACGCCCGCACCACGTCCTTCGGCAGGAGCACGTGCGCCGCGCGGTCGCACAGCGCGGGGTCGTGCGCCGCGAACCAGTCGAGCACCGGGCCGGTCATCCCCGGCACGAGCGGGTTCGCGAGCCGCGCCCGCACCGGCTCGGGCAGGGCACGCCACCGGTCGAGCCGGTCGGCCGCACGGGCGTCCGTCCACAGCACCGCGGGCGCGAGCGGCAGCCCCGCGGCGTCGGCGAGCACCGCGGCGTGCATCTGCCCCGCGACCCCCACCGCGCGCACCACGACGCCGTCCCCCGCCCGCGCGGCGAGGTCGTCGAGCGCCCGCGCGAGCGCGCCGGTCCACGTCGCCGGGTCCGTCTGCGACCACCCCGGGCGCGGGTGCGCGACGTCGTACGACGCCTCGGACTCCGCGACGACCGTGCCGTCGCGCGCGAGCAGCACGAGCTTGAGACCGCTCGTGCCGAGGTCGACGCCGAGGTGGACCGTGGGAGGGCCGGCCGGGGTGCGCACGGTCCGACTCTTCCACCCCGGCGCACACCGCGCTCCCGTCCGGGGCTCGCCGGACCCCGTCCGTGGCGAGGTAGCGTCGACCGCATGAGCGCCACCCGACCCTCGCGCTGGGAGCTGAGGACCGCCGCCGACCCGTCGCACTCCACCTGGTACGTCGAGCGCTTCCGCACGATGGCGGCGCAGGGCGCCGACCTCGCGGGCGAGGCGCGCCTCGTCGACGCGATGCTGCCGCGGGGGTCGCGCGTGCTCGACGCGGGCTGCGGCCCGGGCCGCGTCGGTGCGGAGCTGCACGCGCGCGGTCACGTGGTCGTCGGGGTCGACGTCGACCCGGTGCTCGTCGAGGCGGCACGCACCGACCACCCGGGGCCCGACTGGCGCGTGGGCGACCTCGCGGAGCTCGACCTGCCCGCCGAGGGCGTCACCGAGCCGTTCGACGCGATCGTGTGCGCGGGAAACGTCATGACGTTCCTCGCGGAGGGCACCGAGGTCGAGGTCCTGCGGCGCTTCGGCGCGCACCTCGCGCCGGACGGGCGCGCCGTCGTCGGCTTCGGCACCGGCCGCGGCTACGCGCCGGAGCGGTTCCTCGCCGACGCCGCGGAGGCGGGCCTGCGCCTCGACGTCGCCCTCTCGACGTGGGACCTGCGCCCGTGGTCGGACGACGCCGACTTCCTCGTCGCCGTCCTGTCCGTCACGCCGGGGTGAACGTGAACGTCACGGCCCCGCTCGACGTGCCCGGCTCGCCCTCGACGTCGTCCACGTGGAGCATGCCCGCACCGTGCAGGTCGATGACGTCGCCGAGGTCGGCGCGCAGCACGTCCTCGCCGCGCGGCGAGCGGACCGCGAGCTGGGCGAGCGCGCGCCCCGCGCCGACCCCGACGCGCATCACCCCCACGCGCACGTCGGCGAACTCGGCCTGAGCCCCCTGCGGGACGCGCGCCCGGCGCACGTCGTCCTGGTCCGTCATGGTCGACCTCCCGAGTAGACCGAGTCGAAGTTGTCCTTGTACTCCTGCTCGGTGAGCCACAGGTCGCCGACCTTGTGCTCACCGTCCAGCATGCCGCCGCCGGGTCCCCACGGGTTGACGACGTGGATCTTCAGCTCGCCGTCCACCTCCTTGACCTCCGTCACGACGTACGCGTGGTTGGGGACGATGCGGCTGTCGTCGACCTCGTCCTCCCACCACCAGAACGCGTCGTCGTCCTCGGTGCCGACGGCGACGGGCCCGTCCTTCAGCCGGTCCTGGATGTCCGAGAGGCTCAGCTCGCCCGAGCGCTCGGCCGGGTGGCCCGTGATCGCCTCGAACGCGACGTCGGAGTGCCCGCCGTCGATGTCCTCGTAGTCGCCCCCGAAGTACTCGGCGGCCGCCTTCTCGTAGATCGACACCCAGTTCGGCTCGCCGTTCTGGCCGCCCACGCCGTTCTCGGGGGCCGTCGGCTCGACGACGATCTCGACCGGCTTCCCGTCGGAGTACATCGTCACGGTGTAGGTGCCGTCGTCGTTGAGCCGGATGTGCTCGCGCAGGAACTCGGGGTCCGTCGTGGCGACGGCCCCGAGGCCGGCGAGGAACCAGCAGTCGCCGACCTGCCCCTGGTTGATGTCGTCGATCGAGAAGTCCTCGTTCTCGAGGTCGATCGGCGGGACGTCCTCGTAGTCGCCGAGGTCGTCGGTGAGGTCGGGGTCGCCCGGGCGGTCGCCGTCGCCCGGCGTCCCGCGGTCCCCGCCGCCCGGCGTCCCGCGGTCCCCGCCCCCCGGCCCGCCGGCGCCGTCGGTGCTCGCGCTCTCCTGCTGGTCCGCCTGGCGCACGACGGCGGTCGCCGCCTCGCCGAGCACCGCGCCGACCGCGGCGACCGCCGGGCCGTGCGAGGCCGACCACGTGCCGCGCAGCTCGTCGCCGTCAGGTCCCTCCCACGGGCTCGCCGTCACCAGGGCGTCGAGCTCGCCCCGGAGCGCCGTCAGCCTGTCCGCGGCCTCGGCCAGCCGCTGACCCAGACGCCGCAGCTCCGCGACGTCCGCCCGTACATCCCGCTCATCGTCTCCCCCTCGCCGGCAGGTCGCCGAGAACGTACGCCCGCCCGCGGGCCGCGGTCGATGGGGCGGGCTCCCCATCCGCCGCGCGGGCCGCGCTGGTAGCGTCCCCCGCGGACGACGCGCCGACCGAGGGGGGACCATGACGGAGCGCACCAGCGGACGCGAACGGGGCCTCCGGCCCGCCCACCGGCTCGCCGCCGCAGCCCTCGCGCTCGGGGCCCTCGCGCCGCTCGCCGCGTGCGGCGGGTCCGGCCCGGACGAGCCGCCGCCCGCGCCCGACGACGTCCCCGCCTACGAGGTCGCGCGCCAGGACGTCCTCGCCGCGGTCCAGCAGGTCGTCGGCGCCGACGGCTGGGCGCAGGAGGACGACGCGTCCGCGACCGCGCAGGACGACGGCCGCTGCGTCGTCTTCCTGCCCGACGCGTCCACGACCCGCGCGGGCGGCGAGGGCTACGACCTGCTGGCGGACGTCCCCGACGCGCTCGCGCCGGTGCTCGACGAGCACGGGTTCGGCGAGCCCTCGGGGGTCGAGGAGGCCGAGCACGGCGGGACGGCGTCCGTCACCGCCGTGGACGCCGCGGGGTGGGAGGTGCGCGTCACGGCCGACGGCGACGTGGTGCGCCTCGACATGTCCGGCCCCGTCGACCTCGACCCGTGCGCCGGGTCGGCGCTGCCCGAGCTCGCCTGAGCCGTGCCGTCGTACCGCGTGACCCTCGCCGTGGGCCTGCTGCGCCCGGGCGCCGACCCGGAGGCCGTGCTCCCCGCGGCGGCCGCCGCGGCGCGCGCCCTGACCACGGTCGAGGCCTACGACGTCGGCGTCGTGCGCGGCGAGGCCCGCGTCACCGTCCGCTTCCTCGCCGACACGGACGCGGACGCCCACCGTGTCGCCGACGCGGTCGAGGCGGGCGTGCGGGAGCACGCCGCGACCTCGGGCGGGCGCCTCACGCGGCGCTGGGGAGCGCGCTGGCACCCGGCCTGACCTGACCGACGTCGTGCACCGCCTCGCCATGAAACCTACGCAACCGTAGGTTACGGTGGCGTAGTGAACACTCTGGCGTCGAGGCCGTGGACCGACCGCTACAGCCCGGGCGTCCCGACGGACGTCACGGTGCCCGACGAGCCGGTCACCGCCGCCCTGTACCGCGCTGCCGAGCGCTGGCCCGACCGCGTCGCGGTCGACTTCTTCGGCGCGACCACCACGTACGCGCGCCTCGTGGCGCAGGTCGAGAGCGCCGCGAGCGCCCTGCACGACCTCGGCGTGCGCCGGGGCGACCGCGTCGCGCTCGTGCTGCCCAACTGCACGTCGCACGTCGTCGCGTTCTACGCCGTGGAGCGCCTCGGCGCGGTCGTCGTCGAGCACAACCCCACGTACACGGCCGGCGAGCTCGCGCACCAGCTCGCTGACTCGGGGACGAGCGTCGCGGTCGTGTGGACCAAGGCCGTCCCGGCCGTCCTCGAGGCGCGCGCCGAGGCGACCGCCCTGCGGGCCGTCGTCGCGCTCGACGTCGCGCGCGACCTGCCGCGCGGCAGCCGGCTCGCGCTGCGCCTGCCCGTGGCGCGCGCCCGGGCCCAGCGCGACGCGCTGCGCGGCCCCGTGCCCGCGGGCGTCCCCGACTGGCACGACCTCGTGCGCCGCGCACGGGCGCTGCCGCCGTCGCTCCCCCACCCCGCGGCCGACGACGTCGCGCTCCTGCAGTACACGGGCGGCACCACGGGCACGCCCAAGGGCGCGGTCCTCACGCACTGCAACCTCGTCGCGAACGTCGTGCAGGGGCAGGCGTGGGCGTCCTTCGCGGAGGGCGCCGAGACCGTCTACGGCGTGCTGCCGTTCTTCCACGCGTTCGGCCTGACGTTCTGCCTCACGCTGCCCGCGCGCATCGGCGCGACGCTCGTCGCGTTCCCGAAGTTCGACCCGAAGGCGTTCGTCGCCGCCCAGGCGCGCCGCCCCGCGACGTTCCTGCCCGGCGTCGCGCCCATGTTCGACCGCATCGTCGACGCCGCCGCCGACGCCCCTGGCGCGGGCGGCGACCTCACGTCGATCCGGCTCGCGTTCGCGGGCGCCATGCCGATCACGGCGGAGACGGCGCAGCGCTGGGAGGACACGACGGGCGGCCTGCTCATCGAGGGCTACGGCATGACCGAGACGTCGCCCGTCTCGCTCGGCAACCCCGTCTCGGACGACCGCCGCCCGGGGACGCTCGGACTCCCGTTCCCCAGCACCGAGATCCGCGTGGTCGACGCCGACGCGCTCGACGCGGGCGAGCTCCGCGACGCCGAGCCCGAGCCGTCCGACGACCCGTCCGCGCCGCGCACCGTGCGCGGCGAGCTGCTCGTGCGTGGGCCGCAGGTGTTCCGGGGGTACTGGAACCGGCCGGAGGAGACGGCCCAGCAGCTCCTCGACGGCGGGTGGCTGCGCACGGGCGACGTCGTACGCGTCCCGCTCGACGGCCCCGACGCGGGCCTGGTCACGCTCGTGGACCGCATCAAGGAGATGATCGTCACCGGCGGGTTCAAGGTGTACCCGTCGCAGGTCGAGGACCACCTGCGCGACATGCCGGGCGTCCGGGACGTCGCCGTCGTGGGCGTGCCGGGCTCCGGCTCGGACGAGCACGTCGCCGCGGTCGTCGTGCTCGACGACGCCGACGGCGCAGGCTCCCCGCCGCGCGTCGACCTCGCCGCGGTCCGCGAGTGGGGCGAGCAGCGTCTCGCGCGCTACGCGCTGCCCCGCACGCTCGCCGTCGTGCCGGAGCTGCCGCGCTCGCAGATCGGCAAGGTCCTGCGCCGCGTCGTCCGTGAGGACCTCCTGGGTCGCGACGACGTCGAGCGCCACGGCGCCTGACCACGTCCGCCCCCAGGCCGAACATGCGGTCAGGGAGCATCCGTCGACCTGGATGCGCCCCGACCGCATGCTCGGCGCGCCACAAGCGCCTGTTCGGCGGGCGGTCGCGGTTCGCCGTAACCTGGCTGACGTCGTCGGCGACGCCCGCGACGCAGGCGGGCGGGCGCCGGTGCTCTCCCACCCCGTCGCCCTGAGGAGGCCCCGTGCCCGAGCCCGTGACCGCTGCGCCAGGACCGGCAGCCACCAGCCCCGTCCCGCACGTCGTGGTGGTCGGTGCCGGGTTCGCCGGGCTCGCCGTCGTCAAGGGCCTCGCGAAAGCGCCCGTGCGCGTCACGCTCGTCGACCGCCGCGTCTACAACACGTTCCAGCCGCTGCTCTACCAGGTCGCGACGGGCGGCCTGAACCCCGGCGACGTCACGTACTTCCTGCGAGGGCTGCGGCTCAAGCAGAAGAACGTGCGGGTCGTGCACGAGCACCTCGTGGGCATCGACCACGAGAACCGGCGCATCCGCCTGCTCAACGACGAGTGGGTCGGCTACGACTACCTCGTCGTCGCGAACGGGGTGACGGCGAACTTCTTCGGCACGCCCGGCGCCAAGGAGAACTCGTTCCCCATGTACTCGCGGTCGCAGGCGATGAAGATCCGCGACACGCTCTTCATCCGCCTCGAGAAGGCCGCCGCGAGCCCGCGCACGGACGACGGCCTGCGCGTCGTGGTCGTCGGCGGCGGCGCGACGGGCGTCGAGGTCGCCGGGGCGCTCGCGGAGCTGCGCACCGCGGGGCTGCGGCCCGCCTACCCCGAGATCCACGGCGACGCGTTCGAGGTGAAGATCGTCCAGCGCGGCAACGAGGTCCTCAAGTCGTTCGACCCGCGGCTGCGCACGTACGCGGCCGACGAGCTCCGCCGGCGCGGCGTGGACCTGCACCTCGGAGCCGGGGTCGCCGAGGTGCTGCCGGACGCCGTCGTGCTCACCGACGGCACGCGCATCCGCTCCGACCTCACCGTGTGGTCGGCGGGCGTCCACCCGCACGAGGAGGTCGACGACTGGGGCCTGCCGCGCGGCGAGGGCGGGCGCGTCGTCGTCGGTGACGACCTCCAGGTCGAGGGTCTGCCCGGCGTCTTCGCCGCGGGCGACATCGCGATCTCCCCCGCCGGGCTCCCCCAGCTCGCGCAGCCCGCGATCCAGTCCGGGGAGCAGGTCGCGAAGAACGTCGTCGCGCTCGTCGAGGGCCGCCCGACGCAGCCCCTGCGGTACTTCGACAAGGGCACGATGGCCGTGATCGGGCGGCGCGCCGCGGTCGCGGAGGTCGTCGGGAAGATCCGCCTCACGCGCGGCGTCGCGTGGCTCGCGTGGCTGTTCGTCCACATCATGGGGCTCATCGGACCGCGCAACCGCATGACCACGCTCGCCGGCCTCGTCACCCGGTACGGGTTCCCGTTCCACCGGCGCCCCATCCCCATCGTCGGCGACGTCCCTACCGTGCGACCGCCGAAGCGCACGCCCCGGTCCCGCTGAGATCACCCGCCGCCCGGCAGCGCCTCGCAGGGTCGTCCCGTACCCTCGAAGGGATCAAGCGGTTCGCAGGGGCAATCGGGGGCACGAGTGGTGGCAGGACAAACGGGTGCGCCGTCGACGACGACGGGCACCACGAAGGACGAGGCCGCGCGCGGCGCACGGCACGACGACGCGCGACCCCGCGCCACGGCCGTGCCGCGTCGCGCCCGCGTCGCGGTGCTCGCCGTGGTGGCCGCGGCCGCCCTCGCGGGGTGCCGCGCCGAGGCGCTGCCCGGTGGCCCCGGAACCCCGGACGCGTCCCCCACGACCGCACCGACCGACGGCCCGACCGCCGGTCCGACCGCGGACCCGACCGCGCAGCCGACCGCCGAGCCCGGCGCGCCGCTCCCGCCCGGCGGCTCCGACGGCGTCGAGGTCTCCGTCGAGATCGAGCACGCGTTCTCCATGCCCAACCTCGTCGAGGCCAAGCTCAAGCAGGCGCGCGCCGACCTGGAGCAGCGCGGCGCCGTGACGGTCGTCGTGGTGGACGCGCGCAACCCGGGGGCGGGCGCGCTCCCGGGCGCGTCGAACGGCTGGACCGTGTGCGCCCAGGACCCTGCGGGCGGCGACCTCGTCCGCGCCTCGGAGACCGTCCGGCTCGGGGCTGCGCCCAACGCCCGGCAGTGCCCCTGACCCTCCCGGGTGGCGGCACGGGCCGCGACGGCGCACGGTGGGAACCTCACCGCGCCCGCAGACAGGAGCACGCCGCATGAAGATCGCCCTCGTCGGAGCCCACGGGAAGGTGGGGCGCCTGCTCGTCCCGATCCTCGTCGGCCACGGCGCGTCCGTGTCCGGGATCGTCCGCGCCGACGAGCAGCTCCCCCTCGTCCGCCGCCTCGGGGGCGAGCCCCTCCTCCTCGACGTCGAGCACGCCGAGACCGAGGAGATCACCGCCGCGCTCGACGGCTTCGACGCCGTCGTGTGGTCCGCCGGTGCCGGGGGCGGGGACCGCGACCGCACGTACGCCGTGGACCGCGACGCCGCCGGACGGTCGATGGACGCCGCCGCCGCGGCCGGCGTCGGCCGGTACGTCATGGTGTCGTGGATCGGGTCGGTGCCGGACCACGGCGTCGACCCCGACTCGAGCTTCTTCGCCTACGCGGACGCGAAGCTCGCGGCCGACGACCACCTCCGGGGCACCGGCCTCGACTGGACCGTGCTCGGCCCGGGCACGCTCACCGACGACGACCCGACGGGCGCGATCCGCGTCGTGGGCGACGGGCCCGACGGCCTCGACGGCGCGGAGGACGTGCCGAGCGGCGCGGCGTCCCGGGTCTCGCGCGCGGACGTCGCGATGGTCGTCGCCCAGACGCTGCGCACGCCCGCGACGGTCGGCCGCTTCATCCGGTTCACGGGCGGCGACACCCCGATCCTCGAGGCGCTCGAGCGCTGACGCTCACCGCCGCCGGACGCGGCGGTCCACGCGCTCGCGCAGGTCGAGCGCGGTGCGCCGCCACGTCGCGGCGCGCGCGACGACCGACCCGACGCTCGTGTCCTCGGCGCGCACGTGCACCACGTCGACCCCGCGCTCCTCTGCCGTGCGCACGACGACGTCCGTGGCGCCGCGCAGCGCGAGCTGCAGGAGTACCGACGTCGCGCTCGCCTGCGCCTCGCCGGTGCCGAACCGCCGGCGGTACACGACGTGCGTGACGACCCGGTCGAACATCGGGTCCTTGCGACCGGTCCCGCCGTCGTCGGCGCCGAGCAGGGCGTGGGCGTCGGCGAGGACGTCGGTGCCGTCGTCGTCCGGCGGCATGACGGCGAGGTAGAGGGACAGCAGGAGCTCGCTGATCCGGCGCAGCACCCACGCCCGGCCCGGAACCGGAGGCAGAGCGACGACGAGCTCGGCGAGGTTCGCCTCGAGGGCCTCCGCCGACAGGCACGTCCACGCGGGCGCGGTGCGGACCTCGACCACGCGCTCCCAGTCCACGTCCTTGCCGTCGAGGCCCACACGCCGGGGGCCGATCGTCAGGGCACCGAACCGGTCGAGGAGCGCGAGCGGCGCGGTCGCGAACCGCGGCACGAACGGCACGAGGCGCACGACGCCCTGCACCGAGACGTCCCACTCTCGCTCGAGCGGGTACGACGGCCGCGGGTACGCGTCGATCGCGCGCCGGACCCACTCCGTGACGAGATCGTCCGGGTCGTCGCCGCTCTCCTCGTCCCCGGCGCGCTCTCCGTCCCCGTCCGACGCACGGTCCTCGGCGAGCGCGCCGCCCCCGGGCTCGGCCCCGTCGGGCGCGTCGTCGACGTCCTCGTCCGCGAGCGCCTCGACGAGAGCGTCCTCCAGCGCCGCGTCGAGACCGGCGTCCACACCGGTGGCGTCCACACCCGAGACGTCCACCCCGGGGACGTCCACGGCCGGGGCGTCCGGCGCGGGGGCGGTGTCCTCCTCCCCGGACGAGGGGGGCGCGGCGTCGGGCGCAGCGGCGTCGCGGCGTGACCAGCGGCCGGGCAGGGACACCGAGGGACGCGGGAGGGACGGGCGCGGGACGGACGGGAGCGAGGGGACGCGCGGCAGGCGGCGCTCCCCGAGCAGCCGCGCGAGCGCGCCGCGCCCGTCGCCCGTCGTCAGCCCGGGGACGTCCGGGCCGTCGCCCGGCTCGTCGTCGGTCGTCGTGAGGAACGGTTCCTTCGCCACGGCACCCCTTCGCCTCGCGGCACCCGGCGCGGTGCCGCGGGTCAGCGTAGACCGGCGACCCGCCCGTGGGCAGGGCGTGGGCACGACGCGGGCACGGCGCGGGCACGGCGCGGGCACGGCGTGGGCACCGCGGGGCACGACGCGGGCACCGCGGGCACGGCGCGGGGCCGCCCTCGGGTGGAGGACGGCCCCGGCCGGTGGTGCTGTGGTCGGGTCAGCCGCAGTCGATCGCCTCGTACGCGGCGTCGTACGTCTGGGAGTGGTTCTCCCCGCCGCCCGCGAGCCGTGCGACGACGCTCACCGTGCCGGCGTCGAGCGACGACGACCGGGCGTTGAACGACTGGTACGCGTTGGCGTCGGGCGCGACCTGCCCGAACGCGCGCTGGCCGAACGGCGTGACGAGCCGCAGCGCCACGGCCTCGTCCTCCCCGTTGGTGGCGCGGACCGCGACGTACGCCGTCCCGGCGAGGCACCGGGACTCCGCGACGATCCCGTCGACGCGCGGGTTGCCCACGCCGTTGATCGCGAACGTGTCGACCGACAGCGACGCGACCGCGTGGCCGATGGCGCGCGACATGATGTCGAGCGCGGTGGCGTCGACGTTGTCGATCGTGTCGGCCGGCGAGTGGTAGTTCGGGTCGTAGAAGATGCCCTCGGTGCCGCCGAACAGCGCGACCTCCTCGGCCGTCTTCGACCCGTCCGCCCCGGTGAACAGGCCGGACGCGGGGATGCCGTTCTCGATGAACGCCTGGTAGTCGGAGCGGCCCGAGAACTCGGTGTCGACCCAGGCCTGGTCGATGCCGTCGAAGTAGTCGGTGAAGACGGCCTCGGTCTCGGCCGAGCCCGGCGGGACCTCGACGGGCGCCGGGTACGTCGACTCGTTCGCGTCGTACACGCCGATGATGTAGTTCGGCGAGCCGACCATGTCGAAGTTGAGGTAGGTCGCGATGTCGTCGAGCGCCGCGGGGTCGTTCTCGACGAGGTCGGCCACGTAGTGCGTCGAGCCCCGCAGCCCGACCTCCTCCGCGCCCCACCACGCGAACCGGACCGCGTTCTCGACGTCCTGACCGCCGTCGGTCGCGGCGGCGAGCTGGACCGCGACCTCGAGGATCGCGGCGGAGCCGGAGCCGTTGTCGTTGATCCCCGGCCCGTCCTCGACGCCGTCGAGGTGCGCGCCGACCATGACGACGTTGTGGTCGCGTCCGCCCGGCGTCTGGGCGATGACGTTGAACGTCTCGAACTCCTCGACGTGCGTCTGCAGGTCGTAGGTCGCGACGGCGTCCGCGCCGCCGGCGATCGCGTCGAGGATCGCCTGGCCGGCGGCCTGCGTGATGCCGACCGTCGGCACCCACTCGTCGCTCTCGGCGCCGAGCGTCGGGTTGAGCGCGCCGTCGGCGTTGTTGTACAGGATGACGGCGGCCGCGCCGGCCTGGGCGGCGTACAGCGCCTTGTCCGCGAACGGGCACGTGCCGCGGCTGATGAGCGCGACGGCGCCCTCGACCGCGACGCCGTCCCACGTGTCGGCGGTGCAGCCCTGGACGAGGTCGTCGGCGGGCTGCACGATCGGGCCCGTGACGCCGTCGTCCGGGGTGTCGGGCGCGTACTCGGCCGGGTAGACGTCCGACGTCACCTCGACGCCGGCGGCGGTGAGGGACAGCTCGTCGACGACGAGGTCGTCGAACGTGAAGTACTGGCGTTCGGGCTCGTAGCCCGCGGCCCGCAGGGTGTCCTCGACGTAGACGGCGCTCGCCTCGTAGCCCGGGGTCTGCATGGCGCGGTTGCCGCCGTTGGCGTCCGCGATGTCCTGGAAGTCCTGGAGCCGGTCCATGACCGCGTCGCCGGTGACGAGGTCCTCGAGAGGCGGCGGCTCGGCGGCGGCGCGGAAGCCGCCGGCGGGGGAGGCCCCCACGGGTGCTGCGGTCAGTGCCGCGAGCACGAGGCTCGCGGCTGCTGCGGACGGGACGATCGTTCGTGGTCTCACGCATCCTCCTCGACAGTGGCCCCCGCCGACCGGCCCCGGTCGTGTCGGGGTCCGGCCGAGTCGCACACGAGACGCGACGCTGCGGAGGCTCGTGTGCACGCGAGCGTAGGCCCACGGCGCGGCACGCGAAACCCCCCGGGGCCGTTCGGTGACCGACGTGGGCGGCGTCGGGCAGACTGTGCGCGTGCCCGGATTCGCCGTCGTCGACCTCGAGACCACCGGGTTCTCCCCGCGGCTCGGCGACCGCGTCGCCGAGGTCGCGGTCGTCCTGGTCGACGACGCGGGCCGGGTCGAGGACGAGTGGTGCACCCTGGTCAACCCGGAGCGCGACCTGGGCCCGCAGCACGTGCACGGCATCGCGGCGGCCGACGTCGCGCTCGCGCCGACGTTCGACCTCGTCGCGCCCGCGCTCCTGCACCTGCTCGCCGGGCGCGTGCTCGTGGCGCACAACGCGGCGTTCGACACGCGGTTCCTTCGCGCCGAGATCGGGCGGGCGGGGATCGCCGCGGCGATCGACCCCGTCGCGTGCCTGTGCACGCAGCAGCTCGCGGGCCGCTACCTCACGGGCTCGCGCGCGCTCGCCGCGTGCTGCGCGGCCGTCGGCGTCGTGCACGACGGCGTCCACTCGGCCCTGGGCGACGCGCGCGCCACCGCGGGACTGCTCGGGTACTACCTCGACGTCGCGGCCGACGACGAGTGCTGGGGCGTCGCGCGTGCCGCCGCGGACGGCGTGCGCTGGGCGCTGCCGCCCGTGCCGTCGGACGTGGAGCCGGTGCTGCGCGGCGCGAGCCGCGCGCGCGGGCACTGGCTCGCCGCGCTCGACGAGGCACCGACCCACCCCGCCGGGGCGGGGGCGACCGCGGGCTCGGACGCGGCGGAGACGTACCTGCGCCTGCTCGACGCGGCGCTGCTCGATCGCTACGTCTCGCACACCGAGCGCGCGGCGCTGCTCGCCGAGGCCCGACGCGCCGGGCTCGACCGCGCGGCCGTCGAGGCCCTGCACCGCGACTACCTCGCCGCCGTGGCCCGGGCCGAGCTCGACGCGCTCGGCGGGACGACCGCCGCGGGCGCGCGCGACGACGGCGCCACGCTGCGCGACGACCCCGCGCTGCACGAGGTCGCGGGTCAGCTCGGGCTCGACGCCGACGACGTCGCCGGCGCGGTCGAGGCCGCGCTGGGCGACCGCCTCGCGGACGACGTGCGGGTCGGGCCGCGTCCGGCGTTCACGCTCGCCCCGGGCGACGAGGTCGTGCTCACCGGCTCGATGACGCGCACGCGCGAGGCGTGGGAGGCCGACGCGCGGGCCGCGGGCCTGTCCCCGTGGCCCTACGTCACGCGCCGCACCCGGCTCCTCGTCGCGGCGGACCCCGACTCGCTCTCGACGAAGGCCCGCACCGCCCGCCGCTACGGCATCCCCGTCGTCACCGAGGCGGCGTTCGCCGGGCTGCTCGCCGCCGGGACGGGCGGGACCGGGCGCACGACCGACGCCGGGGTGCGACGCTGGGCGTCATGAGCGCGCGCGGCAGCCGGGGCTCCGGCACGGACGAGGCGATCGACGTCGACGCGCTCGTCGACGAGCTCTTCGCGCTGCCGCTCGAGCGGTTCGTCGTCGCGCGAACGGCCGCGTCGAAGCGGATCAAGGCGTCGGGCGACGCGGTGGGTGCCGAGCGGGTCGGGCGCCTCGCGAAGCCGACCGTCGCGGCGTGGGTCGTCAACCAGGTCGCGCGCGAGCGGGCCGAGGACGTGGAGGCGCTCGTGCGCCTCGGCGACGAGCTGCGCGACGCGACGGAGGACCGCGACCGCACACGGATCCGCACGCTGGACCGGCTGCGGCGCGAGCGGGTCGAGCGGGTCGTGGGCGAGCTGCGCGACGCCGGCGAGGTCGCGGGACGCTCGGTGTCCGCGGCGGCGCTCGACCGGGTCGCCGAGACGCTCACTGCCGCCGTCATGGACGCCGACGCGGGCGCGCTCGTGCGTGCGGGGCGCCTCTCGCAGGCGCTGCAGCACGTCGGGTTCGGCATCGTCGACGAGGGCGGCGAGCCGGCCGACGTCGTCGAGCTGCGGGCACGCACCGGTGCGGCGGACGCCGCGGCGACGAGCGAGCCCAAGGGCGGCGGTCGCCGCGGGAAGAGGTCCTCCGGCGGGGACTCGGCGGACGACGACGCGGTCGAGGACGCCGTCGCGGCGGCGGAGCGCGAGGTCGAGGAGAGCGCGGCGGAGGTCGACCGCCTGGAGGCCGAGCGCGACGACGCCGACGCGCGCGTGCGCGAGGCGGGCGACGCGGTCGGGCAGGTGGAGGACGAGCTGGGGCGCGTCGAGGACGAGCTCGCCCGGCTCGCCGACGAGCGCGACACGCTGCGCGCACGGCTGGCCGAGGCCCGCGACGCCGAGAGCGCGGCGCGCGAGGCGCTGGACGCCGTCGACGAGCGCCTCGACGCGGCCGAGGAGCGCGCCGCGGCGGCGCGCAAGGCCCGCCGCGCGGCGCGGCGCTGACCCGTCGGGGCGGGCGGGTTTCGTCG
Organism: Cellulosimicrobium composti; assembly: GCF_009711085.1. Classification (GTDB taxonomy): domain Bacteria; phylum Actinomycetota; class Actinomycetes; order Actinomycetales; family Cellulomonadaceae; genus Cellulosimicrobium; species Cellulosimicrobium composti. The sequence continues at coordinate 41,372 of NZ_WMKA01000005.1, forward strand.
TCCGCGAACCCGGGACTGAGCGGGGTCCGCTCAGGGTTGGACCGGTCAGGACGCCGCGGGCAGCCGCGGCACGACAGACCTGGAGGACACCATGATCAGCACCTACACCGTGGCTCCGTTCCGCCCGCTGCCCACCGAGCGGGTCGTGCGCCAGCTGTGGACGCGCCCCGCCGGCGCTCCCGTCGCGCGGACCGGCTTCGCCCCCGCCGCCGACGTCTACCGCGACGGCGAGGACCTCGTCGCCCGCTTCGACCTGCCGGGCGTCGACCCCGAGCGCGACGTGACCGTCGAGCTCGAGGGACGCCGCCTCGTCGTGCGCGGTGAGCGCCGCGACCAGCGGGTCGTCGACGCACCCGCGGCCGAGGCCGTGACCGACGGCGAGGCCGAGGGCGACGGCGAGGCTGAGGGCGAGCAGCCCGAGGCTCGCGAGGAGCAGGCGGCCGCCCCCGCCGGGCGGCGCGTCCGCGAGGTGCGGTTCGGCGAGTTCCGCCGGACCGTCACCCTCCCGACGGCCGCGGACGCCGACGCCGTCCGCGCGACGTACGACGCGGGCGTGCTCACCGTGACCGTCGCCGGCGTGTTCGCCGGGCGCACCCCGCGGCGCATCGAGGTCACGCGCGCGGCCTGACGCCGCACCGCCGGCGCGACGCGCGACGTCGCGCCGGCCCACCGACCCGGTCGGTCACGCCCCTGCCCGACCGCACGACGGGGCCGGCACCTCACGGTGCCGGCCCCGTCGTGCGTCCGCGCATGGGGACCGCTCCCCACCCGCGCGGCGGTCCGCGCGTCGGCCGGTCGGATAGCCTCTCGTGCTATGACGAGCCTCCGGCGTCCGCGCTCGCCCCTCTCCCCGTCCCGCCGCTCCCCCCTCGCGGGGCGCGCCCTCGTCGTCGCGCTCGGCGCCGCGTCGGCGCTCGCGCTCGCCGGCTGCACCGGCGACGCCGAGGAGGGCCCGACGCCCGTCGCGGTCGGCGCGGCCGAGTACCAGCCGATCCTCGAGACGCGCCAGCCCGTGCCCGGCTCCGCGGAGGACGAGGTGACGATCGGCCTCGTCTCCCTCACCGCCGACGGCTCGACGGTCGAGCTCCGCGTGCTCCTCACACCCCACTTCGCGGGCGACGACCCGACCGAGTCGTACTCCGTCTACGACATGTTCGGCCGGGACCACGACCCGCGGATCGTCGACGTCGGCACGCTCACCGAGTACAAGATCGTGTCCAGCTCGGGCACGACGCTCTCGACGGACCCCCACGAGGCCGAGACCGTCAACGGCCGCCCGGTGCTCTACCAGGCGTGGTTCCCGCGACCCGAGGGCGAGCCCGCGACGGTCGACGTGCGGCTCAACGACTCGTGGCCCGCGCTCGAGGACGTGCCCGTGACGTGGGAGTCCGAGGAATGAGGCGCGCCCGCCGCACGCGCGCCCTCGCCGCGGGCCTCGGCGCGGTCGTCGCCGCGTCGCTGCTCTCCGCCACCGCCGCCGCCGCGGACGAGGAGGCTCCGGAGGGGTTCGTGCCCGGCGTCGACCCGCTGACGCTCGACGACCTCGGCGGCCAGCCGAGCCGCGAGGACCTCGACCGCGCGACGACGCGCCTCGACCCGGGCGTCGCGACGACGTTCGAGCTCGCCGGCGCGGTGACGTCGCTCGAGTACGTCGAGGTCGAGGAGGACGAGGTCGTCGTCACGCTCGAGACCGACGTGCTGTTCGACGTGAGCTCCGCCGACCTGTCGCAGGCGGCGGTCGAGCGCGTGCAGGAGATCGCCGAGGAGCTGCCCGACGGCGTCACCGCGACCGTCGCGGGCCACACGGACTCCGTGGGCGAGGAGGCCGACAACCTCGACCTCTCCCAGCGCCGCGCCCAGGCCGTCGCCGACGCCGCGGCCGCCGTGCGCCCCGACGTCACGTTCGACGCGCAGGGCTACGGCGAGTCGCAGCTCAAGGTCGCCGAGTCCGGCGACGACGTCGCCGAGGACCGCGCCCAGAACCGCCGCGTCGAGCTCCGCTACTCCGGCACGACGCCGGGCGAGCGCAGCATCGAGGTCGAGGAGCACGACGTCGACCCCGTCACCGCAGAATTCGTGCCCGGCGACCGGCCGCGCGTCGAGCCTGTCGAGGACGTCGAGCCCGCCGTCGAGAAGACCGTCCTCGTGCCGAACGCCGACGGCCGCGAGGAGGAGGTCCGGGTCGGGGTCGAGCCGATCGTCGTGCGCGGGTCCGTCATGCGCCTGCGCGTCCAGCTCACGCCGCTCGGTCCCGTGGACGGCGACGAGGACCGCATCCGGGTCTACGACATGACGGGCCGCGGCGAGCTGCACCCGTCCGCCGTCGACCCGTACACCCTCGTGTCGTACTCCCCCGTGCGCGGCAGCGGCGCGGCGAAGCTCCACACCGACCCGGTCTCCGCGCAGACGAGCGTCGGCGGCACCGTGCGCTACGAGGTGTACCTGCCGCGCCCCGTCGAGCCCGTGGCGTCCCTCTACGTCAACGTCGCGCCCACGTGGCCGACCTTCGAGGACGTGCCGGTCGTCGGGGACTGACGGCACGCGTCGCCGCCCCCGGGTCGCACCACGGGAACGCGTCAGGACGCGGTCGCCTCGCCGCGGAACGACCGCAGGGCCTCGGTGACGAGTGCGTGGTCGTCGCCCTGCGCGAGGCCGGAGACGGTGACGACGCCGACGATCCCGACGCCGTCGACCCGGACGGGGAACGCCCCGCCGTGCGCGGCGTACTCCTGCAGCGGGAGCTGGTGCTTGTCGTTGAACGTCGTGCCCTGCGCGCGGGCGCGCAGGCCCACGAGGTACGACGACGCCCCGAAGCGCTCGACGACGCGCACCTTGCGCTGGACCCACGAGTCGTTGTCCGCCGTCGTGCCCTCGCGCGCGGCGTGGAACACCTGCTGCGGGCCCTTGCGGACGTCGATCGTCACGGGCAGGTCGCGCTCGTCGGCGAGCTCGACGAGCAGGCAGCCGAGCCGCCACGCGTCGTCGTGCGTGAAGGTGCGCAGCACGAGGTCGCGCTCGTCCGCCTCGACGGAGGCGATGAGGGCGGCGAGGTCGTCGGGCGTCGTGGTCATGGCGCCATCGTGGCACGATCGCCGCGTGACGACGTCTCCCCGGCAGGCTCCCGCGCCGCCCGACCCGCTCGACCACCACCTGCTCGACCGCGCGTCGGGCGTGCTGCTCGCCCAGGCCGCGGGCGACGCGCTCGGTGTCCCGTACGAGTTCGCGCAGCCGCCCGGTCCCGGGCGGCGGGACGAGGTCGCGGTGATGCGCGGGGGCGGGTTGGGCCCGTACGAGCCGGGCGAGTGGAGCGACGACACGCAGATGTCGGTGTGCGTCGCGCGCGTCACGGCCGCGCACGACGTCCTGTCCGACGTCCCCGACGCGTTCGGCGCCACCCCGCTCGACGCCGTGGGCGCGGGCTTCGAGGCGTGGCGCACGGGTGGCGCGTCGGACGTCGGGACGCAGACGGCGGCCGTCCTGCGCGACGCCGCCGGCCGGCGCGGACCGGCGGCGACCCGCCTGCGCGAGGCGTCGGCGGCCCTGCACGCGGCGACCGGGCGCACGGCCGGGAACGGCGCGCTCATGCGCACGGGCGTCGTCGGTCTCGTCGCGCTCGACGACCGGGTCGCGACGGCGCGCGCGGCCCGGTCGGTCGCGAGCCTCACGCACACCGACCCGCTCGCTGCCGAGTCGTGCGTGCTGTGGTCGGAGGCGGTGCGTGTCGCGGTCGTGGCGCAGCGGCTCGACGTCCGCGCGGGGCTCGACCTGCTGGAACCCGACGCGGCGGCTCGCTGGTCGGGGTGGATCGCGGACGCGGAGGCGCCGCAGCCCGCGGCCGACCTGGGGCAGAACGGCTTCACCGTGACCGCGCTCCAGGCGGCGTGGCGCGCGATCGCGACGACCTCGGCGCCCGAGGGGTCGAGGTCCGCCGGCCGCGACCACCTCGTCGCCGCACTGCAGGCGGCCGTGGCCGTGGGCGGCGACACCGACACCGTCGCGGCGATCGCCGGCGCGCTGCTCGGCGCGCGGTACGGGGCGCGCGCCGTGCCGCCGGAGTGGTCCGCCGCCGCCCACGGCTGGCCCGGGATCGCGCGGCGCGAGCTCACCGCGCTCGCGCGCCGCACCGCCCAGGGCGGGCTCGTGCGCGCGGGCGGGCTCGTCCTGCCCGACGGCGACCCGCGGCCCGCGCAGCACTGCCCCGTGTGCGGGACGCTCCTGCGCGAGAACCCGCGCTACCCGCGGCACGTGTGCACGTGGTGCGCGCTCGACGTCACCGACGCGGACGGGCGCGCGGTCTCGCTCTCGAACGCGAGCCTCCTCGGCGGGTACACCGCCCACCACGCCGACGACGGATCGCCCGCCTCGCCCGACGTCCTCGCCGGGCGCGTGTGGATCGGCGGCGTCGAGCACCGGGCCCAGGAGGCCCGCTTCGGCGGGGTCGTCGTCCAGCCGCTCGACGACCCCGCCTGAGCCCGCAGCGTCCTCACGCCGCGAGCCCGGAGGCGCAGCCTCAGCCGCAGGCGACCGCCGGGTAGGCGACGTCCCGCACGGAGGAGGTCCCGTCGTCGGGCACGGTGCCCGTCACGGAGACCGACCCGGCGTCGACCGCGGCCGACCGCGTCGAGAACGACTGGTAGGCGGCCTTGCCCGGCGCGACCGTCGCGACCGTCCGCGTGCCGAACGGCGTCGCGAGCACGACGTCGGCCGGGACGTCGCCGGTGTTCGTCGCGCGGACCGCGACGTACGCGGTGCCGGCGAGGCAGCGCGTGCTCGTCTCGACATCGAGCGCGGGGCCCGCGGCGGCCTCGCGCTGCAGCGTCACCCGGTCGACGACGCGCTGCGACCCGGTCGTGTAGGTCGTGACGGTCAGCGACGTGGGCGTCACGTCGAGGTCGGAGTAGCTCGCCTCGCGCGACTGCTCCCAGCGCGCCGTCCACGGCTTGGCGCCGTCGAAGTCGTAGAACTTGGAGCCCGACGACGAGTTGCCGGTGAGGTAGAGCACCTGGTCCTCGTCGGGGGTGAGCACGTCGCCCTCGGCCGGTGCCTCGTCCGGCACGACGGGCGTCGCGCCCTCCATGAGGTACGAGCGCGTGTAGATGTGGTCGTGCCCCGCGAGGACGAGGTCGACCCCGAGCTCGCTGAAGACCGGCGACAGGGCCTCGCGCATCCGGACCACGTCGGTGTCGCGCGAGTGGAACGCCTGGCTGTAGAGCGAGTGGTGGAACGTCACGACGACCCAGTCGTACGCGTCACCGCGGGTGCCGATCACGTCGCGCAGGAACGCCTCGTGGCCGGCGATCTCGGCAGGGTCGGAGTCGTTGGAGTCGATCGCGACGACGAGCACGTTGTTGTAGGAGTACCAGTAGTCGCGGCGCTGCTCGGGCGAGAGGTTCGGCATCGCGTAGTGCTGGTCGTAGAGCGCGGACGCCGTGTCGTGGTTGCCGTCCTGGACGGCGAAGCGCAGCTCGCGCATCTGGCGCGGCGCGAGGAACCCGGTGTACTGGGCGGCGTTGCCGGCGCTGTCCACCTGGTCGCCCGCGGAGATGAGGAACGCCGTGTCCGGGTGCCGCGCGGTCATCGTGTCGAGGTTCGCAGCCCAGCGCGCGGCGTCGTTCGCGGCGTTGCCGCTCGCGCCGATCTGCGCGTCGCCGACGAAGAGTGCGCTGAACTCGTCGCCGAACGTGCCCGTGGTGAACGTCGTCGGCGCCGACCAGCCGGTCGCGGCGCTGCCCACGCGGTACACGTAGTCCGAGTCCTCCTCGAGACCGGTGATCGTCGCGTGGTGGTAGGTCGCCCCGTCGGCCGCGGTGCCGTTCCGGGACGACGACGTCGCGGCCGTCCGCCAGTCGACCTCGCCGCCCGCCTCGTCGGCGCGGGCCCACTGCACCTCGCCCGCGCCCGGCAGCGTCGAGAACCACGCGACGTTCGCCTGCGTCTCGTCCGCGCCGACGTTGAGGGCGACGTCCCGCACCTCGCCGGGCGTCGGCACGAGCGACCGCACGTCGAGGTAGATGTCCGAGCTCGTCGGCGCGTCCTGGTAGAGCGCGACGGAGATCGTGTTCTCGCCGGGCGTGAACGCGTCGGCCGGGACGACGAACGTGCCCGTCACCGGGTCCGTGCGGCCGTTGCCGTGGTACTGGAGGTTCTCCGTGATCTCGCGCCCGTCGTCGCCCAGGCGCACGACCTCCTCGCCGTTCACGTAGACGATCGCGGCGTCGTCATAGACGATCTCGCCCTCGAACGCGGGCACGCCGTCGAGGTCTGCCGCGGTGAGCTCCACGTCGGTGCGGAAGAAGAACGTGGGGACGTCCGTCGTCGTGCCCTCGATGTACTGGGTGAGGAGCGTGGTGATCGGGAACGCGGCGCCGATCCCCGTCGCGGCGCCGCGCTTGGCACCGAACGCGCCCGTCGCGGTCTTCCACGCGGAGTCGTCGAACGCCGTGGTCGTCCACGCGCGCTGGTTCGGGTCGGCGCCCGCCGGGTTCGTGTTGTCGTCGAGGTAGCGCCAGGTCGTGCCGGACGTCGAGAGCAGGGACTCGTCGGCGGCGGCCGTCGGGGTCGCGGTCGCGGCGACGAGCGCCGTGCCGACGAGCGAGACGGCGAGCGCGGACGCCGCGGCGCGCGCGAGCGCGCCGGGACGTCGGGAGGCGTGCGGTTTCATGGGTTCCTTCGCAGGTCGGGGGTCCGCGCCGCGACGACCGTCGGACCACCGTGGCTGCGCCGGACCCGTGGTGAGAAGCGCTGTCACCGTAGGGATCCGGGGTGACGTCCCACCGACGGTCCGGTGAACGCGAGGCGGCGCCCGGATGACCGTCCCGGAGGCGCCCCGGAACGCGACCGCGCAGCGCCCGGAGGTGGCCTCACCGCCGTGGTCCCACCACCCCCGGCGCCGTCGCCCGGACCGCGCCTCCCACGCGGGCCGGACGTGCGCTCAGGAGATGACGAGGCTCGCGATCAGGCCGTCGCGCAGAAGGATCGTGAACGTCGCCGGGCCGTTGTAGCCGTCCCCGGAGACGGTCAGGTCCAGCAGCACCTCGTCGGGCGTCGAGCCGTCGCGCAGGCCCGTCACCTCGAAGCGCGCGCGCTTGCCGATGTTGTCCGTGCGGTCCCAGCTCGCGAGCTCGTCGTGCCCGCGGAACTGCCGGCCCCAGTCGTCGAGGAAGCCGTCGTCCGTGAACGCGGTGAGGAAGCGCGCGGAGTCGCCGGCGTTGGTCGCGTCGACGAGCGTGCGCACGGCGGGCGGGAGGTCGGGCGTCGTGTCGGTCATGACCTCACTGTGCCGCGATCAGCGCCCCACGACGACCCGGACGTGCTCCCGGGCCGCCGCCACGTGCGCGGCGCGGAGCGCGTCGAACAGGGCGACGCTCGCCGTGCCGGGCCACCCTGCGGGCAGCGCCGCCGCCGGCAGGCCCGGGTCGGCGTACGGGACGGGACGCCAGTCGTCGACCGCCCGGACCCAGCGCGCGAACGCTTCGCGCGGCGTCGGCTCCCCCGCCGTCGCGGCGCCGTCGTGCCGCGCGAGGAACGTCCGGTGCAGCGCCGCGACCCGGTCGAGGTCCCACCAGCGCGCCGCGGCCTCGGCGAACGACCCGGAGACGCGCGGCGGCCCGGCCACGAACACCGTCGCGGCGTCGCGCACCCCGAGCGCGACGAGGATCTGCTCGACCTCGTCGACGAGATGCCCCGGGGCGATCCACAGGCCGTCGGCGACCGTGCCCGCACCGATCCACGCGAGGTGGCGCCGGAGCTGGTGGCGCGCGTCGCGTCGCGCCTCTGGGAGCGAGTACGACACGAGGCACCACGGGTCGTCGTCGCCCTGCTGCCGGTACGTGAAGATGCGCCGGTCGCCGCGCTCCAGCATCGGCACCGCGTCGGGCGCGAGCCGGTACGCGGCGCGGCCGTCGTCGAGCGTCGCGGGGGCGAGCAGCCCCTTGGCCTTGACGCGCGAGACCGCGCTGCGCGCTCCCGCGGGCGGCACGCCGAGCGCGCCGAGCAGCGCGACGAGGTCGGCCGCCGCGACCGCCCCGCCGAGGTCGCGCAGGTACAGCCCGACGACGGTGCGCAGCAGGGACGTCGTGCTCCCCGGCCGCGCGTCGAGGTCGTCGAGGATCACGCCGCGCCGCCCGCGCGGCCGAGCACCTCCACGAGCGCGTCGCGCACCGCCTCGACGCCGACGCGCACCTCGTCGAAGGTCGTCGACAGCGGGGACAGGCCGAGGCGCAGGCCGTCCGGGCGGCGGAAGTCGGGGATGACGCCGCGCTCCCACAGCAGCGGGAGCGTCGCCTCGAACGCGGCGTGGTCCACGGTCACGTGGCTCCCCCGGCGCTCGGGGTCGCGCGGCGACGCGTACCGGGCGCCGAGCGGGAGCAGGAGGTCGTCCACGAGGGCGGTCGCGTGCTCGGTGAGCGCGACCGACTTGGCCCGCACCGCCGCGATCCCCGCCGCGTCCACGAGGTCGAGCATGTCCTGCATCGCGAGCATCCCGACGATCGCGGGCGTCCCGGACAGGAAGCGCCGCACCCCGTCGTGCGGGGCGTACGCCGGGCCCATCTCGAACGGTGCCGCGCTGCCCATCCAGCCCTGGATCGGCTGGGTCAGCACGTCCTGGAGGTCGGCGCGCACGTACCCGAACGCGGGCGCGCCCGGGCCGCCGTTCAGGTACTTGTACGTGCAGCCCGCCGCGAGGTCCACGCCCCACGCGTCGAGCTCGACCGGCAGCGCCCCGACCGAGTGGCACAGGTCCCACAGGACGAGCGCGCCGGCGTCGTGCGCGAGCGCCGTGATCGCGGCGGCGTCGCTCACGTACCCCGACCGGTACGCGACGTGGCTGAGCAGCACGAGCGCCGTGCGGTGCGAGAGCACGGCGGCGACCTGCCCGGGCGTCACGCCCGCGTCGTGCTCGGGCTCGATCCACCGCAGCATGGCCCCGTGCTCGCGCGCGACGCCCTCCAGCACGTAGCGGTCCGTCGGGAAGTTCCCCGCGTCGAGGACGATCTCGTCGCGGCCCGCGACCTGCGGCGCCGAGAGAGCGGCGCGCACGAGCTTGTAGAGGATCACGGTCGTCGAGTCGCCGACGAACGTCTGGCCCGGCGCCGCGCCGAGCGTCACCGCGCCGATCCGGTCGCCCAGCGTCAGCGGGAGGTCGTACCACTCCTCGTCCCAGCCGCGGATGAGCCGCGCACCCCACACGTCCGTCGCGAACCGGGCGAGCCGCTCGGCCGCCGCGCGCGTCGGCCGCCCGAGCGAGTTCCCGTCGAGGTAGGCGGTGACCTCGTCGGAGTCGACGAACGCGTCACGGAACCGCGCGAGCGGGTCGGCGGCGTCGAGCGCGGCGGAGCGCGCGGCGTGGTCGGCGGGGAGCACGGTGCTCGGGGTCGGGTCGGTCATGGCCGGTCCTCCGGGGTGGCGGGCGCGCGCTGCGCGCGGGCGGGGTCGTCGACGACGACGGCGCGCGCGAGCCACGCGCACACCGCGTCGAGGTCGTCGGGGTCGGGCGGGTCGCCGGGGATCCACGTCGCGGGCGACGCGCGCCGGGGGCGTTCGACGTGATCGTCGACGCCGTCGACGCCGTCGGCGGCGCGCGGGTGCGCCGCCTCGCGCGTGAGCGCGCCGAGCAGGGCGGGGGCGTCGAGACCGGCGGCCGCGAGCGCCCGCAGCTCGCGCTCGACGACGCCGTGCGGGATCGGTCCGTTACCGAGGTCGGTCCCGTAGACGACGGTCCCGCCGAGCGCGACGAACCGCCGCACGTTGTCGATCGCGACGTCCTGCTCGGCAGTCGGGCTGCCCCAGCCGTGGATGTCGAGCGTGCTCACCCAGGTCGTGCGGCTCCGCCCGGCCGTCCGACCCCCCGCCCCGCCGAGCACGGGGTTGCTGTCGTCATCCGGCTCATTCCGGCAGTTACCCCGTTCTCGACCGCGAGCAGGGTCGTGCTCGACGGCGCGGGGTCGGGCCATCGCGGCGAGCAGGTCGTCGGGCAGCCGCTCGGAGAACGGGGCGTGCGCGAGCCGGTCGACGCCCGCCTCGACCGCACGCGCCGCCATGCCCCTGCCCTCCACGTGCGCGACGACGTCCCGGCCCCGCGCGTGGGCGTGGCCGACGAGCGCGGTCAGCGTGACGTCGTCGAGCACCGGGCCGGCGTCGGCGTGGAGCGTGACCTTGAGGAACGAGGCACCCGCGGCGACCTGGCGGTCGACGGCGGCGACGGCGTCGTCGGGGGTCCCGACCTCGGCCACCGACCCCGGCGGCGCCCACGAGCGGTCGGACGGGTAGCCGCCGGGCGCGGTGAGGAAGGCCCCGGCGAACGCGACCTCGGGGAAGTCGGGACGGCCGGGCCACGTGCGTGCGACGTCGGGCACCCACCCGAGGTCGTGCACGACGGCGATCCCGCCGCGCCGCACTGCGACGGGGTCGGCGAGGCCGAGGTGCACGTGCGCGTCGGCGAACGGCGGGAGCCACGTGCCGCCGTCGCCCGCGCGACCGAGAGGCTGGCCGCTCACGACCGCCCGATCTCCGTGCGGACGGCGAACAGCTCGGGGAAGAACGTGAGATCGAGGGCCTTCTGGAGGAACCCGACGCCGCTCGACCCGCCCGTCCCGCGCTTGGTGCCGATGATGCGCAGCACGGTCTTCATGTGGCGGAACCGCCAGAGCTGGAAGTTGTCCTCCAGGTCGACGAGCTCCTCGCACGTCTCGTACGCCGACCAGTGCGCCTCCGGATCGTCGTAGATGCGGCGGAAGACCTCGACGAGGTCGTCGTCGAGCGTGTGCGCCACGGTGACGTCGCGGTCCAGGACGCGCTGCGGCACGTCGTGGCCGTGCCGCGCGAGGTGGCGCAGGAACTCGTCGTAGACGCTCGGCTCGGCGAGCAGGCGGGCGAGCTCGGCGCGGGCGTCAGGCTCGGCGTCGAACACCGCGAGCATGCGCGCGTTCTTGTTGCCGAGCAGGAACTCGACCGCGCGGTACTGCCACGACTGGAAGCCCGACGCGTGCCCGAGGAACCCGCGGAACTGCGCGTACTCGCTCGGGGTGAGCGTCGCGAGCACCGACCACTGCTCGGTGAGCGTGCGCTGCACGTGCTTGACGCGCGCGATGCGCTTGAGCGCGGCGCCGAGCTCGTCGGCGGCGAGCAGGTCGCGCGCGGACAGCAGCTCGTGCAGCACGAGCTTGAGCCGGAGCTCGGTGGTCTGGTGCTGGACGATGAACAGCATCTCGTCGTGGTGCGCCGGGTCGCTCACCGGCTCCTGCGCGGCGAGCAGCGTGTCGAGGTGCAGGTACGACCCGTACGTCATCTGCTCGCGCAGGTCGGTGACGATGTCGGACTCGAGCGCGCGCTCGTTGGGCTTGGGCGGCGGTGCGTCGGCCATGCCGCTGAGCGTATGTCACGATCGTGACGACCGCCAGGGCCGTGCCATGCATCGCAATGATGGAATGATCAAATCATTGCGTCATACCGCTAGGATGTGACTGAATGATTTGATCATTACATCCCCGGAAGGAGTCCCATGCTCCCGTCGATCTACCGCGCCCCCGACACCGATCTCGAAGATCTGGCTGTGATCGACGACGTCCGCTCGCTGCGGGAGTCGCTCGCGGACGTGCTGCGTGTTCCGCGCCGGTGGTCGAGCGGCATGCGCCGGACCACCCAGGCGCGAGCGATCCAGGGCTCGAACACGATCGAGGGCTACACCGTGTCGGACCAGGACGCCGTCGCTGCCGTCGACGACGAGCCTCCGATGACGGCAGACGAGCAGACGTGGGCAGAGATCATGGGGTACCGCCGGATGATGACGTTCATCCTGCGTATGACTCCCGACCCGGAGTTCGTGCTGACACCCCAGACGCTGCGCTCCCTGCACTTCATGCTGCTGGAGCACGACCTCGGAGCGGACCCGGGCCGCTTTCGCCCTGGCGCCGTGTACGTCCGGGACGAAGCCGCGGATCGGACCGTCTACGAGGGGCCACCCGCGGAGGAGGTCCCCGGGCTCGTCGAGTCCCTCGTCGCGACGATCCGGCACGACGGCGCCGATGCGATGGTGGACGCGGCGATGGCGCACCTGAATCTCGTGATGATCCACCCCTTCCGGGACGGCAACGGCCGCATGGCGCGGGCGCTCCAGACCCTGGTGCTGGGACAGGACCGAGTGCTCGAGCCCACCTTCTCGAGCATCGAGGAGTGGCTGGGGAGCAACACGGAGGACTACTACCGCGTCCTGGCCGTCACGGGCGAAGGCGCTTGGAGACCTCAGAACGACGCGACCCTCTGGATCAAGTTCACGCTCCGGGCGCACCACATGCAGGCACAGACCCTCCGGCGCCGCTTCCAGGAGGCGGAGACGACGTGGCGTGCGCTGGACGCGATCGTCGCCGAGCACGGCGTCCCCGAGAGGACAACTGACGCACTGTTCGACGCCGCGCTCGGGTACCGGGTCACGCGCCCGTCGTACGCCAAGCACGCAGCGATCGAGGACCAGACCGCCACGCGCGACCTGCGACGCCTCGTCCAGTCCGGACTGCTCGACGCCGTCGGCAACACCCGGGGACGCTTCTACGTCGCGAGCGGCGTCCTGCGCTCGCTCCGTGACGACGTGCGCGCGGGGCGCGAGGCGCTCGTCGACCCCTACCCGTGGATGTCCGCGGAACTGCGACGGCGAGCCGGGCGGTAGGGGTCAGTCGTCCGTCGCGGCGCGCCGCCCCTCCTCCGCGACGGACTCCCCCGTCGGGTCCTCGGCGACGAGGTCGTCGAGCGCGGCCCCGCCGAGCGGGCCGTCGCTCAGACCCACGAGCCGCCACCCCGAGTCCGGGTCGCCCTCGACCTCGACGAGCCCCGTGTTGGCGAGCGGCGTCCACGCGAGCAGGTCGATGTCGACGCCGTCGACGCGCGCGCACGCCCACGCGCGGATCGCCGCGCCGTGCGACACGGCGACGGCCGTCTCCCACCCGGCGTCCGCGACGGCCGCGAGCGCCGCGTCGTAGCGGTCGAGGAACTCGGTGCCGTCGGGGCCACCGGGGATGCGCCGGCCGGGCTCGCCGCGCCCCCACGCGAACACCGTCTCGAGGTAGCGCATGTGGTCGTCGTGGTGGGCGGACATCTCCAGGTCGCCCGCGTCGACCTCGCGCAGTCCGTCGAGCTCGAGCAGGTCATGTCCGTGCCGCTCGGCGAGCGGCGCCGCCGTGAGGTGCGTGCGCACGAGGGTCGAGACCGCGACGCCGTCGACGACGCGGTCCGCGAGCGCGCCCGGGATCGCCGCGGCCTGGCGGGCGCCGAGCGCGGTGAGCCCCGGCCCCGGGAAGGCGGTGTCGAGCAGGCCCGCGACGTTCGACGGGGTCTGTCCGTGGCGGACGAGCAGCAGGCGCATGGTTCTCCGGGGTCTCGGGGGCGGCTCCTGCCACCCTACGAGCCCGGCCCGCGGCACACCCGCGCGCGCCGCGGGCCGTGGCAGGCTGGCTCCATGTCTCGCCGCGAGCTCGTGGTGCTGGGCACGGCCAGCATGGTCCCGACCCGCACGCGCAACCACAACGGCTACGTGCTGCTCTGGGACGACGAGGCGATCCTCTTCGACCCGGGCGAGGGCACGCAGCGACAGATGACGTTCGCGGGCGTCTCCGCGACCGACCTCACGCGCATCGCGGTCACGCACCTGCACGGCGACCACAGCCTCGGCCTCGCGGGCGTCTCCCAGCGCATCAGCGGCGACGGGGTGCGGCACACGATCGGGGTGACGTACCCGGCGTCGGGCCAGCGGTGGGTCGACCACCTGCTCGACGCGAGCGCGCACTACCGCCGCGGGCACCTCGCACTCCAGCCGCTCACCACGGACGGCGTCGTCCCGCCCGTCCCGGGCCGCCCCGAGCCGGCCTTCACGCTGCGCGCCGAGCGCCTCGACCACACGATCGAGGCGATGGGATACCGCCTCGACGAGCCCGACGGCCGGTCGCTCGACCCCGTGCTCCTCGCGCGCCACGGCCTCGCGGGGCCGCCGGTCGGCGAGCTGCAGCGCACCGGGACGGTCGTCGCGCCCGACGGCCGGACCGTCACGCTCGACGACGTCAGCCGCCCGCGCCCGGGCCAGTCGTTCGCGTTCGTCATGGACACGCGCCTGTGCGACGCGGTGCACCGCCTCGCGGACGGCGTGGACCTGCTCGTCATCGAGTCGACGTTCCTCGACCGCGACCGCGACCAGGCCGAGCGCTGGGGCCACCTCACCGCGCGGCAGGCGGCGACCGTCGCGGCGCAGGCCGGCGTCCGGTCGCTCGTGCTCACGCACTTCTCGCAGCGCTACCCCGACCCGACGGAGTTCTGGCGCGAGGCGCGCGAGGTGTTCGACGGCGAGCTCACCGTCGCGCAGGACCTCGACCGCGTGCGCGTCCCCCGGCGCCGCAGCGCCTGAGCGGCGGGGGTGTCGAGCGTGGTCAGTCGCCGCGCGCCCGCCGCGTCGCGCGGTCGTTCGCGCGCTGGATCGCCTCGACGAGCTCGTCCTTCGTCATCGACGACCGGCCGTCCACGTCGAGCCGGCGCGCGACGTCGAGCAGGTGCTCCTTCGTCGCGTTCGCGTCGACGCCGCCCGCAGTGTCCGTCGAGGACTCGAGACCGCCCTCCTCGGCACGCTCGTCCGACGGCCCGGGCTCGTCCTTCGGCTCCCAGTGGTCGCCGATCTTCTCGTGCGTGTGCTTGAGCGCCGCGAACGCCACGCGCCGCGCACGCGCCTGAGAGCCGTACTGCTCCATCGCCGCGTCGTACGCCTTGGCGAACGTGCGCTGCGCCTTCTCGTCCGAACGCTGCAGCGTGCTGGGGATCTCGGACTGCCTAGCGTCGCCGTCGCGCGTCGTCTTCGGCACGGGTCACCTCCTGCTGCCCGACGGCGGTCGCCGCCTCCTCCGAGCGTCGCGCCCCGCACGGGGGCTCGCGCGCCGAGCGGGGTGACCGTTCGGCCGCTCGCCCGTTCAGCCGGCTCGCCCGTTCGGCCCGCTCGCCCGTTCGGCCGCTCGCCCGAGCGGGCGCGAGCCCGAGGTGCCGGGCCTACGCTGCCCGGATGGCCAGCGTCCTGCGGTTCCGCGGCCGCATCGCGGGGTGGGGCACGGCGTCGGGGACGCGCGTCGTCGTCGGGCGCTGGGACGCGTCGCCGTTCGGGGCGTTCGCCGACGTCATGGTCGAGCGGCCCGACGGCGAGCGCGTCCTGCTCGCGCCGTCGCGCGACGTCGCCGATCTCGTCGCCGCGACCTACCGCTTCGACCGGGTCGAGCACGTGCCCGTCGCCGTCGCGGACGAGCCGACTGCCGCGACCGTCGCTACGCCCGACGCGACCGACGTCGAGCCCGACGCCGACCCTGGGACGGTGGCGGGAGCAGCGGCGGGCCGAGGCCGCCTCCCGGGCTGGCGCGTGGCGGCCGGACCGCTCGGCGCGAGGGTCGCGTTCGGGCGGCGGACGCCGATCGGGTGCGTGCTGCGGGCCGCGCCCTCCGGTCTCGCGACGTCCCGGCACCTCACCGCGCTCACCGACCCCGTCGCGCGCGTGATGCTGCGCGGCGTCCGCACGCGCGGGTCCGCCGGGCCGGGCCGCGCCGAGCACTACGGCGCGACCGACGTCCACGCGCTCGTCGCCGCCGAGACGACGTGGGACGGCGCGCCGCTGGGCGACCTGCGCGACGTCGACCCGCCCGTCCGGTTCGGGTTCGGGTCGACGCCGCGGCGGCCGAGCGTGACGGACGTCGTGACGACGATCGTGGTGCGCTGACCTCCCGGGGACACGCGCGACGGCACGCGAGATCCGGGGCCGCGCGCCGGACGACGAGCGTCCGGGCACGCGACCCCGGAGGCGACCGGCGAGGCGTCAGACGCCGCGGGCCGCGAGCCACCCCGCGAGCCGGTCGGGCCGGTCGGTGATGATCGCGTCCACCCCGAGGGCGACCGCGGAGGCCCAGTGCGCGGGCTCGTCGAGCGTCCACACCGCGACCTCGCGGCCGTCGTCGTGCAGGCGCCGCACGAGGTCGGGGTCCTCGAGGAGCAGCGTCCCGAGCGGGTTGCACCACGCGACGTCGAGCGCGGCGCACCGGGAGAGCACGTCGTCGTCGAGGGTCGCGACGAGCAACCCGCGGCACAGCCCGGGGTCGGCGTCGCGCAGCGCCGCGACGGTCTCGGGCCAGAAGCTCTGCGCGACGACGCGGTCCGCGAGCCCGGCGGACCGCAGCGGGTCCGTCACCCGCGCCGCCTGCTCCGCCGTCCACGACCCCTTGAGCTCCAGGAGCAGGTCGATCCCCGGGCGGCGCTCCAGGAACTCGACCGTCTCCGCGAACGTCGGCACGCGCTGGCCCGCGAACGCGGGCGAGAACCACGACCCGGCGTCCAGCGCGCGGATCGCGGACCGGTCGAGCTCCGCGACCGCGCCGCTGCCCGACGTCGTCGCGTCCACCGTGTCGTCATGGATGACGACGACGTCGCCGTCCGCGGTGAGCCGCACGTCGATCTCGATCGACTCCGCGCCCGCGCGCCACGCCGCCTCGAACGCGGCGAGCGTGTTCTGCGGCGCGACAGAGCTGTTGCCGCGGTGCGCGATCACGCGCGGGCGGCGCCGTGCGTCGCCCGTCGCCGGGGCCTGGACCTGCGCCGACGCCAGGGAGAGCGCAGGCCCGGGTGCGGGGAGGTGTTCGACGCCGCGTGCGGCGTCCGGGAGCGCGGTCACAGGTACGGCTCGACGTTCTCGGCGTACGCGGTCTCGATGCGCGGAGCGATCGACGCGAACGCCTCCGCCGGGTCGGTGCCCTCGATGACGATCCGCTCGATCGCCTCGTTGAGCAGCGCGTCGGCGCCGGGGATGAAGACGCGCGCGTCGTCCTGCGGGCGTGCCTTGTCGGCGAGCTGGTCGACGGCCGTGCGGAACTGCGGCGTCGCCTCGTAGACGGCCGTCATGGTGTCGGACTCGACGGCCGACGTGCGCACCGGCATGTAGCCCGTGTTCTGCGAGAAGTACGCGGTGTTCTCGGTGTTGGTGAGGAACGCGAGGAACATCGCCGCGGCGAGCTGCTGCTCGGGCGACTTCGACGACGGGATCGCGAGGCCGGTGCCACCGGTCGGGGTGCCGCCGCCGGCCGGGCCGTCGGGAAGGTAGGCCGTGCCGACCTCGAACGACGCCGCGTCGAGCGCACCCTTGAGCGAGCCCGTCGAGCCGATCGTCGAGGCGATGAGGCCGGACGAGAAGTCGGCCATCGCGTCGTCCGCGGAGAGCGTCGCGACGCCCTTCTCGTGGAACAGGTCGTGCAGGAACTGGCCGCCCGCGACGGCCTCCTCGGTGTCGAGCGTGAGGTCGAACCCGTCGGAGTACGTGCCGCCCTGGCCCCAGATCATGTTCTCGAACCACCACGCGCCCCACGACGGGCCGGTGGACAGGCCGAACGTCGAGCCGCCCGCCGGGACGAGCGGCTTGAGGGACGCGTCCCACTCCTCGAGCTCCGCCCACGTCTCGGGGCCGCGGTCGGGCAGACCGGCCGCCGTCCACAGGTCCTTGTTGTAGTAGAACAGCGGCGTCGAGCGCGCGTAGGGCACGGCCCAGTGCTGGTCGTCGTACTCGTAGTCCGCGTAGAGCGCGGGCTGGAAGTCGGCGGCGTCGGCCTCGACGAAGTCGAGCACGTCGTCGAGCGGCAGGATCTGGTCGTTGAGGTGGTAGCGGAACCACCAGACGTCGGACGCGATGACGACGTCGGGGAGCTCGTCCGTCTGCGACGCGGCCTGGAAGCGCTGGGCGACCTCGTCGTAGTTGGCCCCTGCCGTGACGAGGTTGACCGTGATGCCGGACTCCTCCTCGAACCGGTCGATGAGCTCCTGCTCGATCTCCTGCGACGTGCCGGGGTGGTTGCTCCACCACGTGATCTCGGACGCGGGCTCGACGGCGGACCAGTCGACGGCCTCGGCCGTCGCCTCGTCGCCCGCGGTGCCGGCGCCGTCGGCCCCGGCCACGCTCGGGCCGGCGCACGCGGTGAGCGCGAGGGCGGTGGTCGCCGCGAGCGCGGTGACGGCGGCGCGGGCCCGACGACGGCGCGTGGGCCGGCCGGGTGCGGTGCGGTGGGACACAGGTGCTCCTTCAGGTCGTGCACCGGGTCTCGGTGCGCTTCGGGGAACCCGGACCGCTGCGGGCGGGCCGGGGAGTCGGGTGGTGGGGCGGACACGCGGGGTGCGCAGCGCGTCCGGGTGGGCGCCGTCGTCGGGCACGACGGCGTGGGGTGGGTCAGCCGGTGACCGCGCCGGCGGTGAGGCCCGCGACGAGGCGGCGCTGGAGGACGAGGAAGACGACGAGGATCGGCAGCGTCACGACCACCGTCGCGGCGAGCAGCACGCCCCAGTTCGTCATGCCGTCGGTGTTCTGCAGCAGCGTGAGGCCCACAGGGAGGGTCATCTTGTCCGGGCGGTCGACGACGAGGAACGGCCACAGGTAGTCGTTCCACTCGGTCACGACGGACACGAGCGCGACCGCCGCGAGCGTCGGCGTGCTCATCGGCACGACGAACCGCCAGAGCTTTCGCCAGTGCCCCGCGCCGTCGAGCTCGGCGGCCTCGAGGATCGAGCGCGGCAGCGTGAGGAAGTGCTGCCGGAACAGGAACGTCCCGAATGCGCTCGCCAGGCCCGGCACGAGGATGCCCTGATAGGTGTTGAGCCACCCGAGGCTCGCGACGAGCGTGTAGTTGGGGATGATCGTGATCTGCGGCGGGATCATGAGCGTCGCGATGACGAGCCCGAACACGACCTTCTTGAACGGGAAGTCGAGGAACACGAGCGCGTACGCGCACGTGAGGCCCAGCGCGACCTTGAGGCCCGCGCCCACGACCGTGATCCCGACGCTGTTGAGCAGCAGGCGCCCGAGCGGGATCGAGTCCGCGGCCTGCGCGTAGTTGTCGAGGTTCACGGTGCCCGGGAGCCACTGCAGCGGGACGGTGTAGAGCTCGGCGGGCGTCTTCAGGCTCGCGAGCACCATCCACACCAGCGGGGCGCCGAGCACGACGGTCGCGAGGACCAGGGCGAGGTACCCGCCCGGCTGGAGGCCGCGCCGTCGGGCATCCGCGGTGCGGGGTGCGCGCGGGGCGAGCGCGGCGGGAGTCGAGGGCGCGGTCTCCGGGCGCCTCGTCGTGGTGGGCGCGACGGCGCTCATGCGTAGTGGACCTTCCGCTGGACGAACCGCATCTGCACCCCGGTCACCGCGAGCAGCACGAGGAACAGGACCGTGGCGACCGCCGACGCGTACCCCGCGCGCCCGTTGACGAAGCTCTCCTCGTAGATCGAGTACATGAGCGTCGTCGTCGAGCCGAGCGGGCCGCCCTGCGTCATCGCCTTGATGATGTCGAACGACTGGAGCGACGCCAGGAGCATCGTCACGAGGAGGAAGAACGTCGTCGGGGTGAGGAGCGGCAGGACGATCGAGCGCAGCGTCCGGGCCGACGACGCACCGTCGAGCGCGGCCGCGTCCTTCAGGTCCTGCGGGACGGACTGCAAACCCGCCAGGTAGATGAGGGCGACGTACCCGAGGTTCTTCCACAGGTAGACCACGACGATCATCACCAGCGGCCACGGGCGCTGCGTGTACCACTGCGGGGACGCGACGCCGATCCAGCCGAGCAGCTCCTGGACCAGCCCGTAGCGCGGGTCGAACATGAACAGCCACAGGATCCCGACCGCGAAGCCCGACAGCACGTACGGCGCGAACGCGACGGTCCGGGCGACGCCGCGGCCGCGCAGCCTGCGGTTGAGCAGCAGTGCCAGCCCCAGGCCGAGCACCATCGCGCCGCCGACCGTCGCGAGCGTGAACACGAGCGTCGTCGTGACGATGCGGCCCGTCGTCGGGGCGGTGAACCACTCGACGTAGTTGCCCAGCCCCACCGGCCGCGCGACCGGCGACCCGAGGTTCCACTGGAGCGTCGAGAGGTAGAAGCTCTGCAGCAGCGGCCGGTAGACGAACACCAGCAGCAGCAGGACGTTCGGGCCCGCGAGCAGCAGCGCCCACAGCAGGTTCCGCCGACGGCGTCGCGCGCCCAGACGGCTGCGGCGCAGCGCCTGGACCTCGCGGTCGGCGGGGCCCGACGGCGGACCGCCGGTCGTGGCGTCGGCGCCGGCCTGTCGTGCGGCGGGCTCGGCCGCCGACGTGACGGTCGCGGAGTGGTCGGCCGCGGGCGAGCCGGCCGAGGTGTCGTCGGCCGCGGCGGGCGACGAGGACGCGCGGGGCGGCGCGCCGGAGGAACCCGGGGAGCCCGGGGTGAAGACGGTGGTCACAGCACAGATCCGCTCGGACGAGGGAGGTGGTCACGGCCGGCGCGGCACCCGTCCTGCGGGTGGGCGGCCACGGCGAGCATAGGAAGCCGCCCTGCCGGTTTGATCCCTCAATGTCCGAGTACGGGACGAGGCTTCGGGCAACGTTCACCACCTCGTGCCCGACGTGCCACCTGAGCCTGTGGAGCCGCAACGTGGCGGACACCTGCGCCCGAGAAGCCTCACCGCACGACGACGCCCGCGGTGCCGCTCATCGGCCGAGCGGTACCGCGGGCGTCGCCGGGGGTGCGCTACGCGCAGGTGAGCGCGTCGTACGCGGCGGTCACCTCCGTCGTCGTGCCCGAGACGTCGGTGACGACCACGAGCGCCTCGCCCGCGTCAAGATCGCCGCGGGCCTTGAACGACTGGTAGGCGTTCTTGCCCGGGTCGACCTGGGCGAAGGACCGCTCGCCGTGCTCCGTCCGGAGCGCGATCGCGACGGTCTCGTCGCCGCCGTTCGTCGCGCGGACGGCGAGGTACGGGGTGCCGCCGAGGCAGCGGGGCTGCGCGGTGACGGTGACCTGCGGGTCGACGGGCGGCACCTCGGCCGGGAAGACGTCGAGCGCGTCGAGCTCGGTGTACCAGGTGAGCTTGGTCAGGGCGACGGTGTTCCAGCCCTGCTGGAGCTCGACCTGGTGCGTGACCGACTGCCAGTTGCCCCACGTCGTGTGCGGGAACGTGACGACGCCGGCGTCCGCGCCGTTCACCGTGACGGTGCTCGTCGAGGCCAGCGTGTAGCCGCCCCGCTCGGAGCCGTTCGCGAACCGGACCCCGAGCGTGTACGGACCCGCCTCGTCGGCGTGGACCTGGAGCGCGACCGAGCTGTCGAGGAAGTCGAGCCCGCCGACCTTCTGGCCGCCGGACGCGCCCGCCGCGCTCCCGACCGAGCCGCGCGTGATGACGCCGTCCTCGAACTCGTACCGCGTCGCGTCGGACGGGATGACGGGCGGGGCCGACGGACGCGGGTCGCGCGTCGCGGGGTAGACGTCGAACGCGTCGAGCTCGGTGTAGAACGTCCCGCGCGTGAGGGTGATCGTGTTGGTCCCCGCGACGAGGTCCACGAGGTGCTCGGAGGTCTGCCAGTTGCCCCACGTGGTGTGCGGGAAGACGACGGTCTCCGTGACCTCGCCGTTGACGGCCAGCGCGCTCGTCGACGGCACGCGCGTCGAGCCGTCGAACGACCCGTTGGCGAACCGGATGCCCAGGAGCGCCGGGCCCGCCTCGTCGGCGTGCACCTCGACCGTCACGGACGAGTCCGCGAAGTCCAGGCCGCCGACCTTCGCCCCGCCCGACGCCCCGCCGTCGGCCACGACGCGCGCGTTCGCGACGACGCCGTCCTCCGCCTGGTAGCGGTCGGACGCCTGCGGGACGAACGGGACGCCGTCGGCGGTCCACTCGAGGTCCGCGACGTACATCGCGCGGTAGGTGAACGCCTCGTTCCAGCCGTGGAAGACGATCGCGTCCGAGCCGTCGGGCGCGGTGACGATGTCCTGCCCGCCCGGGCCGCGCACGTCGCCCTGGAAGCGGTCGCTCGTGAGCAGCTCGGTCGTGGCCTTGGTCCACGGGCCCGCGAGGCTCGACGCCGTCGCGTACGACGTGCGGTAGCCGCCCCCGCCGAAGTCGTTCGCCGAGTAGAACAGGTAGTACGTGCCGTCGCGCTCCAGGAGCGTCGGGCCCTCGACGACGCGGCCCTCGTAGGGCTTGTCCACGCGGATGAGCTCGACGGGCGGGCCGGTGAGCGTCGCGCCGTCGGGCGAGAGCGGCTGCGCGAAGATGATCGCCGTCTTGCCCGTGCAGCAGTTCCCGTCGGCCTTCCACAGCAGGTAGAGTTGGTCGCCGTCGACGAACGTCGCGGCGTCGATCGCGCCGCCGAGGTCCTCCGTGCCGGCCTCGCCGTTGGGGCAGACGATCGGGTCGTCGCCGACGGGGACGAACGGGCCGTCCGGGGTGTCGGACAGCGCGACGCCGAGGCACTGGCGCGGCGACGTCGCGTCGCGCGCCGTGTAGTACAGGGCGTAGCCGCCCTCGACCGCCGAGACCTCCGGCGCCCACACGCAGCGGTCGGTCGCGCCGCCCGGCGCGAACGTGCACGACTCGCTGACCCAGGCCCCGAGGTCGGGCGCGACGTCGGACGGCGCACTCCACGTGACCAGGTCCGTCGACGTGCGGTGCTGCACGTTCTGACCCTGATGGTTCGTCGCGTAGGCGTGGTAGACGCCGTCGACGAGGAGGATGTCGGGGTCGGGGAAGTTGGCGTCGACGACCGGGGAGATCGTCGGCTCGGCCACGGCGGTCGCCGCGGCCGGCACGCTCGCCGGGGCCGGTGCCGCCGTGGCGGCGGCCGCGCCCGACACCGCCAGCCCGAGCGCGACCAGCGCACTCGTGACAGCGGTGGCACGCGAGCGCGCGCGGGACAAGGGGAACTTCATGGGGTGTCCTCTCGACGATGAGGGGGCAAGAACCCGGGACGGCATCGACCTCGGGGCTACGAGTCTCCCGGGCCGATCCACACAAGTCAACAACTTCTCGCACAATCCAACACTCCGTGTCCGCCACACCCCGTCGCCCCTGCTCCGGACCGCCGCACCAGGTCGCACGCACGGCCCGCCATCCGAGTGCGGGGCACGAACGCGCGCAGCCGCGGCCACGCCTTTGAGGGCGTGGCCGCGGTGGGAACCGTTGCCGGCGTCGAACGGTCTGCACGCGTCCGAGGCCTGCACCGGTGGACGTGGGACGCGTCAGCCCAGCGAGACCTCGACGCCACCCGAGAACATCGAGTCGTGCAGGGACAGCGTCGCGGGGACGGCGTCGGCCGGGATGTCGAACACGACGACTCCGTCGACCGCGTTGCCCGGGTTGATGTCCGTAAGGAAGCTGTTCGTGTCGCCGAGGTAGATCGCGGCCGTGCTGTCGCTCTCGTGCGTACGACCTTCGGTGTCGGTGAGCTGCTGGTTGCCGCCCGTGAACATCTGCGCCTCGTCGCCGATGTTCTTCACCGTCACGTGGACGAGCACGTACTGGCCCTGCGCCTCCTGGCTCAGGTACTGGTCGCCGACGCTCGGGACGCCGGTCTCCACCGACGTCACGGTGAACTCGAACTTGCCGTCGCGCACGGCCGTCCCGACGCCGGGCGCCGCGGGCGGCTCGGGTGCGGGCTCCTCGGCAGGCTCCTCCTCCGCGGGCGCGGTGTCCGCCTCGGCGTCGGCGCCCTCGGGGCTGGTGGCCTCCGCGCCCGCGTCCGCGACGGCGGCAGGCTCGGCCGGCTCGTCGCCGCCCCCGAGGCTCGCGCCCACGATCGCGAGCAGCACGACGACGCCCAGCCCGGTGAGGATCTTGTGCCGTGCGAACCAGGACTTCCGGGGTGCAGGCGGGACCCCAGGCTGCCCGCCCGGCGCCGGGTAGCCGTGGACCGGGTAACCCTGCGGCGGCTGCGCGCCGTAGGGCGGCATCGCGGGGCGCGCGGCCGGTCCCGACTGCGGGTGGCCGCCGGGACCAGGAGCGAACGAGGACTGCGGGCCGGTCGGCGGCACCGGAGGGTGCTGCTGCGGGTGCGGGGTGGGTGCGGACATCGTCGCCTCCTGCGTCGTGGTCGACGGCGCCCGGTCGGCGACGTCGTGCTGGTCTCGACGACGAGAGTGCGCGTCGGGGTCGCTCCGGGGGATCCACCGACCGGATCGACTCGGCCCTCCGACCGGTGGACCCCGTGCCGCCGACCCCGGCCGAACGGTGGAGTCCCGCCGTCGGCGGGTGCCCGTAGGCTCGCGCCCATGCACCCGCCACCGCAGCAGCCCGGACCGCCTCCGGCCGGTCCGTACGGCGCCGGTGGCACCCTCGGTGCCGGCAGCCCGTCGCCACGACACCCCGCGCCGCACGCGGGCCAACCGACCCGGCCCGCGACCTGGACGGGCCCGCCCCCGGGCGGCACGCGGCCGCCGTCAGGCCCGCCGCTCGCCGCGCGCCCGTACCCGCCGCCGTACCACCGCGCCGCCGGTCCCTATCCGGTCCCGTCCGCCACCGGGCCCTCGCCACTCGCCCGGGCGTGGTCCGTCCTGGGCACCGTCGCGGCGGCGACCGCGACGTTCGGCGTCGGGATCGTCAGCGCGACGTACGACAACATCGGGCTCGGACCGGACCCCGCCGGGTGGCGGGTCGGGCTCACGCTGCTCTGGTGGGTACTCGCGGCCGGGCTCGCGGCGGCCGTCGTGTGGCGCGACCGGCACGCCGTCGTCGTGTGCCTGGCCGCCGCCGCCGCGGGGGTCCTGACCCCCGTCGGCGCGATGGCCCCGCTCGTCGCGCTGCCCTTCGTGATCGCGCGGGAGCGGCGGTGGAAGGTCGTCGCGCTGTGCACCGCCGCGACGACGCTCGCCGTCGGGGTCTCGTTCTGGCGCGACGCGGCGCGCGACGGCGCTGCGGTGATCTTCTCCACGACGCCACCGGGGACCACGGCGACGTCCTTTCTCGACCCGGTGGGCTACGTCGTGCTGACCCTGCTGTGCCTCGGCCTGTCCGTGGGGGCCGGGTTCCTGCGCCGGGCGCTCGGGCGTGCCGACGCCGCGCAGCAGGTCGCCGTCGCCGAGAACCAGCGCGCGGAGGCGCTCAGCACGCAGGCGGACGAGCTGCGCACCGAGCTGTCGCGCCAGGACGAGCGCGAGCTCATCGCGCGCGAGATGCACGACACGGTCGCGCACAACCTCTCCGTCGTCTCCCTCCAGGCGTCCGCGCTCGAGGTGACCACGAACGACCCCGGGGTGGTCGACGCCGCCCGCACCATGCGGTCCTCGGCGCACCGCGCCCTCGATGAGATGCGCGCCCTCATCACCTCCCTGCGCGCCGGCTCCGAGCAGTACACCGGGTCTGCGCCCGCCCTGGGAGACCTCGCGACACTGCTCGACGACGCCCGGGCCGCGGGCGTCGACCTCGCGGCGACCGTGTTCGTCACCGACGCCGACGCCGCGCCGCCCGCGCTCACACGGGCCGTGTACCGGGTGGTGCAGGAGTCCCTGACCAACGTCATGAAGCACGCGCCCGGGGCCAGGGCCGATGTGGACGTCCGGGCGCGGCCCGGCGACGGCGTCATCATCACCGTGCGCAACGCGCTGACGCACGACCTCGACCCGTACACCACCCCGCTGCTCGGTGAGCCCGGTGCCACCGTCGGCGGCACCGGCGTGCCGGGCGGCGGCGCCGGAGTCGTGGGGATGCGCGAGCGGTGCGAGGCCGTGGGCGGCACGTTCGACGCCGGTGTGGACGGCGGCCACTTCGTCGTGCGGGCCCGCCTGCCCTGGGACCTGCCGACGGAGCGGCCCGGCACCGGCCGGGGCCGCTGACCGTCGCTGCTCGCGTGGGTGCTCACCGCTAGTCTCGCGTCGTGATCCGGGTGATGGTCGTCGACGACGACGCGATGGTCCGCCGACTGCTGCGCACCATCCTGCAGGCCAGCGGGCTCGACGTCGTCGCCGAGGCCGCCGACGGGGACCAGGTCGTCACCGCGGTCCAGGCCCACCACCCGGACGTCGTCCTCATGGACCTCCGGATGCCGCGCGTCGACGGAGTCGTCGCGACCCGCGCGGTCCGGGCGCTCCCCGACCCGCCCGGCGTGATCGCCATGACCTCGTTCGACACCGAGCAGATCATCCTCGACGCGGTCCGTGCCGGAGCCGACGGGTTCCTCGCCAAGGACGCCGAACCCGCGGAGATCGTCGCCGCGGTCCACGCCGTCGCCGGGGGTGGCGGTGCGCTGTCGCCCCGCGCGGCGAAGACGATGATCACCCAGGTCGGCGCCGACCCCGGTGCGGCCACCCGGCGCGTGGCCGGGGAACGCCTGGCCGCGCTCACCGAGCGCGAGCTGGACGTCGCGCGCCTCCTCGTCGAAGGCCTGTCCAACGGCGAGATCGCCGGTCGCCTCTACCTCGGCGAGGCGACCGTCAAGACGCACCTCTCCAGCGCGTGCGCCAAGGTCGGGGTCGCGAACCGCACCCAGCTCGCGATCGTCGTCGCCCAGGCGACGGGGTAGCGCGCGCAGCCCGTCGGCGTGCCGACGACTGTGCGGACAGTCAGCGTCGCGACCGCAGCGCGGCCGGTCACCCGGCGACGCTCCCCCGCGCGGGGGACGCGGCACCACCTGCTGCGCCGGTAGCGTCACGACCGTGAGCCTCTGCGGGTGAGATCGAGTGATGAGCGCGCGGGCCGTCGTCGTCGGCGGCGGGATCGGCGGGCTCGCGTCCGGCGTCGCGCTCTCCCGCGGCGGGTGGGACGTCACCGTCCTGGAACGCGCGGGCTCGCTCGAACCCGTCGGGGCCGGGATCGCCGTCGCCCCCAACGCCGTCCGCGCGCTCGGTGCGCTCGGCCTCGGCGACCGGCTGCGCGACCTCGCCGCGCTCCAGGGAGAGGTGGGGCTGCGCCGGCCCGACGGGCGCTGGCTCGTCCGCGCGAACGCGTCCGCCGCGAGCGCCCGGTTCGGCGACCAGACGCTCGTGCTGCACCGCGCCCAGCTCGTCGGCATGCTCGCCGACGCCCTGCCCGACGGCGCGCTGCGGCTCGGCGTCGACGCCGCCGTCGTGGACCCCGGCGACGCGGGGCGGCCCTCGCGCGTGCGGGTGCGCGACGCCGTCGGGCAGGGCCGTGACGTCGAACGGGACGGTGTCATCGGGCGGGGCGGCGACGCGCCGCGACAGGGTGACGGGCCTCCGGACGGGGAGCCGTCGCAGGATCGGCTGGGCGTCGACGACCGGTCACCCGACGGTGCCGAGGAGATCCAGGCCGCGCTCGTCGTCGCGGCCGACGGCATCGACTCGCCGACCCGGCGGCGCTGGTGGCCGGACGCGCCGGGGCCCGTCTCGGGCGGGTCGACGGCGTGGCGGCTCGTCGCCGAGGCGCCGCCTGGCGAGCCGGGCGGTGCGGTCGGGAGCGAGACGTGGGGTCGCGGCATCGTCGTCGGGATCGTGCCGCTCGCCGACGGGCGCTTGTACTCGTACGTGTCCGTCGCCGACGCCACCGGAGTCCCGACGACGTTCGTGGAGCTCCGCCAACGGCTCGCCGACTGGCACGCGCCGATCCCCTCGCTGCTGGCCTCCGTCGATCCAGCCGCGGTGCTGTGCCACGAGCTGCGCCACCTCCCCGCTCCCCCCGCCTCGCTGGTCACCGGCCGCGTCGCGCTCGTCGGCGACGCCGCGCACGCGATGCTGCCGAACGTCGGGCAGGGTGGATGCCAGGCGCTCGAGGACGCCGTCGTGCTCGGGGTGCGTGCGGGCGGCGGCACGAGCGTCGCCGACGTCCCCGCGTCGCTATGGCGATGGTCGGACGAGCGCCGCCCGCGCGTCGAGAAGATCATGACGCTGTCCGCGCGGACTGCGGCGATGTCACGCGCCATCTCCCCGGCGGTGACCACCGTCCGCGACCTGGGCGCACGACTCACCGGCCCGTGGAGCGAGGCACTGGGAGCGTGGGCGCTCCGCGGGGTGCTGGGTTGGCGGCCACCGACCTGACTGGGGGAAAGGCTCGCGTTGGCCGCAGCGAGGAGCGGACTACTTACCGGACCAGAACTCGAAGCAGCGCTGCGCCTCGGTGAACCACTCGTCCTTGCCCTTCGTGAATCCGCGCCCCGGTGCCCCGCCGGACTTCCCGACCACCAGCACCGCGAGCGACGGCTCGCCCGCGTCGATGCAGACCGTCGACACCCTGTCGAGAATGCGTGACACATGGCCAGGAAGCGGAATCTTCCGGTCGATCCCCACGGCGCGGCCGAGCTCGCCGTACGTCAGGAGGGATCGCCGCATCGCCGCCACGATCAGCGCCGCTCGCGCCTGCGAAGCCATCAGGTCGTAGTCCACTGCTCTCCCTCGTCAGCCGCGAGCCGCCGGGCGCGGCCACGGGCGGGACCAGCATGAAGGACGCGCACGGCGCTGTCAGCCACGCCCGCACGAGTTCACCCGGAAGCCTAGTCCGGGCGACCGGACACGGTCGTGCCACACCTCGAACCTTTATTTGGGCCTCGACCGGTCGCGGGAGCTCGGAGCGGTTCATCCGCGCCAGGTGAGTTCTGGACGCTGGTCCATGACCGCAGAACTCTGCCGGGCTTTTTTCACCCGCCCAGCCCCCGATGGCGCATGACAACTGTGCCATTATCCGGCCATGCCAGGTTCGATTCATGCCCACGTCGTCGACGGAACACGACTCAAGATCGAGGTCGTGTCCGACCAAGGAGCGCGGCTCGCGCTCACCGGCGACATCGTCGACGTCGAGCCCACGGTCGAGGACGGCGACGTGCTCGCCCAGAACCCCGCTCTGCTGAGCAACCTGTGGGCCTACGCGAAGTCCTGGTACGAGGCGCGGACCACGTCGTACTCCGATGCCCTCGGGGCAGCCGACGCCGCGAGCCAGAAGGCAGCGCTCAAGCTCGCCGAGGAGAACAAGAAGTCCGCGCAGAAGCGCGCCGACGCCTACGCGAAGGTCGCGCAGTGGATCGCCGACGTCGCAGACGACGTCTCCCCGTACCAGCCGAAGGACGGCTGGTGCTCGTCGTGCTTCGCCAAGACGGAGCACCGCAAGTCGAACCGGCCGGCGGGACAGCTTCCGGTGTACGTCTGCCAGTCCTGCGGGTCACCGACCCTCCCGTGCGTCGCGCCGGGCTGCGAGAACATGGCCGTGCGCGAGCGTGGCGCGCTGCGCGTTCCCCAGTACTGCGCCGAGCACCGGCACGACATCCCCGGGTTCGAGAAGGCCGCGCAGCGCAGCTTTGGCGAGTTGCACGACTACGAGGACTTCCTCACGTACGAGAAGCCTGACCTGAGCAAGGCCGCCAAGATCGCCGCCTTCGGCGCCGTCGGCCTCGCCGCGGTCACACCGATGGCCGCCCTTATCGCAGCACCGGCCATCGGTGGCGCGATCGGATCACTCAGCATGTTCGGTGGGCTCACGGGAGCTGCCGCGACGTCGCACGGCCTCGCCCTGCTCGGCGGCGGCAGCCTCGCCGCCGGTGGGCTCGGCATGGCCGGGGGCACCGCCGTCGTGACGGCGGTCGGCGCGGCCGTCGGCGGGACGCTCGGCGCGTCCGTGTCGAACGCGTACGTCCGGGAGGACAAGTCGTTCCGGATCGAGCTGCTGCGTCCCGGCAAGGGTGGCGTGCCCGTCGTCGTGGCGAACGGGTTCCTCACCGAGGGCGAACAGGAGAAGTGGGGCGGCTGGAAGAACATCGTCGACGCGCGCTACCCCGACTCACCCGTGTACCGGGTGCGGTGGGGCGCCAAGGAGCTCAAGGACTTCGGCGCGATGGGCATCGGGCTCGCCGGGAAAGCAGGCGGCGCCGCGGCGGTCAAGGGTGCCGCAGCGGTCGCGAACAAGGCGGGAGCGAAGCTCTTCGGCAGCACGTTCGCGCCCGCGTTCATCGCCTCCGACCTCGCAAAGAACCCGTGGCACGTCGCCAAGAGCCGCGCCGACAAGACCGGCGTCATCGTCGGCGACCTCCTCGCCCGCACGGACGCCGAGTCCTACGTCCTCGTCGGGCACAGCCTCGGCGCCCGCGTGATGGCCGTCGCCGCAGAGGCCCTCGGCACCCGGACCGGCCCACCGCGCATCCAGGCCGCGCACCTGCTCGGCGCCGCTATCGGGGCCAAGAGCAACTGGGGCGCCCTGACCGCCGGGGTCGAGGAGGCCGTGTACGGCTACCACTCGACCCACGACGCCGTCCTCAAGTACGTCTACAAGGTCGCGCAGGCAGGGCAGAACGCGGCCGGCCTCACGGGGTTCGCTCCGGCGGACCACAAGCTCGTGAACGTCGACGTCTCCGACCATGTGAGCACGCACTTCGAGTACCAGGGGAACGTCCAGCTCGTGTGACGACGAGGACGTGCCCTCCGCCTCGCGACACGACTGCTCGCCGGTGCGTCCTCACGGCCCACGCACCATTGCCGGGACGACGGCGATCCCGTCCGGGCGGCGGTACGCACGGGGCTGGCCGTGACGAAGACCGCGAGCCGCTTCACGTGCCGGAGGTCCGCCTCGGAGGAGGTGGGCGTCAGCTTCACTTCGATCGCGACGACGCTCTCCCTGGGACCTTCCACGACGACGTCCCCCTCGTGATCACCGTTGAGCGTCCGCAAATGGGAGACGGCCGCGCCGCTGGCGAAGGCGCAGACCTGCACGCACACCAGGTCGGAGCCGCCATCCGACCAATTCACCCCAAAGGAACTTGCTCTCCGCGACGGTGCCTGGTGAGCTTCCGGGCATGGACTCCGCCGTTGAAGCTGCGCTTCGCGCACGCATCATCCAGTGGGTGCACGAGCGCGCCGAAGCGAACGGCGGGTTCCTCCGCCGGGACGAGCTGCTCGACTTCCACATCGACGGCCGCAAGCTCCCTGTCATCGACTACTCGCGCGGGATCCGCAACCCGCAGAGCTTCTCCTCGACGCTGTCGATCGTCAGCTCGGCGAGCGGACCGTACGACGACACCGAGTCCGACGACGGCCTCCTCCACTACGCGTACCGCGCCGGTGACCCGTGGAGCGGCGACAACCGCAAGCTGCGCGAGGCGATGACGAGCGGGATGCCGCTCATCCTGTTCCGCAAGGAAGTCCCGAACATCTACACCCCGGTCGCCCCGGTGTACGTCGTGGACGACGAGCCGGAGAACAGCCAGTTCCTCATCGCCCTGGACGAGGCCTTCCGGTTCATCCCCGACCCGGCCCACCTCACGACGCCGCAGCGCGAGTATGCGCTCCGGCTCGCCAAGCAGCGACTGCACCAGCCGGCGTTCCGCACCCGCGTCCTCGTCGCCTACGAGACCCGGTGCGCGATCTGCGAGCTCAAGCACGGCGCACTGCTCGACGCCGCGCACATCGTCCCGGACAGCGAGGAACATGGACTGCCGACCGTGAACAACGGACTCGCCCTCTGCAAGATCCATCACGCCGCCTATGACCAGAACATGCTGGGCGTGACGCCTGACGGCGAGGTGCGGATCGCGCTCGACCTCCTCCGAGAGAGCGACGGGCCCATGCTCAAGCACGGGCTCCAGGAGATGCACGGATGCCGCCTCGCGCTCCCCCGCCGCCGTGCGGACCAACCTGAACGCGATCTGCTCGCGTGGCGCTTCGAGCATTTTCGTTCCACATTTACCTAGAGGCGCCAGCAGCGGGGGGATGCCCGACCATTTACCCAATCGTCAGAGAAACCCGCCACAGCGGCGCTAGGGAGTCGCACGCGAGATTATCGGCGGGCACTGGCACAGGAGCCCGAGGCCTTTACTGGCAAGCAGCGACGACGCAACCGGATCGACTCTTAGGACCTCTAAATAATCAAAACTCGCAGCCGTCAGGCGATCCCGTCAATGTAGGCGCCCAAGTCCGCAACTGAGACCACAGGGTGGGTCGGGTAAACGAGGTCAGCATAGGAATTGGCAACCCTGACGGCCTCAAAGTGCCTGACAGCCGAGTCGATCTTTTGTCGCTCGGAGGCCCGCAGCTTGCTCTTGTCGGTGGTTCCCTTGGTCTCGACGACGAAGTAGAGGCTTTCTTCGCCCTCTCGCTCGATGACGGCCGCCCAGTCTGGGTTGTAGTAGCCGAGCGGGGTGGGGATCTGAAACCGCGACGGCAGCTTGACGAAGAGCTTGACCTCGGTCTGGTCCTCGAGTTGCTTGGCGAAGGCGCGCTCGACGTCTGAGTCCGTCACGAGCGACTCGAACACCGACTTGGCGAACCTCCTCGGCTCTCCGTACTCGTCAACGATGATGTTTCCGCCGTCGCCAACGTATCCGGCGAGGTCGTCGTCGGTGAAGATCTCCTGGGAGTACCAGCGCTCGTCGTCGGGGCGGTCGGCTGGGATCGGCTCATACTTCAGACCGTCGACCAGGAGCTTTTCCTTGGTTGTGGTGAGCGCGGCGGACACCTCGTCGATGAACCTCTGCGGGTTGTGCCGGAACTGGTCGAGCTTCCCAGACTCCGTCAGGACGTGCGCCAGCGTGGCACGCGTGAGCTGCGTCCGGTCCGCGAGCACCGAGAGGATGTCCGGCAGGTCGTCCGCATCGGCGTACTCGACCTTGGCGCGGGACCGTTGAGCGGAGCCCTCGCCGACACCCATCTGGTCGAGTTTGACCTTGGTGCTCACCCAAGAAGCCTTGCGGCGCGGCACCGGAGGCATATCCACGACTGCCTGCACCAGCGCGGCGCGCAGATCGTCCTCGTCGACCTCGACCGAGTAGACGGTGCGGTGCTTGATACGGTCCCACAAGGCGCGGAACTCAGGGCTTTCGAGCCGTTCCTTGACGAGCGGGACGTCGCGGCGTTCGCGGGCCTTCTTGATGTCGATCGGCCTGGCCACGCGGCGGATGGCGTCGAAGACCATCTTCACCGCGGGTTCGGGAACGGTCGCCGCAATGGTCTCGATGAGCTTTTCGGGCTCGCTGCGCACCATCTCGCGCAGCGAGTCCTGGACGTTGCCTTTGGCGTCGACATGGCCGGCGTCGCGCAGCGCTTTCACGAGAGCCTTCGCGGTCTCCGCGCCGAGGGGTACCACCGCAGCGCCTTCAGCGTCGCTCTCCTTGAACCTGAGCGCGGCAAGGGCATCGACTGCGATGAGCCCGAAGACCATGCCGAGGTCCTCGGCGAGCTCCTTCTGCAGGCCGTCGGCGAACGTCGCGTAGTCCTCGTTCGCGATGACCGTGAGCCGGTTGATCGTCTGGCCGTGGACGCGTTCGAGGTGCCCGTCAGGGTGCAGTTCCATCGCCAGGCGCAGGCCACGCCCGATCGACTGACGACGCCACCGCTCGGTGCCCATGTTCCGCAGCACACAGATTTGGAAGACGTTCGGGTTGTCCCAGCCCTCCTGGAGCGCAGAGTGGCTGAAGATGAAGCGGATCGGAGTGCCCGGAGTGGTGAGCCACTCCTTGTTCTTCATGATCTGCTCGTAGGCCAGGGAGGCTTGCTGGCGGCCCCTGTCGGTCGTCTCCGCGGTGTCGACGAAGACGTCCCCGCCCTTCTTGCTCCTGTCGATGGAGAAGTAGCCCTGGTGCGCCTCGGCAGCAACCTCCTGGGAAGACTTCACGGTGCGGAGGATTTGGTACCTCGACTCGGCCGCGATCTTCGCGTACTCCTCCTCAAAGATCCGCGCATACTCACCAAGCTGAGCCTGGCCCTCCTCGTAGACGCGGTACTTGGAGACGGAGTCGACGAAGAACAGGCTGAGCACCTTGATCTTGGGAGCGCCAGCCTTGGCGCGCTCGGCGAACTCGACCTCCTTGGCCAGGTGCTGCCGGATGGTCCGGGCGATCATCTGCCGGGCCCGCTCCTCAGCCGTCAGGTCGTCGCCGAGCGTCTCGCCGGCCCGTAGGGGCTTGGCAAGCGTGGACAGCTCGATCCACTGGTCGTCGCCCGCCCCGATGTTCTCGACGTCGAGGTGCCGGTAGCGCTCCAGGCCTGTCTCGTCAGCGAGGTTGTCGCCGACCTCGACGGTGATCGTCCTGCGCTTGGTACCCGAGGGGGGATCGACCTCGATCTTGGCGCGGAAGTTGCCGCCCGCCCGGGAGGTCGAGATCAGCTTGACGTAGGCCGAGGTGCCAGATGCCTCTGTCTCTAGGGAGTCGACCTCGATCTGCTTGACGAGCTGCTGGTCGTACGCGGCGATGGCGTCGAGCCGGTACACGAGGTTCGCCTTGTCACCCTTGGGGTGCGTGGCCGAGTACCGGACCGTGGCCAGGGCGTTGAACTCCTCCAGCGCCTTGCGGCCGGCACCCTTGCGCTTCCCGAAGCCCGCGTCACCGTAGACCGACTGCGGCTCGTCGACGATGATGATCGGCCGTGTCGCCCTGATGAGGTCGATGGCGGCCTCACCGCCGAGCGCTTCTGCGTTCTTGTAGATGTTGTTCGTCGTCTTGTTGATCGCCGCGACCGTCACGATCATGATCTGGATCGAGTCCGCGACGGCGAAGGACCGCACCCGCGACAGGTTCGCCGAGTCGTACTGAAAGTGCTCCATCGCCGGGTTGCCGTACAGCGAGCCGAGGTGCTCGCGCAGCTGAGAGATCGAGGTCTCGACGCCCTCCTTGATCGCCACCGAAGGAACCACGATGACGAACTTCGTGAACCCGTACTTCTCGTTGAGCTCGTAGACCGTCCGCAGGTAGACGTACGTCTTGCCGGTCCCGGTCTCCATCTCGACGGTGAAGTTCATCGACTCCAGGGAGTCTTCGGGCACAAGGCCGGTAGCGTCCTGGACCTTGTGCAGGTTGCTCAGGATGGACTCGTCGTCGAGACGGAGCCGGTTGCCGACACCGAGGTCGGAGAGCTCATCAAAGCCGGCCTGAACACCGGCATTCGCCAGGACAGTAAAGTTCGAGACCATCGCCTCCTGGCCTTTGAACAGCCCCGTGACGGCGTCGATGGCCTGGCGCTGGTACTCCAGGTCGGACTCGAACTTCCACGAGCTCGACGATGCTGTGGTTGCCACTCAGATGCTCCGGAGATTGGTGATGCCAGCCTGGTTCAGCGCGGCGGCGAGGTTGAGCTTGGCTGCGGAGTCGGCGAAGCCGGTGTCGCGGACGACGACGGCCGCCTCGGTGACCGGGCCCTCCTCGTCGCGCCAGGTGCGGATCGCCTGAGCGATCTGCTTCGACTCGTCGACGGTGATGTCGGTCCCGAAGTAGGCGAACATCGTGCCGCCACCCAGGTTGTACAGCGGAGACCCTCCCACCTCCCGCTGCTCGACGGGCGTAGTCAACTCCAGGCCAAGACGCAGCATCATCTCGACCAGAAGGTCGTCTGTGGTGCGCCCTGGCAGCAGGTTGTCGACGGCGGTCGCCACGGCATCCTCAAGCGACTGCTCGCCGATGGTGCCGTCCCACTTGCGAGTGTTCGATTCGGCGAGGTGATACGAGCGGAAGCCCAGGTCGAGGCTTCCCGCATTCAGGCCCTGAACGTCGGCGATGGCCTTTCCCGCGCGACGCAAGCGCTCCCGGGCGATGTCTGCGATCGTCTTGTACTTGGCGTGCTCGACTGGCTCGTCAATCTGCACGAGAATGTACTGCCGTCGGCCGCCGGCTTCTGGGTCCTCAAGAGCGTCCGTCGCGTTTAGCTCCATCACGGCGTGGCCAGTCGAGCCCGACCCCGCAAAGAAGTCGAGGACGACTGCGTCCCTGTTGGACCCTGATACCGCGTTGATCCAGGTCCCAAGCACGCCTGTGTCCTTCGGATAGTCGAACACCTTCTCGCCGAGAAGGCGCGCCAGGCCGTCGCTGGCGGGCGCCCGTTCCTGGGTCACGATGGGACGGATCGCCTGTTCATCCATGTCCGAGAGGAGGCGCTTGAACCGAGGAGTGGTTGTGTGGTCAGGGCCGAAGATGATCTGCCCCTGCTTGATGCGCTCGTCCATCGCCTCACGCGAGAGTCGCCAACCGTTGGGGTGCATTGGGACCGGTTTGCCAGTCTTAGGATGCAGAACATCGAACCGCAGGTTCTCGCGTGGGTTAGGGCTCGCGAGGTTGTCACGAGTGAAGATCCGGCCTTGCTCATCGATCTCGCTGTATGCCTTGAGCCCAGGCTCGGTATCCGGACGCGTGCGCCACCATTCGCGGAAGAGCTCGGTCGCGACGGCGGCGTTGTGCTTCGACTTCTCCCACGCCTTGGCCCCAGCCTCGATGACCAGGTCGTACCCCTTCTTCGGGGTCTTGAAGCGGACGTCGTTGGCGACCAGGACGTTCTTGTTGGCCGCG
This sequence comes from Cellulosimicrobium composti, assembly GCF_009711085.1. Classification (GTDB taxonomy): domain Bacteria; phylum Actinomycetota; class Actinomycetes; order Actinomycetales; family Cellulomonadaceae; genus Cellulosimicrobium; species Cellulosimicrobium composti. The sequence continues at coordinate 77,352 of NZ_WMKA01000005.1, forward strand.
TAGATGAGCATGTAGTCGAGGCCGCCGGACGTGAAGCGTGCGTCGTTCTTGCCGGAGCCCTGCCACACGACGTTCGCGAGGAAGTTCTCGGAGCCGAAGACTTGGTCGAGGAGCATCCGGAGGTTCGCGTGCTCGTTGTCGTCGATCGCGGCGATGACGACGCCTGTCTGCTTGAGCAGGTCCCGCGCCGCCCACAGGCGGGGGTGCATCATGTCGAGCCACGCAGAGTGGCGCCGCCCAGAGGCGTCAGTGTTCTTGACGAGGCGGCCTTCGTCATCGCGCTCGCCAACCTGAGCCTCGAACTCGTCCTTCGGCGTCACCCGGGAGTCGTGATAAACGAGGTCGCTACCGGTGTTGTACGGCGGGTCGATGTAGATGACATCGACCTTGCCGGCGTAAGCCCGGCGGAGCAGGCGCAGCACTTCGAGGTTGTCGCCCTCGATGACGATGTTCTTGGTCGAGTCCCACTGCACCGACTCATCGGGGCGTGGCAGCAGCGTTCCGGTCGGGGGGAGCAGGGCGAGCCGCCTTGATGCGGCCTTCCCCGGCCACGAGAGGCCGAACTTCTCCGCAGTCGACGGGAGGGCTTCCTCGCCAACGAGCTGCTTCAGGGCCTCGAAGTCGATGCCGTCCTCGGTGACGGCTTCGGGGAACACCTCTCCCAGAAGACGTGCCAGAGTCTGTGCGTTGGTCTTGGCTTCGCCGGGTCCGGCGAGGGTGTCGATGGGTTCGAACGGCTCTGTCACGATCCTGCTCTCGGTTCTGCTAGCGGTGTTGTTGCTGGTGGTGAGCGTAGAGGAGGCCCCTGACATCCTCGATCTCGGCGCGCAGTGTCTTGGCCCGTGTGTTCAAGTCGATGCGCTTCGGAAGGGACTTTTCCTTCTGCGCCTGGCGCGTGATGGTAGCGAGATCGGCTTCGAGGCTGTCGAGGCGGCGGCGCTCGGCGATGGCGTGCTCGGCGTCCAGGTCAGGCGACCCGATGCCGTCGGTCGCGATCGCCTTAGCAAGGTCCTGGTAGTACGCCCAGAGATCGGTGCGGACAAGCTGGCCGATGTTGAGTGAGCCTTCGGGTAGCGAGGCGAGGTCTCCGGCGATGGATGCCTCGACGACGGAGCGTGAGTCGTCGGTCTGGCTGAGCCGGGTCAGTGCGGCGGAGATCGCCACCCCGTCATCAGGTGCCTTGAGCAGGACGATGACGGGGCGTGGCATCGAGCGGTGCACGAGGTCGAGGGCGCGCGCCTGGTCTTTCGCACTGACCTGGCCTGCGAGCACGAGTGAGATCACCGCGACGTCCTGAACACGCCGCCCGGGTTCGCGATGTTCGGCGATGCCCGTGGTGGCGGGGGTGAGCACCGCTTCGACGGTCGCGCTGGCGATGGCGTTGGTGATGAGTTTCCGGTCGCTGGCGGTCTCGGCGGCCATGTCGAGCAGGAGCTTCTTGGTGAGCCGCTCGCCGACGAGTGCGCGCTCGGGGAGCCCAAGGGTTTGGACAGGGTCGAATGTCACGGGACGAGCGCCATCCACGCGATGAGGTCGACCGACGCCCGCCCGGCAGAGGCGTCGCCATGACCGAGAAGGGAGGGGCCTGCGGTGAAGAGCGATGCCACGCGGTTCTCGGTGCCCTTGCCGGTCGCCGCGGTGATCGCGGCCTCGAGCAGCCCGCGGTAGTGGTCCATCCGCGCGCCGCCTCGTGTCCGCTTGACGAAGCTCGCGACCGCCTCGGCATCGACTGAGGGCGCGTCCATGCCGTGTCGCCGCAGGACGTCCAGGGCGAGCTTGGGCTCGTCGACCGCGTGGGCGACAGTGCCGTCGTCGGTGACGTAGAGCAGCAAGAAGGGGGCGAGCGGATAGGCCGGCGGAAGCGGGATCTCCTCGTCGCGGACGCGGAGCAAGAAGACGGCCCCTGGGCCGAGGCCCTCGGCGTCAAGGGTAGCGTCGAACCGCGCGACTCCATGGAGGGCCTGGGGCCACTGTGCCAGTTCGGCGAGAGCGTTGGCGTCGCGGGCGGCAGCGTCCATGCGGAAGTCGGAGAGGGTGAGATCGGTGATGCTCAACCCGCCGGCGAGATCCTCCATCGTCGGGGCGGCGGTCTGCATCTGCTCGAGCTGTTTGCGTCGGTACTCGAGGTCGTTCATCGCCTTCTGCTCGGCCTCGGTGAGGAGGTTCTCCTCGCCAGTAGCGGACACGTCGAGCAGCGCCATGCGGCCCGAGACACGCTTCTCGAGGTTGATGTACGACTCCAGGTCGAGGTCCGGCCAGAAGTTCACCAGCTGCACGCTGGTGTTCTGGGTGCCGAGCCGGTCCACGCGGCCAAAGCGCTGGACGATTCGAACCGGGTTCCAGTGGATGTCGTAGTTGACGACGGTGTCGCAGTCCTGGAGGTTCTGGCCCTCGGAGATCGCATCCGTGGCGATGACGAGATCGATCTGGTCGGCGGCCGGGTCCCCGGACTTCGACAGTGGCGAGAACGCTGTCAGGACGCCGAGCATGTCCGTTCGCGGCATCTTGAGCGTAGCCTTGGCCGTCGAACCCGTCACGAGCGCGACGTGGATGCCGAACTCCTTCTGCGCCCACGGTGCGATGTGCTCGTACAGGTACTCCGCGGTGTCGGAGAAGGCCGTGAAGACGAGGGCCTTGCGGTTGCCGGTGTTGTAGGGGTTCTCGATCTTCTCGCGCAGATAGTCCTTGAGCTTGGCGAGCTTGAGGTCGCGGGCGGGGGTGACGACCGACATCTCGTCGAGAAGCTCGCGGAGTGCGTCGCGGTCCTCTTCGAGCTCCTGGCGCCAGCGGGGGCGGTCGATGTCCGGCAGGAGGACCTTCACATTCGAGCCGACGACGGCGTCTTCGAACATCGGGTCGTCGAAGTTCAGGTCGTCCCAGTCGCGGCCCTCGATCTCTGCGAGCGAGATGGCGCGGGAGTGGTCGGCCTCGTAGGCGTCGAGCTTGTCGATCGTTGTCTGGACCGTGTGGAGCATCTTGCCGACGGTCATCGCCATGGAGTTCACCGAGGACTCGAGCCGCTTGAGCAGGTTGACCCGCAGGAGGTGGACGACGTTGTTGTCCCGGTGCTCCTGGCGGAAGATCCGGTCCCCGGAGCCGGCGATCTTGTGGTCGTAGAGCTGGGCGTACCTGTCGCGATGGCTCGGGAGCACGTACGACATCGGCTTATAGGAGGCGAGGTTGAGCGCCAGGATTCTGCGGTTGATGTCCGCCAGCGGCATGAGTTGGTCGCGGGCGTCGATCGCCGACTTGATGTTCACCGGCTGACGGCGATCGGGGAACTTCCCGACGTCCGAGGTGCCGTAGTACTTCTCGATGTGCTTGCGCGACCGGGCGATCGTGACCAGGTCGAGAAGACGGATGTAGTCCAGGCCGAGGTAGCTCACCAGTGTCTGCGCGGAACGCTGAGACTCGGGAGTGTCCTGCCAGGCACGGAACCGCGTCTGGGCCTGGCGCAGCGTGGACTCGATGCTCTTGATCCCGTCACCGGCCAAGGCGTCATCGTTGCCCTCGGTGGCGAACAGCACCTGATTCTTCAGGTCCGCCAGGCGTGTGTTCACCGGGGTGGCCGAAAGCATGAGGACCTTGGTCTTCACGCCCGCCTTGAAGACGTCCTCCATCAGCTTCTGGTAGCGCGTCTTCGTGTCGCGTTGAAGCTGGGGGTTGTTGCGGAAGTTGTGCGACTCGTCGATGACGACGAGGTCGTAGTTGCCCCAGTTGATGTGGGCGAGGTCGATGTCTCCGGAGAACCCGTAGTCGCGGCTCAGATCGGTGTGGTTCAGGACGTCGTAGTTGAACCGGTCGTCGACCAGAGGGTTGCGCACGTCGTTGCTCCGGTAGATCGTCCAGTTCTCCCGCAGCCGCTTCGGGGCGAGAACGAGGACGCGGTCGTTGCGCAGCTCGTAGTACTTGATGACCGCCAGGGCCTCAAACGTCTTACCGAGGCCGACGCTGTCGGCGATGATGCAGCCGTTGTGGCGCTCGAGCTTCTGGATCGCGCCCAGGACACCGTCGCGCTGGAACTTGTAGAGCTTCTTCCACACCTGCGTGTCGTAGAAGCCAGTCAGGCCGCGCCGGCGGGTGTCGTCCGCTGAATCGTTGAGGAAGTCCTCGAACAGGGTCGTGACGATCCGCAGGTACACCGACTCGGGGTCGTTGTCCCGGACCAACTCGCGCAGGCGGTTGAGGAAGAGGTCAGTGGCGGGCACCCCGACTGCGTGGTCTCGCCAGAGTTGGGCCATCTGCTTGGCGATCGGTGCGACGGCCTCGTCGCCCGTGTGCTCCTGGAGCAGGTGCACACCCTCAGCGGCGACGACTCCCACGCTCTCGGCGTCGAACCCGGCGCCTGTGAGCGCGAACGGTGTCGGGCCGTCGACCTGCACCCAGGTCTCACGCGTCTTCCGCTTGAGCTCGCGCACTTCCACGTGCTGCTGAGCCCAGGTGAGACAGCGCTGTGCGACATGGTGCTGGTCGAGGCGTGAGCGCAGCACGTGCTCGGACTCGAGGCCATTGAGAGGCTCGTCGAGCGCCCCGCGCCACAGGAGAAGGTTCATGTCGGCGTCGGCGAGCAAGTCTTCGAAGGCCTCGAAAGCAAAGATCGAGAACGACTCTGAGAGCGATGAGACGGTGTTGGCGTCCACAAGATGCTTGCGCAGGCGATCGATCGCGTCGCCATCGTTCCTCACAAGCACCTCCGCGGATGGTTGGTTCCATCGTGCTCCGCATCGTCGCCAAGCCACGGGCATAGTACCGACGCGCCGGACCATCGGAGTGTCGCCGACGGCACCGTGAGGGGGCTTCGCCGCCACGACCCGATTGCGGCTGTCGCCGGGGTGGTCATGTCTTGCCTTCCCACCATTGGTTGCGACGGATAGCTGTGAGGTTGCCGGACCTGCATGCCATGGTCCGTTTTCACCCAGTCTCAACTTCCGTCGGTAGCCAGGTCTTCCTAGGCTTCGCGTGTCTTCGGAGATCAAGGAGCAGCGCATGTCGTCATCGTTCGGCTGGCTCGACACCGACCATGCGCAGCGCCGCAGCATGCTCGAGGTCATCGACCTGTTCAAGGAGCAGGGCACGGTCGACGAGCTGGGGATCGGGTCGATCCGGGACACGTTCTCCGACGCGCTGTTCCCGGGGACGTCGACGCTGCTCACCCGGCTGCGGTACGTGCTGTTCGTCCCGTGGCTGGTGCAGCGTGCGGTCCGTGACACCTCGACCGTCGACGACGCCGTGCGCCGTCTGCGCGCCGACGAGGTGCGGCTCATCGAGTCGCTGCTCGAGGGCTACCGGGACGAGGAGCGCGGCCGGAACCAAGGCATCCTCGGCCAGACCGCCCGTGCGAAGCTGAAGCGCATGCCGAGCGAGGTCTACTGGGGACCGCTCGGCCGCTGGCAGCTGCGCACCTGGGACACGAGCGTCGTCGGGCATCTGCGCCGCGGCTCCGCTCTCCGTGGGGCGGGCCGTGGCCGGACCGAGACGGACGACCCGGGTGCTCGTGACAGGGTCCTGGACACCGGCTTCGACCTCGCCGCCCTCGAACCTCCCGAGGACCTGCTGCGGTCGACGACCTTCGACCTGCGCCCCGAGGAGGCCGAGGTCCTCCTCGAACGGCTGCGCACCACGACCCGCGGCTCGCTGCTCGGATGGCTTCTCGAGCACCGCGACGCCGTCGACCTCGGCGCCGCCTCGGCCGCGGAGCTCTCGCTGGTCGGCGCGCCGAGCGACCTTCGAACGGTCGTCGAGCACGCGACGCGGTTCAGCCTCGCGATGCACGGTGCCGCGCTCCTGTACAACCTTCTCGTCGCCGAGGCAGCTGCCGTCCCGGACGTCGTCGACCACTACCGCGAGCGCCTCGACGACTGGCACGAGGAGATCGTCGAGACGCGCACCCTCGACGGCTGGGACCGCGGCGAGCTGTGGAGCGTCCTCACCTCGCGCAACGACAAGATCCCTCTGCCGACCCGCCTGTTCACCGACGGGTGGCTCGACCTCCTGCTCGACGGCGACCGCGTCGAGGACTCGTCACGAGCACGCGACCTTGTCACCCAGCGGGAGCGTCGTCTCAAGGGCGGACGCGCACGCCTCACGAACAGATCGGCCCGCGAGGCGTGGAAGGGCGAGTCGGGGACCGGCCGGCTCGACTACCGGTGGGGCGTGACCCGGCGGCTCCTCGACGACCTCCTGTCCGCTCTGCCCGACCGCCCGAGCACCATTCGACGTGGGCAGCCGGCCGACGCGCTCCTCACCGCAAGGACCACCGCCTGATGCTCACCCCGGACACCCGCGTCCTGCTCACCGACGCGCTCCGCCCGCCCGCCGGCCTGCGCGTCGACGCCGCGATCGCCACAACGTTCTCGCTCGACCTCACCGCACTGCTGCTGGGTCCCGTGACCTTCGCGACGCTCGACGCGAGCGCCCAGGTCGACGGCGACGACCTCGCCGCGACCGATCCCATCGGCCTGCTCGAGGCCGTCCAGCGCTACAGCGAGCTCACCACGGTCTTCTGCCAGGCCGGCGGGATCAGCGTGCCGGCGTCGTACCGCTCGGTGCTCACCTTCGTCGAGGGGGCCGTGCACCAGGTCATGGCCCCGGCACGGGGTCGGTTGTTCCATCCCAAGTCGTGGACCCTGCGGTTCGTCGACGACGACGGCGCGTACCGCCACCGGTTCGTCGTGCTCAGCCGCAACCTGACGTTCGACCTGTCCTGGGACACCGTGCTCGTTCTGGACGAGGACGAGTCGGCCGCCGAGCCGGTCGCCCCCGCCCCGATCAGCGCTTTCCTGCGCGCTCTCCCCCGGCTGGCGACGTCCCCGCTCCCCGAGGACCGCGCCGCGCAGGTGGAGTCCGTCGCCGCGTCGGTCGCGAACGCGCGGCTCGCCCCGCCCGCACCGTTCCGGAACGCCGAGGTCCTGCCCCTCGGGCTCGACGGTGTCGCGACGCCCTGGCCGTTCCCCGACGCCGCGGACCGCGTCCTCGCGGTGAGCCCCTTCCTCGACGCCGGGCTGCTCCGCAGGCTCCCCGACGCGGACGACCGCACGCTCGTCTCCCGCGCAGAGACGTTCGACCGGCTGGGCACCATCCCGCTCGACCGCTGGGCGACCCGGACCCTGTCGTCAGCGGCCGAGCGCGACCCGTCCTCGGACGACGGCGCCGCCTCACCGGGCGGCAGCCCCCGCTCGACCGCCGAGCCGGTCCGCGAGACGGATCGCGTCCGCGACGGTCTGCATGCCAAGACGGTCGTCGTGGACTCCGGTCGGGACAGCACGACGGTCACCGGGAGCGCGAACCTCACCACGGCGGCGTGGGGCGGGAACGTCGAGCTGGCGGTCGCCCTGCACGGCCGCACCGCCGACGTCGGCGTGCGCGCGACGCTCGACGGTGCGAAGGACGTCCCCGGCCTGGAGAAGGTGCTCGACGCGTTCGCGCCGCGCTCGTCCGAGCCGGTCGTCGACCCTGCCGAGTCCACGGCCCTCGACATCGACGACTTCCACCGGCGTCTCGCCGCGTCCGGACTGCGCGCGACCCTCACCACGGACGACGCGGACGGCAGCGACGGCGATCCCACGGCGCGCCTCGTCGTCGGGACGCACGGCCTGCCCGAGCCGGTCCCCGGCGCCGCCACGGTCACGTGGCCGGTGACCCTGCCGGCCGACCTGCACGCACGGGTGTTCCACGAGGGCGCGGACGTCGCGTGGGAGGGCCTGAGCCTTCGTGCCGTCACCCCGTTCCTCGCCGTGGAGACGACAGCCGGGACGGGTGACGAGCGTGCGACCCGGCGGTGCGTCGTCGTGCTCGGCCTGGACGGTGACGTCGCCGAGCGGCGGCACGCCGCGGTCCGCGACGCCCTGCGTAGCCGGGACGACGTCGCGCGCTATCTCGCCCTGCTCCTCGCCGACCCTGCGGCGGCGTCCCCGTTCACCACCGGTCCGGTCGGCGACCCGGCCGGGGCCTCGTGGGTCGCGCCGGGCAGCGCGACGCCGGACCTGTTCGAGCCGCTCGCGCGCGCGGTCGCGCACGGCGACGAAGCGCTCGACCGCGTCGCGCAGCTCGTCGACCGGCTGGCCGAGATGCCCGACGGCGAAGACCTCGTCCCCGAGGGGTTCGCCGAGCTGTGGACCGTCGTCGAGGAGGCGCGCCGTGCCCGCTGACCCCCACCCGCAGGAGCGGCCGGACGTCGACGACGTCCTGCGCCACCTCAAGGACTTTCAGCGTCGCACCGTCGACCACGTGCACGCGCGACTGTGGGACGACGTCGACCCGAGCCACCGCTTCCTCGTCGCCGACGAGGTGGGGCTCGGCAAGACGCTGGTCGCGAAGGGCGTCATCGCCAAGGCCGTCGACCTGCTGTGGGACACGGTCGACCGGATCGACGTCGTGTACATCTGCTCCAACCAGCAGATCGCCCGACAGAACCTCGCCCGCCTCACCCTCCGCGGGCACGAGCCGCTCCACGCGGAGCGCCTCACGCTCATGCCGCTCGTCACGGGCGAGCTCGCGGGCAAGAAGCTCAACTTCGTCTCGTTCACCCCCGGGACGTCGCTCCAGGTGACGAGCGGCGGCGGGCGAGCCCTCGAGCGCGTCGTCATGTACTGGATGCTCGCTCGCGGGTCGCAGGACCTCGACGTGCGGCCACGACGCTGGCTCCAGTTCTTCCGCGACTCCTCCAGCCTCAAGAACTTCACCGCGGACGTCGAGCGCTTCCGACGCCACCGGATGCACGAGCTCGACCTGGACTTCGCTGCCGAGTTCGCCGAGCAGCTCTCGCGCGACCGAGGACCGCGCGGCGGGAAGCTCCTCGACGAGCTGGCCGAGTGCGTCCAGGAGTTCAACTACCTGCGCGGGAACCCTGCGAAGGACCTCTCGCGCCGACGGTCGAGGATCATCGGCGCTATGCGCGCCACCGTCGCACGGCTCGCGATCGAGCGGCTCGAGCCCGACCTCGTCGTCATGGACGAGTTCCAGCGCTTCAGCGAGCTCATGCGGGCCGATGCCGAGAGCGAGGCCGCAGAGCTGCTGCACTCCCTCGTCGGGTACGCGGGCACGGACGGTACCGCCGTGCGCACCCTCCTGCTCTCCGCGACGCCCTACAAGATGTACACGCTGCCCGACGAGCCCGACGGCGAAGACCACTACCGCGACTTCGTCAGCACGGTCGAGTTCCTCGCCGGTGCCGACCGCGCTGCGACGGTGCGGGCAGGGCTCGCGACGATGCGCGAGGGGATGCTCGCGCCGACCGACGAGTCCGCCGTCGCACGGGCGATCACTGCGCGCGACGCCGTCGAGCACGAGCTGCGGCGCGTGATCTGCAGGACGGAACGCCTGGCCGCGACGCGCGAGAAGGACGGCATGCTTCGCGAGGTCCCGCTCCCCGGGGTCGAGGTCACCGCGGGCGACCTCCTCGACCACGCGTCGCTCGACGACGTCGCCGGAGCCGTGCACGCGGCATCGGGCGCGCAGCGCCAGGACATGCTCGAGTTCTGGCGCTCCACCCCGTACACGCTCAACCTCATGGACCGACGCACGTACAAGGTGAAGACCCTGTTCGACGACGCCGTCGCCGCGCACGCGCCGGCCGTCACCTCCGCGCTCGCGAGCGCACGGGGGTTGCTGCCCTACGACGTCGTCGACGCGTACGAGCGCCTCGACCCGGGCAACGCCAAGATGCGCGGCCTGGTCACCGACGTGCTCGACCGCGGGGCATGGCGGCTCGCGTGGCTCCCGCCGTCGCTCCCGTACTACGAGCCCGCCGGCCCGTTCGCCGACCCGGCGCTCGCGCGGTTCACCAAGCGGCTCGCGTTCTCGGCCTGGAACGTCGCACCCAAGGCGATCTCCGTCGTCGTGAGCTACGAGGCGGAGCGTCGGGCGGCCACCGCGGCGAGCGGCGGCCGGCGCCGGTACGGCGACCCGGCGCCCACGCCGCGCCTGCAGTACCGGATCTCCGAGGGCCGGCTCGACGGCATGCCGACGTTCCTCCTCTCCTACCCGTCCGTCGCGCTCGCCGACGCGGGAGACCCGCTGCGGCACGCGCGAGCCGCAGGACGTCGCCTGACCCGCGGCGAGGTCGAGGCGGCCGTGCGCGCCGGGGTGGAGTCGATGCTCGCATCGCTGCCACCCGGCGACTCCTCGCTGCGTCCGGGTGCCGATCAGCGCTGGTACTGGGCGGCGCCGCTCCTGCTCGACGCCGCACGCGTGGCGGGCCAGGACGGCTTCTTCGACGTCCTCGGCCACGACGAGGACGCTGATGAGCCGGACGGCGCCGGGCACGCACGGGCGTTCGAGCGGCACGTCGCGGCCGCCCGCGAGATCCGGGCGGACGAGCTCGGGGCGCGACCCCACGACCTCGTCGACGTGCTCACCGCCGCTGCGCTCGCCGCCCCTGGGACCTGCGCGCTGCGCGCGCTCGGGCGGGCGGTCGGTTCCGCCTCGGACGCCGCCCCCGACGGCTGGTGGGCGTCGGACCCCGAGGTCCGGGAGATCGCCTTCGGGATCGGCGGCGGGTTCCGCTCCCTTTTCAACCGCCCCGAGACGCAGACGCTCGTGGACGCGGAACGGGCTGACGCCACCCGCGACGACACCGCGTACTGGCGCTCCGTGCTGGACTACTGCGCGGACGGTGGACTCCAGGCCGTGCTCGACGAGTACGCCCACACCCTCGTGGAGTCCGAGGGGCTCGTGGACAAGACGGTGCACGAGCGCGCTGCGCGGATCGGGGAGGTGCTGCGCGGCGCACTGCAGCTGCGGACGCCGACGTCGGCCGTCGACGACATCCGGGTCGCCGACGGGCAGGTGCGCGTCGAGGACCGGCGGGTGCGCACGCACTTCGCCGCGCGCTTCGGGCGCGGCACCACGGACGAGGGTGCCGAGATCCGCGAGGAGCACGTCCGCACGGCCTTCAACTCACCGTTCTGGCCGTTCGTGCTGGCGTCCACGTCCGTCGGGCAGGAAGGGCTGGACTTCCACACGTACTCGCACGCCGTCGTGCACTGGAACCTGCCCGGCAACCCCGTCGACCTCGAGCAGCGTGAGGGACGGGTCCACCGGTACAAGGGCCACGCGGTGCGCAAGAACGTCGCGCAGCGGTACGGCGACGCCGCCTTCATCTCGACCGACGCCGACCCCTGGGCCGCCGCGTTCGACGCCGCCACCCAGGACCGCCCCGACGGAGCGACGGAGATCTTCCCCTCGTGGGTGTGCGCCGCGCCGGACGGAGCCGCGATCGAGCGCTACGTCCCCGCGCTGCCCCTGTCGAAGGAGGCGTCGCGCTACCGACGACTGCGCCGCACGGTCGGGGCGTACCGCAGCGTCATCGGCCAGGCGCGCCAGGAGGACCTGCTCCGCCTCGCCGGCGACGCCGACCTGTCGTGGGCGCACATCGACCTGGCGCCGTAGAGCATCCAGCCCCCGACGCGTCTCCTCCCACGCGGCCTGTGATGTCACCGACCACCTCTACGGTGAGCCCATGGTGATCGACAAGCCCGCCGAGACGACGCCCTACGCGTCACTCCTTCGCCCTCTCGACGACGTCCCGACCGCGCCGGAGCGCCTGGCGCAGGCCCTGGGCGACGGCTCCTCGCCCCCACCGCCGCAGGAAGGGATGAGCTGGAAGCGCGAACCCTGGGCTCGTCGGCTGTCCGCCGTCCCGGGCATCGAGGACTTCCTCGCCTCGCTCCCCGACACCGTCGACCGGGTCGCCGTTCTCGCGAGCGTGCGTGACTCCGAGGCTCTGGGCCGTACCGACCTGGCGTTCGTCGCGGCGATGATCTGGGGCTACGGGTCGTCGGGCTACGGCCCCTACCGCACGGCACGCGTCCTCACGGGTGGTTCCGACGAGGTCGACCAGTCGGTCCTGGAGCGCTTTCGTTCAGGCGCGCGCACGGCTCGCGAGCAGGGCGCCGTCGCAGGCTTCTACGCGATGAACAACCCGCCAGGTCGAGTGGCATATCTCGGGCCGGCGTTCTTCACGAAGTGGTTGTACTTCACGACTGCTACGACGGGACCGGACAGCGCCGACGCCGCGCCCGTGCTCGACAAGCGTGTGCGGGACTGGATCGCGACGAATGCCGAGGTCCACCTTCGGCTCGACAAGACGTGGGCGTACCACCGGTACCTCCAGCTGCTCGACGCCTGGGCCGTGCGTCCGGCAGGCACGCTTTCGCGCGCCACGGTCGAGCGCGTGATCTTCTCGCTGTCCTGATCGTGGCGCCTATCCCGCGGCGCGCCCGGACAAGAGGTTCCGCGTGAAGCCCGCGATCTCTTCACGCAGGCCCGGCTGCGCCCGTGGGTCGGGCACCTCGTCCGAGACGACGGCGGCGATGTCGCCGAGTGTCGCAGCGACGAGATCCGGCGCTGTCACCACGCCCCACGCTTCCCCCTCGGCGACGACATCCCCGGCCGTGACGGTGCTGTGGACGTAGACGCCGTTCACCGCGAGGGCGAGCCGGCCGTCGCTCGGTTGATGCCTGAGCGGCACGACGTCGTACATCGGCGCGATCCGTGCTGTGCCGTCCGGGAGGTGGAGCATCGAGACGTTCTTGGCGTGCATGTCGAGGTTGCCGACGGCGACGGTCAGGGTGACGTATCGCAGGAGCTGTTCGACCGCCGTCGGCCCTGCTGCGCGCCGCAGGACCTGTGCGATCCGGACCAGGCTGACCTTGCCGCCGATCTCCTGGTACTTCTCGTCGCCTCGCGCCCCGAGCGCTTGGTTCATGTCCTCCTGGTGAAGGCGTCCGTGGGAGGCGTCGGGCGACCGGTCGTAACGCTCGACGACGAGCGCCGTCCGTCCGCCGAACTCGTGCACCCGTGGCGTCCCGTGCGCGAGGCCGAGGCGCGCGGCGATCCGGGACGTGTACTCCTCGTCGTAGATGATCGTCGGGTTCGCCGCGGAGTGGGGCTTGAGGATGTGGGTCGACGGGTAGCCGTCGTGGACCTGGTGCCACACGTCGTCGACGAGGGCGAGCACGATCTTGTCCTGCACTCCGGCGAGGGACGACTTCCCGGAGTACGGAGAGTTGCCGAGGGGCATTCCCCGGGTGTCACGGAGGAGCGCGCCGACCTGTTCGTCGGTGAGCGGGGTGGCGCGCGGTGTCCGTGGCTCGCCCGGCGCGTCGGGGTCGTAGAGCTCGACGGCACCCGCGACGTCGCGCCCGTAACGCGCCAGGAGTCCGACGACGTCGCTCTCCGCGAGCCGTGCCCGGGCGGCCAGGTCGCTCAGGACGCGGCCCTCCGGAAGAAGCTCAGCGAAGTAGTTGCGCCGCCGGGCCGCGCGTGCGCGGTTCTCCACGAGGCTCAGCGGCACCGACTCCGACAGCACGGTGCTGCCGGGCGGCCAGTGCTCGAGCACGGACCGGTCCGTCCTGAAGTCGAACGTCCGCGAGCTCGACCCCACCAGATGGCCGACCAGCCGCCCGTACAGCTCGACGCGCAGGTCACCCATCGCAGCCCTCCATGCCGTCCTCGTGCGCGGTCGACACGTCGTCATCGAGCACCGATTCGTCGATCTCGGCCCACAACCGGACGCCCGTAGCCTCGAGCATGGCGAAGAGGCGCTCCATGAGAAGACCGGGCTTGCCGTTCTCCATCTCCCAGACCCACTTCTGCCCGATGCCGAGCTGGTCGGCCAGCTGCCGCTGGCTCGTCCCCCGCACGAGGCGGCCCTGCTGCAGGGCGAAGCCCAACAGCTCAGGACTCGTGATCTCGATCCGGACAGCCATACCGCCCCCAATGACGTCGATAGTGAAGTCATCGTAGGTGAGTTCGATATCGAAGTCACCCCATCGTGACGTCGATTCGACGTCATCGCCGCCGTCGGGCGCTCAGCGTGCGGCGGGAACCCCGCCCAGCGGGCCGGCCACTGGCTGCACCTCGCTCGTGTAGCAGTAGAAGCCGGGCACGCGCTCGCCGTCGGCGCGGAACGTCACCTTGTTGAGAACGCCTTTGCTGTTGGGGATCACGGTCCAACGGACAGCGCCCCTGCGCGCGGCGTCGGCGAGCTGCAGCACGGCGGCACGCGACGTGTCGGCGTTGATCTGCACGGGGACACCGCCGAGCACGGCGAACAGCGCGGCGCGACCGCCGTACGTTCCGATCTGCGCCACCGACTGCTCGCTGCTGCGGAGCCAGTCACGCAGGTGGGCGAGGAGCTCACCCTCCGAGAACGGCGCCGCCTTGGTGCCGTCTCCGGCAGGACCGCGTCGACCCGGCGCGACGATCGGCGCCGACGAGGCCCCGGCACCGGCGCTCGCCGCGGCACGGTCCGCCTCCGAGTACGCCGCGTGCTGGTCACGCGCGGCAGCGGGTGCGGCACCTGCGTAGACGGCACCACGCATCGCGGCCATGCTGCGCGACGTCGCGGCGTACGCCTGGTCGACGTTCGCCGTGTCGTACGTGAGCGACCGCTCGCGCCGCACGCCGAGGGACGCACCGACCTCGATCGCGTCCTGGTTGGCGCCCATGTAGAGGAACGTCCAGCCGAACGTCTCCTCGCGCTCGGTGACGAGCGCCTTGATCGCGGCGTGCGTGTACTCCTTCGACGCGTTCTCGAGGCCGTCGGTCATGATCCCCACGATCACCGCGCCGGGGCGCTGCTCCTCGGGGAGCTGCGCGATGCGCAGCGCGGTCGTCTGGACGAGGCGCCCGATGGAGTCGAGCAGCGCCGTCCTGCCGCGCGGTCGCAGGTCGAGCGGCGGGACCTCGCGCACGTCGAGGTCGGTGTAGACCTCCTCGTACTCGTCGTCGAACTGCGCGAGCGTGACGGTGCAGCGGCCGGGCGCCTCGCGCTGCTCGGCGAGGAACAGGTCGAAGCCCTGCTCGGTGGCCTGCTTGATCGACTGCATCGAGCCGGAGCGGTCGAGCAGCATGGCGAGGTGGGTGAGGGTCTGGTCGGGCATGGCGGTTCCCTTCGTCGTGCTGCTGGACGGGCGGTGCTGCGGACGGTCAGGTGCGGCGGCGGAACCGCAGGGGTTCGACGGCGGTCGTCGGCTCGGGCGGCGGGGTCCCCCGCTCACGGTCGTAGCGGGCGCGCGTGACACCCTCGGCCGAGACGCGGCCGTCGGGCCCGGAGTAGCCGGCGAGCGCCGGGGTACGGGCGATCCGTGGCGGCACGGTATTCGGCGCGACGCCCGCCGCCTCGGCGACCGACCGCATCGACGACCCGGCGAGCAGCGCCTCGGCCATCGCCTCGTCGAGCGCGACGTCGAGAAGCGCGCGCGCCCGCGCGAGCGGCTCCACCGCCGCACCGGGTTCCGCGGCGTTCGCCTCGTCGAGCGCCGCGCGTGCGGCGTCGAGGCGAGGCCGGAGGGGTCGCGGCGGGTTCGTGGTCATGACATCCACGCTACGTGCAGTAACTGAACACGCGCAAGATCTGCGCGCGGGTTTCACCCGCACGAGATCCGCCTGCGGCGGTGTTCGCGCTCACCACGGACCTACGCTGACGCGGTGACATCGACGCTGATCGTTCCCCCGATCCTGACTCCCGCCCTCCGCGACGAGGCCGTCGAGCACCTCCGCCGCTACTTCGCTCCCGTCAGCGGGACGACGGGCTGGGCCGGTTCGCGCTTCGAGCGACTGGCCGGCGGAGGCGACCGCCCCGACACGGCAGACCGGTTCACTGCGGACGACCTCGTCGCCGTCTCGCTCCTGTCCGTGAGCGTCCCGCCGCACGGGGCGATCCAGCTCCTCGAGTCCCGTGCGGACGAGTTCGCACGGCTGCTCGCCGAGATCCCTCATGACCTCGAGCTCGTGGACGTTGAATCGATCCCCGACGACTGGGCTCCGAACCGCCTGTGGACGGCGCTGCGCGACATCCACGGCATCGGCTGGGTCACCGCCGGCAAGCTCCTGGCGCGCAAGCGACCGCGGCTCATCCCCGTCTACGACACCGTCGTCCAGGCGGCCGTCGAGCCCACCGCCTCGTTCTGGGAAGCTCTCCGCGCTGCCCTGCGTGCCGACGATCGCGCGCTCCACCGGCACCTTCTCTCCCTGCGCGACGAGGTCGGCATCGGCGACGACATCTCGGCGCTCCGCGTCTTCGACGTCGTCGTGTGGATGCACCACCGGTACCTCGACCCCGCCTCAGACGCAGACGCAGACGCAGACGCAGCATGACCGCCGACGGACATCTCTTCGTCGTCAACGGCCGGCTCGAGGCGCTGAGCGCCGACGCCGTCGTCATCCCCACGGATGCCGACTTCCGCGTCGAGCAGTGGTGGCGCGCCGCAGCTGGGCTCGAGCCCGGGACCCCGTGGAGCCAGGTCGAGCCGGCGGGTTGGGGGCACGGTGCCGCCCTGCCCGCGCGGACGTCCCGGCGCGCCACGAAGAACCGTCCCGAGGTCTGGTTCCTCGACACCATCGCCACCACGCCCGAGGGCGTGGGCGACGCCGCCCGCCGCGCTGTCGCGGCGATCGTCGAGCACTCGGGGGACCGCATCCGCGCCGCCGCCGAGACCGCGGGCCGAGACCTGCCGCTCGTCGCGCTCCCGATCATCGGGACGGGCTACGGTGGCCACCGGCTGCGGCGCGGCCAGGTCATCTCGGCACTCCTGGCCACGCTGCACGACTCCGCACGCGAGCTCGGCGTGGACGTCGCCCTGGTCGCGTCGAACCGGGCGGACTACTCGGCGCTCCAGCACCGCCGCCGCATGCTCGCCCGACCCACCGGGCTCGCGGCCGACGTCATCGCCCGGGCCCAGGCGCTCGGCACGCACGCCGCCCGCGGTGACCTCGCTCTCTTCTTCGGTGCCGGTGTGAGCATCGCCGCGGGACTGCCGTCGTGGGGTCGGCTGCTGACCGAGCTCGTCGCGAAGCTCGAGCTGGACGACGACGTGCGCGAGCGCATGGAGGATCTTGGCCCGCTCGAGCAGGCGGAGCTCATCCAGGTCGCGCTCGCCGATCGGTCCGCACGGGCGAAGTCGGATACCCAGAAGGCGCTCGGCGACCGCGTCTCGAGGATCATCAGGGCGGCGTCCGCCCGTCCCAGCCTCTCCCACGCCCTCCTCGCGGGCATGCGCGTGCGTCAAGCCGCGACGACCAACTACGACCGGCTCTACGAGCAGGCCGTCACGGCCGCGGGCGGCCCGACCGACGGTCGACCGGCCGTCATCGACCGGCTCCCGTGGGACCGCGCGAGCACGGAACGACCGTGGCTCCTCAAGATGCACGGCGACGTGGAGCACCCGGACTCGATCGTGCTGTCGCGGAGCTCGTTCGTGCACTACGACAACCGGTGGAAGCCCGTCGGGTCGCTCGTCCAGTCGCTCATGATGACGAAGCACCTGCTCGTCGTCGGCGCGTCCATGACGGACGACAACCTGCTCCGCTTCGCCTACGAGGTGGCCGGCCTCCGGGCGAGCGTCACGACGCACGACCCGGACGCGCCGGAGATCGGCACGGTCCTCCACCTCGCCGACGACGCGGCGTTCAGCCGCCTGTGGAAGGGCCGGTTCGACGTCGTCGTCCCGACCCTCGACGCCGGCCAACGGGACGCGGCCCCGACGCCCGATCCCACCGAGTCGGACGACGCGCGGCGACTCCGCGAGGCCGCCGAGCGTCGTCGGGCCGCGCGAGCCCTCACCGTCATGCTCGACGTCGTCGCCATGCACGCGGAGCGCGAGGCGCCCCACCTCCTCGACGCACGGTACGTCGACGAGCGCAGCAAGGAGGCGGCGCCGCTCGTCGCCGAGCTCCGACGTCTTGCGAAGTCCGCCCGTGCGATCGGGGCGGACGACGCCTGGACCCAGCTCGCCGACTCCCTCGACCAGTTCGGCGCAGGATCCACCGACCGCTGACCACGCCCGACGCGAGACGTCGGCGCCCCCAGCCGCACCACCCCGTCGCAGTAGACGACCGTCTAGACCGGCGACCAGACCTGCGCGCGAGCGAGACGACGGCGCACCGCCTCTCCCCCGACCTCCTCGATCCAGGAGCGGTCGCCCACGACGACGAGGAGCGACCGTGCGCGGGAGAGCCCGGTGTAGAGCATCTCGCGCGCTCGCGCGGCGTCCCGGACGCCGTTGACCGCCAGCACGACCGCCGGTCGCTCGAGGCCCTTGAAGCCGAGCACGTGCCCGTAGAACACGTCGTCCTCTGCGAAGAACGCGTCCCAGTAGGCGGCGTGCCCACCCGCCTCGACCTCGTTGACCTGCTGCGGGTGCCGGCGCCCCGTCACGAGGAGCGCGACCTGTCCCGTCTCCCAGCCCTCGCCGAGGAGCGCCTCGACGGCGTCGTCGGCCGCGCCGACCGCCTCCGCGGCGGGGACGTCGACCACGCGGACGGGCGGACCGTCCATCCCGCGCGGAGTGATCCGCTCGGGCGACAGCGCGCCGAACACCTGGGCGATCTGCTTCGTCGACCGGAGGTTCTCCCGGAGGGTCACCGGGACGAGCTCGAGCGGGACGTTCCCCTCGCGTGGGAACACGCGCTGCGCGTCGTCCATGAAGACGTACAGGCCGCCGCTGTCACGGTCGCGGAGGCACCGGAGCAGCGACGGCCACCACAGGTCGCCGAAGTCCTGCGCCTCGTCCACGACGACCGTGTCGAAGAGCTCGTCCGCGCCGCGCCGACCGGCGAGGTCGCCGAGGGCGAGAGGCAGGCGGCGCTCCCAGTAGTCGGGGTCGTCGTCGGCCCCGGGCTCGGCGCCCCAGGCCAGGGGGAGGTCGTGGAAGAGGCCGACGTAGGCCGGGCGGTCGCGTGCCGGCCACTGGTCGACCGTCCGCTCGAGATAGCGGCCCAGGCCGCGCGAGTAGCACAGCAGGGCCACGCGCTCGCCGTCGCGCGCGCGACGTCGAGCCTGCTCGAGCGCGAGCCAGGTCTTGCCCGCGCCGGCGCTGCCGACGACGCGCATCCGACGCACACCCGACAGCGCGTCGAGCGTCCTCGCCTGGTCCCGGGTCATCTGCTCGAGCCGGGTCTCGTGCTGGGCCGCCATCACGAGGTGCTCCGCCTGGCTCGGGAACCCGCCCACGAGCGAGTCCACGAGGTCCGGGAGGGAGTCGGCCGCGAGGGGCGCGTGCCCCTGACCGTGCCGTTCGATCGCGTGCTTGACCCTGTCCGCGACCCCACCGCTGCGCTCCAGGTCGCCGCGGTCGACGAGCATGTCGCGCGGGAGGTCGAGCGCCGACCACTCCGCGGGGACGTACCGGTGCGGCAGCGCGACGACGTGCGCGGCCCGCGCCTCCGCCGCCCACAGGCCGCGACGACGCAGGAGCGCCTGCAGCGCGTGGCGCGCGCCCTGGACCTGACGCAGAGGGTCGATCCGGTGCCGCCGTTCACCGCTCCCCTGGTACCAGGCGCCGTCGACCCGGTCGACGTGACCGCCCTTGACCTCGATCGCCGCCAGGCCGACGCCGGGCCACGCGACGAGCAGGTCGATCTCGTACTCGTGCTCGTCCTCCTGGAGGTGGACGCCGTGGACGACGACGGCGTCGTCGGGCAGCTGCCCGAGCAGCACCTCCCACACGGCACGCTCGGCCCCACCGTCGTCAGGGAACGTCGGCTCGGGCGGGTACGCGTGCGGCATGCCCCGTTCGTACCGCACCGGCCCCACGCCGTCACGAGGCTCGGCGGGACGGGTCGCGGCAGTCACCGCATTTCACCCGCCGTCGCCGCGGCGACCGCGCTCGCGGGGTGCACGGCACGAGCCCACGCGAGGTAGGCGGCGCGGCGGGCGTCGTCGCCGAAGCTGCCGTGCGCGACCCAGTCGTCGTGCCAGGCGAAGAGGCGCTCGGGCCGCGAGCGTATCGCGTCCTCGATGATGCCGTCCTGGACGGTCCTCCGACCCCAGTACGGCGCGCTCGGGTCGAGCCGGAGGACGGGAAGCCCGTCCGCGCGGGCGAGGCGCCATCGCTCGGGGAACACGAGCGTCACGTAGGCGCGCAGGCGCGTGCTCACGGGGTCGTCCTGGTTGCGCGGCGCGAGCGACGGCACAGCCAGCGCCGAGGTGATGCGCGAGTCGACGGCGAGGCAGTCGGCGCACATCGAGCGCTGCACCCGGAAGAGACCCTGGGCGTAGGAGAGCCCGCGCAGGCACACGCGGCACAGGATCACGCCGCGCTCGAGGTCGCACGTGCGCGACGGCCTCGGTCGGGGTACGCCGGTGTGGACGGGGCACAGGAGCCCGCCATCGGCGGCGAGGAGGACGCGGCACGCGTCGTCGGTGCGAACCCAGTGGGTGGGGACGGACATCGGGGCAGCCCTTCGGTCAGGGCCGGCGTCCGGTCCGGTGCGCACCACCGCGGTGCGGCCGAGGCGGACGTCGACCTCGCACTTCCCTCGGCCGGTCGGCCGGGGGCCGGTCTTCCTCCTGGGGCACCGTGCGCGAGGGGCGCGGTTGCCGGACCAGCACGCGGAGGGCGTGTCGCTGGTCGCTCGTGACCTGGGCAGATGTCTACCGGACGCCACCCACGCGGCGCAAGCCCGGCAGACTGTCCCCCGTGAGCAGCGACAGTCGCCCCCGCGCCCCGCACCGGCCGAGCATGACGTGGACCACGGTGCCGGGCGGCGTGCGGGGTCGCGAGCGCCTGTCGCCCCTGCTCGACTTCGTCGCGGCGCTGGCGATCCTGCTCGTGCTGCTCGGCGGGTCGGTGTGGTTCTTCGTGTGGATGGCGCGGATCGAGGGCGGGGTGACGATGGTCCTGGCTGCGCTGCCCGTCCTGGGGTTCGGGAGCGGGCTGGTCATGTACGTGCGCGCACCGTCGCGGCAGTCGGTAGTGCTGCGGCCGCTCGAGGTGGAGCTGCCGGTCGGGACGGAGCCGGTGGTCCGGGTGGTGGTGCGCTGGGACGACGTGGCGGGCGTGCGGGTCGTGGAGGGTGAGCGTGGGCCTGTGGTCCGGGTGGACCTGCGCGACGGCGCGCGGGCCCGGCACGCGCTGGGCGAGGACCTGATGCAGGGGCGCCCGGAGAACGGGCCGGACCCGGACACGGTCGCCGTGGCGGACGCCGAGGCGCTGGCGCGGGTGCTGCGGCACCTGCTCGACCACCCGGAGGACCGCGCGCGTCTCGCGGAGCCCGGCGGCGTGGGCATCGTCCTCGCGTTCGCGCGCCCGGTGTACGGCGAGCCGCCCGCCTGACCCGCCCTCCGCCGTCGGGCCCGTACTCGCCCGTGCGGACCGGACCCGCCGCGCCGAGAACGACCCTGCTCGCCGACGAGAACGGGGTTGCTGTCGTCATCGAGTGGATAACGACAGCAACCCCGTTCTCGGCACCGTCACCGGGCCTCAGGCCCGGCGGCGGTCAGCGTCGGCCGATGTCGGACAGCTCGGCCGCGGCGATGATGAGCTCGCGCTCGGCGTCGTCGAGGACGCCGTCGAGGACGAGGTCCTCGGTCACGAGGCTCACGTGCTCCACGAACTCGCGGTGCGTGGAGTACTCGTCGGTCTCGGCGACGTGGTCGTTGACCGTGCAGCCGGTGCCGTCGTCGTAGTTCTGCACCGTGCTGTCGTGGCCGTCGATGATCACGGTCGGGCGCACGTCCGACCCGACGCAGCGGTCACGGACGAGCTGGAGGACCGTGAAGGTCACCTCGCCGGTCGTGACGTTGCCGACGCCGTCGACGGCGCGGTACTGCACCACGTGCTGGCCGTCGGCCGCGAACGCGACGGGTGCCGCGTACCGCTGCCAGGCGCCGCCGTCGGCCTGGAACTCGATCCGGTCGACGCCGGACTCCTCGTCCACGGCGGTGAGCGTGACGCGCGCGCTCGCGACGAAGTCGCCGTCGCGGGTGCGGCTGCCGCTGACGGCCGCGGTGACGACGGGGCCGTCGGTGTCGCCGGGCTCCTCGCCGCCCGCGATGACGAACGTGACGGTCCCGACGGCGGAGACGTTGCCCGCGACGTCGGTCGCGCGGTAGGTCAGGGTGTGCGCGCCGGGGGTGCGCACGGAGACCTGCTTGGCGTACGGGGTCCACTCGCCGCCGTCGAGCTGGTACTCGACGGACGCGACGCCGGAGTCGTCGTCGGTCGCGTGGAGGCGCACGAATACGGAGCCGAGGTACTCCCCGGCCTCGTTCTTCTCGCCGCCCATGACGCGGTGGGCAACCTCGGGCGCGACGGTGTCGCTCCCGTCGCCCTCGACGACGGCGAACGTGACGCTCGCGGCCTCGGAGACGTTGCCGGCCTCGTCGGTCGCGCGGTACGCGAGCGTGTGCTGGCCGGGCTCGTCGACGACGACGGCCCCGGTGTACTCGGCCCAGCCCGCGCCGTCGAGGTCGTACTCGACGGACGCGACGCCCGAGCCGTCGTCGGTCGCGGTGAGGACGACGGACGCGGAGCCCACGTACGCACCGTTGCCGTCCTGCGCGCCGCTCACCTCGTGCGCGACGGTCGGCGCGGTGGTGTCCTCGCCGGCGTCGGCGACGACGGTGAACGTCGTCACGGACTCCTCGGACACGTTGCCCGCGGCGTCGGTGGCCCGGTAGACGAGCGTGTGCTCGCCGGGCTCGGTGACGACGAGCGGCTCGGTGTACGCGGCCCAGCCCGCGCCGTCGAGGTCGTACTCGACGCTCTCCACGCCGGACGCGTCGTCCGTCGCGGTGAGGGTCGCGGTCGCGGACCCGACGAACGCGCCGTTGTCGTCCTGCTCGCCCGCGACCTCGGCGGTCACGGTCGGCGCGGTCGTGTCCTCCTCGTCGCCCGCGACGACGGTGAACGTCACGGTCCCGACCTCGGACACGTTGCCCGCGACGTCGGTCGCGCGGTAGGAGACGGTGTGCTCGCCGAGCTCGGTGAACGGCACGGTCGTGGTGTACGGGAGCCACGCGCCGCCGTCGACCTGGTACTCGACGGACGCGACGCCCGAGCCCTCGTCCGTGGCGTGGAGCATGAACGCGGCGGTGCCGACGTAGGCGCCGTCCTCGTCCTGCTCGCCCATGAGCATGGGCTCGACGACCGGGGCGGTGGTGTCCTCCTCGACGTCGCCCTCGACGACGGTGAACGTCGCGGTCTGCGCCTCTGACGTGTTGCCCGCGGCGTCGGTCGCGCGGAACTGGAGCGTGTGCGCGCCGACGGCGTCGACGACGAACGGCTCGGTGTACGCCTGCCAGCCCGCGCCGTCGAGGTCGTACTCGACCCCGGCCACGCCGGAGTCGTCGTCGGTCGCGGTGAGGGTGACGGTCGCGCCGCCCACGTACGCGCCGTCCCCGTCCTGCTCACCGGTCACCTGCGCGGTGACGGACGGGGCCGTGGTGTCCTCGCCCCCGCCGCCGTCCGTGACGACGAGCTCGCCCCACATCTCGCCGTGGCCGGGGATGGCGCAGAAGTAGCGGTACGTCCCGGCCGTCAGGGTCACCTGGGCCTCGTGCCGGCCGCCGTTCGCGTCGAACGGGCTCGCGAGGATGTTGAGGTCCACGTCGTGGTTGTAGCCGATGGTGCCGGTGTCGAACGTGAGCGTGTGGCTCATGCCGAACGTGCTGCCGGTCGCCGTGCTGTTCTCGAACACGATCGTGGCGGGGCCCGCCTCGGCCGTGGCGGGGAAGGTCTTGTAGTCGGTCACGCTGTTGTCCGCGGTCCACGTGAGGACCTGCTCGGCGGCGACGGTGGCGTCGGCGACGGACGTGACGGCGGACGGTGCGGCCGTCCCTGCGGGGGCCGCGGACGCCGGGGCGACGGTGAGGACCGTCGTCGCGGTGAGCCCGGCGACCGTGGCGGCGAGGAACCGCCGCGCGCCGCGGCGACGCGTGCCGCCGGGACTGGTACGTCGTTCCATGGGGGTGCACTCCTCCGGGAGTCGTGAGGTTCTGTCGGGCTGGTCGGGGCGGGGCAGGGGCCCGGCCCCGGGCCGCCGTCGTGCGGCACGACGGCGGCCCCGGGCTGGGCGGGGACGGCCGGCTCGGCCGTCCCCGCCCGGCGGTGCTACAGGTCCGCCACCCGGACGTCGCGGAACTCGATGAGGTCCGCGCTCCCGTGGTTCTGCAGGCCGATGAAGCCGCGCTCGAACTGGCGCAGGTCGGTCGGCGGGTCGCCCGCACGGGAGGACTGCTGCCCCGGCGCGTTCTCCCACTCGTTGATGACCACGCCGTTGCGGATGATCGTGTACTGCTGCCCGACCACCCGGATCTCGTACTCGTTCCACTCGCCCTTGGGCTTCTCGCCGCCGGTGTTCAGGCCGACCGGGTCGAAGTTGTAGACCGAGCCGGTCTTCTGGGGCTCGCCCGTCGGACCGTCGTAGATCTGGATCTCGTGACCGCAGTAGATCGCGACCCACGCGGGCGACGTCTGCCCCTCGGCGCACTCGGCGTCGCCGGGCTCCTCCGGGTTCGGGAACCGGGTGAACACGCCGGTGTTGGCGTGGTGGTCACCCTCCGAGACGTCGCGGTACAGGAGCTTCACGGAGAAGTCCCCGAGCTCCTCGCCCGCGTACCAGAGCATGCCCAGACCGCCGCTCGACCTCAGCGAACCGCCCGGCTCGAGCGTGAACTTGCCGTCCGGCGCCTGGAACCAGTCGTACAGCGACTCCTGCGTGCCGTCGAAGATCGTGCGGTACCCGCCCGGGTCCACGCCGATCTGCGAGCGCGCGGCCGCGTCGACGAGGCGAGCGCGCTCGCGCTCGTCGATCCGGCTGTCGTCGTACAGGCTCTTGGCGACCGACTCGACGTGCGCGAGGAAGCGGGCGTGGGTGCGCCACTCCTTCTCGTCCTGGAACAGGTCGTTCATCGTGCACGCGCCGAGGTCGAGGTTCTCGACCGTAGAGTCGACGTCGCCGAAGAACACGGTCTCGCGCTCGTCGGGCAGGGTGCACGTCGGCGAGCCGTCGGTCGTGACGGTGGCCGTCGAGCCGTCCGCGTACGTCACGGTGAGCTTCGCCTCGTAGGTCCCGACGCGCGGGTACTTGTGCTTCGGGTTGGCCTGGCGCGAGGTCGAGCCGTCGCCGAACTCCCAGTAGTAGGAGACGCCGCCGGACCGCGCACCGGTGAACTGCACCGTCAGCGGGTCGCCCTGGATGCTCGTCGCGGACGCGGCCGGCGCCGGGGTCGGGGCCCCGCCGTGGTACGTGATCCGCATGAGCTTCTGGTTCGGGTCGAGGCTGAAGAAGCCGCCCGCGTAGTCGAGCAGGTACAGCGCGCCGTCCGGACCGAACTTCGCGTCCATCCAGCTCTGCAGCAGCCCGTCACCGCGGCCGCCCGGGATGATCTGGCGGAGGTCCTCCATGAACGCCGGGGCGCCCGCCTCCTCGACCGTGTCCGGGTCGACCGTCACCGCGACGCGGTTGTTCGGGTTGGACTGGTCGCCGAGGAACCACTTGCCCTCCCAGTACGACGGCCACGCGACGTCGGACTCGGGGTCGACCTGCGACTGGCGGTACGTCGGACCGGACATGACGGCCTGGCCGCCGCCCCGCAGCCACGGGATGGTGTAGGTCGCCTCGTCGTCCTCGTACGACGGGATGCCGTTCCCACGGTCCGGGAACACCGGGCCGCCGCCCGAGGGCGAGTACCAGATCATGTTGTCGCGCACGGGCGGCAGGTCCACGAGGCCCGTGTTGCGCGGCGACGTGTTCTTCGGGGCGTCGCAGTCGTACCAGCCGGTGAGGACGCTCGCGTCCTCGTTGCTCCGGTCGCGGTACGGCTGCTTGTTGCCCATGCAGTACGGCCAGCCCTGGTTGCCCGCGGACGTGATGATCGTCGCGGTCTCGTACTTCGCCGGGCCGAGCTCCGGGTTGGGCAGCGTGGCGTCGGGGCCGACCCACGCGGCCGTCAGCCAGTCGGTGTCCGCGTCGATCTGCAGGCGCGAGATGTTGCGCACGCCCATGACGTAGATCTCCGGCCGGGTCTTGTCGCCCGGGTCGTCCGCCTCGGGGAAGAGGTTGCCCTCGGGGATCGAGTACGTGCCGTCGTCCTCGGGGTGGATCCGCAGGATCTTGCCGTTGAGGTCGTTCGTGTTGCCCGACGTGCGGCGCGCGTCCTGGAAGCTGATCCCCGCGAACTCCTGGGTCCAGTTGTTGCCGGAGTACCCGTTCGAGCCGCCCGAGGAGTTGTTGTCGCCCGAGCCGACGTAGAGGTTGCCCGCGTCGTCGAACGCCATGCCGCCGCCCGCGTGGCAGCAGCTGTGGATCTGCGTCTCCCACTCGAGCAGGTCGACGCGCGTGCTCTGGTCGATCGTCGGGCCCGCCGGGTCGTACGTGAAGCGCGAGATCGTGCGGTGACCCACGCGGCGCTCACGGTCGATCGACTCGTGCGGCATCCAGTAGACGTAGAGCCAGTGGTTCTCGGCGAAGTCCGGGTCGGGGACGATGCCGAGCAGGCCCTCCTCGTTCTTCACGAGCTCGTCGCCGCTGCCGCGGTTGCCCATGACGTCGAGCGTGGTGAGCAGCGTGACGTCGCCCGTCTCCGGGTCCCACTGGTGGATCGTGCCGCAGCCGAGGCCTACGTTCGGGTCGGTCCACGGCACGATCGGGCCCGTGGCGCACGCGCCGCGGCCGATGTAGAACACGGTGCCGTCGGGCGCGATCGTCAGGCCGTGCGGCTCGCCGTTCTGGTCGAGCTCGCCCGGGGCGTTCTCCGCGGACAGGCGCTCGGCCTTGTAGTTCGACGCGATCGTGGCCTGGCAGTCGCCGCGCACGACGCCCGTCGTCCACTGCAGCGCGCCGAGCAGGTGGTCGCGGAACGTCTCGTCCGCCCAGCTCTCGGGCGTGCCGCCCATGCCGGTGAAGAACGAGCGGCCGCCGTCGTAGTCGCGGCACCACGAGACGGGCTGGAACGGCGAGGTCGTCGGGCCGGCGTCCGGGCCGGGCTCGACCGTCGCGACGGTGTGCACGTCACCGGTCGGGTCCTCGGTCCACTCGAGCCACCGGTCCTCGCGGTCCCACGTGAGCGGGAGGTCCGCCGACGCCGGGTGCTGGCGGTCGACGAGGTCGACCGTGCGCTCGGTGACGGGGATCTCCTCGTCGGGCTGCTCGACGGAGTCGGGCCCGAACAGCGACAGCTCGGCGAGCTGGACCTCGGAGTCGCCGGAGTTCGCGGTGACGACGAGGCGGTACCAGCCGTACTCGGTCTCGCTGCCGACGGAGAAGGTGCGGCGCTGGAAGCGCTGCGAGAACGTCTCGCCCGCCCGGGAGTCGACGTCGACCCACGTCTGGCCGTCCGTCGAGCCCTGGATCGTCCAGTCCCGCGGGTCGCGCCCCGGGGAGTCGTTCGCCGACGTCAGGCTGTACTCCACCAGCGCGACCGGCTCCTCCATGCGGAGCGTGAGCGTCCCCGTGCGGGCGAACGTCAGCCACTTGGTGCCGGGGTCGCCGTCGACGGCCTTGGGCGGGGTCTCGGCGGCCGGGCTGGTCCCGGTGCCCGTCGCCTCGGCGACCTTCTCCGCGACCGGCGTCGCGCCCGCGATCCGGGCGCCGACGAGGCCCTCGAACCACTTCGACGACTCCTGGGCGCGCGCGGCGTCGCGCACGCCGAGGAACCCGCCGCCCGCGTTGACGTACGCCTGGAGGGCGGCCTCCTGCGCGCCGTCGAGCTCGACGCCCTCCGAGGAGAGCATGACGACGCCGCGGTACTCGCCGAGCGTCGCGGCGCTGAGCATCGCCGGGTCGGACGTCGCCTCGACGTCGAACCCGTTGGCGGCGCCGATCTCGGTGAGCGCGGCGGTCGCCTCGACGACGGGGTCGTCCTGCTCGCCGGGCGCGCCGTGGAACACGAGCACGCGCACGGACGTGGTGCCCGCCGCGGTGGCGACGGGCGCCGCCGTCAGGGCGCCCGCGCTGACGGCCGCGGTCGTGGGCGCGGTGGCACCGGTCTGGGCCGCCGCCGGGACCACGGCCGCGCTGGCGACGAGCGCGACGCCCGTCAGGCCGACGGTCAGGGCCCGTAGAGCTCCCGGCCGGGAGCGTCCCCTCGCGGGGGAGGTCGATCGTCTGGTCAGCACTCTGGCAACTCCTTCGTCATCGGTGCGACGCTCCCGGTCCGGCCGGGAGCCGATCGTGGCGGCGCCGCGCGGTGCTCGGTGCGGTGCCGCGGTCGTGCGTCAGTGCCCGGCGTGGCCCGAGAGGTCGACGACGGCCGGCCCGGTGCCGCCGGCGACGGCGCCGGTGGTGGTGGTCGCGCCGCCGGTCGTCGTCCCGGACGGTGCCGTGGTGTGCCCGGCGTGGCCCTGGAACCGGTCGATCGACTCCTGCGCCCCGGGCGGCATCGAGCCGTCCGCGTTGCGCACGAGGAAGATGCCCGCCATGCCGCCGTCGGAGTGGAACTGGACGTGGCAGTGGTACATCCACGCGCCCGGCCCGACGCCGAGGCCCGCGACGACCTGGAACCCGAACGCGTCGCCCGGGTTGAGGTCCCGGTTGTCCACGACCTGGCTCGGGTCGTACTGGTCCGCGAGGAGCCCGGTGCGGTTGTTCGCCCAGCGGTGGGCGTGCAGGTGGAACGTGTGGAGCTGGTTGCCGTGGCCGATGCAGATGAACTCGACGCGCTCGCCGAGCTTCGCCTCGAACATCGGGGTGTCCGGCGCGACCTTGTTGTTGATGGTCATGTCGTTGAAGACCATCGTGAACTGCTTCTGCGGCAGCACGTCCCCGACCCGGCGCACGACGAGCGCGCCGTACAGCCCGGCCGCGATGCCCTGCGTGCCGTGGTCGCCCCACGCGTGGTCGTGGTAGTGCCAGTAGCCCGCGCTGCCCGGCATCCAGATGCCGCGGTCGCGCGCCATCTTCACGGTCGACCACGTGTACGTGCGCGTCTCGCCCGGCTCGTTGAAGGAGTCGTTGAAGGCGCTGCCGTCGCTGTTCACGTCGTAGTTCACGCCGTGCGGGTGGATCGACAGGCGCTTGTCGGTGGTGTTGACGAGCGTGATCTCGAGGGTCTCGCCCTCCCACATCTCGAGGATCGGGCCGGGCACGGTGGCCTTGCCCGGCTCGAGGCCGTACCCGACGAGCGTGTCGGAGATCCGCTCGGCGTACATCGTGATCTTGCGGACGTCGCCCGCGGCGGTGGCGACCGCCCCGGCGGCGGTCGTCCCGCCGAGCGTCGTCGCGGCCGCGGCCGGCGGTGCGGCCGCGACGCTCCCTCCGGCCCCGAGCAGCAGGGCGGCCGCGGGGCTCGCGGCGACGACGCCGGCCCCGGCGAGCAGGGCGCGTCTCGAGAGCGGCCTCGCGGGGGTCTCGGTCTCGGTCGTCGGGTCGGACATGTGGACTCCTTCTGGGCGTGCGGGGTCGCCCGGGCAGCCTCCGGGCGCGCCGGACCGGCGTGGCGGCGCGCGACGCCACGCTGACCGGCGCCTCGAGGGCGCGCGGACGTCCCCCGGTGGTGCGGGGGGTCGTGCAGAGAGGTGCTGGGTCGGGCGGGAGGTCTCCCGCGTCGTCGCAGGGTCGAGACGGTGCTCGGTCGTGCGGGGCTCGTCCCGGTCCGGTGGGAGACCGGCCCGTGGCGAGGTCCGGGGCCGCCGTGGCCCCCGCCGGGGGCGCGCGTCGGTGCGCGCCGACCGGCTGTCGGCCCGGGCGCCGAGCTCCCCTGCGCCGGCGTCCGGTCCCCTGGTCGTTCCAGGGGCAACGAGGTTCATGACACCGCAGTCAGTCACCGATGTCAACAGGTATGCGAAAGTTGTGTCGACAACAAGCAAAAGTCGCGAAACGCGCGTCGGCTTTTACTCCTGCGGCGTCGCCAAAGAGCGTCGCGGCGGGTCCGGCCGCCGCCCGTCGGGTACCGCTCCCGGCGCGCTCCGCCGCCGGACGGGTGAGCGACCCGGACCCGTGGTGGAGTGTCCGCGTGACAGCCCAGCCTGACGCGTGGACCCTGCGGGAGTCCACCCTCGACGTCGACGACCCGCGGGTCGTCGCGTCCCTCCTCGCCGTGGCCAACGGGTACGTCGGCGTGCGCGGCGTGCTCGACGAGACCGAACCGGACGACGACCCCGCCACGCTCGTCGCGAGCGTCTACGAGGAGTTCGACCAGACGTACGCCGAGCGCGCCTACGGCTACCCCGAGGTCGAGGAGCGCCTCGTCCCCGTCGTCGACGCGTGGCGGCTCGGGTGGTCCGTGGACGGCGAGCCGGTCGACGTGCGCGCCGCGGCCGAGGACGACGCCGTGCGCGTCGCGGGGACGGTCGAGGCGCACGAGCGGTCCCTCGACCTGCGCCACGGGGCCCTGCACCGGACCCTGCGCTGGGCGTCGCCGTCGGGCGGGCGCGTCACGCTGCGCGCCGAGCGGCTCGTGCCCCTCTCGCGGCGCGAGGTCGTCGCGACGCGCTGGCACGTCGAGGCGCACGACGACGTCACCGTGGCCGTGCGCCCCGTGACCGGCTGCACGCACGGCGAGGCGGAGCAGGGCCGCACCGCCCCCCGGGCTCGTCACCGTCTCGTGCCGGCACGAGGCCGAGGGGTCGTCGGTGCGGCAGCGCACCGTGCGCTCCGAGCGAGGCGTCGCAGTCGAGACGGCGCACCGCGTCGAGGCGGCGGACGACGTCGCCGCCGCGTGGCACCGCCGCGGCGGCGGGGCGGTCCTCGTGGCCGAGCTGCGGGCCGGCCAGCGGCTCACGCTCGAGGTGCTCGCGGGCTACGCGGGCGGCCCGGACGCCGACGCGCTGCCCGCGCACGCGCGCGCCGTGCTCGCCGACGCCGTGGACGCCGGGTGGGACGCGCTCGCGCGCGAGCAGACCGACGCGATGGAGCACGTGTGGGAGCGCGGCGACGTCGAGCTCGACGGCGACGACGAGATGCAGCTCGCGGTGCGCCACGCGCTGCTCGCGGTGGTGCAGGCGGCGGCACGCGTCGAGGCCGTCGGCGTGCGCGCCAAGGGCCTGACCGGCACCGGGTACGGCGGGCACGCGTTCTGGGACTCCGAGAGCTTCGTGCTCCCCGTGCTGGACCAGGTGCTCCCGGGCGCCGCGGCCGCGCACCTGCGCTGGCGGCACGCGACCCTGCCCCACGCACGCGAGCGCGCGGCGGAGCTCGGGCTCCCCGGCGCGGCGTTCCCGTGGCGCACGATCAGCGGGCGCGAGTCCTCGGGGTACTGGCCCGCGAGCACGGCCGCCGTGCACGTCGCGGCGGCGGTGGCGCTCGGCGCGGTCCGGCACGTGGCCGCCACGCACGACGACGACCTCGCGCGCGACGTCGCGGTCGACCTCGCGGTCGAGACCGCGCGCCTGTGGGCGGCGCGCGGCCACCACACGGCCGCGGGCTTCCGCATCGACGGCGTGACGGGCCCGGACGAGTACACGGCCGTCGTCGACAACAACACGTACACGAACCTCATGGCCCGCAAGAACCTGCGGGCCGCGGACGAGCTCTGCGCACGGTTCCCCGACGCGGCGGCCCGGCTGGGCGTCGACGAGGACGAGCGCGCGGGGTGGCTCCGCGCGGCCGACCGGATGGTCGTGCCGTACGACGCCGAGCTCGGCGTCACCGAGCAGTCGCAGGACTTCACGCGCCACGCGCACTGGGACTTCGCGCCGCGCGGGACGGCCCGCTTCCCGCTCGACGACCACGTGCACTACGTCGAGCTGTACCGCAGGCAGGTCGTCAAGCAGGCCGACCTCGTGCTCGCGCTGCACACCGCACCCGAGGAGTTCACGCCCGAGCAGCGCCGCCGCGACTTCGACTACTACGAGCCGCTCACGGTCCGCGACTCGTCGCTGTCCGCGCCGGCGCAGGCCGTGGTCGCCGCGGAGATCGGCTACGTCGACCTCGCGTACGACTACGCGCGCGAGTGCGCGCTCCTCGACCTGCGCGACCTGCGCGGGTCCGCCGACGGCGGCCTGCACGTCGCGTCGCTCGCGGGGGCGTGGACCGCGCTCGTCACGGGCGTCGCGGGCCTGCGGCACGACGACGGCGCGCTCCGCCTCGCGCCCCGGCTCCCCGCCCGCCTGACGCGGCTCGCGTTCGCGGTCCACCACGGCGACGCGCGGGCCCGCGTCGAGGTCCGTCGCGACGGCGTGACGTACCGCCTCGAGTCGGGCGACGCGCTGCGCGTCGTCCACGGCGACGAGACCGTCGACCTCACGCCCGCGGACCCGGAGCAGGTGCGGCCCCTCCTGCGGGGTGTCGCGGACCCGCCGCCCGCGCAGCCGCCCGGTCGCGCGCCGATGTTCGAGGCGTCGCCCGGCGGCGGGTCCTGAGGACCCGGGCCCTACCCGGCGAGCACCTGCCGCAGCGTCTCCGCGAACGCGGCCGGGTCGTTGTGCGGCGACCACTCGCTCACCATGAAGCCCCCGTGGTCGCCGGGGAACGTCACCGGTTCGACGCCGAGGAGCGCGGCCACCGCGGCGCCGCCCCGCCACGCGAGCGTCCCCTCGCCCTGCGCGCTCACCGCGGGCACGACGCGCGTCCCCGAGGCGCGCAGCGCGTCCACGTCGGGCGACCACGACGGCATGGTCGCGAGGTTCCGGCCCAGCAGGAGGTCGTCGCGCGAGCCGTCGTCCTGCGTCGGGAAGCCGAACGTCGCCGGGTCGGGCGCCGGCCGGTCGAGGTAGTCGGCGGGAAGCAGACCGACGTGGCTGACGAGCGCGACGAACTTCGCCATCGCCGGCCCGAAGCCCTCGCGGCGGTACGTCTCGACGATGTCCGCCTGCACCGCCGTCGCGACCTCCGCGTCCTCGAGGATCGGCGTCACCGGCGGCTCGTGCGCGACGAGCGTCCGCACGTCGCCCGGGTGGCGCTCGACCCACGACAGCCCGGCCACCGCGCCCCCGCTCGACCCGAGCACGTCCACCGGCCCGAGTCCGAGCGCCGCGACGACCGCGTGCAGGTCGTCCGCGTGCCGCTCGACCGACACCTCGCCGTCGGGGTCGAGCGTGCTGCGCTCCGCGCCGCGCGGGTCGTACGTCACCACGACCCGGTCGTCGATCAGCCCCGCGAGCTGCTCGAACCCCGACGCGGCCATCGGCGAGCCCACGACGACCAGGGGCGGCACGTCCGCCGCCGCGTCCGGCGTCCGGACGTCGTACGCGAGGACGGCTCCGGGCACGTCCAGGGTGTGGGTCCTGCGCTCGCTCATGGGTGTCCTCCGCTCGGTGCGCCGCGCCGGGTGGCCGCGGTCCTGGACGTTCCGACGCCGCGGGGCGCGTGAACTCATCGCACCCCGCGGCACCGGTCGTCGCGGCCCGGCCGCCGAGCCGTCGGCCCGTCAGCTCGTCAGCTCGTCAGCTCGTCAGGCGCGTGTACTCGTCCTGCGACACCTCGCGCAGCCCGTCGGTCGACGGCTCGAGGAGGGCGAGCGACGCCTCGTCGCGCGGGTGCCACGTGTAGCGCGCCGTCGTGACCACGAGGCTCGGCTCCGAGGCGTCGTCGAGCACGTACCGCTCGCTGCGCTCGTCCGAGAGCGGCAGGTGCGTCTCGTCGTCGAAGCACGCCTCGCGCGTCCAGTCCACGGTCTCCGGCATCCCCGCCTCCGGGCCCCCTGCCGTCCCCGTGGAGCCCTCACCCGCGAGCTCGAAGCACGTCGCCGCACGCCCCCCGACCGTCCGCGCCTCGGGCCCGCTCGTCACGACGTCCTCCCGGTCGGCGAGCCCCCGGACGGTCTCCATCTGGGCCGCGAGGTCCGCGATCCGCTCGGTGAGCTGCTGCCGGATGGTGCCCTCCTCGACGTCGTCCCAGTTCTCGGCCGGCACCGTGAACCGCGTGTAGACGCCGTCGCCCGGGCTCACCCACCAGTACGTCGTCTGCCCCTCGGGGCCGGCGGGGTCGGCGTGCTTGACCTCCTCGACGCCCGCCAGCCCGGCCCCCGCCGAGGACGCGGAGTCCTTCTCCTGGACCCACCGCGTCGCGCTGCCGTCACCGGCGGTGATGTCGCGCGAGACGGAGGTGTCGAGCGCGGCGTCGCCCGGGTGCTGGACGCCGAACGAGGACTCGACCTCGAGCACGAGGGTCGCCAGGTCGACCTCCTCGACGGCGGTGCGTGCCCGCTCGACGTACGCGACCGCCTGGACCGTCCCGAGCTCGTCCGGGTCCACGCCGACGACGCCGTCGCGCACCTCCACGCTCGGCGACGGCGCCGCGACGGGCCCGGTGCCGCCCTCGGGCGCGCCGTCGGCACCGAGGCCCGGGAGCACGAGCGCACCCGCGGCGAGGACGCCCACGCCGACGGCCCCCACGGCACCCACCCCCACGACGCGGCGACGGCGCGAGACGTGCCCGGGACGCTCCCCCGCGGTCCGGGCGTGGACCGCGGCGAGGACCGCGTCGGACGGGGCGCCGGCGTCGGGCCCGGCCTCGGAGCGCAGGCGGTGGATCGGGTCGGTGGTCGGGTCGGTCATGGCGTCGTCCTTCCGGGAGTGGCGGTGGTCGTGGCGGCGGCGAGCGGCGCCCGTGTCGGCGCGGCCCGCCGCTCCGGCGGCGCTGCCGCCTGGTCCTGCTCGGCGTAGAGGCGCGCGAGGCGCTGCTTGGCCCGGTGCACCCGGGCCGACGCGGTGTTCGGCCGGCACCCGAGGGCCTCGGCGAGCTCGGGCACCGACAGGTCGTCGAGCACGAGGAGCCGCAGCACCTCCTGGTCCCGCGCGGGCAGGCGGGCCAGCAGGCGCTCCGCCGCGTCCCTGCCCACGACGTCCGGCGCGTGGTCGGGCACGCTCGGCGGGTGGACGCCCGTCACGCGGCGCACGAGCGCCGCGCGGCGCGAGCCCGCACGCAGGTGGTTCGCCATGACGTTGCGCGTGACCCGCAGGAGCCAGCCGAGCTCGTGCTCCGGGATCTCGGTGATGCGCCGCCACGCGACGACGAACACCTCGCACACCACGTCCTCGGCGTCCTGCGGCCGCAGCCGTGTCGCCGCGCACCGGTACACCGACCGCGCGTGGTCGCGGTACAGGCGGTCGAGGCGCTCGCGCGCCGCCGCCTCGTGGGGTGGGGACATCCGCTCTCCTGTCTCGTCCCTCGGCGCCGCCCCTCGCGGCGCTCGGTAAGGGGATGTCCGGCAGTGCCCCGGGGATGACAGCCCGCCCCGACCGGGCGGTGCGGGGCGCGACGTCGGGCCACTACCCTCGCAGGATGCCGTCATCGAGGACAGTCCCTTCCGTCGCCGTCGCCGGAGCGCTCACCGCGGTCCTGTGGGTGGTCACGGGCCGGGTCGGGGACTGGCTGTCCGGGGCGTCGGACGTCCTGCCCGGCGCCCTCGTGCGCGCCGTCCTCCCCCACCCGACCGGCGTCGCGAGCGGCGGGCCGGTCTCCGGGAGCACGCTGCTCGCGGCGGCGCTCGCGGGCGCGCTCGTCGCGGCCGGGACGCACCTCGCGCTGCGGCGCCTGCCCGCCGGAACGGGCCGGTGGGCGACGTTCCTCGCCGTCTGGTTCGCCGTCGTCGCCGCGTCCGCGCTCGCCGCGACCGCCTCGTGGTTCGCGGGCGTGACGCTGCCGTGGCGCGCGGAAACCATCACCGAGCTCGTCGCGACCGCGCTCGGCGGCTGGTGGGGATTCGTCGAGGGACCACTCGTCGCCCTCGCGGTCGCCGTGACGCGCGCCCTGACCGACCGCCGCGACGACCCCGCGGGCACCCGGCACACGCGCGCGCCCGCGACCGTGCGGGCCTGGCCCGCGGCGCTCGCGGCGGGCACGACGACGGGCGTGCTCTGGGCGGCCGCCGGCGTCGGGCGCACGCTGCTCCCGGGCGCGGCCGACGCGCAGTCGCCGTGGGGCGTCGCCCGCGACGTCGTGCTGCTGCCGTCGGCGCGGCTCGCCGTCGACGTCGACGCGCTCCTCGCGGACCCGGTGCACCTCGCGCTGCCGCTCGGCGTGGGGCTCGTCGTCTCCGTCCTCACGGCGCAGGCCGCGCGCCGGCTCCCGCCCGTCGAGGGCACGGGCGCGCTCGTGCTCGCCGTCTGGCTCGCGTGCTCGGCGGGGGCGGCGCTCGCCGCCGCGGTCCCCGTCGTCGTCTCGACCGTGCAGGCCGGGGGCGTCCTGCCCGACGCCGGGCGCACCCTGCCCGTGCTGGAGTCGGGCCTCGCCTGGGGCCTGGTGTGCGGCGTCGTCGTCGCGCCGCTCGCGGCGCTCGTGCACCGCGCCACGGGCGCCCGGCCGGACGTGGCGCCGGAGCCCGCGGAGGACCCGTGGCCCGCGCCCGCGCGGCGGCCCGAGGAGCACGACGCCCGCGACACGGCGCCCGCGAGCGCCGACGCCCATGAAGCGAAGGCGGCCGCAGAACCGACCGAGGTCGATGCTGCGCCGCAGGACGTCCGGGCACGCGACGAGGTCGGTGCCTCGGCCTGACGCCGGCGCCGGACGTTCCCGGGACCGCCACGCGCACGCCACCCGCGCGTCGGCGGCCGGACACCCCGGAGCCGTAGCGTCGGCCCCGACCAGCGGACCGGGACGACCGGAGAGGGCACGACGACGATGACCCTGACGATCACGCTCGTGCGGCACGGGCAGACGTACCTCAACGCACGGCGGCACCTGCAGGGGTCATGCGACTCGCCCCTCACGCGCACGGGGCGCGCGGGCGTGCGTGTCACGGCGCAGCACCTCGCGCGGCACGACCTCGCCGCCGCCTACTGCTCGCCGCAGGGCCGGGCCGTCCTCACGGCGATGGAGATCCTGCGGCACCACCCCGACCTGCCGCTCACGGTCGACCCCGACCTGCGCGAGCTGTCGTTCGGGTCGTTCGAGCGTCGCCCGGAGGCGGTCCTCGACGCGGTCGAGCCGTGGGCCGAGCTCGTGCCGCGCATGCTCGCCGGGACGCACCCCGGCGTCGGCGGCGGAGAGCGCGGCGCGGACTTCATGGCGCGCGTCCGCGCCGTGTCCGCACGGGTCGTCGCCGCGCACGACGACGCGTCCCGGCCGGGCGCCGCGTGCGACCGCCACGTGCTCGTGGTCGGTCACGGGCTCACGCTCGGCGCGTGGCTCGCGACGATCGACCCGTCGGGGCTCGTCGCGCTCCCGAACGCGTCGGTGTCGACGGTCGAGGTGACCGACGGCGTCGCGCGCGTCGTCGCGGCCGGCGTCGACGTCGCGGGGCACGGCCACGGCACCGCGCGCCCCGCCCCGGCGGGGGCCGCCGTCCCGGCGTGACGACGCAGCGGTGCGGCGACCGGCCGGCGTGCCGCACACTCGGGGCGTGACCGCAGCGACCCCGACACCCGACCACCCGTTCGTCGTCCGCGCGGGCGGCCCTGACGACGCGGACGCGCTCCTCGCGCTGTTCGACGAGCGCGTCGCGTGGCTCGCCGCACGCGGCTGGACCGGGCAGTGGGGCGCCGAGCCGTTCTCGACGAGCGGCCGGCGGGTCGAGCAGGTGCGGCGCTGGTGCGCGGAGAGCGAGGTCCGTGCGGCCGAGCGCGACGGCCGGGTGCAGGCGTTCGTCGTGCTGGGCGACCACCACGACTACGTGCCCGCGCCCGACGAGCCGGAGCTCTACGTCCAGGTGCTCGTCGCGGCGTCGGGGCCGGCGGCGCGGGGCGCGGGGGCCGTCCTCCTCGACGACGCCGCGCGCCTCGCCGCGGGGCGCGGCCTGGCGCGGCTGCGCGTCGACTGCTACGCGGGGAACGACGGCCGGCTGGTCGCCTACTACCGCGCGCAGGGCTTCGAGCCGACGGAGCCGTTCACCGTGCGGGACTGGCCGGGCCAGCTGCTCGTGCGCCGGGTCTGACGACGCCCGGCGCGGCCGGTCACGCCCCGGATCCGCCTGCGCGCCGCACGGTCCGCGCCCGTGCGTCGTCGTGCGCGGCGCGCAGCAGGTCGAGGACGACGCCGGTCGTGCGCTCGCCCGGGTTCACGACCGCCACCCAGCCGAGCGCGCCGTAGACGGGGTGCGGCACGACGACGTCGGCCTCCGCGACCTCCCCTGCCTCGCCGTCACGCGGGTCGGAGCCGACGAGCGCACGGAACCGCTCGCGTCCGACGTGCACGTTGACCCTCCAGCGGCCGTCCGGCCCGCCGAGGCGCGACGCCGTGTCGTCGGGGTAGTCCTTCGTGACGACCGTCCCGTACGGCTGCCCGTGCGGGATCTCGCCGTCCGGCGCGTAGTAGAAGAAGTGGTCGCCCCGTGCGACGTCGGGGAACGCGCTCCCGGGCCCGGGCGAGAGCACGAGGACGCCGTCGAACGACCGGACCGTGGCGAGGATCTGCTCCATACTCATGGTTCGAGTGTGTGCTTGAAGTGCTCGTGGAGGGTTCGGACGTGGGCGTGGGTCAGGAGCCGGTGACGGGAGCGGTGCGCGGGTCGCTCCGGACGTCCGACGTCGCGCGCGCGTCCGGCTGGTCCGTCCAGCAGGTGCGCGACCTCGAGGCCCTCGGGGTCCTGCCGCCCGCGCGCCGGTCCGCGAACGGCTACCGGGCCTTCGGCGACGAGCACGTGCTCGCGCTGCGCGCCTACCGGGGGCTCGCGGCCGCCGTCGGGCCGGTCGTCGCGCGCCGCGTCCTGCGCGACGCGCGCTCGTCGCCGCTCGACGAGGCGACCGCGCTCGTCTCCGCCCTCCACGTGACGCTCGCGCGCGAGCGCGACGAGGCGCTCGCGGCGCGGCGCGCGCTCCTCGCGATCCGCGCGGAGGGTGCGGCGACGGGCTCCGGCGACGCGACGCCGCGGTCGGTCCAGGACGACGGCGCGGTGCTGACGATCACGGAGCTCGCCGCGGCGCTCGGCGTGCGGGCGTCGACGCTGCGCTTCTGGGAGCGCGAGGGCCTCGTCGCGCCCGAGCGCGTGGCGACCCGGTCCGGCGCGGTGTCGGCGCGCCGGTACCCGCCCCCCGCCGTCCGCGAGGCCCGGGTCGTCGCCGCGCTGCGCAGCGCCGGGTACCGCGTCCCGGACGTGCGCCGCACGGTCGAGGCGCTGCGGCGGCTCGACGTCGCCGACCCGCTCGCCGCCCTCGACGCGCGCCTCGACGCGATCGCCGCACGCACCCTCGCGCTCCTGCGGGCGGGCGACGACGTCGCGCGTCTCCTGACCGGCGAGGCGGTGGTCAGAAACCCTCCGGCGGCGTGAACTGCGACAGCGTGAACGTCGCGCCCTGGGGGTCGCGGACCTCGGCGTCGTGCGTCCACTCCGTCACGGCCGTGGAGAGCACGACGCCGCCCGCCCGCTCGGCCGCCGCGGCGGAGGCGTCGCGGTCCGCGACGGCGAACGTCACGGTGTGGCGCGCCGGGCCCGGCTCCTCCAGCACGCCCGCGACGACGTCCCGGAACCCCGGCGGGGCCCCGGCCTGGAGCGTGTCGATCTCCGGGTTGACCGTGCGGGCCAGGTGGTCGCCGTACCCCTCGACGCGCGCCATGCCCGCGCCGAGGTCGGGGTCCACCTCCCACCCGAGCAGCGGGCCGTAGAAGTGCAGCGCCCGCGCGAGGTCGGGCGTGTGCAGCACGCTGAAGTTCCAGGTTCCCGGGTCGTTGGCGCGCTGCGCGCCGAGGCGCGTGCCGGGCTGCCACAGCCGGAACGTCGCGCCTTGCGGGTCGCGCACCGCCGCCATGCGCCCCGGCGGCCCGATCGTCGTCGGCTCGACGAGGACCTCGCCCCCGAGGTCCGGGACGCCGCGGGACGAGGCGTCCACGTCGTCGACCGCGACGTACGTGATCCACTCCGGCGCGCCCTGGCCGGACGCGACGGCCGCGACGTCCTGCCCCTCCAGGGACGCGACGACGTACCGCTCCCCCGCGCCGGGCGGCAGCTTCTCCTCGAAGTCCCACCCGAAGAGGGCGCCGTAGAACGCGAGGGCGGCATCGACGTCGGGCTGCTCGGTGT
This sequence comes from Cellulosimicrobium composti, assembly GCF_009711085.1. Classification (GTDB taxonomy): domain Bacteria; phylum Actinomycetota; class Actinomycetes; order Actinomycetales; family Cellulomonadaceae; genus Cellulosimicrobium; species Cellulosimicrobium composti. Next base: position 116,914 of record NZ_WMKA01000005.1, read on the forward strand.
CCACCCAGCAGGGGACGCCGTGCGGGTAGGTGCGGACGGGTCGGGACGGCGTGGTGTCCATACCTCAGGCTCCCACCGGCCGCCCACGTCGGCAGGCCCGGTGGGCGTCCCGGGACCTTCCGTGCGCGGACGCACGTGCGTACGGTGGCCGGGAACCTCTCGACGCCCACCCGTCACCGACGACGAGGAGCCACCCGTGTCCACGAGACCTGCACCCCATTCCCTCCCCCGCGGCGCGCGGACCGTCCTGGTCCCTGCCCTGGCCGCGGCCCTCGCGCTGGGCGCCGGCGCCGCCGCGGCAGGCCCCGCCCTCGCGCACGGCGACGGTCCCGGCCACAGCCACGGGCCCGGCGGCGGTCCCGGCCACGGGCCCGGTCACGGCCACGGCCACGGGTCCGGTCACGGCCACGGGCCGGGACACGGTCACGGCACGCTGCGCGTCGCCACGTACAACGCGAGCCTCAACCGCGCTGCGGCGGGCGAGCTCGAGGCCGACCTGTCCACCCCCGACGACCCGCAGGCCGCGACGATCGCCGAGGTGCTCCAGCGCACGCGGCCCGACGTCGTGCTGCTCAACGAGTTCGACCACGTCCCCGACCACCGCGCCGTCGACCTGTTCCGCGACCACTACCTCGAGGTGCCCCAGGGCGGCGCGCAGCCGATCGACTACCCGTACGCCTACGTGGCGCCGTCGAACACGGGCGTGCCCAGCGGGTTCGACCTCAACGACGACGGCACGGTCGGCGGGGGTGACGACGCGTTCGGGTTCGGCGACTTCGAGGGCCAGTACGGCATGGTCGTGCTCTCGCGGTACCCGATCGACACGCGCGGCGTCCGCACGTTCCAGCACTTCCTGTGGAAGGACATGCCCGGCGCGCTCCTCCCCGACGACCCGGCGACCCCCGAGCCCGCGGACTGGTTCACGCCCGAGGAGCTCGAGGTCGTGCGGCTGTCGAGCAAGTCGCACTGGGACGTGCCGGTCCGCGTGGGCCGCCAGACCGTGCACGTGCTCGCGTCGCACCCGACGCCGCCCACGTTCGACGGCCCCGAGGACCGCAACGGTCGGCGCAACCACGACGAGATCCGGTTCTGGGCGGACTACGTCACCCCGGGCAAGGCGTCGCGCTACGTGTCCGACGACGCGGGCCGCCGCGGCGGGCTGCACCCGGGCGAGAGCTTCGTGGTCCTCGGCGACCAGAACGCCGACCCGCTCGACGGCGACTCCGTGGAGGCCGCGATCGACCAGCTCCTCGACCACCCGCGCGTCCAGGACCCCGCGCCCCGCTCGGCCGGCGCCGTCGAGGCCGCGGCGCTCCAGGGCGGCGCGAACGCGACCCACCGGGGCGACCCGGCGCTCGACACCGCCGACTTCGCGGACACCGCGCCGGGCAACCTGCGCGCCGACTACGTGCTGCCGTCGCGCGACCTGCGCGTGCGCGACGCCGGGGTGTTCTGGCCCGTCCAGGCGGACCCGCTGTCGCGGCTGACCGGCGTCTTCCCGTTCCCGAGCAGCGACCACCGACTCGTCTGGGTCGACCTCGCCGTGCGCGGCTGAGCCCCGCCGGCCGCCGCCCTCCACGGGGCGGCGGCCGGCCCACGTCGCTCGGGGCGACGGTCTCTTTACCGCCGCCCCGGTCGGGTGCACACTCGTCAGGTCTGTGCTCGCCGCCGACGCACAGCGCACTCCCGGTCGGCCCCGCCGACCGCACGGCACGCCTTGAGGACGCGCCACGTCGTCCGGCCCGACGACCACTCACCCACGTCCCCGGCACGACGCGCGCGCTGCCAGCAGCACGACGCCGCCACCCCTGCCGCGCCCGGGACCTGCCGGACCTGGAGCACCCATGAGAAGACTCCGCACCGCCCTGCCCGCGAGCGTCGCCGCCGCGGCCGCAGCCCTCGTCCTCGTCGCGAGCCCTGCCGTCGCGCACGGCGGCAAGCCGACCCCGCGCCCGCCGGTCGTCACCGACGTCGCGACCGGCCTCGTGACACCGCTCAGCCTCGCGGTCGGCCCGCACGGCACGACCTACGTGACCCAGAACTTCCCCGGCCTGCTCACGGCGGTCGGCCGGGACGGCACGCCGAGCGTGCTCTACGCGTCGCCCGACGGCGGCGAGGTCGGCGGCGTCTCCTACGCCGACCGCCGGATCACGTTCACCGAGACCCAGCTGGGCGAGGAGGGCCCCGTCGCGTCGCAGGTGTCCACGCTGCGCACGGACCGGTGGGGCAACCCCACGGGCGCACCGCGCGTCCTGGCCGACACGTTCGCCTACGAGCGCGCGAAGAACCCCGACGGGCGCACCACGTACGGCCTGCTGAGGACCGGCCGGGCGTGCCTCGCGCAGATCCCGGCCGGGCCGCTGCCCGCGCGCTACACCGGCATCGCCGACTCGCACCCGTACGCGACGACGACGGTCCGCGGCACGACCTACGTGGCCGACGCGGGCGCGAACGCGATCCTGTCGATCAGCGAGCGCGGGAAGATCCGCACGGTGGCCGTGCTGCCCCCGCAGCCGGCCGTCGTCACCGCCGAGTTCGCCGCGAGCCTCGGGTGGCCGGACTGCGCCGTCGGCCAGACGTACTGGTTCGAGGCCGTCCCCACGGACGTCGAGGTGGGCCCCCGGGGCGTGCTCTACGTGACGACGCTGCCCGGCGGCCCGGAGGACGACAGCCTCGGCGCGCGCGGCGCCGTCTACACGGTCGACCCGTGGAAGGGGAAGGTCCGCCAGGTCGCGTCCGGCTTCGTGGGCGCGACGAACCTCGCGGTGACGGACCAGGGCACGGTCTACGTGAGCGAGCTGTTGGGCGGCCGGATCTCCCAGGCCGGCAGGCGCGGCCCGAGCACCGTCGTCGAGGTCCCGCTCCCGGCGGGGCTCGAGTGGGACGGCAAGGGCCTGCTCGCGACGACGAACGTGCTGCCGGCGGACGACACGTCGCCGCCCGACGGTCACCTCGTGCGCGTCGACCTCGGGAAGCACCGCGGCCGCTGACACCTCGCGCGACCCGGGCGACCCGCAGCGCGCGGGCGCCCGGGCCGTGCCGCGCCGTCCCGCCGGTCGCTCGTGGTCAGCCGCTCCCGAGCACGAGGACCATGACCACGGCGCCGAGCGCGACCGCGACCCCGAAGGCCGCGGCGACGACCCCCACGACGACGCCCACGCGGGTCCCCGCCGAGGCGACGACGGTCATGCCCAGACCCTGGGCCGCCTCGGTGACGAGGCGCCGCCCGACGCTCGTGTCGTAGACGGCGGTCGTCCGTCGGCCGTCGGCGTCCGCGACGGCCGTGCGGTAGGTCGAGCGGATCGTCCCGCGCGCGACGGAGCGCACCCAGCCCTTCTGGGGCTCGACGAACCGCCCGTCGGCGTCGAGCGCCCAGCGCGTGTGCCAGACGACGTCGGTGAGCTCGACCCGCGCACCGTCGGGCAGGACGCGCACGAGGTGCGTGTCGAGCGTCGCGAGGCGGCGGCGCGAGAAGACGCTCCACCACGCCGCGTCGGGCCGGTCGAACCGCAGCTCGAACCCGTCGGGACGCTCGTCCACGATCCGGTAGGGCGTGCCCGCGGCGCGGGCGCGCACGGCGGCGGCGAGGTCCTCGGCGGTCGGCACCCCGCGAGTGTAGGGCCGTCAGGCCGGTGCGACCGCGCGCCGCAGCGCCTCGACGCTCACGTCCACGTCGGCGTCGGTCGTCGCCCACGAGCTCACGGAGACGCGCAGGACGGCGCGGTCGTGCCAGCGGGACCCGGACATCCACACGGTGCCGTCGGCGAGCACGCGGCGCACCACGTCCTGCGTGCGCGCGTCGTCGCCGAACGCCGCGCACACCTGGGTGAACACGACGTCGTGCAGCACCTCGGCGCCGTCGAGCGACCGCAGCGCGTCGGCGAACGCGGTCGCGTGCCGGCAGAACCCGTCCACGAGGTCCCTCACGCCCGAGCGCCCGAGCGCGCGCAGCACCGCCCACACGGCGAACGCGCGCCCGCGCCGCGACAGCTCGGGCACCTTGTCGAGCGGGTCGCCTGCGTCGCTCTGGATGAGGTAGTCGCCGTGCATGCCCATCGCGGCGCGCAGCGGTGCGGGGTCGGCGACGATCGCGAGCCCGCAGTCGTAGGGGACGTTGAGCGTCTTGTGGGCGTCCGTCGCCCACGAGTCCGCCGCCTCGTACCCGGCCACGAGGTGGCGGTGGGTGGGCGACGCGGCCGCGAAGAGCCCGAACGCGCCGTCGACGTGCACCCACGCGCCGTGCCGGTGGGCGATCTCGACCGCGGGGTCGAACGGGTCGAACGCGCCGGAGTGGACGTTGCCCGCCTGGAGCACGACGACGGTCGGCCCGCCCGGCGCGCCGTCGGGGGGATCGGCCAGCGCGTCCTCGAGCGCCGCGGCGGAGAGCCGACCCTGGTCGTCCGCGGCGACGATCTCGGGCGCACCGAGGCCGAGGTAGGACAGCGCGAGGTCGACCGACTCGTGCCGCTCGGCGCCCACGAGCACGCGGACGCGGGGCGCGCCGGTGAGGCCGTCGCGCCGCACGTCCCACCCCGCGCGTCGCAGCACCTCGCCGCGCGCGGCGGCGAGCGCCGTGAAGTTCGCGGTCGTCGCCCCCGTGACGAACCCGACCGCGCTCGACGCGGGCAACCCGAGGAGGTCGAGCAGCCACGCGCTCGCCACGTCCTCGACGGCCGTGTGCGCGGGGGTGAGGCCCCGCAGCGCGCAGTTCTGGTCCCACGCGCTCGTGAGCCAGTCGGCCGCGAGCGCCGCGGGGTGGCTGCCGCCGATGACCATGCCGAAGAAGCGGCCCGAGGGCATGGCGGTGAGGCCGGGCCCGCACGCGGTGGCGAGCAGGTCGACGACCTCGGGCGCCGGCGTCGGGGCGTCGGGCAGGTCGGTGCCGAGCGCGGCGACGACGTCCGCGACGCCGGTTCGCGGCGGGACGGGCCGTGTCGCGAGGGAGTCGAGCCACGCGGCGGCGTGCTCGTGCGCCCGCAGGAGGGCGGCGTCGCGATCGTCCATGACCGCTCCTGACCGGGCCGGACCGACGCCGGCCCCTCCCGCCAGGCTGGACCCGGCCCGGGCGCGGGTCAACCGCGGCGGCGATCCGGCACGCGCGTACTTCTTACGCCCAGGCAACGGCCAGGCAACACACGGTGCCTACCGTCGGGCGGGCCAGATGTTCCCCCGACGGAAGGCTTCCCCGTGAGAACGTTCACACTGACCCTGACCGGCCGCGCCGTCGCGGCCGTCGTCGCCCTCGTGCTCGCGCTCGCCGCTCTCGCCGCGGCTGTCGCGTACACCGTCGCCGACTCCCGCTCGACGGCCGCCGCGGCCCGCGCCGAGGGCGAGGCGCCGCCGGTGCTCGCGGCGGGCGCGACCAACCCGCTCGGCATCACGTCCGCGCGCTACGCGACCGCCACGGCGACCGCCGCGACCGGGAAGCCGAAGGTCGTCGTCGTCGCGACCGGCGGCACCATGGCCGGCAAGGCCACCGGCCGCGACACGTTCACGAGCTACCGCGCCGGCACGTACCTCATGGAGGACATGCTCGACACGCTGCGCCCGGAGCTCGACGCCGTCGCGGACGTCACCGCCGTCCAGTTCGGCAACGCGGGCTCGTCCGGCTACTCGATGGAGCAGTTCCACGCGCTCACGCTCGAGGTGGAGAAGCAGCTCGAGACGGCGGACGCCGTCGTGGTGACGACCGGCACCGACACGCAGGAGGAGTTCGCGTACTGGCTCGACCTCACGGTGCGCTCGCGCAAGCCCGTCGTGACGTCCGGGTCCATGCGTCCGTGGGGGGCGGGCGCCGGGCCGGACTCCGACCTCGTGTTCGGCACCGACGCGCCCGCGAACCTCTACAACGCGATCAAGGTGGCCGCGTCGCAGCAGACGTACTGCTTCGGCACCGTGCTCATGCTCAACGACGAGATCCAGGCGGCCCGCGAGGTCACCAAGACCAACTCCTACCGCACCGACACGTTCCAGACGCGCGAGTACGGCGTGCTCGGCTGGATCGACGGCAGCAACATCACGCTCGGCCGCGCCCCGGCGCGCGTCATGGCGTGCGACAGCGAGGAGTGGTTCACGCCGTTCGACCTCTCCCAGGTCGACCCGAAGGCGCTGCCCCGCGTCGAGATCCTCGTGTCCTACCAGCAGGCCGGCGGCGAGGCCGTGACGGCGTTCGCGAACGCGGGTGTCCAGGGCATCGTCACGGCGGGCACCGGCGCGGGCGGGATCTCGTCGGCCATGAGCCAGGCGCGTACCGCGGCGGTCCGCGAGGGCGTGTGGTTCGTCTCGACGACGCGCACCGGGTCGGGGTCGTCGTACGGCGGCGGGAACGGCATCATCGCGGGCGGCGACCTCACGGCCGTCAAGGCGCGGCTCCTGCTGCTGCTGTCGCGCGCCTTCACCGACGACTTCGCGACGGCGCAGGGCTGGTTCGCCACCTACGGCTCGCGGTCGTTCGACCAGTCCACCACGGCGGGCACGATCGGTGCCGAGCCGGGCTCGACCTCGGTGTCCTTCACCGCGACGGCGACGCCGGTCTGCAAGGCCGCGGGCAACAAGCTGTGGCTCACGGCGTCGGTGACGAACACGGACACCGTGCCGATCGACGTGCACGTGACGTCGTCGTCCGGCGAGCACACGTTCACCGCGGTCCCCGCGGGCGAGACGGCGGAGAAGACGTTCTCGGTGAAGGGCAAGACGCTCCCGGCGGGCGAGGTCGCGCTCGTCGCGACGAAGAACGTCGACGGCCGGACCGTCGAGACGGAGGCCGCCGCGGCCTACCCGGAGACGGCGTGCCGGTGACCTGACCCGCCGCCGCGCCGAACACGGGGTTGCTGTCGTTATCCGGGCGATCACGACAGCAACCCCGTGCTCGGCCGCGTGCAGGGTCGTTCTCGGCGGTGCGGCCGCCGTCAGCCGCAGGCGAGCGCGTCGTACGGGACGACGGCGGTGCGACCCTCGGCGGTCGCGGTCGCCTCGCCCGCGGGCACCTCGGCGGCCCGGACCGGGAACGCCTGGTAGGCGCTCGCGCCCGGCGCGACGCCCGTGACGACGCGCGTGCCGTACGGCGTCGCGAGCTCGACGTCGACGGGCGCGTCCGCGGTGCTCGTCGCGCGCACGGCGACGTAGGCGTTGCCCGCGAGGCACCGCGTCTCGGCGGTCACGGTCAGCGGCGGCTCGCCCGGACCGGAGGGCCCCGGCACGACGGCGTCCCACGGCACGCGCGCGACGAACACGTCCGCGGCGCCCGCGTTCGCCGTGCCGGCGGGCGCCCCGTAGGTCAGCCCGGTGAGCAGCGCCGCGCCCTCACGGCCGTCGGCGGCGGGCGCGGGGGCCGCGAACAGGTTCGCGTCGTCCCACTCGTCGGCGCCGTCGCGCTCGCGCGACCCGGTCTGCGTCGCCTCGCCCGGGGTCCCGTCGGCCGCGACGGGGACCGTCACGACGTCCACCCCGCCCACGGCCGAGCCCATCGCGCCGTACGTCGTCCCGACGACGAGCACGGCGTCGTCCGCGCCGAGCACGCCCGTGACGCCGCGGTCGTCGGTCGCCGTGCCGACCTGCGTCGTCCACAGGACCTCTCCCGTGGCGTCGAGGGCGCGCACGACGACGTCGTTGTCCCCGAGGGCGCCGCCCTCGCCGAGCGCACCGCGCGTGTGCCCGACGACGACGACCGACCCGTCCGACCGGACGACGAGGCCGCTGACCTGGTCGTTCTCGCCCGTCGCGACGGCGCGCAGCCACTCCTGCTCACCGTCCGCGTCGTACCGCGCGATCCAGCCGTCGTTCGCGCCCGCGTGCTCGACCCCGGGCATCCCGCCGCCCGACACCCCGCCCACGTACACCGCGCCGTCGGGCGACGCCGCGACCGCGAGCGCCTTGTCCTCGCCCGCGCCGCCGACCTGCCGCAGCCACAGCAGGTCGCCGTCGGCGGAGACCCGGCCGAGCAGCGCGTCCTTGTCCCCCGCGCTCGGGGTGTCGCCCACGGCGCCGCTCGTGTACCCGGCGACGTAGGCGCCGCCCGCGCCGTCGGGCGCGACGGCGTAGAAGCGGTCGGCGGCCTCGGGGTCGCCGGTCTGGAGCGTCCAGGCGCGCTCGCCGTCGGCGGTGACGGCCGCGACGAACCCGTCGTCGCGCGTCGTGCCCGCGTGGGCGCCGTCGAGGTCGCCCTTGGTGTACCCGGCGACGAGCACGCCGCCGTCGGCGCCCGGCACGACGCCGTACGCGCGGTCGTCCGCGGCCGTCGCGACCGCGTGCCGCCAGACCTCGGCGCCGTCGGCGTCGCGCCGCACGACGACCGTGTCGAGCCCGCCCGCGGGCTCGTACCCGTCCCACGCACCGGCGAGGCTCAGCGCGACGGCGGTGCCGCCGTCGGGCAGGGCCGCGACCCCGCCCGCGCGGTCGTCGCCCGCGGAGCCGACCAGCGCGGCGTCCCACGGCGCGGCGGGCTCGGTGCGCAGGCGCGCCGAGACGTCGACGATCCCCTCGCGGAACGCGGGCCGCCAGACCTCCCAGTCGTGGCCGCCGTCGAGCACGCGCAGCTCGGCCGTCACGCCTGGGACGCGGCGCGCCTGGTTGTAGAGGCGCGCGGACTCGAAGTCGAGGTCGTGCGTGGCGTCGGCCGGGTCGGGGTTGGCCCACTCGTCGTCGCCGACGGCGACGAACAGGTGCACCGGGAGCGCCGGGTCGAGCGCCGCAAGCGCCGCCGGGTAGGCCAGCTCCGTGTACCGGTCGGCGTCGAAGAGCGCGGTGCCGACGCCGTAGGCGCCGTAGTCGCGGGCCGAGGAGTCCGCGGGCGGCTGCGGCACGTAGACGGCGGGGCTCAGCACGATGCCCGCGGAGAACGTGTCCTGGTGCGCGAGCGTGAACCGCAGCGCGCCCGCGCCGCCCATGGAGTAGCCCCCGACGGCACGCGCCTCGCGGTCCTCGACCGTGCGGTACGTCGCGTCGACGTGCTCGACGAGGTCGCGCGTGAACGCGGTCTCGACGGCGGTCCCGGCACCGGCGCCCGTCGCGTCCCCGGTGTAGAGCGAGTCCGTGTACCAGGAGCCGCGGTCGTTCCACGGCGCGTCGGGCATGACGACGACTATCGGCTGGATCTCGCCCGCCCCGATGAGCTCGTCGAGATCGCCCGTGACCTGCTGCCACGCGGCCTGCGTGTCGCCGCGACCGTGCAGCAGGTAGAGCGTCGGGTACTCCTGCTCGGCGCCGTCGTAGCCGGGCGGCAGGTAGACCGTGTAGTCGATCGGTCCGGCCGCGGAGTCCGCGACCCGCCCCGCCTCGACCGTGCCCTGCTCCGCGGCGGTCGCGGGCAGCGCGAGCGCCGCCCCGCCGATCGTCGCGCTCACCGCGAGCGCCGTGAGCGCCGCCGTCGTGCGGGGCCGCCGGTGCGGCCGTCGTGCTGCGTCCATCGTGTCTCCTCGTCGAGATCGGGTGGTCGGTCTCCCGCCGAGCACGGTCGTGCTCGGCGGGTCACCCCGCCGGGCGGCGCGCGGCGAGCGCGAGCACGGTGCGCGCGCGCTCGACCATCGCGACGTCGAGGAACGTGCCGTCCGCCAGCGCGACGACGCCCGTGCCCGACGCCGCGGCGTCACCCACGCGCTCGACGACCTCGCGCGCGCGTGCCTCCTCGTCCGGCGTCGGGAGGAACGCGTCGCGGATCGTGTCGAGCTGTCCCGGGTGGATCGCGGTGCGGCCGCAGAAGCCGAGCGCGCGACCGGCGCGGCACGACGCCGCGAGCCCGTCGAGGTCGCGCACGTGCGTGTACGCGGACATCGCGGGCGACGGCAGTCCCGCCGCCCGCGCCGCGACGACGACGCGGCTGCGCGCCCACGCGAGCCCGGCCTCGTCGTCGACCCGTAGGTCGGAGCGCAGGTCGGCCTCGCCGAGCCCGAGCGACGCGACCTGCGGCGACGCCGTCGCGAGCTCGAACGCGCGCTCGACGCCGAGCGCCGACTCGACGAGCAGGTGCAGCGCCCGCCCGGGGAGCGCGGCGGCGAGCGCGCGCACGTCGTCGGCCGACTCGACCTTCGGCACGCGCGCACCGACCGCGAGCGGCAGGCCCGCGAGCGCCCCGACGTCGTCGGCGTGCCACGGCGTCGCGGGGTGGTTGACCCGCACCTGGACCCCGCGGGCGGCGGCCGCGTCGTCGAGCAGCTCGACGACGTATCCCCGCGCCTCGTCCTTGCGCGCCGGCGCGACGGCGTCCTCGAGGTCCACGAGCACGACGTCGGCCGCCGACCCGAGCGCCTTCGCCACCCGGTCCGGCCGGTCCGCGGGCACGTACAGCAGCGTCAGCGGCGGCGCGGCGCCCGGCCGGTCGCCCGGGCCCGTCACACCGCCCCCTCGGCCCGGAGCTCCGCGACGCGCTCGGGCGTGAACCCGAGCTCGCCGAGCACGGCGTCGGTGTCGGCGCCGTGGGGGCGGCCGGTGAAGCGGATGACGCCGTCGTTGTCGGAGAGCCGGAACAGCGGGCCCTGCATGAGCATCGGCCCGAGGTCGGGGTCCTCGATCTCGTGGATCGTGCCGAGCGCGCGGAACTGCGGGTCGTCGACGATGTCGTGCGCGTCGTAGATCGGCGCGACGGCGGCCTGCGCCTCCTCGAACGCGGCGACGACCTCGTCGCGCGTGCGCTGCGCGATCCAGCCGCCGACGGCCTCGTCGAGCAGGTCGGCGTGCTGCGCGCGCTCGACGCCGCTGGCGAACCACGGCTCGTCGACGATCTCGGGGCGCCCGACGAGGCGCATGACGCGCTCGGCGATGGACTGCGCCGACGTCGACACCGCGACCCACTGCCCGTCGCGCGTGCGATAGGTGTTGCGGGGCGCGTTGTTCGCGGACCGGTTGCCGGTGCGCGGCTGCACGGTGCGGAGCTGGTCCCAGCGCGTGATCTGCGGCCCGAGCATCGCGAGGATGGGCTCGATGATCGCCGTGTCGACGACCTGCCCGTGCCCGGTGCGCTCGCGCGTGGACAGCGCGACCATGACGGCGAACGCGGTCGCGAGCGACGCGACACCGTCGGCGAGCCCGAACGGCGGGAGGGTCGGCGGGCCGTCGGGCTCGCCGGTCATCGCGGCGAACCCGCTCATCGCCTCGGCGAGCGTCCCGAACCCGGGGCGGGTGCGGTACGGCCCCACCTGCCCGAACCCGCTGACGCGCGCGAGCACGAGCCGCGGGTTGCGCGCGGACAGCTCGTCGTAGCCGAGTCCCCAGCGCTCGAGCGTGCCCGGCCGGAAGTTCTCGATGACGACGTCGGCCTCGGCGACGAGCGCGAGGAACACCTCGCGGCCGCCGTCGCTGCCGAGGTTCGCGGTGACGGTGCGCTTGTTGCGCCCGAGCGTCTTCCACCACAGGTTGACGCCGTCCTTCGCGGCGCCGTGGGTGCGCGACGGGTCGGGCTTCGTGGGGTGCTCGACCTTGACGACGTCGGCGCCCAGGTCGCCGAGGTGCATCGCGGCCATGGGGCCGGCGAACAGCGTCGACGCGTCGATCACGCGCAGACCGGCGAGCGCGCCGGCGGCGGGGTCGCGCGAGACGCGGGGTGCGTCGGTCATGCCGTCACCTCCTCCGTGAGCAGGTCCCACGCGCAGCGGAACCCCACGGTCGCGCCGCGCGCGAGCCCCAGGCCGGGAACGAGGAGCTTGACCGCGTAGTCGGGGGCGTGTCGTCCGCCCTCGACGTACCAGTCGGAGCCCTCGGCGCGGTAGTCGCTGCCGCCCTTGAGCATGACGAACCGCGTGCGACCGTCGGAGTGCTCGGACGCCGTCCAGCTCCACACGGCGGGCTCGCCGCGCGTCCAGCCGGGCTGCCCGGCGGCGAGCTGCCACTCGTCCTCGGTGGGCAGGCGCCCGCCGCGCCACGCGCAGTACGCGCGCGCGTCGTCGAGGTCGACGAACGTCACGGGCTCGTCCTCGGTGCCGGGTGCGGGACGCCCGTCGACCCAGTGAGCGAGGAAGCGGTGCGCGACGGCGGGCGCGTACCCGGTCGCGGCGACGAACTCCGCGAACTGCGCGTTCGTCACGTCGGCCCCGACCGCGACCGGCGCGGCGAGCTCGCCGTCGCGCTGGAGGGTCCGTGCGTCGTGCAGGCGCGGCGGGAGCGGCTTCCACTCGTCCACGTACGGCGCGCCCTGGTACATGCCGGTTTCGCGCGCGCGGTACCGGACGGTCAGCACGTACGGCCCGGCGGGCACGACGACGGCGCCCGGCTCGGGCGCGCCCGTTACCTCCTCGGCCCCGCCCTGCCCGACGTCGGCGCCCCGCCCGGCCGGGTCCGTCACCCCGGTCGACCTGGAGGGAGAGGCGGACGCGTCGAGGCGGCGCGCGAGCCGGTGCGGGAACCGTGCGTCGGGGTCGTGGGGCACGGACGTGTCGAGCGAGGCGACCACGTCGCGCAGGTGCGGCAGCCACGCGGGCTCGTCGGCGCCGTCGGCCACGTGCAGCGCTGCGGCGATCCCCCGACCGGGCACGCGCACGTCCGCGCCGGCCGCGCCGGCTGCACCGCCCGCGCCAGCCGCGTCGTCCCCGCCGCGCGCGAGCAGCGGGCCCGCGTAGTCGGCGTCGCCCCGGTTGACGAGCGTCCACAGCGTCACGCCGTCGAGCTCCCAGCGCGACGCGTACACCCCCGCAGCCTCGGCCTCGGGCGCGAGCTCGGCGAGCGGCGTCCACGCGCCGTCGAGCAGCAGCGGCCGGGCCGCGCGCTGGACCGTGACCAGGCGCTTCACGGTCGCGGCGTCGCGCGGCGACCAGCCGACCCACACGCCGAACACGACCTCCCACACCATGACGCCCACGCCGTTGAGCCACGCGGACTGGAGCTCCTCGGAGTGGTCGCGGTGCCAGCGGCGCACGTGGTGCTGCATGTGCCGGCGCTCGTACCAGTGCGCGCGCAGCACGCCGGGCACGGGCGAGTCGGCGAAGAACTGCGCCCACGACGACGAGTGGTCCTCGATGCGCTCGACCGGGAGCTTCGACTCGCCCTCCAGGACGATGCCCGGGCGCGCGGCCTCGAGCCGCGCGACGAGCTCCGGCTCGGCCTTCTTCAGGGTGTCGAGGAAGACGCCGTCGGCGCCGAGGTCCCGCACGAGCGCGGCGAGCTCGGTGAGGTCGTCGTCGCCGCGGCGCGTGCCGACGTCCCACGGGTTGTAGTCGACGAACACGTGCAGGCCCGCGTCGTGGAAGGTCCGCACGAGGTCGACGATCCCCGGGACGTCGCGGTAGAAGTCCCACTGGTTGCGGTCGTCGATCCCGATGACGGGGTACGCGTGCCACAGCACGACGGCGTCGAGGCCGCCGAACCGCTCGCGCGCGTCCGCGAGGAACCGCTCGGGCGTGAACCGGTGCTCGGCGAACGAGTACAGCAGCTCGTCCCACAGCCAGACCTGCGCGACCGTCGAGCACCCCGCGGCCCACGCCGCGTCCGGGCGGTCGTACGCCGCGCCCGTGTACCCGTGGCGACGGCGCGCGTCGTCGCGCCACGCGGCGAGGCGCTCGCGCCAGGCCGGGCGGTCGGCGGGGTCGGCCGGGCCGACGAAGATCTTCGCCTCGTCGAGCGCGAGGGACTGCTCGGGCGTGAGCGGCCCGTCGAGCGCGACGTCGGTGGGCCGGTCGATGGGCCGCGGGACGAGCGGGTCGAACGTGTAGGTCATGGTGCCTTTCCCTCGGCGGGCGGGGCCCGCGCTCGGTCGTGCGGGTGGTCAGGCGCGGGGCGCCGGGTGCGCGGTCCGCTGTGCGAGGGCGACGACGTCGGCGGCGTCGGGCACCGCGTCCTGTGCCCCGGGCCGGGTCACCGCGAGCGCGCCCGCCGCGGCGGCGAGGCACGCGGCGTCCGGGAGGTCCGCGCCGCGCGCGAGCGCCGCGGCGAGCACGCCGCAGAACGTGTCGCCCGCGCCGGTCGTGTCGACGGCCTCGACCGGGGTCGCGGGGACGGTCGTGAGCTGCGGGCCGTCGGCACGACGCTCCGCCACGAGGCAGCCCTCTCGTCCGAGCGTCACGACGACGGCCGGCACGCGCTCCAGCAGCAGCGCCGCGAGCGTGCTCGGGTCGGCGTCACCCGTCGCGCCGGCCAGGTCCGCCGCCTCGTGCTCGTTGACGACGAGCACGTCGATCGCGTCCCAGACGTCGCGCGGCAGGTCGCGCGACGGCGCCGCGTTGAGCACCATGAGCGCCCCGGGACGGCGCGCTGCCGCGGCCGCGCGGACGACGTCGAGCGGGATCTCGAGCTGGGCGAGCACGACGTCCGCCGCCGCGATCCGCTCGGCCTGGGCCGCGCCCACGCTCACGTGCGAGTTGGCCCCGGGCGCGACGACGATCGCGTTCTCGCCGTCGGGCGAGACGGTGATGAGCGCGGTCCCGGTCGGGACGTCGACGCGCTCGACGAGGTCGGTCCGCACCCCCGCGCCGTCGAGCGACGCGAGCAGGAGGTCGGCGGCGTCGTCGTGCCCGAGGGCGCCGACGAACGTCGTCCCGGCACCGCCCGCGCGCGCCGCGCCGACGGCCTGGTTCGCGCCCTTGCCGCCGGGGTTGCGGCGCAGGTCGCCGCCGAGGATCGTCTCGCCGCCGCCGGGGTGCCGGGGCACGTCGACGACGAGGTCGACGTTCGCGGACCCCACGACGACGACCTGGCCCGTGCGCGGCACCGTGCCGCTCTGCGTCCCGTCCGTGCTCATGCGCGCGCCTCCGCTCCCTGCACCGTTCCCTGTGCGGCTCCCCCGGCGACCGTCGCGAGCGCGACCGTCCGCGCCGCGAGGTCCACGATCCTCTGCTCGCCGCCGGGCAGCGACGTGGCGATCCGGCCGTCCAGGGGGCCGGTCCAGCGTGCACCGATGCCGTCGACGCCCCGCAGCGCACCCACCACGCCGCCGACCGTCGCCCCCGCCGAGTCGGTGTCCCAGCCCGCGGTGACGGCGATCGCGACGCTCGCGCCGAAGTCGCCGCGCCCGTCCGGCCCGCGACCCGCGGTGAGCGCGTACGCGATCACCGCGGCGTTGTTGAGCACGTGCACCCAGTGCAGGTCGCCGTACGCGGCGTGCAGGGCGTCGAGCCCCGCGCGCACGCCCGCCTCCGACGCGTCGCCGTCGCGGCCCGCGTCGCGGCCGAGCCGGATCGCGGCCGCCAGGCGGCTGCCCGGCGGCACGACGGCGTCCGCCGCGTCGAGCACCTCGTCCACCGTCTCGCAGACCATCGCGGCCGACGCGAGCGCAGCGGCCCACATCGCGCCGTACACGCCGTTGCGCGTGTGGCTCAGCCGCGCGTCCGTCCACGCGAGCCGCGCCGCCTCGCGCACGTCGCCGGGCGAGACCCAGCCGAGCACGTCGGTGCGGATGAGGGCGCCGATCCACTCCCGGAACGGGTTGTGGTGCGTCGCGGTCTCGGGCACGGGCCGCGCGTCGAGGACGTTGCGGTACGCGGCGCGCTCGGCCGTGAACACGCGGCCCGCGGGCAGCGCGTCGAGCCAGAGCTGCGCGACGTCGTCCGTCGTGAAGCCGCGCCCGTGCTTCTCCAGCAGGGCGAGCGCGAGGATCGGGTAGTTGAGGTCGTCGTCCTCGGGCATCCCGTCGATGTTCTCCTCGAGCGACGTCGGCGCGCTGCGCTTGTTCCACGGCCAGCGCGCGGCGACGTCGTCGGGCAGCCCGACGGCCGTGAACCAGCGGTCGAGCGGCCACCGGCCCGTCGCGCGCAGGATCTCCTCGATGCCCGCGCGCGGGATCTTCTCCACGGGCTTGCCGAGCAGGCAGCCCGCCGCGCGGCCCGTCCACGCGCCGAGCACGCGGTCGCCGTACGCGGGACCGGACGCGGGCAGTGCGGGCGCGGCGGGGAGCGTCGCGAGGATCGCGTCCCAGTCGTCGGGCTCGTGCGGCGCGGGCGCGGCGGGCAGCGCGTCGAGCTCGACGAGCAGGTCGCGCGCGAGCGCACGCAGCGCCGGGGTCGCGGGAACCGGGCCGGCGCCGCTCACCGCGGGGACGGGGTCGCCCCCCGCGACGGCCCACCGCTCGCGCACGTCCGCGAGCGCCGCCGCGTCCTTGCCCTCGGCCGCCGCCTGGACGAGCTCGTGCGCGAGCAGGTCCTCGGGCTGGGCCCACGTGAGCCTCACGCCGGGTCCCCCGCCCGCGCGGCCCGCGCCGCGCCGTCGGTCGAGGCACCGTCGACCGCGGCCTCGTCGACCGTGGCCGAGCCGAGCTCGGCGAGCCCGCGCAGGCGGGCCGTCGCGCGCTCGCGGTCGGCGCGCAGGATGTCGGCTGCGGCGGACGCCATGAGGCGCCCGGTCTCGCGGATGTCCATGCGGCTCGCCTCCTCGATCGCGTCGAGCCACTCGTCCGGCACGACGGCCGTCCCCCCGAGCCCGGCGCACACCGCGCCGGCCATGACGGCGATGGAGTCGGCGTCGCGGCCGTAGTTCACGGCGCCGAGCACCGCGCCGCGGAAGTCGCCGCGGTGCCCGAGCACGAACCCGAGCGCGGCGGGCAGCTCCTCGATCGACTTGGTGCGCGACGGGCGGCGCGCGTCCATCGACATCTGCCGGTACGCGGGCCCGACGGAGTCGAACGGCGCGACCGTGTCGCGGACGAGCCGCGCGAGCGCGCGCTCCTCGTCGTCGGTCGTGGGTGCCGTCGTCCAGCCGTCGAACGCCTCGACGACGGCGTGCAGCGCGGCCGCGGTGCCGTCGTGGGCGACGTCGAGCGCCGCGTGCACGACGTCGTCGACCGTCGCCCCGGGCGCGACGGATGCGGCGACCATGGCCGCGAACACGCCCGCGGCCTCCCGGCCGTAGCTCGACTGGTGCGCGCCGGTGAGGTCGATCGCCTCGGCGTACGCGCCGCGCGGGTCGCCCGCGTTCGCGAGGCCCACGGGCGCGACGTACATCGCGGCGCCGCAGTTCACGACGTTCCCGACGCCGGCCTCGCGCGGGTCGACGTGCCCGTAGTGCAGGCGCGCGACGATCCACTTCTCGGCGAGGAACACGCGCTGCAGCAGCAGCGCGGTCGACTCGAGCTCGGGGATCCAGCGTGGCTCGCCGATCATGAGCGGCACGAGGTCCTCGGCCATCGCGTACGCGTCGAGGTGGTCGCGGCGCTTCGCGTACACCTCGACGAGCGCGCGCGTCATGAGGGTGTCGTCCGTGACGTGCCCGTCACCCTTGTGGTAGGGCGCGATCGGACGCGCGTCCTGCCAGTTCGGGTACCAGGGCCCCACGATCCCGGTGACGCGCCCGCCGTGGCGCTCCTCGATCTGCTCGGGGGTCCAGCCCTCGGTGGCGCCCCCCAGCGCGTCCCCCACCGCCGCTCCGGTGATCACGGCCACCGCTCGGTCGTCCAGCCAGGTCACGGTCCACTCCCTGTCGATCTCTCTCGGCGCTCTCGCGCCCGGTGCGACCCGCGCGGGCCGCGCTTCGGGGCCGGGGCGGTCGCGTGCGCGGCCGCCCCGGCCGCTGCTGCTCGGTGCTCGTCGCGGTGTCGCGGCGGGCGCCCGAGCCGCTACTTCGTGATCTCGTCCCAGCCCGCCTCGAGCTCGCTCGCGAGCTGGTCGGCGTCGATCTCCTGGGCGAGGAACTTCTGGTACGCGGGCGTCGCGACCGTGTCCTTCCACTGCGCGTACGCGTCGACGAACAGGTACGGCGCCGACGTGAGGTACTGCCCGGACGAGAGGATCGTCGACCAGCCGTTCTCGTCGCCGAGGGAGGAGGCCATGGCCTCCTGCGCCGACGTCGTCGCCGGGATGAGCGCGTCCGCCTCGTTGAGCGCGGCGAGGTTGTCGGTGTCCGTGAAGAAGTCGATGAACTCCGCGGCCTCCTCGACGTGCTCGGAGTCGATGTTCACCGAGAGCGTCTGCGGGTTGGCGGCCTGCTCGGCGCCGTCGGGGCCCTCGAGCGGCGGCAGCACGACCCAGTCGAAGCCCTCGGGCGCGTCGTTCGCGATGTTCGCCGCCTGGTACGAGCCCTGGATCGTCATGGCGACCTGGCCCGCGTAGAAGGACGCGAGCGTCTCGGAGCCGGACTGCGTGAGCGTCACCGGGAGCACGGTGTTGTCGGTGTGCGCCATCGTGTCGACGAGCTCGGGCAGGGCCATCTCGCCCTCGCCGATGGTGATGCTCGCGTCGGCGCCCGTGCCCTCGAAGTACTCGCCGCCGAAGCCGGGGGCCATCGCCATGAACGCGGCCGTCGGGCTCGCAAGGCCCCAGCCGAGGCCGTACGCGCCGTCCTTCGTCGTGGCCTGCGCGATCTCGCGCAGCTCGTCCCACGTCATGGTCTCGCCCGTGGGGATCTCCACGCCGGCGTCCTCGAGCATCGTCTTGTTGGCGAACACCATGTAGGACTGCAGCTCGGTCGGGTACGCGATGACCTGGTCGTCGACCGTCACGGAGTCGAGGATGCCCTCGGGGATGTCGGAGCGCTTCTCGTCCGACATGTACCCGGACAGGTCCGCGAGGTAGCCGTCCACGGCGAACGGCACGATGCTCGCCGCCTCGTAGTGGATGATGTCCGGCGCGGCGCCGCCGTTGAACTGCGTGATGAGCTTGTCGTAGATCCCGTCCCAGCCCGCGGGCACGATCTCGACCTGGACGTCGGGGTTCGCCTCGTTCCAGTCGGCGACGATCTTCTCGGTCGCCTCGATCGCGGCGGGCTGGTCCGAGAGGGACTGGAACGTCAAGGTCACCGGGCCGCCGTCGGCGCCGTCGTCCCCGCTGCCGCCGCCGGAGCAGGACGCGACGAGCAGGGTCGTGATCGTGAGGCATGCGGCGATGGACGCACCACGAGTCTTCATGGTTCTACCTTTCGGGTGGGGTGGGGTCGACAGAGCCTGAGGGCGGGACCGGGTGGGTGGGGGTCACGGTCAGCCCTTCACCGCGCCGGACAGCAGGCCGCCGGTGAGCTTCTTCTGCATGAGGGAGAAGAAGACGATGCTGGGGATGGCTGCGAGCACGGAGCCCGCGGCGAGCGGGCCGAGCGCCACCTTGCCCTCGCCGCCGATGAACATCTTCAGCGTGATGGGCAGCGTGTAGTTCTCGGGCGACTGGAGCAGCACGAGCGCGAAGAAGAACTCGTTCCACGAGGACACGAAGCTGAACATCGCCGTCGCCACGATGCCCGGCATGAGCAGCGGGAAGACGATGGTGCGCAGCACCGTGAACCGGTTCGCGCCGTCCATCGACCCCGCCTCCTCGAGGTCGACGGGGATGGCGGCCACGTAGCCCTGCATCATCCACAGCGCGAACGGCAGCGTGTACGTGGTGTGGACGAGCGTGAGCCCGACGAGGGAGTCGGTGAGCCCGATGGTCCGCAGGATGAGGAACAGCGGCAGGATGATGAGGATCACCGGGAACACCTGGCTCACGAGGATCCAGCCGACGCCCGCGGCGCGGATCTTGCCCCGCAGCCGGGCCAGCACGTACGACGCGGGCAGCGCGATGACGATGACGAGCGCGGTCGAGACGAGCGCGACGACGGCGCTGTTCCACGCCGAGCGCACGAGACCCTGCCGTGCGAGCGCCTGGGAGTAGTTGTCCCAGTGCACGTCCTGCGGGATGAGGCTCACCGTGAGCGAGTTGAGCTCGCCCGACGACTTGAGCGACGCCGAGATCAGCCAGAGCAGCGGGAAGCCGAGGAAGACGATGTAGAAGGCCAGGGCCACGTACTGGGCCGGGCGGACGAGTGCGCGCACGGGTCAGCTCTCCTTCTCGGAGCGGAACTGCGACCGCAGGTAGATCGCGAGCAGGAGGACGACGACGATCACGAGCACCACGCCCATCGCGGCGGCGTAGCCGATGTTCCGGTTCTTGAACGCCTCGAGGTACGTGAACAGCATCGGCAGCATCGTCCGGCCGCCCGGCCCGCCCTCGGTGAGCACGTAGACCAGCGAGAACGAGTTGAAGTTCCAGATGAAGTTCAGCGACGTGATCGACGTGATGATCGGTCGCAGGCTCGGGAGCGTCACCGCGGTGAACCGCCGCCACGCGCCCGCGCCGTCCATCGCCGCCGCCTCGTGCAGCTCGCCCGGGATCTGCTGGAGCCCCGCGAGGAGCGTCACCGTGGTCTGCGGCATGCCGACCCACACCCCCACGACGATCACCGCGGGCAGCGCGGTCGAGAAGTCCGCGAGCCAGTTGACGTCGTCCGGGAGCCCGAGCGCGCCGAGGAACGCGTTGAGCGGCCCGGCGTTGGGCGAGTAGATCATCTGCCACATGATCGCCACGACGACGGGCGGCATCGCCCACGGGATGAGCGCGAGGACGCGCGTGAGCCCCTGGAGCCGCAGGCCCGAGTTGAGCAGGAGCGCGAGGCCCATCGCCGCGACGAGCTGGAGCAGCGTCACCGAGACGGCCCAGACCATGCCGATCCGGAACGAGTCCCAGAAGAACGAGTTGTCCGCGAGGCGCACGAAGTTGTCGACGCCCACGAACTGGTAGTCCGGGTGTCGCACGAGCCGCGCGTCGGTGAACGCGAGCGCGACGCCCATGACGAGCGGCGCGACGCTGAGCACGAGGATCGGCAGCAGCGACGGCATGACGAGCGCGATCGCCTCGCGCCGCTTGGCGCGGGCCATGCCGCCGGTCCGGCGCGGCGACCCGCGGTCGGGGCGGCGCGCTGCCGCGGCGTGCGGGTCGCCCGCGAGGGTCGGGGTGCTCATCGGTGCCCACCTCCCGTGCCGTCGTCCGGGGTGCCGGCCGAGACGCCGTCGCCCGCGGCGGGGTCGGTCGACTCGCGCACGACGAGGCGAGGCCCGACGGCCAGGTGCCGGCCCGGCTGCGCGTCGCCGTCGACGAGGTCGACCACGAGCTGCGCCGCGGCGCGCCCGCGCTCGGTCGAGCCGAGCGACACGCTCGTGAGGCTCGGCTGGAACACGCGGCCGATCTCGGTGTCGTCCATCCCGGTGACCGCGACGTCCTGCGGGACGGCGAGCCCGCGCTCGCGGACGGCCCGGACGGCGCCGATCGCGAGCAGGTCGTTCGCCGCGACGATCGCGTCCGGTCGGGCGTCGCCGTCGGCCGCGTCGAGCAGGGCGCGCGTCGCGGCGAGGCCCGCGGCCACGGTGAAGTCGGCCGCGACGACGGCGTCCGCCCGCTCGCCCGTGAACCCTTTGGTGCGCGTCGCGGCGTCGAAGCCGCGCTGGCGCGCCTCACCGGGCGTCGTGTCGAGCGGACCGTTGAGGAACGTGAGGCGGCGACGGCCGAGGCCGAGCAGGTGCTGCACCGCCTCGCCGATGCCGCCCGCGGAGTCGGTCGAGACGGAGTCGATGCCGCGGTCGGCGAGGCTGCGGCCGATGACCACGACGGGCACGGTCGCCTGCCGGATCTCCTCGACGAGCGCGTCGTCCGTGCGCAGCGGGCTGAGGATCATCGCGTCGACGAACCCGCTCGACAGGCTGCGCACGAGCTCGGCCGTGGACGTCGTCGTGTCCCCCGTGGTCATGACGACGACGCGGTAGCCGTGGGGCGCGAGGACCTCGTGGATCGCGGTCATCATCTCGACGTAGACGGGGTTGCCGATGTCCGCGACCGCGAACGCGACCTGGAAGGTCTTCTTCAGGCGCAGGGACCGCCCGATCGCGTCGGGGCTGTAGCCGAGCTCGGTCGCGGCCGCGCGCACGCGCTCGACCATCGCCGGGCTCGCGCCCGTCCCGTGCAGCGCGCGGGACGTCGAGGCCAGGGAGACCCCGGCCCGCTGTGCCACCTGGATCAGCGTGGCGCGTGATGACGTCACTGTCGTCCACCTCGTCGTCGAAGTCCTCGGTCTGGAAACGTTTCCAGATTTCCGGCGTCGTTCCGCCTGGAAACGTTTCCGGGTTGGCGCCACTCTCGCACCCGTCGCCCGGTGCGTCAACCCCGCACGCCGCGACCGACGTCGTCGGGCGCGGACCGGCCTGACGTCGCGCCTCGACCGGACCGCGCGCTCCCACGCCTACGGGGTTCCGCGTACGGGGGTTGTCCACGCGGGGGCGCCGCGCCCAGGCTCGACGCGACCCGACCCTCGACGAAAGGTGCACCGATGCACACCCGAGCCCCGGCGCCCTCCCCCGCGGCGCCCGCCGTGGCCCTGCGGCCCGCGTCCCGCCCGGCCGCCCTGCTCCTGGCCGTTCTGCTCGCGCTTGTGGGAGCGCTCTCCTGGACGGTGGCCGGTCCCGCCCGCCAGGCGCACGCCGCGACGTGCGCGCCGGCGTGGAGCGCGAGCGCCGTCTACCTCGGCGGCGCCGTCGTCTCGCACGGCGGCCAGAACTGGCAGGCCGGCTGGTGGACGCAGGGCGAGACGCCCGGCACCACCGGCGAGTGGGGCGTGTGGCGCTCCCAGGGCGCGTGCGGCGGCGGCACGACCGACCCGGGCGAGCCGGGCGGGCCGGGCGACCCCGGCACCCCGACCGGCTTCGTCGTCTCCGAGGCGCAGTTCAACCAGATGTTCCCGAACCGGAACCCCTTCTACACGTACCAGGGCCTCGTCGACGCGCTGTCCGCGTACCCGGGCTTCGCGACGACGGGCGGCACCGAGGTCGCCAAGCGCGAGGCTGCCGCGTTCCTCGCGAACGTCAACCACGAGACGGGCGGCCTGGTCTACGTCAAGGAGATCAACACCGCGAACTACCCGCACTACTGCGACCCCTCCCAGCCGTACGGCTGCCCCGCGGGTCAGAGCGCGTACTACGGCAAGGGACCGGTCCAGCTGAGCTGGAACTACAACTACAAGGCGGCCGGGGACGCGCTCGGCATCGACCTGCTCAACAACCCGTACCTCGTCGAGCAGGACTCGGCGGTCGCGTGGAAGACGGGGCTGTGGTTCTGGAACACGCAGTCCGGCGCGGGCACGATGTCCGGCCACCAGGCGATCGTCTCCGGCGCGGGCTTCGGCGAGTCGATCCGCTCGATCAACGGCTCGATCGAGTGCAACGGCGGCAACCCCGCCCAGGTCCAGTCGCGCGTGACCGCGTTCCAGCAGTTCGCGCAGATCCTCGGCACGACGACGGGCGCGAACCTGTACTGCTGACCGCCCGAGCGCACGGCTGTGGCCCGTCCCCGGCGGGGGCGGGCCACGGCTCTGCGCCCGCCGGGAGCGGGCTCGCGCGTCAGAGCGCGTCGAGGAGGTCGCGCATGCGCTCGATCTCGCCGCCCTGCCCCGCCCCCGTCTCGGCGGCGATCTCGTTCGCGGCGAGGTCCTGGCCCTCGACGAGCACCACGTCGACCATCGCGAGCGCGCCCTCGTGGTGCTGGATCATCCCCTCGAGGAAGAGGCGGTCGAACTCCGCGCCGCGCGCCGCCTCGAGCGCGTCGAGCTGCTCGGCGGAGAGCACCCCGGCTACGCCGTCGCCGTGATCGTGGTCCGCGCCGTGGGGCGCGCGCGGGCCCGTCCCGCCGGCGCCCTCGACGCCCTCCGGCACGGCGAGGTCGCGCGCCTGGAGCCACGACGCGAGCGCGTGGACCTCCGGCCCCTGCGCGGCGGTGACGCGCTCGGCGAACGCGCGCACGGCGTCCGACTCCGCGCGCTCGGGCGCGAGCGCCGCGATCTCGAGCGCCTGGAGGTGGTGCTCGATCATGCCCGTCACGAACGCGACGTCGGCGCGGTTCCAGGTGTCCCCCTCGGGCGACGCCTCGTAGTCCTCCGGGGCGACGGTCGTCGCGTCCTCGCCCGGTCGCCCGGGCTGCACGACGACGCTGGACGGCGTCGAGGTCGGGGCCGGGTCCGCGGTGCACGCCGCGGCGCCGAGCGAGACGGCGAGCGCGACGACGCCGCAGGTCAGGGCGCGGGCGGCGGCCCGCCGGGTTGCGTTACGACGAGGAAAACTCTGCACCCGCTCCGTTCCCTCCGTGTAAAAAGTCTCCGGAATCCGCCCGGTTTGGGTGGTACAGATCACACCTCCCGGTCAGAATTCGCAGAACACTACCAAGGAGGTGTTTCCCCCGTGCATCGAACGACGCACCGGAAGTCACACCGGCAACGACGCCGGGTCCTGCTCGCCTCGTCCGTGGCCGTCACCCTCTCCGCCGGTTCGCTCGCGCTCGCCACGGCGGCGTCCGCCGAGCCGTCCGACGGCTCTCCCGAGGCGGTGGCCGCGCTCACCGAGCAGGCCGCCGGCTCGCTCCCGGACCTCCCCGCCCAGCGCCTCGCCCCGCTCGCCCAGGCCACCGACGTCCTGGCGCCCGGCGAGGTCGCGGGCAGCCCGAACCTCACCCACGTCGCCAACATCCCGAAGAACGGCGAGTTCGCCCCCGAGGGCCAGTACAGCAGCGACCTCGCGTTCCAGGGCCGCTACGCCTTCGCCGGCAACTACGGCGGGTTCACGGTGTACGACGTCGCGAACCCGACCGCCCCGCAGCAGGTCGCCCAGGTCGTCTGCCCGGGCTCGCAGAACGACATCTCCGTCTACGGGGACCTCCTGGTCCTCAGCACCGACTCGTCGCGCAGCAACGACTCGTGCGACAACGTCGCCCAGAGCGCGGCGATCAAGGAGTCGTGGGAGGGCATCAAGGTCTTCGACATCTCCGAGCCGACGTCGCCGCAGTACGTGGCGTCGGTCGAGACGCAGTGCGGCTCGCACACGCACTCGCTCGCGCCGTCGAAGGACGGCGAGGAGCTGTTCGTCTACGTGTCGTCGTACAGCCCGAACGCGGCCTTCCCCGACTGCCAGCCGCCGCACGACCTCATCTCGGTCGTGCAGATCCCGCTCGACGACCCGGCGTCGGCCGCTCTCGTCTCGACGCCCGTCCTCTTCCCGGACGGCGGCAACCCGGGCGGCAACGGCTCGAGCACGACGTCGGGCTGCCACGACATCACGACCTACCCGTCGAAGGACCTCGCGGCGGGCGCGTGCATGGGCGACGGCATCCTCATGGACATCTCCGACCGCGCGCACCCGGTGGTCACCGAGGTCGTGCGCGACACGACGAACTTCGCGTTCTGGCACTCGGCGACGTTCAACAACGCGGGCACCAAGGTCGTCTTCACCGACGAGCTCGGCGGCGGCGGCGCGCCCACGTGCAACGCGGCGACCGGGCCGGAGAAGGGCGCCGACGCGATCTACGACATCGTGGACGGCGAGCTCGTGTTCAAGAGCTACTACAAGATCGACCGCGAGCAGGCCGCGACGGAGAACTGCGTCGCGCACAACGGCTCGCTCGTCCCCGTCCCGGGCCGCGACATCATGGTCCAGGCCTGGTACCAGGGCGGCATCTCCGTGTGGGACTTCACGGACTCGGCCAACCCGGTCGAGATCGCGTGGTTCGACCGCGGCCCGCTGTCCTCCGAGCGGCTGATCCTCGGCGGCTCGTGGTCGGCGTACTGGTACAACGGCGCGATCATCTCGAACGACATCCAGCAGGGTCTCGACGTCCTGCTGCTCGACGACCCGCTCACGAACGCGGCGCGGTCGGTCGTCGCGGACGAGCTCAACCCGCAGGCCCAGCCGACGTACGACGAGCCGGCGGCCTGGTCGAAGGGTGCGACCTACCAGGGCGGGGAGACGGTCACGTACGCGGGCTCCGTGTGGCGTGCGCAGTGGTGGACCCGGGGCCAGACGCCCGGTGACCCGTGGGGCCCGTGGGAGGAGATCGCGGGGGTCGACTCGAACGGCGTCGGGGCGTGGAAGCCGAGCCGCGTGTACGTCCAGGGCGACACCGTGACCCACGAGGGCACGACGTACACCGCGAAGTGGTGGACGCGGAACCAGGAGCCCGGCGACCGCTGGGGTCCGTGGGGACCGCAGGACTGACGCGCCCCCGCCCGGGACCTGCGCCCGGGTGAGGCACGGCACGACGGCGCCCGCTCACCTCCCGGTGGGCGGGCGCCGTCGTGCGCGGACTCCGCGGCGTCAGGCGGCGCTGACGGCCCTCGCCGCGCGCACGGTCGCGAGCGCGCCGCTCCACGCGACGACCTCGTCGAGGGTCGCGTCGAGGTCGCGCGCGTGCCGCTCGCGCGGCGCGAGCGTGCGGAACTCCTCGAAGTCGTCGTAGAGCGACAGCCCGACGGCGGTGCGCACGTCGGCGAGGCGCAGCTCGCCCGCGACGAGCCGCAGCTGCTCGACGGCGCGCGCGCCGCCCTGCGCGCCGTAGCCGACGAAGCCCACGGCCTTGTCGGTCCACTCGTGGTAGAGCCAGTCCATCGCGTTCTTCAGCACGGCGGGCGGCGCGTGGTTGTACTCGGGGGTCACGACGACGTAGCCGTCGTAGCCGTCGATCACGCGCGACCACTCCCACACGAGCGGGTTCTGGTACTGCTGCATCCGGGGCGGGAGCGCCTCGTCGAGGTGCGGCAGGGGGTGGTCGGCGAGGTCGACGAGCTCGAACGTCGCGTCGGTGCGCCGCGACGCGCGGTCGAGCACCCAGCGCGCGACCCCCTCGCCGTTGCGCCCGGTGCGCGTGCTCCCGACGAGGATCGCGATGCGCAGGGTCGAGGACATGGTTCCTCCAGAAAGAGTGACGTGTCACCAAAGTTGGTGATGCGTCACCCTAACTCGTGCTCGGTGATGTGTCACCTACCGCGGCTAGGATCGTCCCCATGACGGGCCACCCGATCCTCGACGACGCCGAGCGCGCGGCGTGGGACGCCTACGTCGCGATGCGCACAGCGCTGGACCGGGCCCTGGCCGCCGGGCTCCGGGACGACGCCGACCTCTCCGAGGCCGAGTTCGAGGCCCTGTTGGCGCTGCACTCCGCGCGCGACCGCACGCTGCGCACCGGCGAGCTCGCCGCCGCGCTGTGCTGGGAGCGCAGCCGCGTCTCGCACCTCGTGCGCCGCATGGGCGAGCGCGGCCTCGTCGAGCGCGGCGAGTGCGTCGACGACGCGCGCGGCACCTGGATCGGGCTCACCAACCCGGGCCGCCGCGCGCTCCTGCGCGCGGTCCGCGGGCACACCGCGCTCCTGCGCGAGCTGGTGTTCGAGCCCCTCGGCCCCGACGGCCTCGCCCGGCTGGAGTCGGTCTCGCGCACGATCCAGGGGGCGGTCGAGCGCTCGCCCGGGACGTCCGCCGAGGGCCGGGAGCCGGACCACGGGGCCGGCGGGCCGGGCCGCGCCCGGGAGGCGTCGTGACCGGCCCGCTGCCCGACGACGCGCGCTGCCCCTGCCTGTCCGGCGACGCGTACGGCGCGTGCTGCGGCCGGTACCACGCCGGGATGCGCACCGGCGCGGACGGCGCGGCGCCCGGCCCGGGGGCGCCGACCGCCGAGGCGCTCATGCGCTCGCGCTACAGCGCCTTCGCCGTGGGTGACGCCGCGTACCTGCGCGCGACGTGGCACGCGTCGACCCGTCCGGCGGACCTCGACCTCGACGACGACCTCGAGTGGCGCCGGCTCGACGTGCTGCGGACCGAGGCGGGCGGCCCGTTCGACGCCGCGGGCGTGGTCGAGTTCGTCGCGCACCACCGCTCGCGCACCGACCGCACCGACCGCGGACGGCTCCACGAGGTGAGCCGGTTCGTGCGCGAGGGCGACCGCTGGTACTACGTCGACGGCGACGTGGGCTGAGACCGCCGGTCACGCGACGCCGGCGACCACGCGGCGGCGCGCCGACGCGGCGACGACCGCGAGCGCGACGAGCGCCGCGCCGAGGAACGCGCCCGCGGTGTTCATGACGACGTCCTGGACGGTCGGGACGCGGCCCGGCAGCAGGTGCTGCGTGAGCTCGATCGCGACCGAGAGCGCGCACCCCGCGAGGGTCACGAGCGCCGCGGTCCGCCACGGCCCGGGCGCGACCCCGCGTCGTCGGGCACCCGCGCCGCGCGCGAGCGGCACGCCGAGCAGGCCGAACGGGCCGAACATGACGACGTTCGCGAGCGCCTCGAGGACGGGCAGCGTGATCGGGATCCCGAGGCCCTGCAGGAAGCCGAGCGTCGCGGTCGCCCAGCCGGGGGCGTCGGTCGACTGCGGCGACGGCCACAGGGTCACGACGAGGACCGCGGCGAGGTAGGCGGCGAACGTCCAGGTCAGCAGGCGCACCACGCCAGCGTAGGGGCCCCGCACCCGGATCCGGGAGCCGCCCCGGACCGCCCACCGACCCTCCACCGTTCCCCCTCCTCCGCGCGCGTGGTCGACGAAGCCTCGGTTCACTGGCGAGATGGTCTCCCTCGGCTTCCACGCGTCCCACGAGCAGATCCCCCCGGGCCCGCTCCTCCGCGCCGCACGGCGGGCCGAGGAGGTGGGGTTCGACGTCGCGATGTGCTCCGACCACCTCGCGCCGTGGAGCGTGCGGCAGGGCGAGTCGGGGCACTCGTGGTCGTGGCTCGGCGCGGCGCTCGCCACGACCGGCCTGCCGTTCGGCGTCGTGACGGCCCCGGGCCAGCGCTACCACCCGGCGGTCGTCGCGCAGGCGGTCGCGACGCTCGGGTCGATGTTCCCCGGCCGGTTCTGGGCCGCGCTCGGCTCGGGCGAGGCGATGAACGAGCACGTCACGGGCGACCGGTGGCCCACGAAGGCCGAGCGCGACGAGCGGCTGCGCGAGTGCGTCGACGTGATCCGCGCGCTCCTCGCCGGCGAGGGGGTCACGCACCACGGGCACGTCACCGTGGACCGGGCCCGGGTCTGGTCGCTGCCCGACGTCGTCCCGCGCCTCGTCGGCCCGGCGGTCACCCCGGCGACGGCGCGCCGCCACGCGGACTGGGCGGACGGCCTCGTGACGGTGAACCAGCCGGTCGAGGCGCTGCGCCGCGTCGTCGGCGAGTACCGCGACGCGGGCGGGCGCGGACCGCTCGCGCTCCAGGTGCATGTCGCGTGGGGCGACGACGACGAGGCCGCGTTCGCCGTCGCGCACGACCAGTGGCGCTCCAACCTGCTGCCACCCAGCGTGAGCTGGCACCTGGAGACGCCCGAGCAGTTCGACGCCGTCGCGGACCTCGTGCGCCCGGAGGAGGTGCGCGGGACGGTCCTCGTCGAGCACGACGCGCAGCGGTTCGCCGACCGCGTCGCCGAGCTCGCGGCGTGCGGGTTCGACGAGGTGTACCTGCACCACGTGGGGCAGCAGCAGGACGCGTTCCTCGACGCCGCGGGCGAGACGCTCCTGCCGCTCCTGCGGTCGGCCACCACGACCGGCGGGGGTGCGGCATGAGGATCAGCGACACCGGCGACCTGTGGTGGAAGAACGCGGTGATCTACTGCCTCGACGTCGAGACGTTCATGGACTGGGACGACGACGGGATCGGCGACTTCGCGGGGCTCGTGCAGCGCCTCGACCACCTGGCCGACCTCGGGGTCACGTGCCTGTGGCTCATGCCGTTCTACCCGACCGCGGACCGCGACGACGGCTACGACATCACCGACTTCCTCAGCGTCGACCCGCGGCTCGGCGACGTGGGCGACCTCGTCGAGCTGATCAGGACCGCGAACGACCGCGGCATCCGCGTCATCGCGGACCTCGTCGTGAACCACACGTCGGACCGGCACCCGTGGTTCACGGCGTCGCGGTCGAGCACGGACGACCCGTACCGCGACTTCTACGTGTGGCGCGCCGACGAGCCGCCGCCGACGAAGGACGAGGTGATCTTCCCCGACCAGGAGGGCGGCATCTGGACGAAGGACGACCGCACCGGCGAGTGGTACCGGCACCGGTTCTACCGCCACATGCCGGACCTCAACACGGCGAACCCGCTGGTCCGGGACGCGATCGCGAAGTCGATGGGCTACTGGGTCCAGCTCGGCCTGTCGGGGTTCCGCGTCGACGCCGTCCCGTTCTTCCTCGGCGACGCGGCGGCGAACCCGTCGGACGAGATCGAGGACCCGCACGACTTCCTGCGCGCGCTGCGCTCGTTCCTCTCGCGCCGCACGGGCGACTCGATCCTCATGGGCGAGGTCAACCTGCCGTTCGCCGAGCAGCGCCTGTACTTCGGCGACGACGGGGAGGGCGACGGGAGCGAGTCCGGCCCGTCGAGCTCCGAGCTCACGCTGCAGTTCGACTTCAACGGCATGCAGGCGATGTACCTGTCCCTCGCGCGGCACGACGCCGGGCCTCTCGCCGCGTCGCTCGAGGAGCGGCCCCCGATCCCGCACGACGCGCAGTGGGCGACGTTCGTGCGCAACCACGACGAGCTCACGCTCGACAAGCTGTCCGAGGACGAGCGCCAGGAGGTGTTCGCCGCGTTCGGGCCCGAGGAGGACATGCAGCTCTACGGCCGCGGTCTACGGCGCCGCCTCCCGCCGATGCTCGGGGGCGACCCGCGGCACGTGCGGATGGTGTACTCGCTGCTCTTCGCGCTCCCGGGCACCCCGGTGCTCTTCTACGGCGAGGAGATCGGCATGGGCGAGAACCTCGCGGCCGACGGCCGCCTCGCCGTGCGGACCCCGATGCAGTGGACGTCGGGGCCGAACGGCGGGTTCTCGCGCGCGCCCGCGCGCCGCCTGTCCGGGCCGGTCCCCGGGGACGGCTACGCGCCCGAGCACGTCAACGTCGCGGACCAGCGGCGCGACCCCGACTCGCTGCTCACGTTCGTGCGCCTGCTCGCGCACCGCTACCGCGAGTGCCCCGAGCTCGGGTGGGGCGACGTCGACGTGCTCGACCAGCCCGAGGCGTCCGTCCTCGCGCTGCGCAGCACGTGGCAGGAGGCGTCGATGGTCACGCTCCACAACCTGTCGCCGGACCCGGTCGTGGTCCCGCTCGCGCTCGGCGAGCTGCCCGAGGGTGCGCGCCTCGTCGACCTGCTCGACGCGGACGACGTCGAGCCGGACCCCGACGGGAAGGCCGAGGTCCGGCTCGACGGCTACGGCTACCGGTGGCTGCGCGTCACGCACCCGGGGTCGCGTCGGCTCCTGTGAGCCGCACGCGCCCGGGCCGCGCGGAGCGCGTCAGTCGTCGTGGCTGGGCTCGTCCGGACCGACCGGGCGCCCCGGCGACGAGGGCCAGTCGGGCGGCGAGTCGGGGACCGGATCGGACGGGCGCGGCTCGTCCGGCACCGGGTCCGCGTGGCTCGGGTCGCGCGGCGGCTCCGACGGGTCCGCGGGCGGCCCCGGCGACTTGGGCGGCTCGACCGTCGGCTCGGCCGGTCGCGCCGGCTCGACCGGTCCGCCCGGGTCGGTCGGCCGGTCGGGGTCGTGGGAGCTCGTGGTCATGGCTGCACCTCCGTGCCGCTCGGGACGCTGCTCGGGGCACCGGCTGCGTCTCCTCCGACGCTAGGCACGGCCCGGCCCGCTCGCCCGTCGCGGGCCCCGCCGCGGGCTCGTCCGGGCGCGCGTCCTACCCTGGGGCCGTGACCTCGTTCGCCTCGGACAACTACTCCCCCGCCCACCCCGACGTCCTCGCCGCGCTCGCGGCGGCGAGCGCCGGGCACGCGATCTCCTACGGCGAGGACCCGTGGACCTCCCGCCTGCAGGACGCGGTGCGGGAGCGGTTCGGCGCGGACGCGACCGCCTGGCCGGTGCTCACGGGGACGGGGGCGAACGTCGTCGCGCTCATGGCGATGCTGCCCCGGTGGGGCGCCGTCGTCGCGTCCGAGCACGCGCACCTCAACACCGACGAGAACGGCGCGCCCGAGCGGGTCGGCGGCGTCAAGGTCCTCGCGGTCCCCGCGCCCGACGGGAAGATCGGCCCCGACGCCGTCGAGCGGTTCGCGGGCGACCTCGGCGACCCGCACCGCGCCCAGCCGCTCGTCGTCTCGCTCACGCAGTCGACCGAGCTCGGCACGCTCTACACGCCCGCGGAGATCCGGGAGGTCGCGGACGCCGCGCACGCGCACGGGATGCGCGTGCACCTCGACGGGTCGCGCCTCGCGAACGCCGCCGCGGCGCTCGACGTGCCGCTGCGCGCGCTGACGTCGGACGCGGGCGTGGACGTCCTGTCGTTCGGCGGGACCAAGAACGGTCTCGCGCTCGGCGAGGCCGTGATCGTGCTCGACCCCTCGGCCGTCGACGGCGTGGAGTTCGTGCGCAAGGCGACGATGCAGCTCGCGTCGAAGATGCGCTACGTCTCCGCGCAGCTCCTCGCGCTGTTCGAACCCGTGGGCGACGCCGTCGCGGAGGTCGACGACGCCGCGCACGTCGACGAGCTGTGGCTGCGCAACGCGCGGCACGCCAACGCGATGGCCGCGCGGCTGCGCGCCGGGCTCGCCGACGCCCCCGGCCTCGCGCTCACCCAGCCCACGCTCGTCAACGCGGTGTTCGCAACGCTCCCGCGCGCCGCCGTCGCGCGCCTGCGCGAGCGCCACCGCTTCTACGACTGGGGGCCGGGCGAGACGCCCGAGCGCGTCGAGGTGCGCTGGATGTGCGCGTGGGACACGACGCCCGAGGACGTGGACGGGTTCGTCGCGGACGTGCACCGCATCCTCGCGGTCGGGCCCTGACCGGGCGAGGATGGCGGCATGACTCCCGTGACGCCACCCACCCCTGACGACCTCGTGCACCTGCGCCGCTGCGTCGAGCTCGCCCGTGAGGCGCTCGACGACGGCGACGAGCCGTTCGGCTCCGTCCTCGTCGACGCCGACGGGGTCGTGCGGTTCGAGGACCGCAACCGCGTGCAGGGCGGTGACGCGACCCGCCACCCCGAATTCGAGATCGCCCGCTGGGCCGCCGCGCACCTCACCCCCGAGGAGCGCCGCGGCGCCATCGTCTACACGTCGGGCGAGCACTGCGCGATGTGCAGCGCCGCGCACGCGTGGGTCGGCCTCGGCCCGATCGTCTACGCCGCGAGCACGACGCAGCTGCTCGGCTGGCTCGAGGAGTGGGGCGTGGCGCCCGGGCCCGTGCGCCCGCTCGCGGTCGGCGAGGTCGCGCCCGGCGTCGCCGTGCGCGGCCCCGCGTACGAGCTCGAGGTCGAGGTCCGGGCCCTGCACGCGCGCCTGCACGGCGTCGCCTGACCGCCGCGCTGCCACCCGGGCGTGCGTGACGACGGCCTCGCGTCAGGCGTCGAGCGCGTCCGCGACGGTGCGCGCGACCTCGGGCACCGCGAGGTAGCCGGCGGGCCGGCCGTCGTCGAGCACGACGGCCGCCGCGTGGTGGCCGGGGGCGGTGTTCGCGACGACGAGCTCCTCGACCGGCGGCGCCGGCGGCTGGAGCGGGAACGCGTCCGGGCCGAGACCGTGCAGCGCGAGCGCGTCGCGCCGGTCCCGGACGGCGACCCAGCGCCGCACCGGCGCCGGGACGCGCAGCGGGGCGCGCGCCGCGAGCACGTCGCGGATCGCGCGGACGGCGAGCGGCGACCCGAGCGTGAGCAGCAGGGGCACGTCCCACCGCCCCGCGGCCGGGTGCTCGCGGAGCACCCCGTAGGCGACGACCGACCCGAGCGAGTGCGCGACGACGACGGCCGGCCCGTCGGTCGCCAGCGCGGCGGCGAGCGCGTCGTCCAGCACGGTGCGCACGTCCGGGTCGTGCAGGTACGCCCAGACGTCGCGGGCGAGCAGCACGACGACGGCGGCGCTGAGCCCGGGCACGGAACGGTCGAGCGCGGACAGCAGCAGGTTGACCCACGCGGCTCCGCCGCCCAGGCCCGAGCCCTCCGCGCGGACGGGCACGTCGGCCCCGGCCGCGCGCAGCACCTCCTCGGCGACGTCCGCGACGAACGCGAGCTCGTCGTCGGGCAGCACGGGTCCGGCCCCTCCGGCGGGGTCGTCGGCGGCGTGGACCGTGACCGGGGGTGGTGCCGCGTCGCCCGCGACGAGGCCGGCGAGCGCGTCGCCGTAGAACACGAACGACGTGTCCTCGTCGCGCAGGCGCAGGTCGGACCCGGCGGCCGCGAGGCCCGCGTCCAACGCGGTGACCCAGGTGCGGTCGAGCTGCTCGGCGTCGAGCCCCTGGTTGTCGCGGCCGTGGACGAGCACGAGTCGGGTCACCCGCCGAACCTACCGGCTGCCGGACCCGCCCGGAGGGTCTAGCGTCGGCCCCAGACCAGCACGCAGCACGGAGGTACGCACATGTCCGACCCCACTCTCACCGAGCACAGCACGTCCGTCGAGGTCCACGTCGGCCGGCCGCCGCAGGTCGTGTGGGCCGAGCTGATGCACCCGAGCGCCCGCTGGATGCTGGGCATGAACGTCGAGAGCGACTTCGTCCCGGGGAGCGCCATCACGTTCGAGGGCCACTACATGGGGCGCGAGTTCGCGGACTGGGGCACGGTCGTCGCCGTCGACCGCCCGCGCCTGCTGCACTTCACGCACTTCTCCCCGACGATGGGCCTGCCGGACGTGCCGGAGAGCTATCACGACATCGCGATCACGCTCGAGCCCGACGACTCCGGCACGCGCGTGCGCGTCGACGAGCGCAACATCGAGTCGGCCGAGCGCGCGGAGCGCGCCCGTGCCCTGTGGACGAAGGCGCTCGGGACGCTCGCCGGCCGCGACTGAGCGGTCCCCGCACGACGACGGGCCGGTCACCTCCGCGCGGAGGTGACCGGCCCGTCGCCGTGCGGCCGGAGGGACCCGGCCGACCGGCGCGTCAGGCGCTGCGGCGGCGCCTCGTCACCACGAGCAGCGCGGCTCCGCCCACGACGAGCAGCGCGCCGAGGCCCGCGAACAGGGCCGTGCTCGCGCCCGTCGTCGCGAGCCCGCCGCCGGCGGACGTCGCCGTGTTGGTCAGCGTCACGCCGACCGACCCGCCGCCGACCACGGTCACCGTGGTGACCTTCTCGCCGTCGACCGTGAAGTACGGCGTGCCCCAGTCGACACCCGCGACCGCCGGGAGGTCGACCTCGCGCAGCGTCACGACCGTGCCGTGCGGCAGGCCCTGCGGCCCGTCGACGACGGTCCCGTCGGCGCGCAGCGCGAGCGTGCCCGTGACGGCCTGGTCGCCGACCGTGTACTCGTACGCGACGGTGAACGTCGTGTCCGCGGGGACCGTGCCCTTCGCCTCGCCCGTGACGACCTTGTGGACGGAGAACCCGCCCGCGGCGACGTCGGCCGTGTTCGTCAGCGTGACGAGCGTGTTCTCGCCGTCGCCGACGGTCACGGACTGCGGGCTGAACTCCGCGGCGCCCCACGCCACGCCCGGCACGGTGGGCCGGACGGTCTCGGCGAACGTCACGACCGTCCCGACCGCAAGGTTCTGCGGGCCGTCGACGACGGTCCCGTCCGCGGTGACGACGAGCGTCCCCGTGGTCGGCACGCCCTCGAGCTCGTAGGAGTACTCGACCGTGAACTGCGCGTCACCCGGGACGGAGGCCGCGGCGCCGCCGACGACGTCCTTGGCGACCGAGAAGCCGCCGGTCCGGCCGTCCTGCGCGGTGTTCGTCAGGGTGACGAGCACGTTCTCGCCGTCGGCGACGGTGACGCTCTCCGGGCTGAAGACCGGGGCGCCCCACACGACGCCCGGCACGTCCGGCAGGTTCGTCTCCGTGAAGGTGACGACCGTGCCGACCGGGAGGTTCTGCGGGCCGTCGACGACGGTGCCGTCCACGAGGACCGTGAGCGTCCCCGTGACCGGGGTGCCGTCGAGGTCGTACGCGTACTCGACGGTGAACGCGGTGTCGGCGGGGACGAGCGACGCTCCCTCGCCCGTGAGCGCCTTCGCGACGGAGAACCCGCCCGCGGGTGCCGTGGTCGCGTCGTTGGTCACGACGACCTCGGCGGTCTCGCTGGTCGACGTGAGGGTGATCGAGGCGGGCTCGAACGTGGGGGTGCCCCACACGACGCCGTCGACGTCGGGCAGCGTGGTCTCGGCGAACGTCACGACCGTGCCGAGCGGCAGGCTCACGCCCGCGTCGACCGCACCACCGCCGGCGGCGACGACGACCTCACCGGTCGTGGGCCCCTCGTACGACGTGCCCTCGGGGAGCTGCGCCGTCCACGTGACCGCGAACTCGGTGCCGTCGGGGACGAGCCCCGCGGCCTCGCCCGCGACCTGCTTCTCGACGGAGAAGGTGCCGAAGAGCTCGGTCGCGGTGTTCGTCACCGTGACGGTGACGACCTGGCCGTCGGCGACGGTCACGGTCTCGGGGTCGAACGCCGGGGCGCCCCACACGACGCCGTCGAACTCGGGGATCTCCGGCTCGGCGAACGTGACGACCGTGCCGACCGGCAGGTCCAGCGGGCCCACGGCCACGGTGCCGTCCGTGAGCAGCGCGAACGTGCCGCTCGTCTCGCCGCCGTAGACGATCTCGTCCGGGACCTCGGCGGTCCACTCCACCGTGAACTCCGTGCCGGCCGGGACGCGGCCCGCGCCGGTGCCCTCGACGACCTTCACGGCCTGGAAGCCGCCGACCTGCAGCGTCGCGGTGTTCGTCACGACGACCTCGGCGTTCACGTCGTCCGCCACGGTGACCGACTCGGGGCTGATCTGCGGCGCGCCCCAGATGACGCCGGGGAGGGTCGGCAGGTCGACCTCGGTGAACGTCACGACCGTGCCGACCGGCAGGTTCTGCGGACCGTCCACCGGCGTGCCGTCCGCCAGGACCGTCAGCGAGCCCGTGACCGTCGTGCCGTCGAGCTCGTAGGAGTAGCCGACCGTGAACTCCGTGTCGGCGGGCACCGACGCGGCACCCGTGCCCTCGAGCGCCTTGGACACCTGGAAGCCGCCCGCGGGCGCGTCCGTCGCGGTGTTCGTCAGGGTCACCAGGGCGTTCTCGCCGTCACCCACCGTCACGCTCGACGGGGAGAACGACGGCGCGCCCCACACGACGCCCTCGACCTCGGGCAGCTGCACCTCGGTGAACGTCACGACCGTGCCCACCGGCAGGTTCTGCGGACCGTCCACCGGCGTGCCGTCCGCCAGGACCGTCAGCGATCCCGTGACCGTCGTGCCGTCGAGCTCGTAGGAGTACTCGACCGTGAACTGCGCGTCGTCCGGGACCAGGCCGGACGCCTCGCCCTCGACCGACTTCGCGACCGAGAAGCCGCCGACCTGCTGCACGGCGGCGTTGGTCACCGTGACGAGCGTGTTCGTCCCGTCGCCGACCGTCACGCTCGACGGGTCGAGCACGGGCGTGCCCCAGGAGATGCCGGGCACCTCGGGGAAGACGGTCTCCTCGAACGTCACGACCGTGCCGACCGGGAGGTCCTGCGGGCCGTCGGCGACGGTCCCGTCCGCGAGGACGGTGACCGTCCCCGTGGTCGCGCCGTCGTAGACGACGCCGTCGGGCACCTGCGCGGTCCACGCGACGGTGAACGACGCGTCACCCGGGACGGCTCCGGCCCCGGAGCCCTGCACGGCCTTGCTCAGCGAGAACCCGCCGACGGCGAGCGTCGCGGTGTTGGTCAGGGTGACGGCGGTCGTCGAGCCCGCGCCGATCGTGATCTCGGCCGACGGGTCGAACGCGGGCGTGCCCCACGCGATGCCCGGCAGCTCCGGGAGCGTCGGCTCGGCGAGCGTGACGACGGTGCCCTCGGGCAGGTCGGACGGCCCGTCCACCACGGTGCCGTCGGCGAGCAGCGTCAGGGTGCCGCTGGTCTCGCCCTCGTACACGACGCCGTCGGGGATCTGCGCGGACCACGTGACCGTGAACTCGGTGCCGGCCGGGACGGAGGCCGCGCCGGTGCCGTCGACGAGCTTCGCGACGGAGAAGCCGCCCTCGCTGCCCGCGATGCAGTCGAACGGCCCCGGGCCGATCCACGGGTAGTTGTGCTGCTCGTTGCCGGAGCCGGCCGTCGTCAGGTCGTTGCCGACGTACACGCGGCCGTTCGTGCTCGACGTGATCGTCGAGCTCGCGGCCGGGGCGAGGATCGACCCGATGAACTGGCCGCTCCCGGTGATGTCGACCTGATCGGCGTCGACGAAGTTCCACAGGATGCGCGACGCGGCCTCGCCGAGCGCGGCGCTCGAGAGGTCGTCCGCACGCACGCCGTTGTAGTCGACGTAGTTCGCGGACACCGCGACCGGGCCGCCGACGACGTTGATCACGACGGGCGCGTCGGCCGGGATCCCGGCGAAGAAGAACTCGGACGCGCCGTCGAGGTCCGCGGCGTCGATCGTGAACGCCTGCAGCGTGACGTTCGACGGGTCGGTGCTCGTGAAGGTCACGCGCCCGCCGTCGCGCGTCGCCGTCCCGGTGGCGGTCGCCGTGCCGAGCGACGCCGACGTCTCGGTGATGACGTCCTGGAAGTCGGCGAACGGCGACATCGCGGCGGCCTGGCCCATGCCGGTGGTCACGGGCGCGCCCTCGGTCTCGGGCTGGCCCGCGGGTGCCGTCAGGGCTCCGCCCACCTGCACCGCGCCGCCGGGCGTGAGGCCCGCGCCGACCTGGACGGTGTTCGTCCCGACGATCGTCAGGTCGCCGCCCACGGCGAGCATGAGCGCGCCGGGGTCGGGCGTGATCTGCGAGCCGACGCCGACCGTCCCGACGTTGAACAGGCCGTCCGGGTCCTTGTCGAACGTCGCGTCGCCGCGCACGAGCAGCACGCCCTCGGACTCGGCGGCGCTGCCCGTCGCGAGGTAGTTGCCCCCCGCGTACACGGCCACGTTGTTGTCGGTGAACTTCGGCGGCAGGTTCCCGATGCCCGGCATCTCGCCGGGGGCGGGGCACTGCCCGGGGACCGCGGACGCGGGCGCGGCGGAGGGGCCGGCGACCACGACGAGCGCACCGGACAGCGCCAGCGCGGCCGCGGTGGCCGCGGCGAGCAGCCGACGCGGTCCGCGTGGCCTCGCGGAGGTGAAGGGGGACGAACTGCGGGTCATGGGTGCTCCAGGTGGACGTTCGCCGAGGAGGGGGACCCCGGCCTCGCTTCCACCGGTGAGACGTCGATCGCCTCCCGCCATGACCGCGCTTCCGTGTGGCGTGCGTCACTCTCTCACCGCATGGGTAGGTTAGACCGCTGGAGGTATCCGTGACCCCTCGTGCACGCACCGTCTGGATCGTCGTCGCCCTCGTCAGCGCGCTCGCCGCCGTCGCGGCGGTCGCCTGGTATCTCACCCGCCCCGCACCCGCGCCGTCCCCGACCCCGTCCGGCGCGCCGACCGTCGCGCCGGACCCGTCGCCGACGCCCACGCCGCCGACGCCGTCCACGCCGCCCGAGGACCCGCTCGCGGGGTGGTCGCTCGAGCAGAAGGTCGGCCAGCTCTTCATGGTCGGCGTCGACGTGAGCGCCCCGCAGCAGACGAGCTACGACGCGGTGTCACGCCTGCACGTCGGCAACGTGTTCCTCGCCGGTCGCTCCCAGGAGGGCACCGGGCCGACGGCGGACCTCGTCGCGGGCTTCACCGCGCTCGTCTCCCCGGAGACGACGAACGGCACGCCGCTGTTCGTCGCGACCGACCAGGAGGGCGGGTACGTCCAGGTGCTGCGCGGGCCCGGGTTCTCCCAGATCCCCACGGCCCTCGACCAGACCGGGCTCGCCCCGTCCGCGCTCCAGGCCGACGCGACGACGTGGGGCGCCGAGCTCGCGGCCGCGGGCGTCAACCTCAACCTCGCGCCCGTGATGGACCTCGTGCCCGAGGCCACGGCCGCGCAGAACCCGCCGATCGGGTACTTCCAGCGCAGCTACGGGTTCACGCCCGACGCCGTCACGTCGCACGCGAACGCGTTCAGCGCCGGCATGGAGGCCTCGGGCGTGGACGTGACGATCAAGCACTTCCCGGGCCTCGGGCGCGTCGCCGAGAACACCGACACCGACGCGGGCGTCACGGACGACGTGACCACGCGCGACGACCCGTCCGTGGCGGTCTTCGCCTCGGGGATCGAGGCGGGCGCCGCGTTCGTCATGACGTCGACCGCGGTCTACACGCAGATCGACCCGTCGCTCCCGGCGGCCT
Source organism: Cellulosimicrobium composti (assembly GCF_009711085.1). Taxonomy (GTDB): domain Bacteria; phylum Actinomycetota; class Actinomycetes; order Actinomycetales; family Cellulomonadaceae; genus Cellulosimicrobium; species Cellulosimicrobium composti. The sequence goes on from NZ_WMKA01000005.1 coordinate 156,468, forward strand.
TCTCGCCCGTCGTCGTCGACGGGATGCTCCGCGAGGACCTCGGGTTCGACGGCGTCGTCATCACCGACGACGTGTCCGCGGCGCAGCAGGTGCAGGCCTGGTCGCCCGCCGAGCGTGCCGTCCTCACGATCGAGGCGGGCGGCGACATGGTCCTCGCCTCCGCGGACCCGGGAGTCGTCGAGCCGATGGTGGCGGCCGTCGTCGAGCGCGCGAGCACGGACCCGGCGTTCGCCGCGAAGGTCGACGCGGCGGTGCAGCGCGTGCTCGCCGCGAAGGAGCGGCTGCGCTGAGACGCGCCCCGCGGGGGTGTCCGCTGGTCCCGCACCGGCCGGGGGCCCGGGCGGTATAACTGACGCCATGACAGCCCGTCAGCCCGCACCCCGCCCGACGCTCGAGGCCGTCGCGGCCGTCGCGGGCGTGTCCCGAGCCACCGTCTCACGCGTGATCAACGGCGTGCCGACCGTGGACCCGGCGATCGTCGAGGTCGTCGAGAAGGCGATCGACGAGACGGGCTACGTCCCCAACCTCGCCGCGCGCACGCTCGTCACGCGCCGCACGGGGTCGGTCGCGCTCGTCGTCTCGGAGCCCACCGAGCACGGCTCGTCGAGCCCGTTCCTCGAGCGGCTGTTCACCGACCCGTACATCGGCCGCGTGACCGCCGGGGCCCAGCAGGTGCTGCGCCCGCGCGACATCCACCTCGCGATCCTGCCCGCCGACCCGCCCGCGCACGACCAGGTGGTGCGCTACGTGCGCCAGGGGCACGTCGACGGGGTCCTGCTCGTCACGTCGAGCGCGGGTGACCCCCTGCCCGCACGGTTCGCCGCGCTCGCGACCCCGGTCGTGCTCTCGACGCACATCGACGGCGCGGACGAGGCGGCGGGCGTGAGCTGGGTCGACCTCGACCAGGCCGCGGGCGGCCGGCTCGCCGCCGAGCGCCTCGTGAGCACCGGGCGCACGCGCCTCGCGACCGTCGCCGGGCCCACGGACGTCCCGTTCGCGCGGGCCCGGCTCGACGGGTTCCTCGCGGCCGTGCGCGAGGCGGGGCTCGCGGAGCCCCTCGTCGTCGAGGGCGACTTCACGCGCGCGAGCGGCGAGACGGCGGCGAGCGAGCTGCTCGCGGCCCGGCCCGACGTGGACGGCGTCTTCGCGGCGAGCGACCTCATGGCCGACGGCGCGTCCACGGCGCTGCAGGCCGCGGGCCGCCGCGTGCCCGAGGACGTCGCGCTCGTGGGCTTCGACGACTCGACGGTCGCGCCGCAGTCGCACCCGCCGCTCACGACGGTGCGTCAGCCGGTCGAGGAGATGGCGGCCGAGATGGCCCGGCTCCTGCTCGCCGTGATCGACGACCCGGCGACGGAGCCGCGCTCGGTCGTCTTCGACCCGAGCCTCGTGGTGCGCCGCTCGGCCTGAGCGGGCCGGGTCAGTGGCCCCCGCCCGCGACGAAGGCGATGCCCCCGGCGATGGCGAGGACGACGACGGCGAAGCACACCGCAGCGCCGACCTGACGGGGCCGGGTCGCGCGCTCGACGCGCACGGTCCGGCCGTCGGACGTGAAGCGGCCGTCCGGGGTGCCGACCTCGACGGGGACGGCACGTCCCGCGGCGAGCCGGACCCCGAGCGCGAACAGCGCGGGCAGGCCCGCGCCGACGACGAGGCCGGCGACGACGACCTTGAGCAGCGAGTCGATCTCGACGAACACGGTTCTCTCCTGTCGCGGTCGGGTCAGACGCCCGCGCGCTGGCGCGAGGCGGGGGTGGACGGTGCGGGCGTCGCCGGCGGGGCGGCGGTCGCGGGGATCTCGGGGGCGGCGGTCGCGGGGGTCTCGGGGGCGGCGAACGGGTCGGCGACGTCGAGGCGGCGCCCGAGCGCGGCCTCGCGCGCCTCGACGACCTCGGTCTCCAGCCCGGCGTCGACCGCGCCCTCCTCCCAGGCGTCGTTGACGTTGGTGTGGTCCACGGGCTTGCGGCGCGACGCGACCCAGATGGCGACGGACGTCGCGACGAGGACCGCGAAGACCACGACGGTCCCGGCGACGCCCCCGATCCCGTGCTGGATGCCGTAGCACGCGGCCCCGACGAGGCCGGCCGCCGGGAGCGTGAGGCCCCACGCGGCGAGCATGCGGCCCGCGACGCCCCAGCGGACCTTGGCGCCGGGCATGCCGACGCCCGAGCCGAGGATCGAGCCGGTGGCGACGTGCGTCGTCGACAGCGAGTAGCCGAAGAAGCCGGACATGAGGATGACGGCCGCGGACGACGTCTCGGCGGCCATGCCCTGGCGCGTGTCGATCTCGACGAGGCCCTTGCCGAGGGTGCGGATGATGCGCCAGCCGCCGAGGTACGTGCCGAGGGCCATGAAGAACGCGCACGACAGGATGACCCAGAACGGCACGCCCGAGTCGGCGGGCACCGCGCCCGCCGCGATGAGCGCGAGCAGGATGATGCCCATCGACTTCTGCGCGTCGTTCGTGCCGTGGGCGAGCGAGACGAGCGACGCGGAGCCGACCTGGCCCCAGCGGAACGCGCGCGTCGACACGTCCTCGGGGACGTCGCGCGTGAGGCGCGCGACGGCCCACGTGCCCGCGCTCGCGACGCCGACCGCGATGAGCGGGGCGAGCAGGGCGGGGATGAGCACCTTGGCCGCGACGCCGCTCCAGATGACGCCCTGCGAGCCGACGGCCGCGAGCACCGAGCCCACGACGCCGCCGACGAGCGCGTGCGACGAGCTCGACGGGATGCCGAGCAGCCACGTCAGCAGGTTCCAGGTGATGCCACCCACGAGGCCCGCGAGGACGACCTCGAGGGTGATGACGTTCGCGTCGACCAGTCCCTTCGCGATGGTCGCCGCGACGGCCAGGGAGAGGAACGCCCCGACCATGTTGAGGACCGCGGAGAGGGCGACGGCGGTCTTGGGCTTGAGGGCCTTGGTGGCGATGGACGTGGCCATCGCGTTGCCCGTGTCGTGGAAGCCGTTGGTGAAGTCGAAGGCCAGTGCGGTCACGACGACGAGCACCAGCAGGAGCGTCTCGGTCACGTCCTCCATGGTGGGGTCAGGGCCGGGCCCGGCTCGACCATCCTGTGGATTCTTCCGCCACTGTTCACCGACAGTTCATCCGGCGTTCGAAGCCCTGTTCGAACGCCGGACGAGGGTCAGGCGGGCGTCCGCGCGCCGACGTCGGCGAGCGCCTCGTCGAGGTCGGAGACCACGGTCGCGACGGCCTCGCGCTGGGTCCGCGCGCGGTCCGCCTCGGCCGCGACGTCGCGGCGCGCCGCGGCGAGGTCGGCGTCGAACTGCTCGGCGCGCTGCTGCGCCTGCATGCGCTGGTCGCGGCCCCGCTGCTCGCCCGCGAACCACTGCCACGCGGCGACGACGCCCGCGACGACGGTCACGACGAACCACGCCGGACCGGCCACGATCCCGAGCACGAGCGCGACGACGGCGGCGGCCCCCGCCGCGCCGACGACGCCCCACGACGGCCCCTCCACGGGCCGCGCGAGGAGCTCGGCACGCGCGGTCGCGGCGGGCGCGGTGGCGTCGTCCGTCGGCGTGACCGTCACGGTGCGCCCCCCGAGGCGCAGCGCGCGGGACGGCGCCGGGGCCGCCGCGAGCTGCGCGGCGCGCGCGTGGCTCGCGTCGCGCAGGTCGTCGGCGACCAGCGGGGCGACGAACGCGGCGCGGCCCGGGTCGGTGCCCCGCGCGTCGGCCACGAGGAGGTCGACGAGCGTCCCCGCGGACGCGTCCCAGGCCGGGCCGTCGTCCTCCGGCGCGCGCCCGACGCGCTCGCCGAGCACCTCGGCCCGCTGGAGGAGGTCACGCTCGACGGGCGCCCCCTCGTCCACGAGCGACCCGACGACGCGCAGCAGCGCCTCGCCGGGCGCCTCGGCGTCCTCGTCGCCCCCGGGGGCGGCGGTCGCGCCGGACGCGGGCCCCGCCGCGCCGAGCAGGAGCGGCCGGGGCTCGGCGGCCGGCGCGACGATCTCACCGTCCGCGACGGCACGCGACCACGCCGCCCAGGACCGCAGGAGTGGCAGGGCGTCCGGCGCGGCGGCCCGACGGCGGCCGCGTGCGTCGTCCGCGGGCGTGCCCCAGTCCGCGCCGCCGCCGGGCAGCGCGGGCGCGGCCTCCAGGAGGCGCGT